>NZ_JBIBST010000004.1:0-607631 GCF_043077765.1 Streptomyces sp. NPDC015661 | reverse complement strand
GACCGTGTAGTCGCTGTTCGGGGTCATACGGGCCGGGGTCTGCGGCGCGTAGTACGTCGAGTCCGTGGTGGAGTCGATGTACGTGACCACGATCCGGGGCGCGAGCCGCGGCTCGGTGCCCTCGGACGACAGGAACAGCGTGCGTTCCTGGGAGGCGGCCTCGTCGGCCATCTTCAGGACGACGCCCTTCTGGGAGGAAGGGGTGGTGACCCAGGACTGGGCGAGGGAGGTGACGTTCCAGTCGTGACGGGCCGGGTCGTTCGTCATCGCCCCGGTGTCGGCCGTGACGGCGCCGAAGTCGCCGCCCTGCGTCGTCCAGTTCGTGGCGCTGTCGGCCTTGACCCAGGTGGCGGCGGCCTCGTCGAAGTCACGCGTCAGCGGCCGCAGTTCGTACAGGGCGCCGGTGGTGTCCTGGGCGGTCTGCGTGGACCACAGGCGCACGTTGGCGTCCAGGACCCGGGCGGTGGTGGGGATGCCGAGGGCCGGGAACTTCAGCAGGGCGCGGGTGTCGCCGTAGGTGGCGGAGTTGTTGCCGACGGACAGCCAGTTCTTCGGGCCGGAGTCGTCGATGGTGTCGTGCGCGAGGGTGGACTGCGTCGAGGACAGGGTGGTGTCCTGCGAGGCGGCGAACACCTTCGTCGTGCGTCCGGCCTTCGGCAGACGCACGAGCTGGGTCGGTGCTGCGACGACCTGCCCGTCCTTCGTCTTGACCGCGACCATGTAGTAGTACGCGCGGCCGTACGGGTCGGGGTCGTCGGCCTTCGTCGGCGTCGCCGAGGTGTCCGTGTACGACGTCGTGCCCGGCGTGACCGGGGCGACGAGCGTGGCGGCCGACGGGGTGAAGGTCTGGCTGACCGAGCGGTGGACCTGGTACTCGACGATGTCGTCGCCGGTACCGACCGGGTCCTTGTCCTGGTACGCGGACCAGTTCAGCTCCGCGCCGGTGTCGTGGATCGTCGTCGGGGCGGAAAGGTCGACGCCCTGACGGCCGAACGTGAGGACCAGACGCGGGTAGTTCGCGGTCTCACCGCCGTACCCGAACTCACTGCCCTCGTAACGGGGTCCGCCCTTGGGTCCGTTGGCGGACTCGTCACCGGCCTTGATCACGAAACCGTTGTTGACGTTCGTGCCGTCGATCCAGGACTGCACGGTCTTGGTGACGGGGAACGTGTGCCAGGTGTTGAGCTCACCGGGCTGCTTGGTGACCACACCACCCTTGGTGAAGCGGACGGCGTCGGCGATCACCGAGGTGGTCGTGGAGGCCGGCCCGTCACCGAGAACGATCTTGCCGAGCGTGCCGGCCTTGAACGGGTGCGAGCCCAGGGTCTTCCAGACGCCGGTGGTGCCGGCCTGCTGGTTGACGGTGTAGGCCTTCGTCCCGCCGTCGTAGGTGACGGTGTACGGAGCGTTGGTGGCACGGTCGGAGGCCGGGACGTAGTGCGTCTCGACCTGGTACGTGCCGTCCTCGGGAAGACTCGGCTGCCAGGTGTACGTGTCACCCGCGACCGAATCCTTGTTGTACATGTACGTCTGGTTCACCGCGTACTGCGTGTACGCCGTGTTCCCGGAGGCGGGCCAGGCGCCGACGGCGGCGGTACGGCCGGCGTCGCCGTTGTCCACCACGACCGCCGTGCCCGACAGCTCACCGGTGATGGCGTTGGCGTTGCTCCAGGTCGCACCCGACTCCGTCCACGCCTGCGTGGCGCGGTGCGCCTCCAGCTGGACCTCGGTGTCACCCGTGGTGTGCGTCTGGTCGAAGTACATCTTCAGATCGGCCGAGTCCAGCTTGGTGCCCGCCGGGATGCTGCTGACCGGGAAGCGGATCAGCGCACGCGAGGCACCCGTGGAGGTGTTGCCGACCGACAGACGCCAGTTGTCGTCGTAGTTCGTCGTCGCACCGTCCGACGAGATCATCACGTCCTGCGCCGTCGACGGCGTCGGAGCGATCGAGATCGTCGGATCGATGGTGACCGGGTACTGCCGCTCCGGCGCGGCCAGCCACTTCGCGTCCGGCGTGACCGACAGCTCCCAGCCCTTGCCGACCCGCGTCAGCTTCTGCCGCACGGCCGAGCTGTAGGCGGAACCGTACGCGGCCTTCGCGTCCTTCTTCGCGTCCGTCATGAACGCCGCCGGGATGACGAGGACCGGATCGGCCCCTTCACCGAAGAAGGAGATCGAGCCGTCCTTGTTCTGCCTCGGCGTCAGACCACCCGCGTCCAGGGTGAACGTGAAGGACACCGGACCGGACGGCTTCGCGTCCAGGACGATGTTCTCCTTCACCCGCCCCGGACCCACCTGGTACGACAGATCCGCACCGGACACCGCGTCCTTGTACGAGACCGTGTCGCCCTCGGCCACCGGCGCGAGCTTCCCCGCACCCTTCAGACCAAGAGTCACCATGTGACCCTCGGCCTGGAAACGAAGCAAACGCTCCGCGTCCGAGCCGAACCAACTGGACGCAGCATTCGTCGTGTTGGCGAAGTCGAAGCCCTTGGCACCGGACGGAACGACCGTCGGGTCGATGTCCTTCCAGGACTTCCCCACCCGGTACCCGGTCGGGACGGCCGACACCTCGGCCTGCACCCGGCCGTCGGACAGCTGCCAGTACCGCGCGTTCGCCGTCCGCTTCCCGGTCAGCTCCGCGACACGCTTCGCCTTGGGCGCGGCCTTGCCCTTCGGCAGCTTGTCCCGGCTCACGGGAGCCCCAGCGGTCGACTGCGCCTCGAGCCCGCGCGACTCGTCCTCGTTCTCGTCGTCCGAGAACCAACCCGCGATCGTGTCGAAGGCGCCCTTGTCGTCGCTCGTCGCCGGTGACAGCGGAGCCCCATAGGCGACCTGCGGCAGTAGCGTGCCCGCTACCGCCGACACGACCAGACAGGAGAGATATCTCCTGTACGGAACTTTCACCTCAATACCTTTCGGCATCGGCGCACCCGCGTCGCAGCACGCGAAATGGGTACGCCAAACGAGCCGGTGCGGATTTTTCCGCCCCGGCTTGAGCAATACGGAGTGATTGCGCGGATGGCATGAGCCACGAGCTCACAGGCATTGCAGCGGGCTTTCTAACCACTTTGACGAGGCCCGGTCAACCCCCGCGACATAAAGGACAATCAGCAGGCCAAAGGGGGTGCGGTTCGCCCGATTCTTCCGCTCGCTCGCAATCGGTCGACGGCCTGGTGTATAACCACCCGGTTCCTCTGCCACCCAACCGAAAGCCGGCTCCCTCATGTCGTCCGATGAACTTGTGGAAACCGCAGTGCGGGAGGAGAGCGAGCCGGAGAGCACGGTCGGCTCCCCGGGCCGACGCGGGTGGCTGATCGCCGGCGCGGCCCTGCTCGCCTGCCTGGGACTCGCCGGCTACGGCCTCCTCGACACCGACGAGCAGCCGAAGGCGCACGCCGAGCCGACGGCCGAGGTGACGTACGAGGTCACGGGGACGGGAACGGCGGAGATTTCGTACCTCGCCCGAAATGAGGCGGGTACGGCCACGGTCGAGAAGGGCGTCGAACTCCCCTGGACCAAATCGGTCCAGATGCCCCTCGACGGCAAGGCCCCGACCGTCAGCATCATCCTCGACGACAAGGGCGGGCAGGCGTCCTGCACGCTCGCCATTCGCAATAAGCACGTGCAGCGCGCCACCGCGATGGGCGCATTCGGGCGCGCCACGTGCACGGGACAGGTTCAGGCCCCGCAGAAATGACGAACGCCGACCGGTTTCCCGATCGGCGATTCGCCTGAAATCTTCTTGTGGTTGCGATCCGGCGACGCGCTGCCGTATAGAGACGCCTATTTAGGGCCGGCGACGGACTCGATTACGGCGGCGCTCTCGCATACGAGGTACTTCATCGCGGCCAGGTGGGTTTCGGGGAGGCGTCCTCGGCCGGGTAGGCGCCGCGGTCGAGTTCCGGACCCTGGGAACCGCTGGGGAGCGGCCGCCGCACTCTGTGTGCGGGCCGAGTTCGCCCTCTACCGGGGGCAGCCGGACACCGCGCGCGCCGACGCGGTTTTCCGCGAACTCGGTGACAGCTGAGGCGAGTTGCAGACGACCGTCATCCTCGGCGACCTGGCAGAGTTTCGCGGCGACGCATTCCTGTCAGCGGGGTGCAGGAATGCGCCGAGGTCTGCTTGGCCCTGGTCGCGCGGCGCCAGGGCCGGCTGGACGATGCGGAGGCTCACCCGCGCGCGTGGCTCGACTGGCGCCGCCGGTGGGAGGGCGACCTCGGGGTGGCGTTCATCAGGGCCGAACCGGGCTTCATCGCCGAAGAGCGGGGCGACGGCGACGGCGCGCTGACGTTGCGCCGCGAAGGCATGGACCACGCCCGGCGGACGGACGACCGCAGGGCGCTCGCACGTGCCCTCGAAGGCACGGCGGGCGCCCACATCCTCACAGGTGCACGGCCGGGTCAGTCGGTGGGCTCCAGGTGCGCGAAGACGACGAGGTTCTCGGTGTAGTCCCTCGCCGTGCGGTCATAGGGGCCCGCGCACGTGATGAGCCGAACGAGCGCGCTGGGGGTGTCCTCGTAGACGCGCTGATCCGGGAAGTCGTCCTTGGAGAACTCCTCCACGGAATCGACGCGGAACACGGCGTCGGTACCGTCGGCGCGGCTCACCTCGAAGGTGTCCCCGGCCTTGAGTTCGCCGAGCCGGGCGAAGACCGCGGGGGCGGTGGCGGTGTCCAGGTGGCCCGCGATGATCGCGGTCCCCACTTCACCGGGGGAGACACCGGACGCCTGCCAGCCCACCAGGTTCGTGTCGTCGGCCGGGGGCGGGTCGAGCGCACCGGAAGGGCCGATCTTCAGGTCGATGAAGGGCGCGTCCACTCCGATCCCGGGAATCCTCAGACGGACGGGAGCCGACCTGGGCATCGACGGTTGACCGGCCGCCGGGACGGCACCCGGCGGAGCAGGCCGCGAGGCGCCGGGGCGGGATGACGGGTCGGGGGCCGAAGCGCGACCGGACTCGGCGGCAGCCGCGGGTCGGGCCGGTGCTTCCGTGTCCTGGTCGGACATCCCCGGACGGAAGACGAGGAGAAGCACGGCAAGAACCAGCGTCCAGAACACGGCGGGGACCACCCACCGCGGGATACGCCGGGAGGCTCCCACGTCAGCGGGATCCGGTCGGGTCGTCACCAGGGGCTCCTTCGGACTCGGGTGGGGGATCCGGGATGGGGTACGGAGGCGTGGACGGCCGGACGCGGGGGCCGTCTTCCAGAAGACGACCCCCTAACGTCCGTACTTCGTCACGCAGCCGCGCCGGCGGACTTCCTGCGGCGGTGGAGAACGAACGCGGCCAGTCCGCCCGCGACCAGGGCCGCGCCGGTCACGTTCGTGGTGCTGCTCGCGAGGCCGCCGCCGCCCGTGTGCATGCCGCCCTTCGGCTTCTCCTTGTGGCCGCCCTCTTCCTTCTGCTCGTCCTTCTCCGTGTCCTTGGTCCAGTCCTTCTGCTTGTCCTTCTCCGTGTCCTTGGTCCAGTCGTCGGCGTTGACGAGGGACAGAGCGCCGGAGCCGGTGTGCATGCCGCCCTTGGGCTTCTCCTGCTCCTTCTCCCACTGGCCGCCCTTGTCGTGCTCCTTCTCGGTCTTCCCGCCCTTGTCGTGCTCCTTGGACCAGTCGTCGCCGTCGACGAGGGACAGAGCGCCGGAGCCGGTGTGCATGCCGCCCTTCGGCTTCTCCTGCTCCTTCTCCCACTGGCCGCCCTTGTCGTGCTCCTTCTCGGTCTTCGGCTTGCCGTGGTCGTTTTCCTGGCTCTGGGAGGAGCCGTCCCAGTCACCTGCGGTGATCGCGTAGGCGCCGGGTGCGGCGAGCGCCAGGGTGCCGGCGGTGGCGGCCGCGGCGAAGAGAATGCGGGCAGAGCGCATCGGTGGACTTCCTTTCGTCCGCCGCGTCAGCTGACCCACTGTCGGCTCTCGGTACGCGGCGACATGGCTCACCGTCAGCTGCCGTGGAACCGCCCGCCACTTGGGATGGTGCATACGGGCTCCAAACGAACGGCCGTGGGCATCGCGCACCGCGCCTCGCGGAGCCGTCCGGCACCGTCGACACGCTCCCGTTACTTCCTGTGCCGTCCTGTCGTCGGGCCCGTTTCTCTGCGTCACTCCTAGGAATGACCCGCCCTTCGCGCCGGATGCGTATCGGTCCACGGCTCCTACGGGCGGGGCGGTGACATGCCGCCTCTGCGCGGCGAGGGCACGGCGCCGATCTCCCCGGCGAGCCGCAGGAACGACCAGCCGGGCCTGAGGACCGGAGTGTCGACAAGGCGCCAGAAATTCGACTCGGTGTGCGGCGTGTCACACGCAGGGGCCGTGGGATCGGCGTGGGAACATCGTCGTGGTTTCACACTCACGTTCCACCTGAAACCCCAGGCCGGGAAGGCCCGGGCCCGGTGGGGCGGACCAGAGGCGCCCCCCGCCGCACAGGCGGGAGGTGAGCACCGCATGCGGAAACACCCCTTCAGGGACGTTTCCGCTGGTCACGACGTTTCTGCTGCGGTGGGGCGGGTGGGACTCGAACCCACGGCCGACGGATTATGAGTCCGCTGCTCTAACCGGCTGAGCTACCGCCCCGTACGGTGAGGCGCGTACATGTGTGCGCGCCGTCTGCCGCAGCATAGCCGCTCATACGATCTCCTGCTCCGGATGATCGGCTCTGCTCGACCATGAAGACCGCACCGCGCCCCACATGGTTCCCGTAGACGCGAAAAAGGACCCCGAAGGGTCCTCTTCCGTCTCGCTCCCCCGGCTGGACTCGAACCAGCAACCCTCCGGTTAACAGCCGAATGCTCTGCCAATTGAGCTACAGGGGATCGCGCTCCCCCGACTGGACTCGAACCAGTAACCTGCCGGTTAACAGCCGGCTGCTCTGCCAATTGAGCTACAGGGGATTGCTGCGTTGCACCGATCGGATCCACCTCGGGCCTTCCCGGGCGGCGCTCGCTCGCTGCGAGACATACATTAGCGCAAGCAGGGGGGTGCTCCGCCAATCGGTTCCCCCAGGGCCTCCAGGGAAGGATCGCAGCCGTGCGGTACAAGCTGACGTTCGTCGTGGGACTCGCCCTCGGTTACGTGGTCGGCACGCGGGCCGGTCGCGAGCGCTACGAACAGATGAAGAAGTCCGCGAAGGACTTCACACAGAACCCCGCCGTGCGGAACGCCACCGAGTCCGCCGCCCAGACCGGGCGCCAGGCCGCGGGCAAGGCCCTGCACGTCGTCGGCGACAAGCTGCCGCACTCCGTGACGGACCGGGTCCACGCGATGCGCGAGCGCGGCCGGGGCAACGGCAAGGTCGACGACGAGAACTGGGGCACCAGCAACACCTGAGCCGCAGGTTCCGGAACCGGCAGCGCCCGAACCCCCTCACGTGCGGCAGAATCATGTGTCATGGGGATAGTCGCCGGACTGGACAGCTCTGCGGAGTTCACACGCATCGTCGTCTGTGACACGGACACGGGTGCCGTACTGCGGCAGGGGTACGCCGCCCATCCCGGCGAACCCAAGGCCGTCGACGTCGATCCGCAGACCTGGCTGCTCTCGCTCGGGGAGGCCGCCACCGGCGGGCTCCTCGAAGGTGTCGAGGCCATCGGTGTCTCCGCGCAGCAGCACGGGCTCGTGCCGCTCGACGCGCAGGGCGGCCTGGTGCGGCCCGCGCTCGTCCGCAACGACAAGCGGGCGCAGGTCGCCGCCGCCGACCTCGTCGAGTCCCTGGGCGGACGGCAGGCCTGGGCCGAGGCGGTCGGCAGCGTGCCCGGTGCCGGACAGGCGGTCGCCAAGCTCCGCTGGCTGGCCCGTACGGAGCCCGAGAACGCTCAGCGCGTCGCCATGGTCCTCCAGCCCCACGACTGGCTCGTCTGGCAGCTGCTCGGCCGGCCCGCCCGCCGCACCACCGACCGCGGCGCCGCGTCCGGCACCGGCTACTGGTCGGTCCGCACCGGCACGTACCGCCCCGACCTCGTCGATCTCGCCCTCGGCCACCAGGCCGTGCTGCCCGAGGTCCTCGGGCCCTCCGACGCCGCCGGCATCACCCCCGAGGGCCTCCTCGTCTCCGCCGGCACCGGCGAGACCATGGCCGCCGCCCTCGGTCTCGGCCTCGGCCCCGGCGACGCGGTGGTCTCCCTCGGCGCCTCCGGCTCCGTGATGGCCGTCCACCACGAGGCCCTCGCCGACCCCTCCGGCATGATCACGTCCTTCGCCGACGCCACCGGCATGTACCTGCCGGTCGTCTCCACCTCCAATGCCGTACGGGCGCTGCGCGGGACCGCCGAGATGCTCGGTGTGGAGTCGCTGGAGGAGCTGTCGGCCCTCGCGCTGAAGTCGACGCCCGGCGCCTCCGGGCTCGTTCTGCTGCCCTATCTGGAGGGCGAGCGGACCCCGAGCCTGCCGCACACCGCCGGCACGCTCAGTGGGCTGCGGCGCGAGTCGATGAAGCCCGAGCACCTGGCGCGGGCGGCGTTCGAGGGGATGCTCTGCGGGCTCACCGACGCCATGGACGTGCTGCGCGGGCGGGGTGTCGAGGTGCGGCGGGTCTTCCTGCTCGGCGCGGCCGCCGCCCTGCCGGCCGTGCAGGCCCTCGCGCCGGCGCTCTTCGGCGCCCAGGTCGTCGTCCCCCAGCCGGCCGACTACGCGGCGCTCGGCGCGGCCCGGCAGGCCGCCTGGGCGCTCGGGGTCGCGCGGGGCACGCTCTCCCCGTCGGCTCCCCCGGCCTGGCAGGGCGCGGTCGCGCAGATCCTGGAGCCCGGCGGGGAACTGTCGGTCGGCCAGGCCGTGCGGCAGCAGTACGTGGCGACGCGGGACCAGATCCACCCGGGCGCGTTCGGCGCCTGAGGGTCGCACGCGGGTTCGTACCCGGGTTCGTAAAGTCTTGCCCAGGGCTCCGCCCGCGCCCCGAAACCGAGTCGTAACGCTCCCGGGGTGCGGGCGATAGTAGGAGCCGTGCTCATAAGACTTCTCCGAACCCACCTGCGGCCCTATCGAAAACCCATCGCCCTGCTCGTCCTGCTGCAGTTCCTGCAGACCTGCGCGAGCCTCTACCTCCCGACCCTGAACGCCGACATCATCGACAACGGTGTCGTCAACGGGGACACCGGCTACATCCTGCGCTTCGGCGCCCTGATGGTCGGCGTCTCCGTCGTCCAGGTCGTCTGCAACATCGGGGCCGTGTACTACGGCGCGCGGACCGCCTCGGCGCTCGGCCGTGACGTGCGCAGCGCCGTCTTCGACCGGGTGCAGGCCTTCTCCGCCCGGGAGCTCGGCCACTTCGGCGCGCCCTCGCTGATCACCCGTACGACCAATGACGTCCAGCAGGTCCAGATGCTGGTCCTGATGGCGTTCACCCTGATGGTCTCCGCTCCCATCATGTGTGTCGGCGGCATCGTGATGGCGCTCGGCCAGGACGTCCCCCTGTCGGCCGTGCTGCTCGCGGTGGTGCCGGTCCTCGGCGTCGCCGTCTCGCTGATCGTCCGGAAGATGCGGCCGCTCTTCCGGACCATGCAGACGCGCCTCGACACGGTGAACCGGGTGCTGCGCGAGCAGATCACCGGCAACCGGGTCATCCGCGCCTTCGTGAAGGACGGGTACGAGGAGGAGCGCTTCCGCGGCGCCAACGGCGAGCTGACCGATGTCTCGTTGGCGACCGGACGCCTGATGGCGCTGATGTTCCCGACGGTGATGACCGTCGTGAACGTCTCCAGCGTGGCCGTGGTCTGGTTCGGCGCGCAGCGCATCGACAGCGGCGGCATGGAGATCGGCGCGCTGACCGCCTTCCTCGCCTATCTGATGCAGATCGTGATGGCCGTGATGATGGCCACCTTCATGTTCATGATGGTGCCGCGGGCCGAGGTGTGTGCCGAGCGCATCGAGGAGGTCCTCGGGACCGGGACGAGCGTCGTGCCGCCGGCGGAGCCGGTCACGAAGCTGCTCCGGCGCGGGCACCTGGAGGTGAAGGGCGCGGACTTCCGGTACCCGGGCGCGGAGGAGTCGGTCCTCAAGGACGTGGCGCTCGTCGCCCGGCCCGGTGAGACGACCGCGATCATCGGTTCGACGGGCAGCGGCAAGTCGACGCTGCTCGGGCTCGTGCCCCGGCTCTTCGACGCGACCGGCGGCGAGGTGCTCGTCGACGGCGTGGACGTGCGGAAGCTCGACCCGAAGCTGATGGCGAGGACCGTGGGGCTCGTCCCGCAGAAGCCGTACCTGTTCTCCGGGACGGTGGCGACGAACCTGCGGTACGGGAAGCCCGACGCGACCGACGAGGAGCTCTGGCACGCGCTGGAGGTCGCCCAGGCCAAGGACTTCGTGTCCAAGCTGGAGGGCGGCCTGAACGCCCCGATCGCGCAGGGCGGCACCAATGTGTCCGGCGGGCAGCGGCAGCGGCTCGCGATCGCGCGGACGCTCGTGCAGCGGCCGGAGATCTACCTCTTCGACGACTCCTTCTCCGCGCTCGACTACGAGACGGACGCCCTGCTCCGGGCCGCGCTGGCCCGGGAGACGGCCGACTCGACCGTGGTGATCGTCGCCCAGCGCGTGTCGACGATCCGCGACGCCGACCGGATCGTGGTCCTCGACGAGGGCCGGGTCGTGGGCACCGGACGGCACCGGGAGCTGATGGCGGACAACGAGACGTACCGGGAGATCGTGCTCTCCCAGCTGACCGAGGCGGAGGCAGCCTGATGGCCGGTCCTGGCGGACGCATGATGATGGGCCAGTCCGGTGAGCGGTCCATGGACTTCAAGGGCTCGGGCAAGCGGCTGCTCAAGCAGCTGGCGCCCGAGCGCGGCACGCTCTGGCTGATGCTGATCGCCGGCGTGCTGTCGGTGGCGGCCTCCGTGGTCGGGCCGAAGATCCTCGGCAAGGCGACGGACCTGATCTTCGCGGGTGTCGTCGGGCAGAGCATGCCCGAGGGCGTCACGAAGGCGCAGGCCCTGGAGAAGCTGCGCGCCGACGGCGACAGCGGCATGGCCGACATGCTGTCCGGAGTCGACTTCACCCCCGGGCAGCACATCGACTTCGGCGCGGTCGGCGAGGTCCTGCTGTGGGTCCTCGCGATCTACGTGGCGGCGGGCCTGCTCATGCTGGTCTCCACCCGCATGTCGATCAAGGTGATCAACCGCACGGTCTACCGGATGCGGGAGGACGTCCAGACGAAGCTGGCGCGGCTCCCCCTGTCGTACTTCGACAAGGCCAAGCGCGGCGAGGTGCTGTCGCGGGCGACCAACGACATCGACAACATCTCGCAGACGCTCCAGCAGTCGATGGGCCAGCTGATCAACTCGCTGCTCACCATCGTCGGCGTGCTCGGGATGATGTTCTGGATCTCGCCGCTGCTCGCCCTGGTGGCGCTGGTGACGGTGCCGGTCTCGGTGTTCGTCGCCGCGAAGATCGGCAAGCGCTCGCAGCCGCACTTCGTGCAGCAGTGGAAGTCGACGGGCGCACTCAACGCGCACGTGGAGGAGATGTACACCGGGCACAGCCTGGTGAAGGTCTTCGGCCGGCAGGAGGAGTCCGCGGAGGACTTCCGCGAGCAGAACGAGGCGCTGCACGAGGCCGGGTTCAAGGCCCAGTTCAACAGCGGTGTGATGCAGCCGGTGATGGTCTTCCTGTCGAACATCAACTACGTCCTGGTGGCCGTGGTCGGCGGTCTTCGGGTGGCGACCGGCAGCCTGTCCATCGGTGACGTGCAGGCCTTCATCCAGTACTCGCGCCAGTTCTCGATGCCGCTGACGCAGGTCGCGTCGATGGCGAACCTGGTGCAGTCCGGTGTCGCCTCGGCGGAGCGGATCTTCGAGCTGCTCGACGCGGAGGAGCAGGAGCCGGACAGCCCGACGAGCGAGAAGCCGGTGGACCTCAAGGGCAAGGTGGCCCTGGAGGGCGTCTCCTTCCGTTACGAGGCGGACAAGCCGCTCATCGAGGACCTGTCCCTCACCGTCGACCCGGGGCAGACGGTCGCGATCGTCGGCCCGACCGGCGCGGGCAAGACGACCCTGGTGAACCTGCTGATGCGGTTCTACGAGGTGACGGACGGCCGGATCACCCTGGACGGCGTGGACGTCGGGAAGATGTCCCGCGAGGAGCTGCGCAAGGGCATCGGCATGGTCCTCCAGGACACCTGGCTCTTCGGCGGCACCATCGCGGACAACATCGCGTACGGCGCCATGCGCACGGTGACCCGCGCCGAGGTCGAGGAGGCGGCGCGCGCCGCCCACGCCGACCGGTTCATCCGGACCCTGCCCGAGGGGTACGACACGGTCGTCGAGGACGACGGGGCGGGGGTCAGCGCGGGCGAGAAGCAGCTGATCACCATCGCGCGGGCGTTCCTGTCCGACCCGGTGATACTCGTCCTGGACGAGGCGACCAGCTCGGTCGACACCCGTACCGAGGTCCTCATCCAGAAGGCGATGGCACGCCTGGCCCACGGCCGGACGAGCTTCGTCATCGCGCACCGGCTCTCCACGATCCGGGACGCGGACGTGATCCTGGTGATGGAGAACGGCTCGATCGTCGAACAGGGCACGCACGAGGAGCTGTTGTCGTCCGGCGGGGCCTACGCCCGGCTGTACGCGGCGCAGTTCGCGCAGGCGGTCGCCGAGGTCGACTGACCGGACGGCCGACCGGCCGGATGATCGACTTCGCCGTGGCCCGTGCCGCACCATGTGCGGCACGGGCCACGTCGCTCCGCGGGCGAAGTGCACCCTCCGGCTGCCCGAGGGGCCACTGCTCCCGCGGTTCGGCGCGGAGGGCGACGGGACCCTGGCGGTCGAGGAGCCGCGCTCCTAGTCCAGGTAGCCGCGCAGCTGGTCGGCGTAGGCGTGGTCCCGCAGTTTGTTGAGGGTCTTGGACTCGATCTGGCGGATGCGTTCGCGCGTCACGCCGAAGATGCGCCCTATCTCCTCCAGGGTGCGGGGCCGTCCGTCGTCGAGGCCGTAGCGGAGCTGGACGACCTTCCGCTCGCGCTCGCCGAGGGTGGACAGGACGTCCTCCAGGTGGCGGCGGAGCAGCAGGAAGGCGGCGGACTCGACGGGTGAGGCGGCGTCGCCGTCCTCGATGAGGTCGCCGAGGGCGACGTCCTCCTCCTCGCCGACGGGCGCGTGCAGGGAGACGGGTTCCTGGGCGAGGCGGAGGACCTCGCCGACCCGCTCGGGGGCCAGGTCCAGCTGGGCGGCGACCTCTTCGGCGGTGGGTTCGTAGCCGCGCTCCTGGAGCATGCGCCGCTGGACGCGGATGACGCGGTTGATGAGTTCGACGACGTGCACGGGGACGCGGATGGTCCGGGCCTGGTCGGCGAGGGCCCGGGACATCGCCTGGCGGATCCACCAGGTGGCGTACGTGGAGAACTTGTAGCCGCGCGCGTAGTCGAACTTCTCGACGGCCCTGATGAGGCCGAGGTTTCCCTCCTGGACGAGGTCGAGCATGGTGAGCCCGCGGCCCACGTACCGTTTGGCGACGGAGACGACGAGGCGGAGGTTGGCCTCGATGAGCTTGCGCTTGGCGATCCGGCCGAGGACGACGAGCCGGTCGAGGTCGCCCGCCAACTGACTGTCCAGATCAGGGGTGTTGGCGAGTTTCTCCTCGGCGAAGAGTCCGGCCTCGACGCGGCGGGCGAGGTCGACCTCCTCCTCGGCGCTGAGCAGCGGGATGCGGCCGATCTCGCGCAGGTACTGGCGGAAGAGGTCGGACGAGGGGCCGTTGCCGCCGAGGTCGGTCCGGCGCCGCTGGACCGGTATCTCGGGGAGTTCGGCCTGCTCGTCCGGTTCGGTGGTCTGGATCTCGGTCTGCACGGCGGGCGACCTCCAGGGAGGGGCGGAACGGCACCGTCACCCAGTGTGGGGTACGACACATCGCCGCCACGAGGGGCGTGCGGTGACTTTTTGAGTCCGTACCGTGACCGACGGTCAGAGCGCGGCGGCGCCGTTGTTCCTGAGGGACTGCCCGTACTGGGTGAGGACCCAGAGCTCGTTCTGCACGGCGGCGAGCTGCTCGGGGTCGCCGTTGGCCCCGAGCCGGGCCAGGGTGCCCTGGACGTCGCGGATGCGGCGGTCGACGGCGCGGAGCCGGACGGTGACGAGCTGGTCACCGGCGTAGGCCTCGTCGACGGACTTGGCGAAGATCGTCTCGACGGCGAGTTCGGTGACGAGGGCGCGGACGGAGTCGTTGGGGGCGGCCTCGCGGACGGCGTCGAGGTAGTCGGAGGGGGCGCCGGTGGCGCCGCCCGCGTCCTGGACGCACTGCCGTACGGCCGCGTACGGCGGGGCGGTGAACTCGTCGACCCCGTAGGCGTCGAAGGCCGGGGAGACCAGCTCGGGCCGCTGGAGGGCCAGCTTGAGGAGCTCCCGCTCGGTGCGGTGGGCGGGGCTGCGCAGATTGAGCGCCGGGCCCGAGGGGGCGGCGGCCGGGGCGGGGGCGTCGTACGTCCGCTGGGGCTGCTGCCGGCCGGGGCCCCGCTCGCCGCCCTGCCGCTGCCAGCGGGCGATCTGGGCGACGCGCCGGACGACGAACTGGGTGTCGAGGATGCCGAGCATGCCGGCGAGCTGGACGGCGACCTCGTGCTGCGAGGCGATGTTCTTGATCTTCGCGACGATCGGTGCGGCCTCGTCGAGGGCGGCGGCGCGGCCCGCCGGGGTCTCCAGGTCGTAGCGGCGCACGATCTGGCGGAGGGCGAACTCGAAGAGCGGGGTGCGGGGCTGGACGAGCTCGGCGACGGCCTCGTCGCCCTTGGCGAGGCGGAGTTCGCAGGGGTCCATGCCGTCGGGGGCGATGGCGATGTACGTCTCGGCGGCGAACTTCTGGTCGTCCTCGAAGGCGCGCAGGGCGGCCTTCTGGCCGGCGGCGTCGCCGTCGAAGGTGAAGATGACGCGGGCCGAGCCGTTGTCCATGAGGAGCCGGCGGAGGATCTTGATGTGGTCGCCGCCGAAGGCGGTGCCGCAGGTGGCGATGGCGGTGGTGACGCCGGCGAGGTGGCAGGCCATGACGTCGGTGTAGCCCTCGACGACGACGGCGCGGCTGACCTTGGCGATGTCCTTCTTGGCCAGGTCGATGCCGTAGAGCACCTGGGACTTCTTGTAGATCGGGGTCTCGGGCGTGTTGAGGTACTTGGGGCCGTTGTCGTCGTCGCGGAGCTTGCGGGCGCCGAAGCCGACGATCTCGCCGCCGACGTCCTTGATCGGCCACATGAGGCGGCCGCGGAAGCGGTCGATGGGGCCGCGGCGGCCGTCCTGCGAGAGGCCGGAGAGGATCAGTTCCTTGTCGGAGAAGCCCTTGCCGCGCAGGAAGCGGGTGAGGTGGTCCCAGCCGGCCGGGGAGTAGCCGACGCCGAAGTGCTCGGCGGCGGCCTGGTCGAAGCCGCGCTCGGCGAGGAACTTCCGGCCGATCTCGGCCTCGGCGGAGCCGAGTTGCCCGGCGTAGTACTCGGCGGCGATCTTGTGGGCCTCGATCAGGCGGATGCGTTCCCCGCGCTGGTGGCCCGGGTTGTAGCCGCCCTCCTCGTACCGGAGGGTGATGCCCGCCTTCGCGGCGAGGCGCTCGACCGTCTCCGAGAAGGAGAGGTGGTCGATCTTCATCACGAAGGCGATGGTGTCGCCGCCTTCCTGGCAGCCGAAGCAGTGGAAGAGTCCCTTGCTGGGGCTGACCTGGAAGGAGGGCGACTTCTCGTCGTGGAAGGGGCAGAGACCCTTGAGGTTTCCGCCGCCCGCGTTGCGCAGCTGGAGGTACTCGGACACGACGGCGTCGATCGGGACCGCGTCCCGTACCGCCTTCACGTCGTCATCGTTGATCCTGCCTGCCACGCATGAAGTCTACGGGTGTCCCACCCCATTCAGATCAGGCTCTCCAGGGGTACGGAGGGGTCGGCGAGGGCCTCCGGGTCCACCGCCGTACGGGCCCGGATGAGGTCCTGGATCGGGTCTGTGACGTCCCACACATTCACGTTCATGCCGGCGAGGACGCGGCCCTCCTTCAGCCAGAAGGCGATGAACTCGCGCTTGCCGGTGTCGCCGCGGACCACGACCTGGTCGTACGAGCCGGGCGGCGCCCAGCCGGAGTACTCCATGCCGAGGTCGTACTGGTCGGTGAAGAAGTACGGCACCCGGTCGTAGGAGACGCGCTGCCCGAGCATGGCGCGGGCGGCGGCCGGGCCGCCGTTGAGGGCGTTGGCCCAGTGCTCGACGCGGAGCCGGTGGTGCAGCAGCGGGTGGTGGAAGGCGGCCACGTCACCGGCGGCGTAGATGTCGGGGTCGGAGGTGCGCAGGGACTCGTCGACGGCGACGCCGCCGCCGTCGGCCCGGTCGACGAGGGCGAGCCCCGAGTTCTCGGCGAGGACGGTGCGCGGGGCGGCGCCGATGGCGATCAGGACGGCGTGCGCGGGGTGCTCCTCGCCGTCGTCGGTGTGGACGGCGAGGACCATGCCGTCCTGGCCGACGATCTCGGTGAGCCGGGCGCCGAAGTGGAAGCGGACGCCGTGGTCGGTGTGCAGATCGGCGAAGAGCTGGCCGAGCTCGGGGCCGAGGACCCGGTGCAGCGGGGTGGGGTCGGCTTCGACGATGGTGACCTCGGCGCCGTACTGACGGGCGGCGGAGGCGACCTCCAGGCCGATCCAGCCGGCACCCGCGATGACCAGGTGGCCGTTGTCCCGGCCGAGCTGCTTGAGCTCGTGCCGGAGCCGCTCGGAGTGGGCGAGCCGGCGCAGGTGGTGGACGCCGGCGAGGCCGGTGCCGGGGATGTCGAGGCGGCGCGGCTCGGCGCCCGTGGCCAGGAGCAGCTTGTCGTAGGCGATGACGGTGCCGTCGCCGAGGCGGACCGTGCGGGCCTCGCGGTCGATGGCGGTGACGGACTGGCCGAGGTGGAGCTCGACGTCGTTCGCCGCGTACCAGGCGGCCTCGTGCACGAAGACGGAGTCGCGCTCGTCCTTCCCGATGAGGTAGCCCTTGGAGAGCGGTGGGCGCTCGTACGGGTGGTCGCGTTCGTCGCCGATGAGGATCACCCGGCCGTTGAACCCTTCGGCGCGCAGGGTCTCCGCCGCTTTGGCCCCTGCCAGGCCCCCGCCGACGATGACAAAGGTCTGATCTGCGTCGACCACGTCGTTTCCTCCTCGTTGCGACCGGTTCCAACCTACGCCCCCGGGGGTTCGTCCCGTCGTACCTCTCCGGGCCGTGCCTGCGAGGGTCCCGTACGGAGGGAGGTGACGGAAGAGGGCCGTATCGGCAAGGCACCCCCCTAGCGGGGGGTGCGGAGGCGGGCGTGGAGGGCGCGGGCGGCGGCGTCGGTGAGGTTGGCGATCTGGTCGACGAGGACGCGCTTGCGGGCCCGGTCGTCGGGGGCCCTGTCGAACGCGGCCCGGAACTGAGGTTCGAGGCCGTCGGGGGCGCGGGCGACGAGGGCCTCGGCGAGTTCGGCGACGACGATGCGCTGGTCGGCGCGGAGGGCCTCCTGCTCGGCGCGCTGCATCACGTACCGGTCGGCGACGGCCTTGAGGACCGCGCACTCGTTGCGGGTCTCGCGCGGGACGACGAGCTCGGCGGCGTACCGGGTGAGCCGGCCCGAGCCGAACGCCTGGCGGGTCGCTCCCTCGGCGGCGAGGCAGAAGCGGCCGATGAGCTGGCTGGTGGCGTCCTTGAGGCGGGCCTGGGCGACGGCCGAGCCGTCGTAGCCGTGCGGCCACCACTCCTGGTCGACGAGCCGGTCCAGGGCCTCGGCGAGCTCCTGCGGGTCGGTGTCCTCGGGTACGTAGCGGCCGATGGCGACCGCGAAGACGTCGGCGCGCTCCGGCTCGGCGTACAGCATGTTGGGGTCGATGTGCCCGGCGTGCAGCCCGTCCTCGAAGTCGTGCACCGAGTAGGCCACGTCGTCGGACCAGTCCATGACCTGGGCCTCGAAGCACTTGCGGTGGGCGGGGGCGCCCTGCCGGATCCATTCGAAGACCGGCAGGTCGTCCTCGTACACGCCGAACTTGGGCGAGCCGGGGTCCTCGGGGTGACCGCCGCGCGCCCACGGGTACTTGGTGGCGGCGTCGAGGGCGGCGCGGGTGAGGTTGAGCCCGACGCTGACGAGCTCCCCCTCCTCGTCCTTGACGAAGCGCTTCGGCTCGATGCGGGTGAGGAGGCGGAGCGACTGGGCGTTCCCCTCGAAGCCGCCGCAGTCCTTGGCGACGTCGTTGAGCGCCTGCTCGCCGTTGTGCCCGAAGGGCGGGTGGCCCATGTCGTGGGAGAGGCAGGCCGCCTCGACGAGGTCGGGATCGCAGCCGAGGGCGGCGCCCAGCTCACGGCCGACCTGGGCGCACTCCAGGGAGTGGGTGAGCCGGGTCCGGGGGCTGGCGTCCCAGGCGTGGCTCCTGGTGCCGGGGGTGACGACCTGCGTCTTGCCGGCGAGCCTGCGGAGCGCGGCCGAGTGCAGCACGCGGGCGCGGTCCCGCTGGAAGGCGGTGCGCCCGGGACGTTTGTCGGGCTCGGCGGCCCAGCGCTCGGTCGCGGCGGAGTCGTATCCGGGGGTGTCGGTGGCGCTGCCGTTGCCGTCGCTGTCGTCGTCGCCGTTGGCGTTGTCCTTGGGATCCGTGATGCCTTCCATGCACCGAAGGTAACGGGCGGGACGGACAAACGAGACCGGGGCGCGAGAGGATCCGGGTTCAGGGCCGGAACTCGTGGGAGTACAGGCCGCGTTCGCCGACGGCGACGAGGCCGCGCCCGTCCGGAAGCCAGGCGCAGGAGCTGAGGGGCGTCTCGGCGCGGACTCCGGCGACGGTGCGGCCGGTGGCGGCGTCCCGGACGCGCAGCATGGCGCCGGCGGTGGCGATCCACGTGCCGTCCGGGGAGACGGAGAGGTCGTGGACGGGACCGTCGGGGTCGGTGAAGGAGGAGAGCGGGGCGCCGGTACGGGGGTCCCAGAGGCTCACCGCGCCGGTGGCGGAGGCGGTGAGGAGGCGGGTGCCGTCGGGGGTGACGGCGAGGGCGTTCAGCTTTCCGTCGTGCGGGAGGTCGACGCGGCGGCCGGCGGGTTGCCGGCCCCGTGCGAGCGGGAACACCTGCACGAGGGACTCGACGCCTGCCGGCCCGGGCCGCGGCCGGTGGCGCAGCACGGCCAGCCAGGTCCCGTCGGGTGCGATCGCGACGGCGTGCGCCCGGCCGGCGGCACCCCAGGGGCCCGGCAGGACGGCGGTCCGCCGTTCCGCGGCGTGGTCCCACAGCTGAAGCGCGCCTTCGGAGTCGGCGACGGCGATCCAGGTGCCGTCGGGGGCGACGGCGAGGGCCTGCGCCGTGACGGTGTGGCCGAGCCGGAGAACGGCGTGGCTCACGCCCGACGACCGATCGATGCTCCTGACCTCGACCCGGTACAGATGGCCGACGGCGTACCGGCCGCCGTACGGGGCGAAGGCGACCGGCCCCGTGTAGTCGTCGCCGATCCGTGAGGACAGGGGGCTGCTCCAGCTGTCACCGAGCGGGTCCCAGAGCCGGGTCCGTCCGTCGCGGTGCACGACGGCCAGCCGTCCGCCGCCGTCGGCGACGGCGATCCTCCGCATGCCCTCGCCGTCGCCGGACCCGATCCGCTCGGGTCCGTCGCCGGCCCAGACCTTGACCGTTCCGTCCTCCCCCGTGCTGATCAGCCGCCTGCCGTCGGCCGTGACCGTGACGGCGTGGACCCGGCCCGTGTGCGCCTTGTAGCGGGCACGGCAGGCGCGCGTCGACCGGTCCCAGACCGCGACGGTCCCGTCCTCTCCCCCGCTCACCAGCCACGTGCCGTCCGGTGACACCGCGACGGCGGTGGCGGGGCCGCTGTGTGCCGTGATCCGCCACCGGTCGCGGGCCGGGGTCTCGTCCCAGATCTGCAGCGTGCCGTTCGCTTCGGCGGAGACCGTCCAGTCGCCGGACGGCGCGACGGCGACGGCGTTCACGACGGGACCGATGGTGGCGAGGCGCGCCTCGTCGCGGGCGAGGTCCTCCGCGGACATCCGCACGACGCCGGTCCGGCGACCGCCGACGGCGATCCAGTCGCGGTTCGGGGGGAACGCCACACAGAGGGGCCCGTCGTCCCGCCATGGGGCGGCCGAGGCGAGGCGCTCCCCCGTATCGGCGTGCCAGAGCTCCAGGGTGCCGTCCGTGGCGACGGTCGCGACGCGGGCGGACCCGTCGCCGAGGACGCGGGAGATCGCCAGGGCCCCCACCGACGCGCCGCGTTCCCCGACCGGCCCGAGGGTGAGCCGCGACGGGGTGCCCCGGTGCGTCGACCAGAGGTGGACGGTGCGGCCGGACCCGGCCGTCGCGAGCCAGGTGCCGTCCTGGGACATCGCGAACGCCCGGATGCGGCCGCGAACGTCCACCGTCAGCCTTCCGCCGCTGTTCGGGTCGAGGCCTCGGGCCATGCCGTCCGCGCCGGCCGTGACGAGCGAGCCGTCGGCCGCGACCGCCACGGACCACACCGGACCGGTGTGGCCGTGGAAGGTGCGCAGCAACGCCGGTTCGGGCAGATCCGGCGGGGTGCGGCGGTTGAGGAGCCGGGGCCGGCCGCCGGTCTCCGGGGCCGTCCGCCGGCCGGCGATCCGGTCGCGCCACAGCGGCAGCGGCTCCAGGCGGCCGTGCAGGACGTCCGTCAGGAGTTCGGGTGGGTCGGTGGGACCGAGGAGGTGGGCGGTGCGCGTGAGGTCGTCGGCCATGCGCGCCGCCATGTCGGTGGGGACGGCGGCCAGATCCGCCCAGGGCGCCATGGGACCGCGCTGGTGCAGTCGGGTCTCGATCCAGTTCAGGTGGCTCGCGACGCGCTCGGCGTCCGCTGTCCGTCCGGCGGCGAGCAGGTGCTCGACGGTGTGGTCGAGGAGGTAGCCGCGCGAGTCCTCCGGCGGCTCCCAGGGGACGGGGCCCGCCGCGTCGGCGAGCGTGCCGTGCAGGGCGGTCACGGCCGAATCGCCCAACTCCTTGTGCAGGTAGTCGCGGAGCACGTCGTGGAGGGTGATCCGGCCGCCGTGGCCGGGCGTGAGCGAGACCAGGGACAGCCGGTCGAGCTCACCGCACAGGGAGCGCGTCCCGGCCTCGGTGAGGCCGTCGGTGGCCGCCCAGAGGCGGGCGATCAGCGGGACGGGGACGGACTCGTCCTCGGCGAAGACGGCCAGCTCCGCGAGGCGCCGGTCGCCGCCGGCCGGGAGCAGCGTCCGGGCCGCCTCCACCGTGGCCCGTACGGCCTGGGCGCGGCGGACCGGGTCGTCGAGGTCGAGCGTCGCCGGGTCGGAGTCGACCGCGGCCGGGCCGTGCGCGGCGAGACCGCGCAGGGTCTCCGCCGCGGCGTGCGCCGGGTCGCTGCCGGTGGCGATCCGGCGGGCGATCAGGCGGTTGGTGAGGCGCAGCAGGAGCGCCCAGCGGCCGGTTGCCCCCAGGAGGTCGCGTACGAGGGTCTCGGGGAGTCCGGGCAGTTCCCAGGTGAGGACGGAGCGGGCCTGGTCGGGGGACATCTCGTCGACGCGGACCCGTTCCGTGCCGCGCGGCAGGGCGCCGGGGACGCGGGTGGTGACGAGCCGGACGCATCGGGCACCACCGCGCAGGAAGGGTTCGAGCTGTTCGGCCTCCCAGACGTCGTCGAGGAGCAGCAGGGTGCGGGGCCGCCGGTCGAGGAGGCGGCCGAGGTGGTCGCCCGCGAGGCCGGGGTCGTCGAAGGCGGTGGTGTCGTCGGTGATGAAGCGGGTGGCCTCGGCGACCTTCGCCGCGATGGCGGCCCGGCCGCGGACGTCGCGGCCGATCGTGACGGTGTAGATGCGGCCGCGGAAGCGCCTGCGGACGCGGGGACTTGCCGCCACGGCCCGGGCGAGGACCGTCTTGCCGAAGCCGCCGGCGCCTTCGAGGGAGGTGGTGATGGCGACCGTGCCGCCGCGTCCGCGGCGGCGGGTGCGGCACACGGCCTTGACCGTGCGGGCCCGTTCGGCGCGGTCGACCACCCAGTCGGGGACGGTCTGCGGGGGCGGCGGTGGCGGGTCGCCCGCCGTCGCGGCGCCGCGCTCCTGCCGCCAGGCCGTGCCGACGGCCACGAGGACGGCGACGGCGGCGAGTCCGGCCACCCACCACCAGGGCCGCTGCCGGATCCGGTCCAGCACGCCGGGCCAACGGTCCTCGGACGTGGCGGCGTTGGCCGCCAGCGAGGCCAACACGGCCACGGCCGCGGCGATTCCGGCCAGCGACACGCCCTTGACGACACCCCGCACTGGTCACCCCCTTGTCCCGATCGCCCGACGATAGTCAGGTGCCGGAGCGCGGGTGACGTGATTCGGCCGTGCGTGGCCGGGGTCACCCGGCGGCGAGGAGCTCCCGGTGCGGGGCGCGGGCCCGCGCCCGGTCGTAGCGGTGCAGCACCAGGCGGGCCAGGGCCGGGTGGGCGCCGAGCGGTTCGGCGGCGAGCCAGGGGGCGTGGGCGGCGGCGCGGGTGGCGAAGAGGCCGGGCGCGGTGAAGCAGGAGGCGACGGCGACCCGGTGCCGGCCGCGGGCGGCCAGGGCGCGTATCGCGTCGGGGACGGTGGGCGCGGCGGCCGAGGCGTACGCGGGGACGACGGGGACGCCGCCGAGGCGCTCGCCGAGGAGGGCGGCGATCCGGCGGATCTCGGCGCCCGACCGGGGGTCGCGGGAGCCGGCGGAGGCGAGGACGACCCCGTCCCCCTCGCCGGGGGTCCAGCCGGCCTCGGCGAGGCGGTCGGCGAGGGCCTCGACGAGGAGGGGGTGGGCGCCGAGGGGCTCGGCCACGCGGGCGCGGAGGCCGGGTGCGGCGGCGACCGCGGCGGGCAGGTCGTGGGTGACGTGGTGGCCGGGGGCGAGGAGGAGGGGGACGAGGACGGCCTCCCGGCCCTCGGCGGCGAGGTCCGGGAGCGTCTCGTCGAGCAGCGGCGCGTTCAGCTCTATGTGGGCGAGGCGGACGTCGAGCCCCGGTCGGAGCTCGCGGACGCGGTCGAGGAGCTGGGAGAGGGTGGCGCGGGCGCGGGGGTCACGGCTGCCGTGGCCCACGGCGAGGAGGGTGGGGGCGGGGGTCATGGGTGGGGGTGCCTCCTCGTCGCGGCGGCCGTACGGGCGTACGCGGCCGAGCCGGGTCCCGAGCTGCTCGCCGATCCTGCCGAGCAGCTCGGCGGCGCTGTCGAACGTGGCGTCCGGGTGCGTCATGGACCGATCGTGACGGGGGTGCGTTGCCTGGGGGTTTCGCCGGGGTGACGTGTCTTTGCGGCGACCTCACGCGCGCGCCCGCCCCGCTGTGGGCGCTGGTGCGGGCCCGTGCGGGGGGGGCTCAGGGCGTCGGGTGCCAGACGTATCGGACATCCGGCTCGCGTTCCTCGTTGCGGGTGCCGTCCGTCCGCTCGGCCTCCACGAAGCCGTGCCGTTCGTAGAAGCGGCACGCCGGGGTGTTGACCTGGAACGTCCACAGGGTCAGCCCGGCGGCACCGCGCTCCTTGGCCAGCTCCACGAGCCGGTCGCCGATGCCCCGGCCGCGCCACGGCGGGTCGATGTAGAGCTGATCCAGGTCTTCGCCGTCCAGCACCATCATGGCGACGACCGAGTCGTCGACGGTCGCCACCCAGGTCTCCTGGCCGGGCACGACGATCTCCCGGATCCAGTACCGGACCTCTTCGTCCGTGTGGGCCCGGCGCACGCTCGGGAGGGCCGCCGTGTACGAGCGCAGCCAGACGTCGGCCACCGCTGGGGCATCGGAGTCGACCGCGCGGCGGAGGACAAGGTTGTCGATCTTCACAGCCCGGATCGTACGAGGGTCACACACCTCTCCTCCCCTCTTTTTTCATTCCGAATCACGGAATATCTTTTCCACTATGAGAATGTCCCCGCCCGCGCTCCCCCGGCGCGCCGCAGCCGAGTACATCGGCACCGCCTCCCTCGTCGCCGTCATCGTCGGCTCCGGCATTCGCGCCGACTCCCTCAGCCAGGACATCGGCGTCCGGCTGCTCGCCAACGCCGCCGCCTCCGCCCTCGGCCTCGGCCTGCTCATCGCCCTCATCGGCCCGCTCTCCGGCGCCCACCTCAACCCCGTCGTGACCCTCTCCGAGTGGTGGTCCCGGCGACACGACAGCAAGGGGCGCGACGTCCTCGCCTACATCGCCGCCCAGCTCGCCGGGGCCGTCTCCGGCGCCCTGCTCGCCGAGGCCATGTTCGGGCGGGCGCCCGGTTCCTGGGCCACCGAGCCGCGCTCGGCGCTGCATCTGCTGCTCGGGGAGGCCGTCGCCACCGCGGGGCTCGTCCTCGTCGTGCGGGGCCTCGGTCACCTCGGCCGTCCCGCCCTCGCCCCCGTCGCCGTCGCCTGCTACATCGGCGCGGCCATCTGGTTCACCTCCTCCGGGTCCTTCGCCAATCCGGCGGCCACCGTCGGCCGCGCCTTCTCCGACTCCTTCACCGGCATCGCCCCCGCCTCCGTGCCCGCCTTCGCCGCCGCCCAGCTGCTCGGCATGCTCCTCGGGATGGGCCTCGCGGGTGTGTTGTACGGAACACGCGCGGCATCCGGCGAACCGATCACCGGCGATGCGCGTCGGACGGAGTGACAGACCGAACACCGCCCCACGCTCCCCGGAGGTCCCGCATGCCGGCACGGCTCACCCGGTTGATCCCCCGCACCACCCGGGCCCGCCGCCGTACCGTCCAGGCCGTGATGCTGGGCGCCGTCCTCGCCCTCGCCCCGGCCACCTGGATGCAGTCCGCCGCCGCCGGGAAGCTCCGTACCACCGCCGACGTGCCCGCCCGGGACGTCGCCGTCGTCTTCGGCGCCGGCCTCTGGAAGGGACGCCCGACCCCGTACCTCGCGCACCGCCTCGACACCGCGGCCGAGCTGTACCGCACGGGCAAGGTCCGGGTCCTCCTCGTCACCGGCGACAACAGCCGGACCGCGTACGACGAGCCGAGCGCCATGCGCGCCTACCTCACCGCGCGCGGGGTGCCGGACGGCCGGATCGTCAGCGACTACGCGGGCTTCGACACCTGGGACTCCTGCGTCCGCGCCCGGAAGGTGTTCGGCGTCGACCGGGCCGTCCTCGTCACCCAGGACTTCCACATCAAGCGGGCCGTCGCGCTGTGCGACCGCGCCGGGGTCGACTCGTACGGGGTCGGGGTCCCCGAACCCCACGACCGCACCTGGTACTACGGCACCACCCGCGAGCTCTTCGCCGCCGGCAAGGCCGCCTTGGACGCCGGTCTCCGCCCCGACCCGCACTTCCTGGGCCCGAAGGAGAAGGGCGTCGCCGAGGCCCTGGCCTCCCCCAAGCCCTAGGTCCGGTCTCGCCCAGGCCCTGGCTCCGGTCTCGCCCAAGCCCTGGGTCCGGTCTCCCCCAAGCCCTGGGTCCGGTCTCCCCCAAGCCCTGGGTCCGGTCTCCCCCAAGCCCTGGCTCCGGTCTCCCCCAAGCCCTGGGTCCGGTCTCGCCCAAGCCCTGGGTCCGGTCTCCCCCAAGCCCTGGGTCCGGTCTCCCCCAAGCCCTGGCTCCGGTCTCCCCCAAGCCCTGGCTCCGGTCTCCCCCAAGCCCTGGGTCCGGTCTCCCCCAAGCCCTGGCTCCGGTCTCCCCCAAGCCCTGGGTCCGGTCTCCCCCAGGCCCTGGCTCCGCCCTCACCCGACGTCGCCCGCCCGGCGGAGGGCATGGCACCGCGCCCGTAATACGCCGCGCCGCCCCGCGTAACACGCCGGACGCATCCTGGCGGCATGTCCGACGCCGCCACCGTGCCCACCCACTGCCCCTACTGCGCCCTGCAGTGCGGCATGTCGCTCCGCCCCACCGGCACCCCGGAGCTGCCCGCCGAGGTGGTCGAGCGGACCGACTTCCCCGTCAACCGGGGCGCCCTGTGCGGCAAGGGCCGCACCGCCCCCTCCGTACTCTCCTCCCGGGTCAGGCTCACCGAGCCCCTGGTCCGACGCCCTGACACAGGGGCCCTGGAACCCGCCTCCTGGGAGGAGGCACTCGCCGCCGTCGCCGACGGGCTGCGCCGGACCCGCGCCGACCACGGTCCCGATGCCGTGGGGGTCTTCGGCGGCGGCGGCCTCACCAACGAGAAGGCGTACACCCTGGGCAAGTTCGCCCGGCTCGTCCTCGCCACCTCGCAGATCGACTACAACGGCCGCTTCTGCATGTCCTCGGCCGCCGCCGCCCACCAGCGGGCCTTCGGCCTCGACCGGGGACTCCCCTTCCCCCTGGAGGACATCCCGAGGACCGGCTGCGTGATCCTCGTCGGCTCCAACCTCGCCGAGACCATGCCGCCCGCCCTGCGCTACCTCACGGAGCTGAAGGAGAACGGCGGAAAGCTGATCGTCGTCGACCCTCGCCGCACCCGCACCGCCGAGCAGGCCGATCTGCACCTGGCGCCGCGCCCCGGCACCGACCTCGCGCTCGCCCTCGGCATGCTCCACCTCGTGGTCGCCGAGGGGCGCGTGGACGAGGAGTTCGTCGCCGCACGCACCGACGGCTGGGAGGGCGCCCGCGCCGGAGCCATGTCGCACTGGCCCGAGCACGTCGAGCGGATCACCGGCATCCCCGTGCCGCAGCTCCGCGAGGCCGTCGCGATGTTCTGCGACGCCGACAGCGGCATGGTCCTGACCGCGCGCGGCCCCGAGCAGCAGTCCAAGGGCACCGACACCGTCGGCGCCTGGATCAACCTCTGCCTCGCCACCGGCCGGGCCGGCCGGCCGCTCAGCGGCTACGGCTGCCTGACCGGCCAGGGCAACGGCCAGGGCGGCCGCGAGCACGGCCAGAAGGCCGACCAGCTCCCCGGCTACCGCAAGCTCGACGACCCGGCCGCCCGCGCGCACGTCGCCGGGGTGTGGGGCGTCGCGCCGGAGTCGCTGCCGGGGCCCGGGCGGAGCGCGTACGAGCTCCTCGACGCGCTCGGCGGCGAGGTGAAGGCGCTGCTGCTCATGGGCTCCAACCCGGTGGTCTCCGCGCCGCGCGCCGCGCACATCGAGGGCCGGCTGCGGTCCCTCGACTTCCTCGCCGTCGCCGACGTGGTGCTCTCCGAGACCGCCGAACTCGCCGACGTCGTCCTGCCCGTGACCCAGTGGGCGGAGGAGACGGGGACCATGACCAACCTGGAGGGGCGGGTGCTGCTGCGCCGCCGCGCCCTCACCCCTCCCCCGGGCGTCCGCAGCGACCTGGAAGTGCTGCACGGGCTCGCCGGACTGCTCGGCTGGGAGAAGGGCTTCCCGACCGACGCGGAGGAGGTCTTCGAGGAGCTGCGCCGCGCTTCGGCGGGCGGCCCCGCCGACTACGCGGGCATCAGCTACCGGCGGATCGAGGAGGAGCAGGGCGTCTTCTGGCCCTGCCCGGAGCCCGAGCACGCGGGGACGCCCCGGCTCTTCCTCGACCGGTTCGCGACGGCCGACGGCCGGGCCCGGTTCGTGCCGGTGGTGCACCGGGCGGCGGCCGAGGAGACGGACGCCGACTACCCGGTGGTCCTGACCACCGGCCGGGTCGTGTCCCAGTACCAGTCGGGGGCGCAGACCCGGCGGGTCGACGAGCTGAACGCCGCCGCGCCCGGCCCCTTCGTGGAACTGCACCCCCGGCTCGCCGAGCGGCTCGGGGTCGTCGAGGGCGAGCGGATCGCGGTGGTCTCGCGGCGCGGGCGGGCCGTCGCCCCGGCCCGGATCACGGCGTCGATCCGTCCGGACACCGTCTTCATGCCGTTCCACTGGTACGGGGAGGGGCGGGCGAACACCCTGGTGAACCCGGCGCTCGACCCGGTCTCGCGGATGCCCGAGTTCAAGGTGTGCGCGGTGCGGCTCGAAACCCTCCCTACGGGCGCATGAACCAGTCGCCGCTCTCGATGACCGGGCCGAGGGGCGCGTCCGGCGCCGCCAGGAACACCCAGGCGGACACCCGCGCCCCGTCCCGTACCCGGACGACGTCCATCGCCACCCGCTCGTAGCCGACGGGCAGCTCCAGGCGGTCGAGGAGGCCGAACAGGTCGCTGTAGTCGCCGGGCGAGGGCGTGAGCAGGGTCCCGATCACCCGGCCGTCCGCCGCCGGGACGACGTACGGATAGCCCGGCCCGTCGTGCAGGACCGCCCCGTGCAGCACGGCGTCCGCCTCGGTGCCGATCCGGCCGGCGAGGAACCGGTCGTGGTTGTACGCGCCCGGGCGCAGCGTCCCGTACACGAAGAACGGCCGCTCGTCGGGGGCCGCGGCCTCGATCTCCACGGCGCCCGCGGTCTCCCGCTCGACCCAGCGGGCGTACTCCTCGCTGACCCGGGTCACCCGGGTGGCGAGGATCTCGGGCGTCTCGTAGTCGTGGGCGGCGAGGAGGTGCGCCTCCAGGGCCTGGTAGCGGGCCTCGGTGGTCTTGAACACCACCTCCCACTCCTCGGCGGTCTCGATCGCGCCGTGCCAGTGGTAGACGGAGGTGACGGGCCCGTTGATCTGCGCGCAGGCGACGAGCCGGGCCTCGACGGCGCCGCGCGCCAGGGCCTCGGCCTTGGCGCGGGCGTCGGTGGTGGTACGGACGGTGACGATCACGTCTCCACCGTACGGGCGAACTGGGCGGCGTGCAGCCGGGCGTAGGCACCTCCGGTGGCGAGGAGTTCCTCGTGGGTGCCCTGCTCGGCGATCGCGCCGCTCTCCATGACCAGGATGGTGTCGGCGTCCCTGATGGTGGAGAGCCGGTGGGCGACGACGAAGCTGGTGCGGCCGGCGCGCAGGGAGGTCATGGCCTGCTGGACGAGGCGTTCGGTGCGGGTGTCGACCGAGCTGGTGGCCTCGTCGAGGACGAGGATCACCGGGTCGGAGAGGAAGGCGCGGGCGAGGGTGATCAGCTGCTTCTCGCCGGCGCTGAGGCCGCCGCCGTCCTCGTCGAGGACGGTGTCGTAGCCGTCGGGCAGGGTGCGGACGAAGCGGTCGGCGTGGGCGGCCCGGGCGGCGGCGACGATCCGCTCGCGGGAGACCTCGCCGGGAACCCCGTAGGCGATGTTGTCGGCGATGGTGCCGCCGAAGAGCCAGGTGTCCTGGAGGACCATTCCGGTGGCGGAGCGCAGCTCCTCGCGGGTCATGGCGGCGGTGTCGACGCCGTCGAGGGTGATCCGGCCGCCGGTGACCTCGTGGAAGCGCATGAGCAGGTTGACCAGGGTGGTCTTGCCGGCGCCGGTGGGGCCGACGATGGCGACGGTCCGGCCGGGTTCGACGGTGAGCGACAGGTCCTCGACGAGCGGCTTGCCGTCCTCGTAGCGGAAGGCGACCTCCTCGAAGGAGACCCGGCCGCGGAGTTCGGCGGGCCTGTGCGGTTCGGCGGGGTCCGGGGACTCCTCCTCGGCGTCGAGGAGGTCGAAGACCCGCTCGGCGGAGGCCACTCCTGACTGGAGCAGGTTGGCCATGGCGGCGACCTGGTTGATGGGGCCGTTGAAGTCGTAGGAGTACTGGATGAAGGCCTGCACGTCGCCGACGGTCAGGGTGCCGCTCGCCACCCGCAGTCCGCCGACGACGGCGACGACGACGTAGTTGAGGTTGCCGACGAGGGTCAGGGCGGGCTGGATGAAGCCGGAGACGAACTGGGCGCGGAAGCTCGCCCGGTAGAGCTCCTCGCCGAGCTCGTCGAAGCGGCGCACGGCCTCGGCGCGGCGGCCGAAGGCGACGACCTCGGTGTGGCCGGTGATCATCTCCTCGACGTGGCTGCCGAGCCGGCCGGTGACGGCCCACTGCTTCACGAACTGCGGCTGGGCGCGCTTGCCGACGAAGGTCGCGACGACGACCGACACGGGCACGGTGGCGAGGGCGACGAGGGCGAGGACCGGGGAGATCCAGAACATCATCACGAGGACGCCGACCAGGGTGAGCAGCGCGCGCGTCATCTGGCTGAAGGCCTGCTGGAGGGTCTGGGTGATGTTGTCGATGTCGTTCGTGGTGCGGGAGAGGACCTCGCCGCGGGGCTGCCCGTCGAGGTAGGCGAGGGGCAGCTTCGCGAGTTTGTGCTGGGCCTGTTCGCGGAGGCGGTGTCCGGCGCGCTGGACGACGGTGGTGGCGATCCTCAGCTGGACCCAGGTGAGGGCGGAGGAGCCGGTGACGACGGCGACGGAGAGGGCGAGGATCCGGCCGACGGCGGCGAAGTCGACGCCTGCGGGGCCGGTGGCGCCGGTGATGACGAGGTCGGTGGCGCGGCCGAGGAGGAGGGGGCCGAGGACGGAGAGGGAGACGGCGGCGGCGCCCGCGGCGAGGACGGCGAGGAGCCGGGCCCGGTCGGGGGCGAGGGTGCGGAGCAGGCGGAGGCCGGAGGAGCGGAAGGAGAGGGAGCGTTCGAGGGAGGGGGTGGCGAGGCCGGGGCCGCGCTGGGGCGGCGGGCCGGTGCGGGCGGGGGCGGTCGCGGGGCCGGGGGTCCTGGTGGGGCGGGGGGCGCGGGTCTCGGTCGCCGTGCTCATGCGGCTTCCTCCTCGGTGAGCTGGGAGAGGACGATCTCCCGGTAGGTGGCGTTGTCCCGCATGAGGGACGTGTGGGTGCCGGTGCCGACGGTGCGGCCGTGGTCGAGGACGACGATCCGGTCGGCGTGCCGGACGGTGGAGACGCGCTGGGCGACGATGACGACGGTGGCGTCGGCGGTCTCCTCGCGCAGGGCGGTGCGGAGCCGGGCGTCGGTCCGGGGGTCGAGGGCGGAGAAGGAGTCGTCGAAGAGGTAGACGCGGGGGCGGGCGACGAGCACGCGGGCGATGGCGAGGCGCTGGCGCTGGCCGCCGGAGAAGTTGGCGCCGCCCTGGGAGACGGGCGCGTCGAGGCCGTCGTCGAGCGCGCGGACGAAGTCGGCGGCCTGGGCGACCTCCAGGGCGTGCCAGAGCTCCTCGTCGCTCGCGTCGGGCCTGCCGTACCGGAGGTTGGTGGCCACGGTCCCGGAGAAGAGGTACGGCTTCTGGGGGACGAGTCCGACGGTCCGCGCCATCAGCTCCGGGTCGAGCCGCCGGACGTCGACGCCGTCGACGAGGACCTCGCCCTCGGTGGCGTCGAAGAGCCGGGGCACGAGCCCGAGGAGGGTCGACTTGCCGCTGCCGGTGGAGCCGACGACGGCGGTGGTCTCGCCGGGGCGGGCGACGAGCCCGACGTCGTGGAGGACGGACTCCTCCGCGCCCGGGTAGCGGAAGCCGACGCCGTCGAGGTCGAGGCGGCCGCCGGTGCCGGGGAGGGCCCGGACGGGGTGGGCGGGCGGGGTGACGGAGGAGCGGGTGTCGAGGATCTCGCGGACGCGCTCGGCGCCGGCTTCGGCGCGCGGCATGTGCATGAGCAGGAAGAGGACCATCATCACGGACATGGAGGTCTGGAGCAGGTAGCCGAGGAAGGCGACGAGGCCGCCCGGCTGGAGGGCCCCGGCGTCGATGCGGTGGGCGCCGACGTACACGAGGGCGACGGTCGTCAGCTGCCAGACGATCAGGACCGTGGGGAACATGAGGGCCTGGAGCCGGCCGGCCTTGAGGCCGACGGTGAGGAGTTCGTCGTTGGCGGCGGCGAACCGTTCCCGCTCGTGCCGGTCGCGGACGAAGGCGCGGACGACCCGGACGCCGGTGATCTGTTCGCGCAGCACCCGGTTGGCGCGGTCGACGCGCTCCTGCATGCCGCGGAAGAGGGGCCGCATGCGCAGCACGACGGTGCCGACGGCGCCGGTCATCACGGGCACGAAGAGGAGGAGGACGAGCGCGAGCGGCACGTCCTGGCGCAGGGCCATGACGAGTCCGCCGGCGCACAGCAGCGGGGCGGCGACCAGCATGGTGAGGACGAGGACGGTGAAGGTCTGGATCTGCTGGACGTCGTTGGTGGTCCGGGTGATGAGGGAGGCGGCGCCGAAGCGGCCGCGCTCCCGGGCGGAGAAGTCCTGGACCCGGCGGAACACCTCGGAGCGCAGGTCGCGGGCGGCGCCCATGGCGATCCTGGCGCCGGTGTAGGTGGCGGCGGCGGCCGCGGCGGCCTGGAGGAGGGTGACGGCGATCATCGCGGCGCCGCCGGAGAGGACGCGGCCGGTGTCGCCGCGCAGGACGCCGTGGTCGATGACGCCGGCGTTGAGGGTGGGCAGGGCGAGGGAGGCGAGGGTCTGGACGAGCTGGAGGGCGACGAGGAGCACGAGGAGGGACCGGTACGGCCGGAGGCGGGGGACGAGCAGTCGGAACAGCATGCCGAGGATCGTGATACCTCAAGTTTGATTGAGGTCAAGTGCGGCCGGAAAGGGGCGGGGTCGGAGTCCGGCCGGGAGTCCTCGCCGGGGGCCGGTCGAGGCCGGCCGGGAGTCCTCGTCGAGGCCCGGCCGGGAGTCCCGCCGGGGCGCGGTCGAGGCCGCCCGGAGTCCGGTCCGTGCCCGGCCGGAGGTCCGGTCCGTCCCTGGCCGGAGGTCTGGTCCGTCCCCGGCCCGAGGTCCGGTCCGTCCCCGGCCCGAGGTCCGGTCCGTCCCCGGCCGGAGGTCCGGTCGGGGCCCGGGCGGAGGGCCGGTCCGTCCCCGGCCCGAGATCCGGTCCGTGCCCGGCCCGAGGTCCGGTCGGGAGGCCGGTCCGTGCCCGGCCGGGAGGCCGGTCCGTGCCCGGCCAGGAGGCCGGTCCGTGCCCGGCCAGGAGGCCGGTCCGTGCCCGGCCAGGAGGCCGGTCCGTGCCCGGCCAGGAGGCCGGTCGGGGCCCCGCCGGGGGTCCGGTCCGTGCCCGGCCGGGAGGCCGGTCCGTGCCCGGCCGGGGGTCCGGTCCGTGCCCGGCCGGGAGGCCGGTCGGGGCCCCGCCGGGGGTCCGGTCCGTGCCCGGCCGGGAGGCCGGTCGGGGCCCGGTCGAATGTGCCTTCCGCGTCCTCGTCGCGGTCAAGTTCCGCCCGGGCGCCGTACGGTGAGGGCATGACGACACCTCCTCCGCACATCGAGGTCGACGGGGCCCCCGTTGCCGATCCGGAGCTGCTCGCCGCCCTCATGAGCGGTTACGGTCACTTCACGGCGATGCAGGTACGGGACGGGCGGGTGAAGGGCCTCGCGCTCCACCTCGACCGTCTCGACCGCTCGACCCGCGAACTCTTCGGCCGGGAGCTGGACGGCAAGCAGGTGCGCGAGCTCGTCACCGGGGCCCTCGCGAACGCCGGGCGTCGGGACGCCTCGGTCCGGGTGTACGTGTACCCGGGCGTCCGCACCGCGGTGACGGTCGCCGACCCGGCCCCCGACGGCCTCGGCGCCCCGCAGCGCCTGACGACCGTCGACTACTGGCGGCCCGCGCCGCACATCAAGCACCTGGGCGGCTTCGGCCAGCGCTACCACGGCGACGCGGCCCGGCGGGCCGGCTTCGACGAGGCGCTGCTGACCTCCCCGTACGGCGAGATCGCCGAGGGGGCGGTCACCAACATCGCCTTCTGGGACGGGACTTCGGTGGTCTGGCCGTCGGCGCCCTGCCTCGCCGGGATCACCATGTCCCTCCTGGAGCCGCGCCTGCCCTCGGTCCGCCGGCCGGTCACCCTGGCCGATCTCCGGGACTTCCGGGCCGCGTTCGTGACCAACTCCCGGACGATCGCGCCCGTTTCGGCGGTCGACGAGACGACGTTCGTCGTGGACGAGGAGCTGATGGGACGGGTGTACTCGGCATACGACTCCGTGGAGTCGGACAGGCTCTAGACCGAGCGGAACCGGGGGGCAGAGGGATGGTCGCGAGATACGTCGTCTCGCCGCGCGGGGGCCGCCGGGCCCACCCCGACATCTCGTCGGCGCTGCGCGCGGCGGCCGCACGGGGCCGGGCGGCACTGATCGAGATCGCGCCCGGGCGGTACGAGGAGACGCTCACCGTCCGGGGCGAGGTGCGCCTGGTCGCGGCCGGTGGCCCGGGCTCCGTCGTGGTCGGCCGGGCCCGGGGCGCGGCGCTGGACGCCTTCGGGCCGGTGCAGGTCCACGGGCTCGTCCTGGCCGGCCGCGAGGCGGACGTCGTCGGCTGTCACGTGGGGACGCTGACGCTGGAGCACACGGAGATCCGGGCCCACGGCGGCGTCGCCGTGCACGCCCGGCCAGGCACCTCCGTCACCTTGCGGGACAGCGTGGTCCTGCACGGACGGACGCTCTTCTCCGGCAGCGCGGGGCTCGTCGAACGGTGCCGGTTCACCGATGCCGCGGACAACGCGATCGCCGTGATCGACGGGGCCCGCGTCTCGGTCCGGGGCAGCCGGATCGAAGGCAGCCGGATCCACGGCGTGCGGGTCAGCGACGCGCACGCCGAGGTCCTCGGCTGCGAGCTGACCGGCACCGGGAACGCGGCGCTCATCGCGGACGCCCGGGCGCGCCTCACCGTGGCGGACTGTGCGATCACCGGCGTGCAGGCGGAGGGGATCATGTTCACCGAGCAGTCCCGGGGCTCCGTCGACACCACGCGCGTCACGGACGCCCAGCACGGCATCGCCGCCGCGAACGGGGCCGACCCCCTGGTGCGCGGCTGTGTCCTCACCGACTGCCGGGACACCGGCATCAACGTCCAGTCCGGGGCCAGGGGTCGCTTCGAGGACTGCGAGGTCCTGAACGCGCGGAACGTCTCGGTGTTCTCGACCAAGGGCGGCGCCCCGGAGGTGCACGGCTGTCGTGTCGCGGGAGGGAACGTCGGCATCGGCGTCACCGAGGGCGGCCGGGGCCGCTTCACCCACACCTCGGTCGAGGACCTGCCGAACGCCGCGCTCCGGGTCCTGGACGAGGGCGCGGCCGTCTTCGCGCACCTGCGGGTGGAGCGCTGCCAGGCCGGCCTTGAGGTCCAGGGCAACGGAGGCACCACCGCCGAGGTCACCGACACGGTCTTCCGCGACTTCGCCCTGGCCGCGGTAGCCACCGGCGGCCGGTCCCGCGTCACGCTCAAGGAGGTGCGGGCGGACCGGGGCACCCTGGGCTTCGGCGTCTGCGAGGAGTCGCAGATCCGCGTCGTCGACAGCAGCGTCACGGCGGTGAGCGGCTGCGGGGCGGGCGCCCTCGGCAGCGGCCGGCTCTTCGCGCGGAACCTCACGGTGACCGGTTCGGAGGCGCTCGGGGTGTACGCGACGGGGTCCGCCTATGTGGACGTCGCCCAGAGCGAGTTCACGGAGTGCGCGGTCGCGGGAGCGAGCTTCGACGGGGAGGCCGGCGGACAGCTCGTGGACTGCGCGGTGAACGGCTCCCGCGGGGTGGCCCTCGTGGGCAACGGCCGGGTCGACGCGGTCCGGCTGCGGACCTCGCTCAGGGTCCTCCGGCACCCGGAGAAGCCGGCCGGACCGGCCCCGCAGGTCGTCAACATCTTCAACGGACCGGTCTTCAACGGCCCGACCCGAAACCTCCAAGTGGCCTACGACAACACCCATGTCGTCCAGCACCAGAACACGACCGACACCGAGACCGAAGGGGACGGTTCCCGCACATGAGCGACCCGCAGAACGCCCACGACCCGGAGAACGCACAGGACCCGGAGAACGCACAGGACCCGGCGCACGCCGACCGCCCGCAGGAGGTGCACCACCACGACGGGCCGGTCTTCAACGGCGGCCAGGTCTCGAACGTCCAGATCGCCTACAAGAACAGGTTCGCCAGGCAGAACCAGCAGAACAACGGCCCGGTCGCACCGGGGTACGAGACGCTCGCCGAGCGGGTGAACGAGCTCCTCCGGGAGCTCCCCCGGGCCGGCCTCGCCGAGCCGGACCGGCAGGACACCCAGGAGGCCGCCGAGGACGTCCTGGCGGAGATCACCGGGCCCGGGCCCGTCGAGGCGGGCAGGCTGCGCCGCGCGCTCGCCGCCCTGCGGGGCGCCCTCGCCCCGGTCGCGACGGGGGTCGCGGCCGGGACGGCGGCGGGGGCGCAGCAGTGGGCGGTGGCGGCGATCGGCGGGCTGACCGGGATCGGATAGCCCGGGCTCCCTTCGGTGATCACCCGTTCGGAACGACCCGTCAGCTGACCCTCCGCAACCCCTCCGACCTGCGGAAACGTCCGGAATCCAGCCGACACACCGTATCGAACGGACCAATCCTGATGCCCCATCAGCAGGCGGGGCGCGCGGCGCGGCTCTTATCTCGGTCTTAGAAGGTCCGGCTCCGGGATGTCCCTCCCGGCAGGACCAGCCGGCATGACCGCTCGCGCGCCCCGGAGGACCCCCATGCGCACCACTGCCCGCCTGTTCACCGGTACCGCGCTGGCGGTCCTCGCGATCGGGGCGTTCGGCGCCCCCGCGGCGTACGCGAACGACAACCAGGAGTGGAACAGCGAGAGCCAAGAGTCGAGCGGGAACAGCGGGCACCGCGAGTCGCTGGAGATCTTCCCGTCGTCCGCGTCCCCGGGCGAGACCGTCACCGTGAACACGCTCGCCTGCGGCAAGCACGGCCACGGCGTCGGGGACGCGAACTCGCTCGGCGCGGGCGAGTTCCAGCTCAGCCCGAGCACGCACAAGGAAGTCGTGGTCGGACAGTTCAGGGTGCCGGAGCACGTCAAGGCCGGCTCCTACGGGATCAGCGTGGCCTGCGACAACGGCAAGACCGCCCGGGGCGACCTGTGGGTCAAGCACCGGAGTCCCAGCGGCCACGTCCAGACCGGTGTCGGGGGCAGCGTCGGCCCCGACACCGCCCAGGTCACGGCAGGCGTGGCGGTGCTGGCCGCGGCTGCCGTCGGCGGGGTCGTGCTCCTGCGCCGCCGGGCGAGCGGCGCGCAGGGCCACTGAGACCACCGCCCGTCCTGCCCCCGCCGCGCGCCCGAACACGGCCCGGCGGGGGCAGGGCCACATCCACGAAGCGACCGAGGGAACCCAGGTGAGCAACAGGACCAAGGGCTGGGGCATAGCCGTGGCCGCCTGCGCCGGACTCTGGCTCGTCCAGAACGGCTCGGAGAACGTCACCCCGCCCGTGCCGTCGGCCGCGCAGGCCTTCGCCGCCGGGCCGAGCGTGCACACCGACGCCGCCGCCGACCCGCTGCCGGCCTCGGCGCCGGTCCGGCTGCGGATCCCCGAGACCGACGTGGACGCCCCGATGATGCGGCTCGGACTCGCGGAGAACGGCGCGCTCGACGTGCCGCCGGCCGCGAACCGGAACATGGCCGGCTGGTACGGGGACGGCACCGCGCCCGGCGCCAAGGGCACCGCGATCGTCGCCGGCCACGTCGACAACGCCGAGGGGCCCGCCGTCTTCTACACGCTGGGCGCGCTGAAGAAGGGCCACCGGATCGAGGTGGACCGGGAGGACGGGAAGACCGCCGTCTTCACGATCGACGCGATCGAGGTGTACGACAACAAGAACTTCCCGGACACGAAGGTGTACGCCGAGGCCGACCGGGCCGAGATCCGGGTGATCACCTGCGGGGGCGGCTTCTCGAAGAAGAACGGCTACCAGGGGAACGTGGTCGCCTTCGGTCACCTCATCGGGGTGACGTAGGACCGCTCACGCCCACTGGTCGAAGGCGAGCTTCGCGACCAGCGAGAGCACCACGACGAGCAGCACCCCGCGGACGAACTCGGCGCCCTTGCTGAGCGCCATCCGGGCCCCGACCATCCCGCCCACCAGGTTGAAGACGGCCATGACGGCCGCGAGCTGCCAGTACACGGTGCCCTGGTAGGCGAACATCACGAGCGCGCCCGCGTTGGTGCAGACGTTGACGATCTTGGCGGTGGCGGAGGCGGTCACCAGGTCCAGATGGAGCACGGCGGTCAGCGCGAGGACCAGGAACGTGCCGGTGCCCGGCCCGAACAGGCCGTCGTAGAAGCCGATGCCGCCCCCGACGACCACGATCGCGGTCACGATCCGCGCCCGGGTCAGCGGCGCCCGCTCCTCCCCCTCGGCCTTCGCGCCGAAGGAGGGCCGCAGCATCACGAAGGCGGCGACCGCGAGCAGGACCACCATGATCACCGGGCGCAGCACGTCGCTGCTGATCCCGGCCGCGAAGAACGCGCCGCCCATGGACCCGGCGAGGGCCGCGAGCCCGATCCGTACCGCCGTCCACACCTGCACGGGCGCCTTGCGGACGTAGGTGACGGCGGCCCCGGTGGTGCCCACGATGGCGACGGCCTTGTTGGTCCCGAGGATCTGGGCGGCCGGGACGTGCGGCAGCCCGAGCAGCAGGGCGGGCAGCAGGAGCAGCCCGCCACCGCCCACCACGGCGTCGATCCAGCCCGCCACGAGCGCGGCGAGGCAGAGCAGTACGAGGGCGGTCAGCGAGATCTCGGGCATGGCCGTGAGCCTAGGGAGAAGATCGTTGCCCCGTCCATCAATCGGCTGATCGTTGAGCTACGTCTGAGCTTGCGGCGCCCGGTTCCCGGTCGGGCGCGGGCGGGGCCGCCGGGGTGACGACGGCGGTGAGCAGGGTCGCGGCGAGCGCCCCGGTGCCGAGGAGCGCGGCGGCCAGCCGCCGCCGGGCGAGCTCCGTGGGGCGCGGCGCCCTGTGTCTAGGCATGGTCGAAGTCCTCGCTGTGGATACGGGAGGCCGGCACCCCGGCCCTGAGCAGGGAGGCGGTCGCGGCGCGGGCCATCGCGGGCGGTCCGCACAGGTACACGTCGTGGGCGGCGAGTTCGGGCACGAGATGGCGCAGGGCGCGCGGCGCGAGAGGGTCGAAGGCGCCGTCCGAGGGGCCGAGCAGGAAGTGCAGGGCGGCCTGCCGTTCCCGGGCGATGCCCTCCAGCTCGGCGCGCAGGACGAGACCGGCCGCGTCCGAGGCCCGGTAGAGGAGGGTCACGTCGCCGGGCCCGCCGGGCAGGGTCTCGAAGAGGGCGCGCAGCGGGGTGATGCCGACCCCGCCGGCGAGCAGCAGGACCTTGCGGCGGGTGCGGCGGTGGGCGGTGAGCGCGCCGAAGGGGCCGGAGGCGAGGACGCGGGTGCCGGGGCGGAGCCGGCGGATGCGCCGGGTGTGGTCGCCGAGCGCCTTCACGGTGATCCGCAGGGTGTCGTCGCGGACGGGCGCGGAGAGCGAGAAGGGCAGGGCGGTGGCCCACAGCCCGCGCCGCAGGAAGCGCCAGCGGAAGAACTGGCCGGGCTCGGCGCGCAGCAGCGCCACGCCCCTGCCCCGGACGAGGACCGAGACGACCCCGGGGCCCTCGTCGCGGACCTCGGCGACCCGCAGCTCGTGGCGGAGGGCGGCGCGGACGGGGACGACGATCCGGTACCAGACGAGGAGGACGGCGACGGTGCCGTGGGCCATCGACCAGAGCCAGCGGGTGAGGAGACCGCCGGCGAGATCGGGGCCCGCGAGCTGGTGGACGAAGCCGAGCGCGGCGGCGAGGAGGGCGCCGAGGTGGACCGCCCGCCAGGTCTCGTGCCGGATCCGGCGGCGGACGGACCGGGCGGAGGTGACGCCGACGGCGACGAAGAGGCCGGTGCCGGCGGTGGCGGCGGCGATCGCCCCGTACGCGAGGAGGTCGCCGGTGGCGGTGACGAGATCGGTACGGGTGTGCACCGCGTAACCGCAGAGGGCGAGGAGGGCGTGGGCGCCGATCAGACCGAGGACGTACCGGCCGCCCAGCGCGTGCCAGCGGGCGAGCCGGTCGGCGCCGACGCCGTGCTCGACGGCCGGGACGCGGGCCATCAGCAGGAGCAGGACGAGGACGCCGTACCCGGCGAGGAGGCCGGTGAGGTGGGCGCCGGTCGCGAAGAACGCGTCGAGGCGGGCGGAGGGCCGGGCCTGCACGCCCCACAGCAGGGCCACGGCCCCGGCGCCCGCGGCGATCGCGTTCCGCAGCCGCTCGGGGGCGAGCCGCAGGACGGGAACGGGCGGGACCTCGGCCGGCGGCCGCTCCGACAGCGGCACGAGCAGAGGGGCGTAGAGGGGGTGATGGCTGGCCTCGGTGGTCACGTCCGGCACCCTAGGGCGGCCCGTATACGGAAACGGCGCGCTTAAGGCGGCCTTGAGGCGAGACTCACCGCGCGTTAATCCGGCGGGCCTCACAGCGCTCCCCGCACCGCACGGAGATCAGCGTTCCGTACGGGAAACAGTCGGGATGCCGACGGGTAACACCCGCCGCGCACCCTTCCGGTATGAGTACACGGATCGTGGTGGTCGGGGGCGGAACGGCGGGCGCCCGGCTCGCCCAGCGCCTGCCCGTCACCCTCCTCGGCGAGGAACCGCACGCCCCCTACAACAGGGTGCTGCTCGCGGACGTCCTCGCCGGACGGTACGCCCCCGAGGTCATCGCCCTGCCCGGGACCCGGGAGCCGGTACGGCTCGGGACGCGGGCGGTCCGGATCGACCGGGCGGCCCGGACCGTGGAGTGCGCGGACGGCTCGCTCGTCGCGTACGACCGGCTGGTCCTGGCCACCGGCTCCAACCCGGTGCTTCCGCCGCTGCGCGGGGCGCGCGGAGCGGACCTCCCTTCCGGGGTCCACCCCTTCCGCACCCTCGACGACTGCCTGGAGCTGCGCGCCGCCGTACGGCCCGGGCTACGGGCCGTGGTCATCGGCGGCGGGCTCCTCGGCGTCTCGGCCGCGCGGGCGCTGGCCGCCCTGGGCGCGGACGTGGTCCTGACCCAGCAGGGCGAACGCCTGATGGAGCGCCAGCTCGACGCCCAGGCCTCCGCCTTGCTGCGGGAACACGTCGAGGCCCTCGGGGTCGAGGTGCACACCGAGTGCCGGGTCAGCGGCCTGCGGCAGCGGGACGGGGCGGTCACGGCGGTCGAACTCGCCGACGGCTTCGTCCTCGACGCGCAGGTCGTGGTCCTGGCGTGCGGGGTCCGGCCCCGGGTGGCCCTGGCCCGGGAGGCGGGCCTGACGGTCGCGACGGGCATCGTGGTCGACGACGAGCTGCGGACGTCGGACCCGTACATCCACGCGATCGGCGACTGCGCGGAACACGCGGGCCGCGTCTACGGCCTGGCGGGCCCGGCCCTGGACCAGGCGGACGTCCTGGCGGAGGTGCTGCTGGCGTCCCCCGCGGACACACGGGACGGCACCCCCGCCCACCTCCGCGCGGACACACGGGCCGCCGCCCCCGCGCACCTCCGTGTGGGCAATCGTCCCGCTGGGGCGGGACGGGTGGGCGCACGGGACGGCGCCCTTGGCGGCGCCTCCGCCCCCCGCATCGACCCGCACCACGACGGCGACGCGCTTCCGGTGCGGGCACAGGCACAGGAGGCGGAGGCACCCGCAGAGGTGCCGTCCGTTGTGCCCACCCGTTCCGCCCCTGCGGAACGCATGCCCACAACGGAGGCGGGCGCCGCCCCGGCGGATCGCACCCCCACCGCCCGCTACACCGGCACCCGCGCCCTCACCCGCCTCACCCTCGGCGGTGCCCGTCCCCTCGATCTCGCCGCCTTCGGTGAGGTCACCGCGCGTCCCGGCGACGACGTCGTCCAGCTCACCGATGCCACACGCGCCGCCTACCGCAAGGTCGTCGTCCGAGGTGACCGGCTCGTCGGCGGCGTGCTCCTCGGCGACCTCGCCGCGGTCGGCGCGCTCGCCCGGGCCTGGGAGGGCGACGAGGCCCTGCCCGACGAGGCCCCCCTGCTCCACCTGCTCACCCACGACGGAGGCTCCTCATGACCACCCCCACCATCGCCCTGGTCGGCCACGGAATGGTCGGCCAGCGGTTCCTGGAGGCGCTCGCCGACCGTGGCGTCACCGACCGGGCCAGGATCGTGGTCCTCTGCGAGGAGCCGCGCCCGGCCTACGACCGCGTCCAGCTGACCTCGTACTTCTCCGGGAAGACGCCCGAGGACCTGTCGATGGTCGAGGACGGCTTCATGGAGAAGCACGGCATCGAGCTGTACGTCGGCGACCCGGCCGAGACGATCGACCGGGAGGCCCGGACGGTCACGGCCCGTTCGGGGCGGGTGATCGCGTACGACACGCTCGTCCTGGCCACCGGCTCGTACCCCTTCGTGCCTCCCGTGCCCGGCAAGGACGCCAAGGGCTGTTTCGTCTACCGCACGATCGAGGACCTCCTCGCGATCGAGGAGTACGCGAGGACGGCGAAGGCCGGCGCGGTCGTCGGCGGCGGTCTGCTCGGCCTGGAGGCGGCGGGCGCGCTCAAGGGCCTCGGCCTCGACACGCACGTGGTGGAGTTCGCGCCGCGTCTGATGCCGGTGCAGGTCGACGAGGGCGGCGGCGCGGCCCTGCTGCGGACGATCGAGCGGATGGGTCTGACCGTCCACACGGGGACGGGCACGCAGGAGGTCGTGACGGCGGACGGCGCCGTGACGGGCATGAAGTTGTCGGACGGTTCCGAACTGGCCACGGACATGGTCGTGTTCTCGGCGGGTGTGCGCCCCCGGGACCAGCTGGCCCGTGACTGCGGCCTGGACGTCGGCGAGCGCGGCGGCATCGCGGTGGACGCGCTGTGCCGTACGTCCGACCCGGCGGTCTTCGCGATCGGCGAGTGCGCGCTCGCGGTCGACGGCCGGGTGTACGGCCTGGTCGCGCCGGGCTACGAGATGGCGCAGACGGCGGCGGCGGCGATCGCCGAGGAGGAGGCCGGGGACGGCTTCACGGGCGCCGACATGTCGACGAAGCTGAAGCTGCTCGGCGTGGACGTGGCCTCCTTCGGCGACGCGCACGGCACGGCCGAGGGCTGCCTCGACGTCGTGTACTCCGACTCCCGCTCGGGCGTCTACAAGAAGCTGGTGATCTCCGGCGAGGGGGTGCTGCTCGGCGGCGTCCTGGTCGGCGACGCCGAGCAGTACGGGCTGCTTCGCCCGCTCACCGGTTCCGTGCCGCCGGTCTCCCCCGAGCAGCTGGTGCTCCCGGCGGGCGCGGGCGCCCCGGTCGCGCTGGGCCCCTCGGCGCTGCCGGACGACGCGGTGATCTGCTCCTGTCACAACGTGACCAAGCACGCGATCGGTCAGTGCACGAGCCTCCCCGAGGTGAAGAGGTGCACCAAGGCCGGTACGGGCTGCGGCAGTTGTGTGAAGGTGATCGAGAAGCTGCTGCCGGCCGCCACCGACGAGGGGCTCTGCGGCTGCTTCTCGTACACCCGGAGCGAGCTGTACGAGATCGCCCGCACCCTGCGGCTGACCTCCTTCGCCGCCCTGCTCGACTCGCACGGCCGGGAGGAGGCGCGGGGCGGCGAGGGCTGCGAGGTCTGCAAGCCGACCGTCGGCTCCATCCTCGCGTCGCTCAACAACGGGTACATCCTGGACGGCGAGCAGGCCTCCCTCCAGGACACCAACGACCACTTCCTCGCCAACATGCAGCGCAACGGTTCCTATTCGGTGGTGCCGCGCATCCCCGGGGGCGAGATCACCCCGGACAAGCTGATCGTGATCGGCGAGGTGGCGCGGGACTTCGGGCTCTACACGAAGATCACCGGCGGCCAGCGGATCGACCTCTTCGGCGCCCGGGTGGACCAACTGCCCTCGATCTGGACGCGGCTGGTCGACGCGGGCTTCGAGTCCGGGCACGCGTACGGCAAGGCGCTGCGCACGGTGAAGTCCTGCGTCGGGCAGACCTGGTGCCGCTACGGCGTCCAGGACTCGGTGAAGATGGCGATCCAGCTGGAGCTGCGCTACCGGGGCCTGCGCGCCCCGCACAAGCTGAAGTCGGCGGTCTCGGGCTGCGCCCGCGAGTGTGCGGAGGCCCAGTCGAAGGACTTCGGGATCATCGCGACGGCGAACGGCTGGAACCTGTACGTCGGCGGGAACGGCGGCGCGACCCCGCGCCACGCGGACCTCCTCGCGCAGGACCTCTCGGACGCCGAACTGGTGCGGCTGATCGACCGGTTCCTGATGTTCTACATCCGGACGGCGGACCGCCTGGAGCGGACGTCGACCTGGCTGGAGCGCCTGGAGGGCGGGCTCGACCACCTCAGGGACGTGGTGGTGCACGACTCGCTCGGGCTCTGCGAGGAGCTGGAGGCGCTGATGGCCGCGCACGTCGCCGACTACCGGGACGAGTGGGCCGAGACCCTGGACGACCCGGAGCGGCTGCGGCGCTTCGTCTCCTTCGTGAACGCGCCGGGGGCGCCGGACCCGTCGGTCCGGTTCGTGCCGGAGCGCGACCAGATCAAGCCGGACCTCACGATTCTCACGATCGGAACACTGGAAGGGGCCACCTCCCGATGACGACGACGACCACGACGGCGACGCTCGAACTCTCCCTGTCTCCCGACTCCTGGATGGCGGTCTGCGAGGAGGCCCGGCTGACCCCGGGCCGCGGGGTGGCGGCGCTGCTGCCGGACGGCCGGCAGGTGGCGGTCTTCCGGGACCGCTCGGGCCGGACGTACGCGATCGACAACCGCGATCCGTTCACGGGGGCGCAGGTGCTGTCCCGGGGGCTCGTCGGCTCGGCGGGCGGGCGGCCTTTCGTGGCCTCGCCGCTCCTGAAGCAGCGTTTCGACCTGGAGACGGGCCGGTGCCTGGACGACGACGAGGTCGCGGTGGCGGTGTATCCGGTGCGCACCAAGTAACTTGACCGAGCGTTCCAGATAGCCGTACGGTCTTCTCGTGGCCAGGACCAAGGAATTCGATCCGGAGGCCGCGCTCCAGGCAGCGCTCGAACTGTTCTGGGCGCGCGGCTACGAGGCGACGACGATGTCCGACCTCGTGGAGCACCTCGGCATCGGCCGCGCCAGCATCTACGCGACCTTCGGCAACAAGCACGAGCTGTACCTGAAGGCGATGGACCGCTACCTGGAGACCCGCGACCCGGGGATCGTCGAGGAGCTGTCCGCGCCGGGCCCGGCCCTGCCGGCCGTGCGGGCCCTCGTCCGCCGCTTCGCCGCCGAGGCGGCGACCGACGGGGAGCGCCTGAACGGCTGCTTCGTCACCAACTCGGCGGCGGAGCTGGGCCCGCACGACACGCTGGTCGCGCGGCGGGTCGAGCTGAGCTGGGAGCAGATCGAGACGCTGCTGCACGGGGCGCTCACCCGGGCCCGCGCCGGGGGCGAGCTCCCGGCCGACCGGGATCCGCGGGCCCTGTCCCGGATGCTGCTCGTCCTGCTCCAGGGGATCCGGGTCGTCGGCAAGGTGTCGAGCGAGCCGGGCCGGGTCACGGACGCGGCGGAGCAGGCACTGGCACTGCTGAAGTGAGGAACGGGCGCCCACGGGGGGCGCCTTTTCTTCGACCCTCATTCTGGAATGTACGGTCAAGTTCATCACTCGACAAGGAGCCCTCATGTCCGCACGCTTCACCGACCGCACCGTCCTCGTCACCGGCGCCGGTTCCGGTCTCGGCCGCGCCATCGCGCTCGCCTTCGCCGCCGAGGGCGCGAAGGTCGTCGTCGCCGGCCGCACGGCGGAGCCCCTCGACGGGACGGTCGCCCTGATCGAGGCCGCCGGCGGCACGGCCGCCGCGGTGACCGCCGACGTGTCGAGCGCCGAGTCCACCCGGGAGCTGGTCCGGCGCACGGTCGAGCTCTACGGCGGCCTGGACGTGGCCGTCAACAACGCGGGGGTCTTCCGGGGCGGCGGCCACAGCGCCGCCGACTTCCCCCTGGAAGACTGGCGGACGCTCCTCGACATCAACGTCACGGGGGTGCTGCACGCCCTCCAGGCCGAGGTCGCCCACATGCGGGCGAACGGCGGCGGGGCCGTCGTGAACATCGCGTCCAACCTGGGTCCGCACGTCCGGATCCCCGGGGTCTTCGGCTACCAGGTCTCCAAGGCTGCGGTCTCGGCGCTCACCCGGGCCGCGGCCCTGGACCACATCGGCGACGGGGTCCGGATCAACGCGGTCAGCCCCGGCGCCGCCGAGTCCACGATGTCGCTGCGGCCCGGCGAGACCGAGACCGAGCGGGAGGTCCGGATGAAGGAGCAGTCGCCCCTCGGCCGCATCTCGTCGGCGGCCGAGGTGGCGGCGGCGGTGCTGTACCTCGCGTCGGACGCCGCGGGCTCCGCCGTCGGCACGGACCTGGTGATCGACGGCGGCGTCTCGGCCTGACCCGGACACCCCCTAGCCCTGGACGGCCGCCGGGTCCATCCAGAAGACCTCCCAGTGGTGGCCGTCCAGGTCGGTGAAGGAGCGGCCGTACATGAAGTCCATCTCCAGCGGCTCCTTCGCCTGGCTGCCTCCGGCGGCGAGGGCGCGGTCGGCCAGCTGGTCGCACTTCTCCCGGCTCTCGGCGCTCAGCGTGACCAGGACCTCGGTGGACTTGGTCGCGTCGGAGATCTCCTTGCCGGGCGCCATGAAGGACTTGAACTTGGGCTCTTCGAGGAGCATCGCGAAGATCGTGTCGCTGATCACCACACAGGCGGTGGTCTCGTCGCTGAACTGCGGGTTCGAGGAGAAGCCGAGCTTCTCGAAGAAGGCCTTGCTGGCGTCGACGTCCTTGACGGGCAGGTTCACGAAGATCATCTGGGGGGCCATGGCACTCTCTCTTCCGTCGTGCGGCGCGCCGTGCGGCGCTGTCGAGAGGTAAGACGGGCCTGCCCCTCGGAACTCATCGCTCTCCCGAGGATTCTTTTCGCTCAGGCCACGGAGCGCAGTTCCAGCGCCGCCAGCGGGACGAACCCGCCGCCCGTGCCCTCCGTCGACCCGCCGCCCAGCCGCTTCAGCAGGGCGAGGGCGATCCGCTCCCCCTGCGCCTTGGCCCGCTCGGCCCGCGGCCCCCGGTGGAGCCCGTCGACGCTCGCGTGCCAGAGCTGCACCCAGCGGCCGAAGTGGGCGGCGGTGAGCGGCCGGGCGGCGTGGAGCGCGGCGTGCGGGGCGAAGGCGTCGCGGCCGTAGTCGGCGGTACGGAAGAGGGCGCGCTCCCAGAAGTCGGCGATGCGCGGCAGATGGACCTCCAGGTCCGTCCCGGCGATCTCGGTGAAGAAGGGACCGATCAGCGGGTCGGCGAAGGCGGCGCCGTAGAAGCGCCGCAGCAGCACGTCGAGGTCGTGGCGGTCGCCGATGTCGCGGGTGGCACGCATGCCCTCCAGTGTGCCCCGCACCGCGGCCGGGCCCCAGTGCCGAAGGTCCCTCAGACCGTCCAGCGGTTCAGGGTCCCGGTCTTCTCGTCGTACGTGAGCCAGCTGCCGTCGCCGAGGGGGCGGACGAGGCTGTCGACGGGGCCGCAGGGGTACGTGACGGAGCCGCGTGTCTCCAGGGTGCCGGCGGTCAGGAGCCAGTGGCGGGGGCCCTCCTCGTCCTCGTACTCGATGCCGGTGGTCGCGATGACGGTGTCGCCGTCGACGAAGCCGGCCGCGTAGTCCCAGGCGAGCTCGGCCTCCTCGTCCTGCTCCCGCTCGGCCAGGACCGCGCCGTCCAGGGCGTGCAGCCGCAGGTCCGACCCGTAGTGCTCGACGGTCAGGAAGCCCTCGTGGGCCGGGTGGGCGTCCAGGAGGATCCGGTCGAGCGTCTCGTTGAGGTCCCATACGGTCGCCCGCTCGCCGTCCCATCGCGCCCAGTACAGCAGGATGCCGTCCTGGCCCATGCCGATGCAGAGCCCCATGTGGACGCCGTCGGGGTGGGCGAGGTGGTGGGATCCGGCGGCCGCGCTGTCGTCGAGGGGCAGCCGGGCGAGCTCCCGGCCGTCGCGGGCGTCCAGGACGGCCCACATCTCCTCGTACTCCTCCCCCATGACGTGCGCCCAGACGAACCGGCCGTCGTCGGAGACCCGGACCGAGCCGTGCTCGTACCCCTCGCAGAGCTGCTGCTCGTCCCCGGTGTGCTCGTGGTCGAGCACGGGGCCCCAGCAGGCGTGCCGGTACTCCCACCGGGTCGTGCCGTCCGTGCCGACGGCACGTACCGCCCGCTGTCCGGAGAAGACCGCGAAGGTGCCGTCGGGGCTCACCGAGGCGCCGCCCCGGCCCCAGCCCGGCCAGGGCATCGGGAAGACGGCCGCGGGCGCCCGCTCCCCTGCGAACAGGTCCTCCAGGTCGTGGACCTCCAGGTCGTCGCCGTGGAGGAGCAGGGCGCGGCGGCTGCCGTCCCGGCGGCTCTCGTAGACATCGCCGTGGACGAGGGCGCTGCCCCCGGGCAGCCGTACGGAACCGCTCAGGTGTGCGTGGATAGACATGACGGGAACCTAGCGCCCCGCACCGACAGCAAGCCCCCGCCTCCCCGTCACCGCTCGTTGACGCGCAGTCAACTCCGGACCCCTAGGTTCCGGAAGCGCGCGACCCCGTCGCCCGACCGGTGCGGCGGGGCAGGCACCACCCTTCTCAGGAGTGAGACGTGGAGCGACGCACCTTCCTGCGCGGAGCGGTCATCGGCACCTCCGCCGCCGCCTTCGGCGGCAGCCTGTGGCAGAGCGCGGCCGTCGCCGCCCCCGCCCAGCCCGGAGCCGGCCCCTACGGGGCGCTCGGCGCGGCGGACGCGAACGGCATCCAGCTGCCGGCCGGGTTCACCAGCCGGGTGATCGCGCGGTCCGGCCAGACCGTGACCGGAACCTCGTACGCCTGGCACAACGCCCCCGACGGCGGCGCCTGCTTCGCCGACGGATCGGGCTGGATCTATGTCTCGAACTCGGAGATCAACCCGAGCGGCGGCGCGAGCGCGGTGAGGTTCGACTCCGCCGGCGCGATCACCGGCGCGTACCGCATCCTCTCCGGCACCCGCCAGAACTGCGCCGGCGGCAAGACCCCGTGGAACACCTGGCTGTCCTGCGAGGAGGTGTCCCTCGGCTACGTCTACGAGACGAACCCGTGGGGCGGCACGGCCACCCGCCGCGACGCGATGGGCCGGTTCAAGCACGAGGCCGCGGCCGCCGACCCGGTGCGCCAGGTGGTCTACCTGACCGAGGACGAGACGGACGGCTGCTTCTACCGCTTCGTCCCCACCACCTGGGGCGACCTCTCCTCCGGCACCCTCCAGGTCCTCAAGGCCGGCACCGCCACCTCCGGCACCTTCAGCTGGCAGAACGTGCCGGACCCGGACGGCTCCCCGACCACCACCCGTACCCAGGTCTCCGGCGCGAAGCACTTCAACGGCGGCGAGGGCTGCCACTACGCGAACGACACCGTCTGGTTCACCACCAAGGGCGACAACCGGGTCTGGCAGGTCAACCTGGCCGCCGGCACCTACGAGCTGGCCTACGACGACTCGCTGGTGGTCGGCGGCGGCGCCCCGCTCACGGGCGTGGACAACATCACCGGCTCGTCCTCCGGCGACCTGTACGTAGCCGAGGACGGCGGCAACATGGAGATCTGCATCATCACCCCGGACGACGTCGTCACGCAGTTCCTGCGGATCAACGGCCAGTCCGGCTCCGAGATCACCGGACCGGCCTTCTCCCCCGACGGCACGCGGCTGTACTTCTCCAGCCAGCGCGGCACGAGCGGCAGCTCCTCGGGCGGCATCACCTACGAGGTGACCGGCCCGTTCCGCGCGTAGTCACGAGGCGACGGGCCCTTTACGCGCGTAGCCCTTCGTGTAGCACCGCAGGTCGACCTGCCGCTGGGCGCCGCCGAGGAGGGCGGCGCCCAGCGGTGTCAGGGTGTGCAGGACGGCGTTGCCGTGGCGGAGGGTCGCGATGAGCCCGGCCTCGCGCAGGACGCCCGCGTGCTGGCTGGCCGAGGCCAGTGACACCCCGGCCCTGCGGGCCAGCTCGCTGGTCGTGCCGCCGTCCCCGATGGCGTGCAGGACGGCCGAGCGGGTCTGGCCGACCAGCTTGGCCAGCGAGGAGCCGCCCGGCGCGCGGACGGTCGGCGTCTCGCCGTGCGTGACGGGGTAGACGAGGACCGGCGGCAGCGCCGGGTCGCGCAGCACCACCGGGGTCCCCCGGCAGAAGAACGAGGGCTGGAGCAGCAGGCCCCGCCCGTCGAGGTGGACGTCCCGGTCGACCGGGTAGTCCGCCTCCAGGACGGGTGCGCGCCAGCGCAGCATCGGCGGCAGCGAGGCGAGCAGCTCCTCGGCGCCGCCGTCCAGGAGCGCGCGGCCGCGACGGGCCCGGTCGGCCTCGACACGGGCCCTGATGTGCGGCCAGTACGGTTCGATCGCGGCCCGGTGGTAGCTGCGCAGGGCCCCGACGAGCCGGTCGAAGGGCTCCGCGCCGCCGTCGGCGAGGGCGCGCAGCGAGTGGGGCACGGTCCGGCCGCCGGAACGGTCGGCGGCGAGCAGCGAGAGCTCGCCGCGGAGCCGGCCGTGTTCGGTCGCGCGGATGGCCTGGAGGCCCTCGTCGAGGCCGTGGACGCCCTCGGCGGGCGTCAGGAAGTCGGGGAAATAGCCGCGGCTGGGGACGAGCGCGGCAAGGAGCCGGGTCTCACCACCGAGCCGCATCCGGGCGTCCGCGCGCCATTCCCCGTAGACGACGGGGCCGCGCCGGTCCCTTAAACGGTGAAAGCTCAGAATCGTTTCCCACAGAACATCCGGCCGGGCGGCCGTCCGCACCCCTGCCAAATCGTTCCCGGTGAAATGAATCCGCAGCATGAAGGTCCCCACCTGTGCACTCGCAACCACCCCCGACGACGAGTATGCACAGCATCACTGCACGTTACCAGGGTGTTTCAGCCACAGTTGAAAGGCATCGCGGCAATCAGGGGGGAACCGAAAAGCTGTACGGGTCGGGCAGGAAACCTTCAGGACCGAGGTGACGTGGTGAAGACCGTGGGGGGCTTTGCCCGTCCGGCGGCGGTCGGCGAGGTTGCGGCTCACCTGCCCGGCATCGGTAAAGGGCGCGGCCTCCGGGTGGGGATCCGGGGGTCGCGCCCGCTCCGTTCTTTGCGACACGTAAACGTAGAAGTTCAATAGCCAATAATTCAATCGGCCGTAATTGAACATGAACTCACATGTGCACGCCGAACTCCCGGGGATATACGACGGGACGGACACCTCCGCACAAAAGGTGTCCGTCCCGTCTCTTTTGTGAATCCGGAGCCGCCGCCCGTCGGTGAGGGTCAAGAGGTGACCGACGGCGGCCCCGGTGGACTCAGCGGCTGTCGCTGCCCTTCGCCCCGGAGGCGGCACGGCCGGCCTCCAGGCGCGCCACCGGGATCCGGAAGGGCGAGCAGGAGACGTAGTCGAGGCCGACCTCGTGGAAGAAGTGCACCGACTCCGGGTCGCCGCCGTGCTCGCCGCAGACACCGAGCTTGATGTCGGGGCGGGTGGCGCGGCCGGCCTGGACGGCGCTGCGCACGAGGGCGCCGACGCCGTCCTTGTCGATGGTCTCGAAGGGGCTGACGCCGAAGATGCCCTTCTCCAGGTACGCGGTGAAGAACGAGGCCTCCACGTCGTCGCGGGAGAAGCCCCAGACCGTCTGCGTCAGGTCGTTGGTGCCGAAGGAGAAGAACTCCGCGGCCTCGGCGATCTGACCGGCGGTCACGGCGGCGCGCGGCAGCTCGATCATGGTGCCGAGCGCGAGCTTCAGCTCGACTCCGGTCTGCGCCTGGACCTCGGCGATGACCTGCTCGGCCTCCTCGCGGACGATCTCCAGCTCCTGGACGGTGCCGACGAGCGGGATCATGATCTCGGCGCGCGGGTCGCCCTTGGCGTCGATGCGGTGGGCCGCGGCCTCGGCGATCGCCCGGACCTGCATGGTGAACAGGCCGGGGATGACCAGGCCGAGGCGGACGCCGCGCAGACCCAGCATGGGGTTCTGCTCGTGCAGCCGGTGCACGGCCTGGAGCAGGCGCAGGTCGTTCTCGTGCGGCTCCTTGCGGGACTCGGCGAGGGCGACGCGCACCGAGAGCTCGGTGATGTCGGGCAGGAACTCGTGCAGCGGCGGGTCGAGCAGGCGGACCGTGACGGGCAGCCCGTCCATGGCCTCGAAGAGCTCGATGAAGTCCTGCTTCTGCAGCGGGAGCAGCGCCTTCAGCGAATCCTCGCGCTCGGCGTCCGTGTCGGCCAGGATGAGGCGCTCGACGTACTGGCGGCGCTCGCCGAGGAACATGTGCTCGGTGCGGCAGAGGCCGATGCCCTGGGCGCCGAAGCGGCGGGCGCGCGAGGCGTCCTCGGCGTTGTCGGCGTTGGCGCGGACGCGGAGGCGGCGGACGCGGTCGGCGTAGGCCATGATCCGGTGGACGGCGGCGACGAGCTCGTCGGCGTCGTCGGCACCGGCGTGCATGCGGCCCTCGAAGTACTCGACGACCGGGGACGGTACGACGGGTACCTCACCGATGTAGACCTTGCCGGTGGAGCCGTCGATGGAGACGACGTCGCCCTCTTCGACGACCTGGCCGTCGGCCGTGGTCATCCGGCGGCGCTTGGTGTCGACCTCCAGCTCCTCGGCGCCGCAGACACAGGTCTTGCCCATGCCGCGGGCGACGACGGCGGCGTGCGAGGTCTTGCCGCCGCGGGAGGTGAGGATGCCCTCGGCGGCGATCATGCCGTCCAGGTCGTCCGGGTTGGTCTCGCGGCGGATCAGGATGACCTTCTCGCCGGAGCGGGACCACTTGACGGCCGTGTAGGAGTCGAAGACGGCCTTGCCGACGGCGGCGCCCGGGGAGGCGGCGATGCCGCGGCCGATCTGCTCGACCTTGGCGTTCTCGTCGAACTTGGGGAACATCAGCTGGGCGAGCTGGGCGCCGGTGACGCGCTGGAGCGCCTCGGCCTCGTCGATCAGGCCCTGGTCCACGAGCTGCGTGGCGATGCGGAAGGCGGCACCGGCGGTGCGCTTGCCGACGCGGGTCTGGAGCATCCAGAGCTGGCCGCGCTCGATGGTGAACTCGATGTCGCAGAGATCCTTGTAGTGGGTCTCCAGCGTCTCCATGATGTGCATGAGCTGGTCGTACGACTTCTTGTCGATCGACTCGAGGTCGGCCAGCGGCACGGTGTTGCGGATGCCGGCGACGACGTCCTCGCCCTGCGCGTTCTGCAGGTAGTCGCCGTAGACGCCCTGGTGGCCGGAGGCGGGGTCGCGGGTGAAGGCGACGCCGGTGCCGGAGTCGGGGCCGAGGTTGCCGAAGACCATCGAGCAGACGTTGACGGCGGTGCCGAGGTCGCCCGGGATGCGCTCCTGGCGGCGGTACAGCTTGGCGCGGTCCGTGTTCCAGGAGTTGAAGACGGCCTCGATGGCGAGGTCCATCTGCTCGCGCGGGTCCTGCGGGAAGTCGCGGCCGGTCTGGGCCTTCACGATCTTCTTGAAGTGCTTGACGACCTTCTTGAGGTCGGCGGCGTCCAGGTCGGTGTCGCTGGCGACCTTCTTCGCGGCCTTGGCCTCGTCGAGGGCCTCCTCGAAGAGCTCGCCGTCGACGCCGAGGACGGTCTTGCCGAACATCTGGATGAGGCGGCGGTACGAGTCCCAGGCGAAGCGCTCGTTGTCGGCCTGGCGGGCGAGGCCGGCCACCGACTCGTCGGAGAGGCCGATGTTGAGGACGGTGTCCATCATGCCCGGCATGGAGAACTTGGCGCCCGAGCGGACGGAGACGAGAAGCGGGTCGTCGGCCTGGCCGAGCTTCTTGCCCATCTGCTGCTCGAGGGCGTCGAGGTGCGCGGTGACCTCGTCGCGGAGCTCGACCGGCTCCGAGCCGCTCTCGAGGTAGACCTTGCACGCCTCGGTGGTGATCGTGAAGCCCGGAGGCACCGGCAGGCCGAGGTTGGTCATCTCGGCGAGGTTGGCGCCCTTGCCACCGAGCAGGTCCTTCAGGTCCCTGTTGCCCTCGGTGAAGTCGTAGACGAACTTCTGATCATTAATTTCCGACACGGGTCCCGACTCCTCGATGACTCGGTTGGCTGCCCTGACGGCGAGGAACATACCCAGATCGAAGGCTTCTGGGGAGGTACGCCTGCCGGTCACACGGTTTTAACCACCCGTCCGCCAGCACTTCGAAAGTTACCGAGCCAAAGCTTCCGGTTTCACGCCCCGAAGGCCAGTTGACCCAATCCAGCGCTTAGCCGCTCACATGAGCGCCCAATCGAGCACTTGCGTTCAACTCTTGAACACAAAAGGGGTGGCACTCAGTGCCACCCCTTCAGGCTGTGCAGCCATCCGTAACATGCTCATCTGAGCACCACCCCCCTCAAGGGTGGCGAGGATCACTCCTCCAGAAGAGCCGAATCTCAGCCGCCGGACGTGTCCAGCTCGGCGTCCTCGCTCACTCCGGCGCAGTCGTAGGGGTCCTTCAACCAGCCGTCCGGCAGGACAACTCGGTTGTTTCCGGACGTACGGCCCCGAGGACCGTCCGCACCCACCGGCCACGGCTGGTCCAGGTCGAGCTCGCTCAACTGAGCGCGCAGCTCGTCCAGAGAAGAGGTGATCGCGAGCTTCTTGCGCATCTCCGAGCCGACCGCGAAGCCCTTCAGGTACCAGGCCACATGCTTGCGGAAGTCGATGACACCGCGTGCCTCGTCGCCCAGCCACTCGCCGAGCAGCCGCGCGTGCCGCACCATCGCGTCCGCGACCTCCCGGAGCCCCGGCTGCGCATACGCCCCGGTGCCCTCGAAGCCCGCCACGAGGTCCCCGAAGAGCCACGGGCGGCCCAGGCAGCCACGGCCCACGACGACGCCGTCGCAGCCCGTCTCCCGCATCATCCGCAGCGCGTCGTCCGCCGACCAGATGTCGCCGTTGCCGAGCACCGGGATCTCCGGCACGTGCTCCTTGAGCCGCGCGATCGCGTCCCAGTCGGCCGTACCGCCGTAGTGCTGGGCGGCGGTCCTGCCGTGCAGGGCAATGGCGGTGACACCTTCCTCGACGGCGATCCGCCCGGCGTCGAGATAGGTGATGTGGTCGTCGTCGATGCCCTTGCGCATCTTCATCGTGACCGGCAGGTCGCCCGCGTTCGTCACGGCCTCGTGGAGGATCGCCCGCAGCAGCGGCCGCTTGTAGGGCAGGGCCGAGCCGCCGCCCTTCCGGGTCACCTTGGGGACCGGGCAGCCGAAGTTCAGGTCGATGTGGTCGGCGAGGTCCTCGTCGACGATCATCCGCACGGCCTTGCCGACCGTCACCGGGTCGACGCCGTACAGCTGGATCGAGCGCGGCTTCTCCGTCTCGTCGAAGCGGATGAGCTGCATCGTCTTCTCGTTGCGCTCGACCAGGGCGCGCGTCGTGATCATCTCGCTCACGAACAGCCCCTTGCCGCCGCTGAACTCGCGGCAGAGGGTACGGAAGGGGGCGTTGGTGATGCCGGCCATGGGGGCGAGCACCACCGGCGGCTGCACGATGTGCGGCCCGATGGCGAGAGGGGTGAACGCGGTCATTCGGCCATTGTCCCGCACTGCGGAGTTTCTTAGACAGCCATACGATCCGCACATGCCCGAGCTCACACGAGGCCGCCGTCTCGTCGTCCTCGCGATCTGCTGCATGAGCCTGCTCATCGTCAGCCTGGACAACACCGCGCTGAACGTCGCCCTGCCCGCCATGCGCCGCGATCTCGGCGCCACCGTCGCCGGCATGCAGTGGACGATCGACGCCTACACCCTGGTCCTCGCCTCCCTGCTGATGCTCGCGGGCTCCACCGCCGACCGGATCGGCCGCCGCAAGGTCTTCGTCACGGGCCTGGCCGTCTTCGCCCTCGGCTCGCTGCTCTGCTCCCTCGCGCCGAACCTGGAGGCCCTGATCGCCTTCCGGGCGGTCCAGGCCGTGGGCGGCTCGATGCTGAACCCGGTCGCCATGTCGATCATCACCAACACCTTCACGGAACCGGCGGAACGCGCGCGTGCCATCGGCGTCTGGGGCGGGGTCGTCGGCGTCTCCATGGCCGCCGGACCGCTGGTCGGCGGGGTGCTCGTCCAGTCGGTCGGCTGGCGGTCCATCTTCTGGGTGAATCTGCCGGTCGCCCTCGTCGCCCTGCTCCTGACCATGAAGTACGTCCCCGAGTCCCGCGCCCCCCGCCCCCGGCGCCCCGACCCGGTCGGGCAGCTCCTGGTGACCGTGCTCCTCGGCTCGCTCACGTACGCGATCATCGAGACCGACCCGCTGTTCGCCGGGATCGCCGCCGTCGCGCTCATCGGCCTGCTGCTCTACGAGCCCCGCCGCCGCGAGCCCCTCATCGACCTGCGGTTCTTCCGCAGCGCGCCGTTCAGCGGGGCCACGGTCATCGCCGTCTGCGCCTTCGCCTCGCTCGGCGGCTTCCTCTTCCTGAACACGCTCTACCTCCAGGACGTGCGCGGGCTCTCCCCGCTGTCCGCCGGGCTCTGGATGCTGCCGATGGCCGGCATGACCTTCGTCTTCGCCCCGCTGTCGGGGCGGCTCACGGCGTCACGCGGGCCGCGTCTCTCGCTGCTCCTCGCGGGGACGGCGATGGCGGCGGGCCCGCTGCTCTTCGCGGCCTTCTCGGCCGAGACCAGCGACGGGCTGCTCCTCACCGGGTACGTGGTCTTCGGCATCGGCTTCGGCCTGGTGAACGCCCCCATCACGAACACCGCCGTCTCCGGGATGCCCCGCGCGCAGGCCGGCGTAGCCGCCGCCGTGGCCTCGACGAGCCGCCAGGTCGGGCAGACGCTGGGCGTCGCGGTGATCGGCACGGTCCTGGCGGCGGGGCTCGGCGCGACGCCGCAGGCGGACGCGTTCGTGGCGGCGGCCCGCCCCGGCTACTGGATCATCACCGGCTGCGGGCTCGCCGTCCTGGCGGTCGGGGCGCTGACCAGCGGGGCGTGGGCGCGGCGCACGGCGGAGCGGACGGCCCGGTGCCTGGCGCCGGAGGAGGGCCGGGAGGGCGGTCGGGGCGACGGCCGGGAAGGCGGCCGGGAAGGTGGCCAGGACAAGGGCCGGGGCGACGGCCGGGAAGGCGACCGGGAAGAGGGCCAGGACAAGGGCCGGGGCGACGGCCGGGAAGAGGGCCAGGACAAGGGCCGGGGCGAGGACCCGGAGGGCGGTCGGGAAGACGGTCGGGAAGACGGCACTCAGGCCACGGCCAAGGCCCCCTCGGCCTGAGCCTCCCGCTCCCGGACCACGAGGTCGAGGAGACGGGCGACGCCGGCCTGGGTGGCGTCGTCCACGGGGACGTACGTGACGAGGTGGGTCCCGGCGTTCGGACCGAGCCAGAGGTTGGTGTGCTCGAAGCTGAGCAGCCCCACGCGCGCGTTGCGGATGACCTTCACACGGCCGCCCGGGGCGACCACCTCGTGCCGCGCCCACAGCTCCCGGAACTCGGGCGAGGCCTCTTCCAGCCGGCGCACGAGCTCCTTCCAGGCGGGCTCGGCCAGGTGCTCGGCCATGGCGGCTCGGAGCTTCCCCGCCAGCGCGCGCGTGACCTCGGGCAGATCGGTGACCGAGGCCCGGAAGTCCTCGTTCGTGAAGGCCAGCCAGAGGGAGTTGCGGTCCTCGCGGGGCAGCGCGTCCAGGTCGCAGAAGAGCTGCCCGAAGGTGCGGTTGTGGGCGAGGAAGTCGTACCGGCTGTTCTGGATCGCGGCCGGGACGGGCTCCAGCTGGTCGAGCAGCCGGCGCAGGGTGGGCGTGACGGCCGGGCAGGGCGCCTCGGGGTGCGGGTCGGCGGCTCCGGCGAGGGCGAAGAGGTGGCTGCGCTCGGTGGGGTCGAGCAGCAGGGCCCCGGCGAGGGCGTCCAGGACCTGCGGGGAGACCTGGATGTCGCGGGCCTGTTCGAGCCAGGTGTACCAGGTGACGCCGACGGCGGAGAGGTGCGCGACCTCCTCGCGGCGCAGTCCGGGGGTGCGGCGGCGCCGGCCCCGGGGCAGCCCGACCTGCTCGGGGGTGATGCGCTCGCGGCGGGAGCGCAGGAAGGCGGCGAGCTCGTGGCGCCGCACGTCGGTCTCGCTCGCCGCGTCGTTCAGCGGGGCGTTCGCGACGTCGCTCGCCGCGTCGTTCAGCGGGGCGTTCGCGACGTCGTTCGCCACGTCGTTCGCCGCGTCAAAGGGTGCGCTCATCGCCATGACGGTCATGCCTCCAGGGTGCCGGGGCGGTCAGCCGGTTTCCAGGTAGTGCTTGTACCAGGATAAAGACACTCTGGTACCAGGCTGAGCGGAGGCGGAGGCTCGGTCCCGTGACTACGACCTCCCCTTCCGTCCGTACCGCCGCCCCGGCCGGCCGCCGGGCCCCGGCGCTCGGCACCCTCGGACTGTTCACCGTCCTGCTCGGGGCCGCGCTCCCCCTCATCGACTTCTTCATCGTCAACGTCGCCCTGCCGTCCATCGACCACGACCTGGCCGCGGGCCCCGCGCTCCTGGAGCTGGTCGTCGCCGGGTACGGCCTGTCGTACTCCGTGCTGCTCGTCCTCGGCGGGCGGCTCGGCGACCTCTTCGGCCGCCGCCGGCTCTTCCTCGCCGGCATGGCCGCCTTCGGCCTCACCTCGCTCGCCTGCGGGCTCGCCCCCGACGCCTGGACCCTGGTCGCGGCGCGGGTGGCCCAGGGCGCCGCGGCGGCGCTGATGCTGCCGCAGGTCCTCGCGACCATCCACTCCTCGACCGAGGGACCGCGCCGGGCCAGGGCGCTGAGCCTGTACGGGGCGACCGCGGGGCTCGCGATGGCGGGCGGCCAGATCCTGGGCGGGGTGCTCGTGACCGCCGACATCGCGGGCTCCGGCTGGCGCGCGGTGTTCCTGGTGAACGTGCCGGTGGCGCTGGCGGGCCTGGCCCTCGCCCTCCGTACCGTGCCGGAGACCCGCTCGGACCGGCCCGCGCCGGTGGACGTGCCGGGCACGCTGCTCCTCGCGCTCGCGCTGCTCACCCTGCTCGCGCCGCTGACGGAGGGCCGGGCGGCGGGCTGGCCGCTGTGGACCTGGGTGTCGCTCGCCGTGTTCCCGATCGCGGCGGGGGCCTTCTGGTGGGTGGAGCGGCGGGCGGACCGCAGGGGCGCCGTCCCGCTGGTCCCGCCGAGCCTGCTCGCCCTGGTCCCGCTGCGGCGCGGGCTGGCGGTGGTGCTGCCGCTCTCGCTGGGCTTCAGCGGCTTCATGTTCGTGATCGCGGTGGCGCTCCAGCAGGGCCTGGGGAAGGGCGCGGTGGCCTCGGGCCTGGCGCTCGTGCCGATGGCGCTGGCGTTCTTCGGCGCCTCGCTCGCGGGGCCGCGTCTGGTACGGCGCTGGGGCACCCGGGTCGTGCCGGTGGGCGCGCTGCTCCAGGGGGTCGGCGTCGCCGCCATCGCCTGGTCGGTGGGGCACGACTGGCAGGGGCTCTCGGTCGGGGAGCTGGTGCCGGGCATGGCGGTGGCGGGTCTCGGTCAGGGGCTCCAGCTGCCGGTGCTCTTCCGGGTGGTGCTCTCCGAGGTGCCGTCGGAGCGGGCGGGCGTGGGCAGCGGGGTCATGGTGACCACGCAGCAGTCGGCGCTGACGCTCGGCGTGGCGACGCTGGGTTCGCTCTTCCTCTCGCTGGCCTCCTCGCCGGCGGACATGGGCGGGGCGCTGCGGACGACGCTCCTGGTCCAGCTGGGTGTGGTGGCGGTGACGCTGCTGCTGAGCCTGCGTCTTCCCCGCACGGTGAAGTAGGACGGAGATGGAGGATGGAGTGACAGATATTGAAATCTGTCATCGCACATGTCATGGTTGTTCCATGACCACGACACCGAAGACCTCCGTCCCCACCCGCCCCCTCGGCACCACCGGCCCCGTCGTCTCCGCCCTCGGCCTCGGCTGCATGGGCATGTCCGCCCTGTACGGCGAGAGCGACCGCTCCGAGTCGATCGCGACGATCCACGCGGCCCTGGACGCCGGCGTCACCCTGCTCGACACCGGCGACTTCTACGGCATGGGCCACAACGAGCTGCTCATCAACGAGGCACTGCGGACCGCGCCCGCGGCCGCCCGCGAGCAGGCGCTGACCAGCGTGAAGTTCGGCGCCCTGCGCACGGTCGAGGGCGGCTTCACCGGCTACGACGGCCGCCCGGCCGCCGTGAAGAACTTCGCGGCCTACTCGCTCCAGCGCCTCGGCACCGACCACATCGACATCTACCGGATCGCCCGCGTCGACCCGGACGTGCCGATCGAGGAGACCGTCGGCGCGATCGCCGAGCTGGTCGAGGCGGGACACGTGAAGCACATCGGCCTCTCCGAGGTCGGCGCGGACACCCTGCGCCGGGCGGCGGCCGTCGCCCCGATCGCGGACCTCCAGATCGAGTACAGCCTCATCTCCCGGTCCATCGAGGAGAAGATCCTCCCGACGGCCAGCGAACTGGGCATCGGCATCACCGCGTACGGAGTCCTCTCCCGGGGCCTGATCAGCGGCCACTTCACCCGGGACCGCGAGCTGGCCCCGGGCGACTTCCGCGGGATGTCCCCCCGCTTCCAGGGCGAGAACCTCGGCCGGAACCTGGACCTGGTGGACCGCCTGCGCGCGATCGCGGAGGCCAAGGGCGTCACGGTCGCCCAGACCGCGATCGCCTGGGTCCTGGCGCAGGGCCCCCGGCACAGCACCGACATCGTCCCCCTGATCGGCGCCCGCCGCCGGGACCGGCTCGCGGAGGCGCTCGGCGCCCTGGACGTCACGCTCGACGCCGCCGACCTGGCCGCGATCGAGGAGGCGGTCCCGGCGAACGCGGCCTCCGGCGCCCGCTACCCGGAGGCCCAGATGGCCCACCTGGACAGCGAGCACTGACGGGTACTGTCGTTCCCATGGCCGCCACCGAGACCCTGACCGCAGAGCGCATCCTCGAAGCCACCGAGGAGGTGCTCCGGCGCTACGGGCCCGCGAAGGCGACCGTCGTCGACGTGGCCCGGGTCCTCGGCGTCAGTCATGGCAGCGTCTACCGCCACTTCCGCACGAAGGCGGCGCTGCGCGAGGCGGTCACCGAGCGGTGGCTGGAGCGGACGATCGTGGCCCTCGGGCCGTACGTCGAGGCCGGGGGTCCTGCGGACGAGCGGCTGACCGGCTGGCTCACGGCCCTGTTCTCGCTCAAGCGCAAGAAGGCGGGCGGCGATCCGGAGCTGATGGCCACCTTCCAGGTGCTGATCGGCGAGAACAGCGCGGTGGTCGACCGGCACGAGGAGCATCTCGTCGAGCAGATCGCCCGGATCGTGGAGGACGGTCACCGGGAGGGTCTGTTCGCGGCGCCGGAGCGGGACCTCGGGACGACGGCCCGCGCGGTCTTCCACGCCACGGACCGCTTCCACAATCCGGCGCACGCCGCCGAGTGGTCGGCCCCGGACGTCGAGGAGGCGTTCGCGGCGGTCGTCTCCCTGGTGCAGCGGGCACTGCGAGCCTGAGCCGTCCCACCATTTGAAGATCATTTGGCGTGGAATTTCCCCTTCCCTGTCCGGTACATGACTAGCGTTCTCCCGCACATCGACCGTAGAAGCACCCTGGGGGAACCATGTCCGCGTCCGCACCCGCCAAGCCGGCCCGATCAGGCGGGGCATCCGCGATCGGCTGGGTCCTCACCATCGGCCTGAACGTCGTCGCGCCGATCCTCACGTACAACACGCTGACCGAGGACCACGGCTGGTCCGAGTTCTCCGCACTGCTCCTGAGCAGCGCCTGGCCGGTTCTCGACACCGCGATCATGGCGGCCTGGCGCCGCAAGATCGACGAGTTCGCCATGGTCACCCTGGTCTTCCTGGTGATCACGGCCGTGGTCTCGCTGGTCGGCGCGCACACCGCCCGCGCACTGCTGATCAAGGACTCCTCGGTGACGGGCCTGTTCGGCCTGCTCTGCCTGGGGACGCTGCTGGCTCCGCGCCCGCTGATGTTCTACTTCGGCCGCAAGTTCGCGACCGACGGCACCCCGGAGTCCACGGCCTGGTGGAACGGCATGTGGCAGTTCGAGGGCTTCCGCTCCACCATGCGCACCATGACGCTGGTGTGGGGCGTGGCGTACGTGGCCGAGGCGCTGGTCCGCATCGCCCTCGCGTACGTCCTCGCGACCAGGACCATGGTCACGCTCAGCCCGATCATGATCTACGGCGTCCTCGGCGCCCTCGGCGTGTGGACGGCCTGGTTCGGCAAGCGCCGCGCGGCCGAGGGAGCGCGCCGCCAGGCCGAGGCCGAGGCGGCTGCGGCCGCAGCGACCGCCTGACGACACGGGAAAGCCCCCGGCCCCTCCGCACGGGGAAGAACCGGGGGCTTTCGCGTGTCCGCGACCGGATTCAGCAGCCGATGAGGCGGCTGGCCAGGTAGCCCTGGATCTGGTCGAGGGAGACGCGCTCCTGCTTCATGGTGTCGCGCTCGCGCACGGTCACCGCGTTGTCCTCGAGGGTGTCGAAGTCGACGGTGATGCAGTACGGGGTGCCGATCTCGTCCTGACGGCGGTAGCGGCGGCCGATGGCGCCGGCGTCGTCGAACTCGATGTTCCAGTTCTGGCGCAGGTCCGCCGCGAGGCCCTTGGCCTTCGGGGAGAGCTGCGCGTTGCGGGAGAGCGGGAGGACCGCGACCTTGACCGGGGCCAGGCGGTGGTCGAGGCGCAGCACGGTGCGCTTCTCCATGACGCCCTTGGCGTTCGGGGCCTCGTCCTCGATGTACGCATCGAGCAGGAAGGCCAGCATCGTGCGGCCGACACCGGCCGCGGGCTCGATGACGTACGGCGTGTAGCGCTCGCCGCTCTCCTGCTCCAGGAACGACAGGTTGGCGCCGGAGGCCTTGGCGTGGGCGCTCAGGTCGTAGTCGGTGCGGTTGGCGACGCCTTCCAGCTCGCCCCACTCGCTGCCGCCGAAGGAGAAGCGGTACTCGATGTCGGCGGTGCGCTTCGAGTAGTGGGAGAGCTTCTCCTGCGGGTGCTCGAACCAGCGCATGTTCTCCTCACGGAGACCCAGGCCGGTGTACCAGTTCCAGCGCTGCTCCATCCAGTACTCCTGCCACTGCTCGTCCTCGCCCGGCTTGACGAAGAACTCCATCTCCATCTGCTCGAACTCGCGCGTGCGGAAGATGAAGTTGCCCGGAGTGATCTCGTTCCGGAAGGACTTGCCCATCTGCGCGATGCCGAACGGGGGCTTCTTGCGCGAGGTGGTCTGCACCTGGGCGAAGTTGGTGAAGATGCCCTGGGCGGTCTCGGGACGCAGGTACGCGACGGAGCCGGTGTCCTGGGTCGGGCCGAGGTGCGTGGAGAGCAGGCCGGAGAACTGCTTGGGCTCGGTGAAGGTGCCCTTGTTGCCGCAGTTGGGGCAGTTGAGCTCGGTGAGGCTCTCGGGGAGACGGCCGTGCTTCTCCTCGTACGCCTCCTCCAGGTGGTCGGCGCGGAAGCGCTTGTGGCAGGAGGTGCACTCGGTCAGCGGGTCGGTGAAGGTGGCGACGTGACCGGAGGCCTCCCAGACCTCGGTGGCCAGGATGACCGACGAGTCGATGCCGACGACGTCCTCGCGCGCGGTGACCATGTAACGCCACCACTGGCGCTTGATGTTCTCCTTCAGCTCGACACCCAGCGGCCCGTAGTCCCAGGCGGCACGCTGGCCGCCGTAGATCTCGCTGCACGGGTAGACGAAGCCACGGCGCTTGCTCAGGCTGACGATGGTGTCGATCTTGTCGGCGGCCACGGTGCTCTCTTCATTACGACGACGAAGTGCGAATGCCACAGGTTACCGGCGCGCACGCCCCCCGTATCAAATCGGTTAGGCATCCAGGGCCCGCGAGGCCCCGGGTGGCCCGGAACACAGGGAGGGCAATTGACAACCGTTTCCAACTTTGTTGAAAATGAGTGTCATGAACGTACGTCGCCTGATACCCAGCACCGCCCTCGCCGGAGCCGTCGCGCTCGGCATCGTCTCCCTCTCCGCCTGCTCCGGAACCTCCGACGCCGCGGACAAGGGAAGCGACGGCAAGCTGGACGTGGTGGCGTCCTTCTACCCCATGCAGTACCTGGCCGAGCAGATAGGCGGCACCCACGTCGCCGTCAACACGCTCACCAGGCCCGGCGTCGAGCCGCACGACCTGGAGCTCAAGCCGAAGCAGATCGGCGAGCTCGGCGAGGCCGACGTCATCCTCTACCTCAAGGGCATCCAGCCCGCCGTCGACGACGCCATCGCCCAGGCCGGCGTGAAGAACACCGTCGACGCGGCCACCCTCACGAAGCTCGAGGAGCACGGCACCGAGGTCGGCCACGACCACGGCACCGGCGAGGAGCACGAGTCCGAGGCCGGCGCCGACCCCCACATCTGGCTCGACCCCGTGAAGTACGCCGAGGTCGCCAAGGGCGTCGGCAGCGCCCTGGAGAAGGCGGACCCGGACCACGCCGCCGACTACAAGAAGAACACCGAAGCCCTGGTGAAGAAGCTCGGCGACCTGAACACCGAGTTCGAGACGGGCCTGAAGAACACCGCCACGAAGACCTTCATCACCACCCACTCCGCCTTCGGCTACCTCGCCGAGCGGTACGGCCTGGAGCAGGAGGGCATCACCGGCATCGACCCCGAGTCCGAGCCGAGCCCCGCCCGCATCAAGGAACTCCAGGACATCGCCGCGAAGGACAAGGTCTCCACGGTCTTCTTCGAGACCCTCGCGAGCGACAAGACCGCCAAGACCCTCGCGGGCGACACCGGTCTGAAGACCGACGTGCTCGACCCGCTGGAGGGAATCACCAAGCAGTCCAAGGGCGATGACTACATCGAGGTCATGCAGTCCAACCTCGCCGCCCTGAAGACCGCGCTCGGCGCCAAGTAGGAGGCCCCCGTGAGCGACGACAAGCCCGTCATTTCCGTCCGCGGAGCCACGGCGGCCCTCGGCGCGCGCCCCGTCCTCCGGGGCGTCGACCTCACCGTCCGCTCCGGTGAGGTCGTCGCCCTGCTCGGCGCCAACGGCTCCGGCAAGTCCACCGCCGTCCGCGCGATCATCGGCCAGGTCCCGCTGACCGGCGGCACGATCGAGCTGTTCGGCACCGAACGGAAGCGGTTCCGCGACTGGGCCCGCGTCGGGTACGTGCCGCAGCGCACCACGGCCTCCGCCGGGGTGCCGGCCACCGTCCGGGAGGTCGTCGCCTCCGGCCGCCTCGCCCGCCGCCGGTTCGGCCTGCCGACCAAGGCCGACAAGGCCGCCGTCCACCGGGCGATGGAACTGGTCGGCCTCGCCGACCGCGCCCAGGACTCCGTCACCGCCCTCTCCGGCGGCCAGCACCAGCGGGTCCTGATCGCCCGCGCGCTCGCCTCCGAGCCCGAACTCCTGATCATGGACGAGCCGATGGCCGGCGTGGACCTCGGGAGCCAGGAGATCCTCGCCGCGACCCTGCGCGAGCAGGTCGCGGGCGGCACCTCCGTCCTCCTCGTCCTGCACGAGCTGGGCCCCCTGGAGCCCCTGATCGACCGCGCGGTCGTCCTGCGCGACGGCTGCGTCGTCCACGACGGCCCGCCGCCCGAGGCCCTCGGCCAGCACGCGCTGCCCGGCCACGACCACGTTCATCCGCACGCGGCCGACGAGCCGCTCCGTACGGGACTGCTGACCTGATCATGGACTTCCTCGAACCCGCCTTCATGCAGCGGGCGCTGCTCGCCGCCGTCCTCGTCGGCATCACCGCGCCCGCCGTCGGCATCTACCTCGTGCAGCGCCGCCAGGCACTGATGGGCGACGGCATCGGCCATGTCGCCATGACCGGCGTCGGCCTCGGTTTCCTCCTGAACAGCAGCCCGGTCTGGATGGCGACCCTCGTCGCCGTCGCGGGCTCGGTCGCGATGGAGCTGATCCGGGCGTACGGCAAGACCCGCGGCGACCTCGCGCTCGCGCTGCTCTTCTACGGCGGCATGGCCGGCGGCGTCCTGCTGATCAACCTCTCGTCGACCGGTTCCAACGCCAACCTGAGCTCGTACCTCTTCGGCTCGCTCTCCACCGTCTCGACGGAGGACGTCACCGCGATCAGCATCCTCGCGGCCTTCGTGGTCCTCGTCACGGTCGGCCTGCGCCGGCAGCTCTTCGCCGTCAGCCAGGACGAGGAGTTCGCCCGGGTCACCGGACTGCCGGTCCGCGCCCTGAACCTGCTCATCGCGGTCACCGCCGCGGTGACCGTCACGGTCGCCATGCGGGTCGTGGGCCTGCTCCTGGTCAGCGCGCTGATGGTGGTGCCGGTCGCGGCGGCCCAGCAGCTGTCGAAGTCCTTCCGTGCGACCTTCGTCCTCGCGGTGGCGACCGGCATCACGGTCACCCTGGCGGGCACGGTCACCTCGTACTACCAGGACGTCCCCCCCGGCGCGACGATCGTCCTGTACGCGATCGGGATCTTCATCGTCCTGACCCTGCTCGCCGCCCCGCTCGCCAAGCGCCGCGCCAGGGCCGCCGCACAGGCCACCGCGGACTGCGACACCCGCTGCGTTCCGGCCACCCGGCGGCCGACGGACGATGTGAAGGTCTGACCCGCGACTGATCCCGGGGGTGCGGGGGGCTGGCAGAATGGCGGGGGCAGACAAGCATCCAAGGAGGCCCCCGTGGCGACGGCAGGACCCCCCGTACGCGGCCGCTCGACCAAGCAGCGGGCCGCCGTGTCGGCGGCACTGAACGAGGTGGACGAGTTCCGCAGCGCCCAGGAGCTGCACGACATGCTCAAGCACCGCGGCGACTCCGTCGGCCTCACCACCGTCTACCGGACGCTCCAGTCCCTCGCGGACGCCGGCGAGGTCGACGCGCTGCGCACCAGCGACGGCGAGACGGTCTACCGCCGCTGCTCGACCGGCGACCACCACCATCACCTCGTCTGCCGCGTCTGCGGCAAGGCCGTGGAGGTGGAGGGCCCCATGGTGGAGCAGTGGGCCGAGACGATCGCGTCGGAGCACGGCTTCGTGAACGTGGCGCACACCGTGGAGATCTTCGGCACCTGCGCGGAGTGCGCCGGGAAGTGACCTGACATACGAAGGGCCCGCACCGAATCGATCCGGTGCGGGCCCTTCGCCGTCTCATGCCCGGGTGGTGCTCCGGTCCAGGATGGCCCGCAGCCGCTCCTCGTCGCCCGGGGCGCCCAGACCGCGCTTGGGCAGGTACGCGAAACCGGTGCCGGAGGTGCGGTCCGTGAAGAGGACGAAGAGCCGGGGCGTCTCCGCGTACCGGGTCAGCAGCGCCCACCGGATCGTCATGTCGGTGTCCCGGGAGATCCACCGCCCGCCGTCCTCGTCCACGATCGCCCGGGCCTCGCCCTGGGACCCGATCAGCCGGAAGAGGCTGCGGGCGGACACCCACGGCAGCAGCTCGGCGCAGGCCACGGCCACGGCGCCGAGGAGGACGAGCTTGACGGGCTCCGCCACCTCGCCCACCAGCAGCCCCGCACCGGCGACCAGGACGGCCAGCGCGGCGACGGCGCGGGTGGTCCACCGGAACAGCGGCCACCAGCGGGTCGACTTCAGCCTGACCCGTACCGCCTCGTGCACGTCGGCGAGCTCGGCCGAGTAGACGAGCTCCATCTTCTCCCCCATGAGACGGCTCAGGCCTTGTCGAGGACCGCGAGGTCCGCCGGGTCGACGCCGCCGAAGCGGCGGTCGCGCTGGGCGTACTCGACGCAGGCCCGCCAAAGGTCGCGGCGGTCGAAGTCGGGCCACAGCACGTCCTGGAAGACCATCTCGGCGTACGCGCTCTGCCAGATCAGGTAGTTGGAGGTGCGCTGCTCGCCGCTGGGCCGCAGGAAGAGGTCCACGTCCGGCATGTCCGGGTAGTAGAGGTACTTCTGGATGGTCTTCTCGGTGATCTTCGCCGGGTCGAGCCTGCCGGCCTTCACGTCCTCGGCGAGCGCCTGCGCCGCGTCCGTGAGCTCGGCGCGACCGCCGTAGTTCATGCAGAAGTACAGCGTGAGCTTGGTGTTGTCCTTGGTCTGCTCCTGGGCGACCTGGAGCTCCTTGGCGACGGACTTCCACAGCTTGGGCATGCGGCCGACCCAGCGCACCCGGATGCCGAGCGCGTCGAGCTGGTCGCGGGTCTTGCGGATGAAGTCGCGGTTGAAGTTCATCAGGAAGCGCACCTCTTCGGGGGAGCGCTTCCAGTTCTCGGTCGAGAAGGCGTACAGCGAGATCGCCCCCACGCCCATCTCGATGGCGCCCTGGAGCACGTCGAGCACCTGCTCGGCGCCGACCTTGTGCCCCTCGGTGCGCGGAAGCCCGCGCTCCTTCGCCCAGCGGCCGTTGCCGTCCATGACGATCGCGACGTGCTCCGGCACCAGCTCGGTCTGGAGCTTCGGCGGGCGGGCACCGGACGGGTGCGGCTCGGGGGTGCTGTACTCCCGACGCTGGCGCCCGAGGAGTCGTGCGATGGCCATGGCGATGAATCTCCTAAGAGGTGGTGCCGTACTTCACGCGTAGTCGAGTTTCCCACGGCGGGAGGCCTGCTCTTGGTCTAGTCGCCCCTGCCATAGGTCAGACGTTCGACCTGGCCGGGCTGGAAGTCGTTCGGAACCTGCTTGCCGTTGACGACGAGCTGGACGGCGTGGGCGTTGCCGAGGACCAGCGTGATCTGGTTCTTGTCCGTGAAGGTCTTGGTCTCGCCGACGTCCAGCAGTCCGTCGTACAGCAGGGTGCCGTCCTGCCCCTTCACCGAGACCCAGCTCTTCCCGCCCTCCACGGTCCCGGTCAGGACGACGGTGACCCGGTCCTTGGGAGCGGCGCTCGCCCGGGAAGGGGCGGGCGTGGACGGCGGGGAGGAGGCCTGCGGGGATTCCGAAGCGGTGGAAGGACCGGAAGCGGTGATGCTGGGTCCGGCGCCCTTGTCGTCCTTGTCCCCCAGCTGCGTGAGGGCGAGGAGACCACCCCCGAGTGCGCCCACGACGGCGACGGCGACGATCGCAAGGGTGAGCGCGCGGGAGGCGCGCGAGGCCCCGGCCGACGCGGGCCGCACCGGGTCGGGGGTGGTGAGCACACGGGTGTCGGGATCGGGCCCAGAAGCGGGAACCGGATCCGGTACGGAGGCCGGGGCCGGGTCCGGGGCCGGTACGGAGTCCAGGGCCGGGTCCCGGGCCGGTACGCGGTCCAGGCGCGGGTCCGGGGCCGGGGCCGGGTCCGGTGCCGGGTCCGGTGCCGGTACGGAGGCCGGGGCCGGGTCCCGGGCCGGTACGGGGTCCAGGCGCGGGTCCGGTGCGGCGGCCGGGCTCGCGATCGGGGCCGGGTCCGGCGTCGGCCCGAGTGCCGTCAGGAGCGCCTCGGGTGTCGGCCGGGCGGCCGGGTCCTTGGAGAGGCAGGCCGCGACCAGCTCTCGCAGCTCCCCCGGCAGCGCGGACAGGTCCGCCGGCTCGTGCACCGACCGGTACATCAGCCCCATCGGAGTCCCGGTGCCGAACGCCCGTCCTCCGGCCGCCGCGACGAGCACCGCCCCGAGCGCGAACACATCGGCGGCACCGCCGACCTCCTCGCCCTGCGCCTGCTCGGGCGCCAGGTATCCGGGAGTGCCGAAGGCCGCCCCGGTCGCGGTGAGCCGGGTGGACTCAACGGCCCGCGCGATGCCGAAGTCGAGGACGCGTGGGCCGTCCTCGGCCATGATGATGTTCCCCGGCTTCAGGTCCCGGTGGACGAGCCCGCAGGCGTGGACGGCCTGGAGCGCCTCGGCCAGCGCAGCCCCGAGAGCCCTCAACCGCCCGTCGTCCATGGGCCCTTCGCGCTCGATCAGCTCGGCGAGGGTGGGCCCGGGGACGTACGCGGTGGCCAGCCACGGCACCTTCGCGTCGGGGTCGGCGTCCACGACCGGAGCCGTGTGGAAACCGCCGACCCTGCGGGCGGCCTCGACCTCCGCGCGGAACCGTCGGCGGAAGTGCGGGTCGCTCGCGAGCTCGGGGCGGGCCACCTTGACCGCGACGGCCCGGCCGCCCGGTGACCGGGCGAGGTAGACCGTCCCCATGCCGCCCGCGCCCAGCTCCCGCTCGACGTCGTAGACACCGATCCGCCGCGGCAGGTCCGCGCCGTTCTCCATCGCCCGCACTCCCCCCGCGCACGGTCGCCCGTGCGTGACGCCGTCGGATGCACCCGACCGGCCCTCCGGTCCCTCGTGTCCGTCGAGCAGCGTAGACGAGGACGCCGTCCGTCAGCTTTTCTCCACGTACCGCAGGGAGCGCAGGCCGCGCTCCAGGTGCCAGTGGAGATAGGCGGACACGAGTCCGCTGCCCTCCCTGACGTGACGCGGCTCGCACGCGTCCGCCGTCGCCCAGTCGCCGGTGAGCAGCGCGCTGAGCAGACCGATGGCCTCCGCGGAGGGTACGACGCTTCCGGGCACCCGGCAGTCGCCGCATATGACCCCGCCCGCCGCGACCGAGAAGAACCGGTTCGGGCCGTGGAGTCCGCATTTCGCACAGTCCTCGAAGCTGGGCGCGTAGCCGTTCACGGCGAGGGAGCGGAGGAGGAAGGCGTCGAGGATGAGGTGCGGCGCGTGCTCGCCCCGGGCGAGCGTCCGCAATCCGCCGACGAGCAGCAGGTACTGCTGGACGGCGGGCTCGCCCTCGTGGTCGGTGAACCGTTCCGCCGTCTCCAGCATGGCCGTGCCGGCGGTGTACCGGGCGTAGTCGGTGACGATCCCGCCGCCGTACGCGGCGATGGTCTCGCTCTGCGTGCAGAGCGGCAGCCCGCGTCCGACCAGCTCACTCCCCCGGGCGAAGAACTGCACGTCCACGTGCGAGAAGGGTTCGAGGCGCGCCCCGAACTTCGACTTCGTCCGGCGTACGCCCCGCGCGACGGCGCGTACGCGGCCGTGACCGCGCGTGAGGATCGTGATGATGCGGTCCGCTTCACCCAGCTTCTGGGTGCGCAGCACGATGCCGTCGTCGCGGAACAGACTCATGCGCCCATTCTCCCGTACGGCGACGGTGGACAGGGCGCACGGCCGCAGGGAGACGCAGGTCACATCCGGCGGTGTCACAGGGGTTCGGGCTGTCTCGTCTCGGGGGTGTATCCGCCCGACGACCTGCACGAGGGAGCACCCCATGGACGCCCGACTGAACCTCTTCGCCAGCCCGACCGCCGGGAAGGCCTTCAAGCACCTCATGGCGGCGGGCAAGGCCGTCAAGGAGTCGACGGTGCCGGCCGCGACCCAGGAGCTGGTCGCGCTGCGCGTGAGCCAGATCAACGGCTGCGCCGTCTGCATCGACATGCACACGAAGGAGGCCGCCCACGCCGGTGAGACCGCGGTGCGGCTCAACCTGGTGGCGGCCTGGCGCGAGGCCACCGTCTACACCGAGGCCGAGCGCGCCGCCCTGGAACTCGCCGAGGAGGGCACCCGGGTCGCGGACGGGGCCGGCGGCGTCAGCGACGAGGTCTGGGAGCGCGCGGCCCTCCACTACGACGAGGAGCAGCTCATGGCCCTCGTCATGCACATCGCCTTCATGAACCTGGCGAACCGGCTGAACGCGATCACCCGTCAGCCGGCCGGCGACTACGTTCCGGGCCAGTTCCACTGACGGACACCACCCGCCTGGATGATCATGAGGCGCGGGAGTACGAGGCGAACGCGTACGGGGAGAGGAAGTCGTCATGAGCAAGGTCGAGGAGTTCGAGGAGCTGCGTCCGCTGCTGTTCTCGATCGCCTACCGGATCCTCGGCAGCGTCAGCGAGGCCGAGGACGCCGTCCAGGAGACCTGGCTGCGCTTCGACGGCTCCTCGACCCGGCCCGTCTCGGCCAAGGCCTTCCTGTCGGCCACGGTCACCCGCCTCTCGATCGACGTCCTGCGCTCGGCGCGGGTGCGGCGCGAGGAGTACGTCGGCCCCTGGTTCCCCGAGCCGCTGCTGAGCGATCCGTACGAGGACCCGGCGCGCGCGGTGGAGCTGGCCGACTCGGTCTCCATGGCCGCGCTGCTGCTCCTCGAAAGGCTCAGTCCCCTGGAACGGGCCGTGTTCCTCCTCCGGGAGGTCTTCGCCTTCGACTTCCAGGACATCGCCGAGGCCGTGGGCCGCTCGGAGGCGGCCTGCCGCCAGCTGCTCGTACGGGCCAGGCGGCACATGCACGACGGACGCCCCCGGTTCGAGGCCGACCGCCAGGAGCGCCAGGAACTGGCCACCCGCTTCTTCGACGCCCTCATGGACGGTGACATCGGCGGGCTCCAGGACCTCCTGGCCGCCGACGTCCAGCTCGTCGGCGACGGCGGCGGCAAGGCCCCGAACTTCGCCAGGACCATCGTCGGCGCGGAGAAGGTGGCGCGGCTCCTGGGCACGGTCTTCCCCACGCTCCTGGAGCTGGACGTCACCGTCGAGCCCCACGAGGTCAACGGCCAGCCGGGCGCGCTCTACCGCGACCGCGACGGCAGGATCCTCCAGGCGGTCGTCCTGGACATCCTCGACGGCCGGATCCAGGCCATCCGCTCCGTCCTCAACCCCGACAAGCTAGGCCACCTCGGCCCGGTGGCCGACGCCTGGGCCATCACCCGTGAGGTGCAGCGGATCCGCCGCCGTACCCCCTGACGGTGCCCGTTCGAGGCACCGTCAGCGGGTGCGGTGTGCTCAGTAGTCGCCGGCGTGCACGAGGTACCCGTAGTAGCGCCCGCCGACGGGCGTGTTCGGGTCGCCCGCGAAGCCGTACGAGGCGGGCCGGGCCGCCGCGTTGCCGCGGAGCTCGGCGATCACACCGGCCGGGGACGGGTCCGCGCACTGCCCGCTGGCCAGGCAGAGCGCGGCCGTGCCGGCCACGTGCGGCGAGGCCATGGAGGTGCCGGAGTAGGCCACCGTGCCGGTGCTTCTGCGGGTGGACTCGATGCACACCCCCGGTCCGGCGATGGTGTGGTCGGCGTCCGCGGCGCTCACGGCGAAGTTGGAGAAGCCGGCCGCGCTGTCGTCCGCGTAGGGCGCCCGGCAGGTCGCGGCGGCGCCGCCGCCGGGCTGCCCGTTGTAGTCGGCCACGGCGGTCACGGTGAGGACCTCGTCGAAGGCGGCGGGGCTGTGGTTCGCCAGGTCCTCGGCGTCGTTGCCGGCGGCGACGACCATCGTGACGCCGATGTCGTTCACCACGTGGCAGATCGCCTGGTGCTCCGGGTCGTTGTCGGTGAACCCGCAGTTGCCGTCGTCGGCGCCGTCCCCTCCGAGGCTCATGTTCGCGACCTTGATGCCGAGCGGGCCGGCGTTCTGCGCCAGCCAGTCGAGCCCGCAGACGATGTTGGCGGTGGATCCGTGGCCGGAGGCGCCGAGCACCTTCACCGCGTACAGCCGGGCGCCCGGCACGACCCCGACCACGGCGCCGCCGTTGTCCCGGGCGGCGACGGTACCGGCCACGTGGGTGCCGTGGCCGTTGTTGTCCCGCCACGCGCCGGGCCGCGAGGGATCCAGGCAGTTGAACCCGCCTGCCACGTTGAGATCGGGGTGCCGGTCGTCGATCCCAGTGTCGAGGATCGCGACCGCCGCGTCGACGGTCCCCGTCCCGTTCCCGGCGGCCGCACTGCTCGCGTCGGCGTCGATCCGGTCCACCCCGGTCGGCAGCACCTGCTGGGTGGCCTGCACCGGCCGGTCCGGAGCCACCGCCTTCACGTTCGGGTCCTCCCGCAGCGCCGCCACCTGGGACTCCGGGATCACCGCCGAGTACCCGACCAGCGCGTGCCGGTACCGGAAGCCCGCCCGCACCCCGTGGTCCCGTCCGTGCGCCCCCACGACCGCGTCGAACCTGCCACGGGCCGCTTCCTTCAGGACGACCACGTACCGCCCCTCCGGCTCGGCGGCCCCCGCCCCTGTCATTCCCCCCGCGAGCAATGCCCCTGCCGCCGCGGACACCGCCGCCAGCCGGTACGCCGGTCTCGCGACCCGGCCTCGTCCCACCATGCCGAACACCTCGTCTCCTTTCGTGGTCAACGAACCCGAACCGGTTCGCGGCAACCACGTAACCGGGGCGACGAGGCGGGTGCAGCACGGGCGCGGCGGATGGACCAACGGGCCGCCGAACGGCGTTTCACCCGAGCGGACTCAGGGCACTTCGCCCCGGCTCCGCGCGTTGACGTGCGCCGTGGCCGCGCTCAGCCGCTCCGCCGAGGTGGCCTCCCGTACCCCGTCCGGCTCCACGTCCCACTCCCGCCCGCCCCCCAGCGGACGCACCTGCACATGGGGCCCCTCGTGCCCCATGACCCTCCCGACCCGTCCGGTACGGATCTCGACGACGTACGACCCGATGGGCAGCGTCACGATCGACTCTCCTCCCTCGGCAGTACGGCGGCGGCGAGGAGCCGGGCCGTTTCCACCGTGCAGCATCCCAATTCCACGAGCGGCCGCGGCGGGTCGGCCGCGAGGGTGACGACGTCGAGCCCGAGCGAGGGGAGCGTGATTCCCGCCCTCGCGAGGGCCTCGCGCAATTCCGCCACTGCCTCTTGTGCCGTTCCGACGGTCCCCGTGGTCGTCTTCATGATGTCTTCCTTCACCAACGTATGCCTTTCTGAATCCATTTCCCGCTTCGCCTCTCCAGAGTGGGGGCAGATCCGTAGAATCGGCAGATGCGCAGGCCGTACAACTGCGAGGTAGGGTTGGGGAGTTAACCCATGGCCAGAAGCAAGCAGCAGGACGCGTGGGAGTTCTTCGGCGAGGTCCTGAAGGAACGCCGGGAGGCGGCCGGCCTCTCGCAGGGCGAACTGGGCAGACGGGTGTTCGTATCCGGGGCGTACATCGGCCTGTTCGAGCAGGGAATTCGAAAGCCGCAGCTGGATGTGGCCCAGCGAATCGATACGGTCCTACAAACCGGCGGTATTTTCGAACGCACGTGGCGCAAGCTCATCAACAAGTCGCCCTACGCGTCTTATTTCAGCGCGGTGGCGGAGCTGGAGTCGGTGGCGACGAAGATCTGCGAGTTCGCGCCGCTGGTGGTGCCGGGGTTGATGCAGACGGCGGCGTACGCGCGGGCGGTTACGGTGGCGGCGAACCCGTTCGCGACGGAGGAGTACGTCGAGGAGAAGGTCACCTCGCGGCTCGACCGGGCGGGGATCCTCGCGGACGCCACAAGGCCCGAGTATTGGGTCACGCTGCACGAGAACGCGATCCGTATCCCGGTCGGCGGCCCGACAGTCATGACCGAGCAACTCGGTCACATCGCGACGCTGATCCGGCAGCGCTGGGTACTGGTGACCGTCGTGCCCCGCACCGCCGGGGCACACGCCTCCATGAACGGCACACTCAAGCTCATGGAGTTCGAGGACCAGCCGCCAACGGCCTATACAGAGACCTCGTTTTCGGGAACGCTCCTGGACGATCCGGCGGTGGTGAAGCGTGCACACCGCGCCTACGATCTGCTCAGGGTCGCCGCCTTGTCGCCGGAGGCGTCCCAGGCCCTGATCGAATCGGCGGCGGAGGACTTCAGACGATGCGCGAGTACGACCTGAGCAACGCCCGTTGGTTCAAGAGCTCCTACAGCAACGGCGAGGGCGGCTCGTGCGTCGAGGTCTCGTACGACTTCACGGGCGCCGCCTGGCGCAAGAGCAGCTACAGCAACGGCGAGGGCGGCGACTGCGTCGAGGTCTCGTACGACTTCACCGGTGTCGTCCCGGTCCGCGACAGCAAGGTCACCGACGGGCCCGTCCTCGTCGTCCCCGCCGCCGCCTGGTCCGTGTTCGTCGCAGGCATCGCGAGATGACGACGTCCCCCTCCCTCGTCCTGCGCGGCAGCGGCGACGCCGTGCTCCGGTTCGAGGGAACAGTGGTCACCCTCGGCCGCCCCGGCGGGGGTCACCGCATCCCGCTGGCGGCGATCGAGTCGGTCCAGGCCGAGGGGCGGGCGGTCGAGATCGAGCTGACCGGTGCCGGGGACCCGTACCGCGTCGAGGACGTCAGCGAGGCCGCCGCCACCGCCTTCGTGGACGCGGTCACCGCTGCGCTGCCCGAGACCCCCGTCGCCGACGGCGCCGGCCTCGTCACCACGTACGCCGTCCCGGCCCCGCCGCCCCGCCTCGCCCGCCGGCAGGCGCGCGCGCTCGTCGCCGCCGTCCCGGTCGTCGCGCTGGACGTGTTCGTCGGCGCGGCGGGTGAATGGGGGTACGCGGGCCTGTTCTGGCCCGCGTTCCTGGTCGTCGCCGTCGGCGTGTTCCTGGTGTACGTCATGGGGCGGGACCTGTACCGGATGTGGCACCTGCCGAGGCACGGGATCACCGTCGCCGCGGAGTTCTCGCACTACACGAACAACACGAGGGTGTTCACGTACACGGACGCGACCGGCACCACTCACACGTACAACAACACCGTGGGCGGGACCCGGTTCGAGGTGTCCTACGATCCGCGCGACCCGAAGGTCGCCATCCACCCCGAGGGCCTCTACGTCCGCGGCATGATGGCGCTCATGACCCTCGTCGGCTGCGGCCTCGCGGGCGGCGGGTGGTTCGGGATCGGCTGGCTGGTCGTCGAGGCCGTCAGAGGCTGAGGGAACGGCCGAGGGGTTCAACCGCGCGTCGGGGCGCGCTCGCGAGATGCCCCCATGCGCCGGCGTACGCCCCTGCGTCAGTCCCAATGGCGTTCCGCCGCGGCCGGTCGCAGCATGGAAGCAGGAGAACCGGTTCCCTTCCATGCCGCACACACATCGCCGTGGGAGTCACCATGCCCATGCTGCTGATCAAGGGATCCTTCCATCTCTCGGGCCGTACGGCCCCCGACGGGGACACCGTCCCCTTCATCCCCGACTACGTGGGCGAGTGGAAGCTCGTCCGAGGCTGTGAGAAGCCGCAGCCGGAGCGCGACGGCCACGTCGACGTCCGGCTCGAAGGCATCGACGCGCTGGAGACCCACTACACGGGGAACTACGGGGACGAGGAGCGCCAGCCGGCCAAGTTCGGCGACGCGGCCACGGACGCGCTGCTGACCTTTCTCGGTTTCCGTGACATCCGGCGGACCCCCGACCCCCATCACCCGCACGACATGATCTCCGCGACCCCGGAGTCGATCCCGGGCTTCATCCTCACCAACGGCGCCGACGTCTTCGGCCGCTGCGTGGCGTTCGCCTGCGCGGGGGACCCGCCGGGGGCCAGCGGCTACGAGCTGGACGTGTCGGTGAGGCTCCTGAAGGAGAGGACGGCCAACTACCACCTGCTCGCCCAGGGTCTGGCGTATCCGACGTTCTACCAGGGGCTGCTTCCCGTCCTGCGCGACGCGCTGGCCGACGGCACGGCGGAGGCGCGGGCGGGGATCGGCGTAGGCATCTGGAACACCACGGGCGACGCGTTCGGCGACGTGACCCTCACCGGGGCGAAGATCACCGGGATGCAGTCGATCACCGACGACGTGGTGATCCTCCCGAAGCTCTTCCGTCGCCTGAAGGAGTACTTCTCGCTCGGCCACACCACGCTCGACGCCTTCCCCGCCTATCTGGCAGGAGCCGCGGACAAGTTCCTCGACCTGACGCAGGTCAAGCCGAAGGAGCAGACCGGGCTTCAGCGGATCGTCGAGATCACCAACGGCGGCACCGCGAGGATGACGCTCCCTTCGGAGAAGATCCTCTTCAAGCCGAAGTGAACGAGCCGTCCCTCAGGCCGTGTTCGGGGGACCACACGAAGCGGGGCTCCGTCCGCCCCCCGGGCGGGGCGGCACCCCTCCCGTAAACCGGTCCCCGCGCCTACCATCCCCTCCATGTCGATCACCCCGTCCACGCCCGTCGTCGAAGGCGCGAAGAAGGCCTCCCTCCGCCTCGACGGCGACGCGGTCCTCCTGAGCCGCCCGCACGAGGAGGCCCTCATCCCCCTGGCGGCGATCGAGCGGATCCGCACCGAGGGACGGTCGATCACCGTCGAGCTGACGGCCCCGGCGGGGACCACGCGGTACGTGCACCGGATCGCCGGGGTGAGCGAGGCAGCGGCGGTCATGTTCGCCGAGACCGTGAACGCCGCCCTGCCCGGCACGCCCGGACGGGACGCCACGGCCGACGGGACCGCCCTCGTCCAGACGCGCGACCTGCCCCTGAGCCGGCGGACGAGGAAGCTGCGGCGGATCATGTGGCTGTCGGCCGGCGCCTTCGGTCTGCTCGTCCTCTCCTGCGTGCTCGTCGCCGTCGCCGGGGAGCCGTTCGCCGCGGTCGCCATCATGCCCGGAGGGCTCGTCCTGACCGCGGCCCTCGCCATCGGCGCGAACGCCCTGGCCAACTGGTACCGCGAGTGGCGCCTGATCCGGCACGGCATCACGACCTTCGCCGCCGAGGTGCCGGACAGGCCGGGGATGTACCTCTACACGGACCCGGCCGGCCTGATCCGCCATGTGTTCACGTGGGCCGGGGGCATCGCCGTCAAGGTCTGCTACGACCCCGTCGACCCGGGGAACGTCGCCCTCCCCAGGATCGCCCTGTTCCGGCGCGGGGAGCTGGCGCTCGGACTGTTCCTGGGCCTCCTCGGCCTCGCCGGCCTGGTCGGCACGGTCGCATGGGCCGTCATGGCGTTCCTCGACCCCGGGTCGATCGCCGGCGCCTTCTAGGCCTACTTATGGAAGTCATAAGTTCACCTTATGAGGCCATAGACCGGGGGCGGGTACCGATCCGCGCGAGGTGTTATTTAGGGTGACCTAAGTGTCGGCGGCTTCGCCGCCACGTCGCTTGCGAAGGGAACCCAGTCATGCCCCGCCCCCTCCGGGTCGCGATCGTCGGCGCCGGCCCCGCCGGAATCTACGCCGCCGATGCGCTGCTGAAGTCCGAGGCCGCCGCCGAGCCGGGTGTGTCGATCGACCTCTTCGAGCGGATGCCCGCGCCCTTCGGCCTCATCCGCTACGGCGTCGCCCCCGACCACCCGCGCATCAAGGGCATCATCACCGCCCTCCACCAGGTCCTCGACAAGCCGCAGGTCCGCCTCTTCGGCAATGTCGACTACGGCACCGACGTGCACCTCGACGACCTGCGCGCCTTCTACGACGCGGTGATCTTCTCGACCGGCGCCATGGCCGACCGCGAGCTGAGGATCCCCGGCGTGGAGCTCGACGGCTCGTACGGCGCCGCCGACTTCGCCTCCTGGTACGACGGCCACCCGGACGTGCCGCGCACCTGGCCCCTGAAGGCCGAGAAGGTCGCCGTCCTCGGCGTCGGCAACGTGGCCCTCGACATCGCGCGCATCCTCGCCAAGACGGCGGACGAGCTGCTGCCGACCGAGATCCCGGCCAACGTCTACGAGGGCCTCAAGGCCAACAAGGCCCTGGAGGTCCACGTCTTCGGCCGTCGCGGCCCGGCGCAGGCGAAGTTCAGCCCCATGGAGCTGCGCGAGCTCGACCACTCGCCGAACATCGAGGTCATCGTCAACCCCGAGGACATCGACTACGACGAGGGCTCGATCGCCGAGCGCCGCAAGAACAAGCAGACCGACATGGTCGCCAAGACCCTGGAGAACTGGGCGATCCGCGACGTCGGCGACCGCCCGCACAAGCTCTTCCTGCACTTCTTCGAGTCGCCCGTCGAGATCCTCGGCGAGGACGGCCAGGTCGTCGGCCTGCGCACCGAGCGCACGGAGCTGGACGGCACGGGCAACGTGAAGGGCACCGGCGCCACCACCGACTGGGACGTCCAGGCGGTCTACCGCGCGGTCGGTTACCTCTCCGACGAGCTGCCCAAGCTCCCCTGGGACGCCGTCTCCGGCACCGTCCCGGACGAGGGCGGCCGCGTGATCGAGGAGACCGGCGCGCACATGGCCTCCACGTACTGCACGGGCTGGATCCGCCGCGGCCCCGTCGGCCTCATCGGCCACACCAAGGGCGACGCCAACGAGACCGTGGCGAACCTCCTGGACGACTTCGCGAACGGGCGCCTGCTCACGCCGGAGACCCCGGAGGAGGACGCGGTCGTGTCCTTCCTGGAGGGCAAGGGCATCACGTACACGACGTGGGAGGGCTGGTACGCCCTCGACGCCGCCGAGAAGGCGCTCGGCGAGCCGCAGGGCCGCGACCGCGTGAAGATCGTCGAGCGCGAGGACATGCTGCGCGCGAGCGGCGCGATCAAGTAACCGTCGCGGGGCCCTCACCCGCTCCCGGTCCTACCCTGGAAGGACCCGGAAGAGGTGAGGGCCATGTCCGCACCCACGATCGACCGGATCGCTCGGGCGAGGACCGCGGCGGCCCGGGAGTCCTGGGCCGAGGCGTACGGACTGCTGCACGCCCACGACGAGCACCCCACGAGCGCGCTGAGCGCAGACGACCTGACGGTCCTGGCCGACGCCGCCTGGTGGTCGGGCCATGTGGACGAGTCCGTCGCGGCCCGGCTGCGGGCCCACGCGGCGTACGTGGCGGGCGGCGACCACCGGGGCGCGGGACTGGCCTCGTGGTGGCTGTCGCACGAGTACGAGGGCCTCGGGCGGCCCGCGGCGGCGGCCGGCTGGCTGCACCGGGCCCACCACCATCTGGACGACCTGCCGCCCTGCCCCGAGCAGTGCTTCCTCGCGTGGACCGACGCGGAGGAGGCGTCGGCCCGCGGCGACCACGCGGCGGCCCTCGCGGCCGGCCGCCGCATGTACAGGCTCGCCCTCCGCTCCGGCAGCCCGGACCTGCTGGCCCTGAGCCGCCAGGCGGAGTCCTCCGTCCTCCTCGCGAGCGGCCGGCGCGCCGAAGCCCTGGCGCTCCTGGACGACGCGATGTGCGCGGTCACCGCCGGCGAACTGAGCGGCATGTGCACGGGCTGGCTGTACTGCCTGGCGATCACCCAGTGCATGGAGACGGCGGACTTCGCCCGCGCGGTGGAGTGGACGAACGCGGCGATGGAATGGTGCGAACCACCGTGGACGGGCAGCGCGCCGGACGAGACCGGTACGGGCACGGGCCCCATGGCCGTCCCCTCCGGTGAGAACCCCTTCCGGGGAGTGTGCCGGGCACACCGGGTCCAGGTGCTCGACCTCCTCGGGGCGTGGGCGAGCGCCGAGGAGGAGGCCCGGCTGGCGTGCCGGGAGGTGCCGGTGGACTGCCTGGAGTCGGCGGCCGCCGCGTACTACGCCACCGGGGACGTCCAGCGGCGCCAGGGCCGCCTGGAGGAGGCCGCCGCCTCGTACGCGCACGCCCACGAACTGGGCAGGATCCCGCAGCCGGGCCTCGCGCTGCTGCGGCTCGCGCAGGGCCGGGCCGACGCGGCGGTGGCGGGCGTCGACCTGGCGCTCGCCTGCCAGAGCGACCCCCGCCACGACCTCCTCGGCCGGGCCCGGCTGCTCGCCGCCCGGAGCGAGGTGGCCCTCGCCGTCCGTGACGTGCCCGGGGCCGCGGGCGCGGCGGCGGAGCTGGAGGTCCTGGCCGGGGACGTACCGCTGCTGCGGGCGATGGCCGACACGGCCCGGGGTGCGGTGGCGCTGGCGGAGGCGCGGCCCGAGCCCGCGCTGCGGCTGCTGCGCCGGGCGCTCGCCGGGTGGCTGGAGCTGCGGGTGCCGTACGAGGCGGCGCAGGTGCGGATGCTGCTCGCGGCGGCCGACCGGACGGTGGGCGACGAGGAGGCGGCCCGCCTGGAGCTGGGCGCGGCGCGGGCGGTGTTCGAACGGCTCGGGGCCGTGCCGGACGCCCGGCGTGCGGCGGCGCTGCTGACCGGCGGGTCGCGGCGCCGCCTGCCGGGCGGCCTGACGGCCCGCGAGGCGGAGGTCCTCCGTCTCGTCGCCTCGGGCGGCACGAACAGGGACATCGCCCACGCCCTGGTGATCAGCGAGCACACGGTGGCCCGGCACCTGAACAACATCTTCGCGAAACTGGGCGTGGGCTCACGGGCGGCGGCGACGGCGTACGCGTACGCGCACGACCTGGTCTGAACGGCCCATACGGGCCCGTGCCGGACCATGGGCGGATCAGGCGATGCGGCCGCGCGGGGCACCCGGCTACACCGGAGGCATGACCACCACGACCACTCCCCTGGACACGCTCCGCGATGCCGTGCGCGGCACCGTCGTGACCCCTGGCGACCCGTCGTACGACGTCTCCCGCCGGGTCTACAACGCCCTGATCGACCGCCGCCCCGCCGCCGTCGTCCACGCCGTGGACGCCGCCGACGTGATCGCGGCGGTCCGTTACGCCCGGGAGCAACGGCTCCCGGTGGCCGTGCGCGGCGGCTCCCACTCCGTCGCAGGCTTCGGCACCGTCGACGACGGCCTGGTCGTCGACCTGTCCCGGATGCGGGCCGTCCGGGTCGACCCCGGGGCCCGTACGGCACGGGCGGAGGGCGGTGCCACCTGGGGCGACTTCAACCACGCCACCCACGCCTTCGGGCTCGCCACCACCGGCGGGGTCGTGTCGACGACCGGCGTCGCCGGCCTGACGCTGGGCGGCGGCATGGGCCATCTGGCCCGCCGCTGCGGGCTGAGCTGCGACAACCTGGTCGCGGCGGACGTGGTGACCGCCGAGGGCACGCTCGTCACCTGCGACCGGGACCGGAACCCCGAGCTGCTGTGGGCCCTGCGCGGCGGCGGTGGCAACTTCGGGGTGGTCACCTCGCTCGCGTTCCGGCTGCACCCGATCGACGTGGTCTTCGGCGGGATCGTCTGCTATCCGCTCGACGGGGACGTCGCCCGCGCCTGGCAGGAGATGAACGCGGCCGCTCCCGTCGAGCTGAACACGATCCTCGTCGTGGCGCTCGGCCCGGAGGAGCCGTTCCTGCCGGAGCGCTGGCACGGGCGCCCGATCTGCGCCGCGTTCACCTGCTTCAGCGGCCCGGCGGCGGAGGACGAGAGGGTCCTCGCCCGGCTGGAGGGGCTGGGCCCTGTCGTCGGCCGGTTCATCGACCGCATGCCGTACCCGGTGATCAACACGTTCTTCGACGAGCAGTTGCCGCCCGGCCTCTACCACTACTGGAAGGGCAACTTCAGCCGCGGGCTGACGGACGGCGCGATCGCCGCGCACATGGAGTTCGGCGCGACGATGCCGTCGATGGAGTCGGACACGGCGATCTTCCCGATCGACGGGGCGTGCCACGAGGTGGGCCCGGAGGACACCGCCTTCGCCTACCGGGACGCCTCCTTCTCGCACACCTTCGGCGGCACCTGGGTCGACCCGGCGGACAACGAGCGGAACATCGTCTGGACCCGCGCCTACGACGCGGCGCTGCGGCCGCACACCGAGGAGGCCGGGTACGTGAACTTCATGACGGACGACGACCAGGACCGGGTGCGGGTGAACTACCGGCAGAACTACGACCGGCTGCGCGAGGTGAAGCGCCGCTACGACCCCGACAACGTGTTCCGGTTCAACCAGAACATCGCGCCGTAGCCGCTCGTCGGGGTCCGAGGGCCAGGGCCCAGGTGTCGCCGACCACGTGGACGGGCAGGACCGTCACGCCCGTGTCGTACGTGGCGCTCTCGCCGTTCGGGCGCCGGAAAACCGTCTTCGCGGACGGAGGGGAAGGCCCAGGCCTCACTGACCCGCGTTCCGCTCGGCCTCGCCGTGCTGCTCGTCGCCCTCACCGTGCCGGGGCACCTACGCGTACACGGACACCACCGGAAGGGGCCGGCCCGTCGCCGCCGGCGACAAGGCCCGGGGCGAGACCGTCAGGGTCGCCCACCACCCCCGGAGGCCGCACATGGCGGTACGGCACAAGGGGACGGGCTCCGTGGTCAGGACGCTGATCGGGGCCGCGTTCCTCACGGCGATCACGGCGCTCGCCGGCTGGGGCACGGCCGCCCTCGCCCTGCCCGCCTTCGGCGGATGGACAGGGCCTACGGGACGGTGCGGGCCGAGGCGAGGAGACGGACGGTGTCCTCGGGGGCGAGCGCGAGCGCGTTCCCGACGGTGCCGAGGACCTCGGTCTCGGCCGGGGTGTAGGCGCCGTCGGCGAGGGCGATCCGGGCGGCCTGGACCAGGATCGACTCCCGCCCGGCGGCAGCCAGGTGCGGGGTGAGCGGCTCCAGGGCCTCGTGGAGCTCGATCGACAGGAGCGTCCCCTCGGGGTTCACCTCGGGCATGAAGCGCCCCGTGTCGGCCTCCAGGGCCTCCACGAGGTCGACGAGCTGGACCGCAGTGCACTCGGCGAAGCCGGCCGACCGGACCGCGGTGACGGCCCGGTCGAGGACCTCGCGGGACTCGGTGCCGCCGGCCGCGAGGACGGCGAGGGCGACGGTGTGCACGGCGTCCCGCAGCATCGCGGAGAAGCGGCTGGTCGTCGGCCGGTCGAGCACCTCCGTGCCGAAGTGCGTGTGACAGGCCGCGCACTCGACGACGGGGCCCGTACAGCCCCGGGGCAGGACGGGGACGCCCAGGACGGCGAACCTGCGGCGGCCGGTGCGCCGCCGGTAGTTGCGGTCGCCCCCGCACTCCTCGCAGAAGAACTCGCCGTCTCCGACGGTGTTCCAGGAGGTGCGGATTCCGCAGACGCCCACTTTCCCACCACGTGAATTCCGGGCAGACCGCACACGCACCTCCTCAACGGCCCGGCTGCACTGCCGGCGTTGGCGTGATGTTAGCCACATCCTTGATGTGGCGTCAGCACCCCGTCGGGAGTTCACCACGGAGTTGGCCGAGACACGTCACCGCTCTCGCATGATCAGGAAGTGCGGCGGCGGCGCTTCGCGAAGGCCAGGAAGCCTCCGCCGACGGCGACGGCGGCCACGGCGGCGGCGACGACGCCCGGGCCGATGGCCGAACCGGTCGTCGCGAGATCACCCTCCGGGGTGGCGGACGGAGCCGGGGCGGGCGCGGTGGTGGCCTCACCCGGGGTCGCCGGGGCGGCCGGGGTGGACGGGGACGCGGAGGGGCTGTCGGTGCCCTCCGGGGTGGTCGGCGTGCCCTCGGTCGCCGGGGTGGTGGGCGCGGGGGTGTCGGTCGGCTTGGGCGTCTCGGGGGTGACGACCGGGCCGGGGGTGGTCACCTCGGGGAGGCAGCCGGTGAAGTTCATCCGGTGGGTCTCGGCGCCGGGGACGGTGTGCAGCGACTCGGCGATGACGGAGCCGTTGATGTGGCCGGGGCCGTAGGTTCCCTCGCTGCCCATGGTGACGTCGGCGTTGGGCGCGAGGATCGCGCCGGGCCAGGCGGCGTAGTTCTTCCTGACGGTCTCGGCCTGCGGGAAGTTCCACAGCAGCTTGGAGCGGATGCTCTTGTGGGCGTCGGTGTGCCGGTCGTAGTCGTCCTGGACGTACGCGCCGCCGTCCGAGATCCAGACGCCGGTGGTGGGCTTGGCCTGCATGTCGTACGAGGCGCCGATGACGTTCACGAGGGTGGAGGAGCCCGCCGGGACCTTGAGGTAGATCTCGCCGGCCTTCTCCAGGTCGGCGCTGCTCAGGGCGAAGACGTTCAGCTTCGCGTCGGTGCCGGTGAGGTAGAGGCTCCGGCCGTCCTGGCCGCCGGCCGCCTCGCCGTTGGGCCGCACGCCCGCCCAGCCGGCGGAGAGCTTGCGCAGCTCGGTGAACTCCTTGCCGAAGTCGATCGGGGAGGGCCCGGTCGCGACCTTGTCGCCGTCGACGTCGAAGCCGGCGCCTCCGGTGTTGTCCACGACCTTGCCGGCGATGCCGGAGCCCTTCACCAGGACCACGCCGTTGGCCTTGAGGGTGCCGCCGACGACGAGGCTGTGCCCGCCGGGCAGCCGGGCGAGGTCGGCGTCGGAGAGGCGGGAGCCGACGGAGAAGCCGGACGTGCCCGGCTTCCCGAAGGTGGCGTCCCCGCCGACCGCGACCGCGCCCTCGGAGTCCGCGTGGCGGACGGAGTCCTTCTCGACGAACTCGGCGTACAGACCGGCCGTGCCGAGCGGCTGCGACACGCACTCCGCGGTGGTGGCGGAGGCGGCGGGGGCCCAGGTGAGGGCGGCACCGGTCACCGCGAGGACGGCGGCCACGGCAGCGGTCGTGCGCATGCGAAACTCCAGGTCAGGGAGGTACGGAGAGGGCGCGTGGGGGGCGTGTCCGAGTGGACGAGCCGACCTTCCGCCATTCCCCGATGTGGCGTCAACTCACCTGATATGACGCCGATTCCGGCATGCCGGGATGATCTTCCTTAAGCGAACCTGAAGCGACTCGAAACGGTGACGCAGTTCACATGTGCCGCTGCCCCGCACCCTCCGGGAGGAAGGGTGCGGGGCAGCGGACGGCGGGGTGGAGCGGGGTCAGCGGGCGGAGCGGTTGACCGCCGAGATGACCGCCTTCAGGGAGGCGCGGGTCGTGTTGGCGTCGATGCCGATGCCCCACAGGACCTTGCCGTCGATGGCGCACTCGATGTACGAGGCGGCCTGCGCGGAGGCGCCCTCGCTCATCGTGTGCTCCTGGTAGTCCAGCAGGCGGGCGTCGACGCCGATGGACTGCAGCGCGGCGAAGAACGCGGAGATCGGACCGTTGCCGGCGCCGGTCAGGACGGTGTCGACGCCGTCCACGACCGCCTCGACGGTCAGCGTGTCCGTGCCGTCGGTGTCGGAGGTGGTCTGGCCGGAGCGCAGCTGGATGCGCCCCCAACGAGCCGCGGAGTTGTCCGGGTTGGGCAGGTACTCGTCCTGGAAGACGGCCCAGATCGCGGCCGGGGTGACCTCGCCGCCCTCGGTGTCGGTCTTCTGCTGGATGATCTTCGAGAACTCGATCTGCATCCGGCGGGGCAGGTCCAGCTTGTGGTCGTTCTTCAGGACGTACGCGATGCCGCCCTTGCCGGACTGCGAGTTGACGCGGATGACGGCCTCGTAGGAGCGGCCGACGTCCTTCGGGTCGATCGGCAGGTACGGGACGGCCCACTCGATCTCGTCGACGGTCTTGCCCTGGGCGGCCGCGTCGGCCTCCATGGCGTCGAAGCCCTTCTTGATGGCGTCCTGGTGGGAGCCGGAGAAGGCCGTGTAGACCAGGTCGCCCGCGTAGGGGTGGCGCGGGTGGACCTCCATCTGGTTGCAGTACTCGGAGGTACGGCGGATCTCGTCGATCTGGGAGAAGTCGATCTGCGGGTCGACGCCCTGCGAGAACAGGTTCATGCCCAGCGTCACCAGGTCGACGTTGCCGGTCCGCTCGCCCTGGCCGAACAGGCAGCCCTCGATGCGGTCGGCGCCGGCCATGACGGCCAGCTCGGCCGCCGCCACGGCCGTACCGCGGTCGTTGTGCGGGTGGACGGAGATGCAGATGTGCTCGCGGCGGGTCAGGTTCCGGGACATCCACTCGAAGCGGTCCGCGTGCGTGGACGGCGTCGAACGCTCCACGGTGGCGGGCAGGTTGAGGATGATCTCGCGGCCGGGGCCGGGCTGCCAGACGTCACAGACGGCCTCGCAGACCTCCAGGGCGAAGTCCAGCTCGGTGTCGGTGAAGATCTCGGGGCTGTACTGGTAGCCGAAGGTGGTCTCCGGGCCCAGCAGCTTCTCCGCGTACTCCATCACCAGACGGGTGCCGTCCACGGCGATCTGCTTGATCTGCTCCTTCGAGCCGCGGAAGACGACGCGGCGGAAGGTGGGCGCGGTGGCGTTGTACAGGTGGACGGTGGCGCGCCTGGCGCCGACCAGGGACTCCACGGTCCGCTCGATCAGGTCCTCGCGGGCCTGGGTCAGGACGGAGATGGTGACGTCGTCCGGGATCGCGCCCTCTTCGATGATGGAGCGCACGAACGCGAAGTCGGTCTCGCCGGAGGACGGGAAGCCGACCTCGATCTCCTTGTAGCCCATGCGTACGAGCAGGTCGAACATCTCGCGCTTGCGGGCCGGGGACATCGGGTCGATCAGGGCCTGGTTGCCGTCGCGCAGGTCGGTGGACAGCCAGCGGGGCGCCTTCGTGATGCGCTTCTCGGGCCAGGTCCGGTCGGGGATGGTCACGGCCTCGTACTGGCCGTACTTGTGGATCGGCATCCCGGACGGCTGCTGCGTGTGCGTCGCGTTGGTGACGGGCGTCGGGCGGCTGACGAAAGGCGACTGAGACATTGCGTAGGGCTCCTCGGGTCCTGCGGGAGGGACGGCCGACTGTCGAACGCAACACCAAAACCCGCGGGGAGGGGGTCGGCCTACGACTACAGGCCCTCGCCGCGGCAGCTAAGGAGAAGCAGCCCGAAACGCATGATGTGCGTCACCATAGCCCAGGTCCGGGGAAGCCGGACGTGCCGTTTCAGTATGCGGGACGGCGCCCGCGTCAAGGGCGAAAGGTGACCCATCACTCCATTTCGCCAATCTGCGTCGCATCCCGTGACAGTGGCATCACGGAGTGCCACATTGCTGGGATGACGTCACTCTTCTGCACGATCGTCCCGCCCCACATCCTGGAGCGGCTGGCCCGGTCCGACGACCCGGCCGTCGCCGAGGCCGCCCGGCGCACCCTGACGGTGGACGCGGAGCAGCGCACGGCCCGCACGGCCACCACGACCGCCCCTCCGGCCACGTCGTCCGGCAAGCCGCAGCGCACGATCTACGACGCCGGGAACACCACGGAACTGCCGGGCCGCCGTGTGCACGGCGAGAGCGACCAGCCGTCCCGGGACGCCACCGTCAACCGCGCCCACGCGGGGCTGGGCGCCACCTTCGACCTGTTCCTGGGGGCGTACGGCCACGACTCGGTCGACGGGGCGGGCATGCCGCTCGATGCCACCGTCCACTTCGACGAGAAGTACGACAACGCGTTCTGGAACGGCACGCAGATGGTGTTCGGCGACGGCGACGGCGAGCTGTTCCTCGACTTCACGATCCCCGTCGACGTCATCGGCCACGAGCTGGCCCACGGCTTCACCCAGCACTCCGCCAACCTCGCCTACTTCGGCCAGTCCGGGGCGCTCAACGAGTCGGTGTCCGACGTCTTCGGCACGCTGGTGAAGCAGTACGCGCTGGGCCAGTCGGCCGACGAGGCCGACTGGCTGATCGGCGCCGGTCTCCTCGGTCCCGCCATCGACAACGGGGTCGCGCTGCGCTCCATGAAGGAGCCCGGCACGGCCTACGACGACGACGTCCTGGGCAAGGACCCGCAGCCGGCGACCATGGACGGCTACGTACGCACCAGCTCCGACAACGGCGGGGTGCACATCAACTCGGGCATCCCCAACCACGCCTTCTACCTCCTCGCGACCGAACTCGGCGGCAACGCCTGGGAGCGGGCGGGGCAGATCTGGTACGACGTGATGACCGGCGGCACGCTGACCGAGGAGGCCCGCTTCTCCGAGTTCGCGCGGGCCACCGTCGCGGCGGCGAAGGCGCGGTACGGCGACGGCGCGGAGATGCAGGCCGTCCTGAAGGCCTGGGCGACGGTGGGGGTGCCCACCGACTGACCGGCTGGTAGACAGGGCCCATGCGGATTCGAGTGCGGCGCACGGGTGGTTTCGCGGGCATCGAGCGGTCGGCGGAGGTGGAGGTCTCGGGACCCGAGTGGGAGTCCCTGACCTCCGCCGTCCTCGCGGAGGGCGACGGTGACGCCCGGGGCGTGCCGGACGGCTTCTCGTACGAGATCACCGTCGACGGCCGCACGCTCCACTGCGGCGACCCCCACCTGACGGACGCCCAGAGGACCCTCGTCACGAGGGTCCTCAAGGAAGGCGCGTAGGGGCTAGCGGGAGGCGCGGCGCCAGAACCTGCTCTGCTTCGGCGCCCTGACCTCCAGGGACCAGTCTCCGTCGGCACTCCTGACCTGCACGAGCAGAGGCCCCTCGGGCAGCGGCCGCTCGTCCTTGCAGCGCCTGCTCGCCACGTTGGCCAGGAGGTGATCGCGGCCGTCCGGCTCATGGCCCTGCACATGGAAGTACGCGTGGTTGTACTTCGTGCGGAGCCGGGAGGCGAGCAGGCCGGCGGGGCCCGTGTACAGCAGGACGTCGGCGCCCCGCCCCTCGGCGTCGCCGTCGAGGTCCTCCACGGTGCTCACCGGACGGACGGCGATCGTCCACGCGCGGTCGTAGGAGCTCACGCGCAGGCGCAGCGGGCTCCGGCCGTCGTGCCGCAGCAGCCCACGGCCCTCGAAGTCGTCCAGCGTCGTGTTCGCGAGCAGGACGGCGTCCTCGCCCTTCTCGTCGAGGCTGGCCACCCCGAAGTAGCCGCTGCCCCTCCGGGTCGAGTCGACCACGACGAAACCGGCCGGGACGGGCACGTCGACGGTGATCTCGGCATTGCCCTCGCCGCTGCGGACGAACTCCGGGAAGTCCTGGCCGAAGAGCTCGATGTCCGACTGCGGGCCGACCCGCCCGGGGCCCTGCACGGGGACCTGTGCCGGGATCCGTACGGGGGGCTGCGCCGGGACGGCGGCCTCGGCCTCCCGGACCTTGGCCAGGAGCTCCTCGGGAATGGCCTCCGGCAGGGCGCCGGCGGCGGTGGGCCCGTCGTCGAGGGCGGGCTCGTCGTCGAAGGCGGGCCTGTCGTCGAAGGCGGGCTCCGGGTCCCTGCCCTCGATGCCGAAGTCCTCGGCGAGGCCGACGAGCCCGGAGTCGTACCCCTGGCCCACGGCACGGAACTTCCACGCCCCGTCGCGCCGGTAGAACTCGCCGAGGACGAACGCCGTCTCGGTGCTCGCGTCGTCGACCTCGTACAGCGCCAGCTGCTCGCCGGTGACGGCGCTGGTCGTCCTGATGTGGAGGCCCGGCACCCGGCCGAACGTCCCGTCCTCGCTGGAGGCGGTGATCACGATGCGCTGGACGGCGGGCTCCACGCGCGCGGTGTCGATCTCCAGCCAGTCGGCGACGCGCTGATCCTCGTCCCGCACCTGACCGAGCAGCCGCACGGCTCCGGACGCGTGCGCGGGCTGGTTGTAGAAGACCAGATCGCCGTCGCCCCTGACCCGGCCCGCGGCGTCGAGCAGCAGCGCCGAGGCGTCGACGTCCGGCACGCCCTCACCGCCGGCCCGCCGGACGACCGCGATCCGCCACACCTGCCCGGGGACCGGCAGGTTTCCCCCCTTGACGATCTCTGTCACGGCGCCATGCTGACACGCGCCCCCGGACGCCGCCCGGAAAACCGCCTAGAAGCCGAGCTTCCGCAGCTGCTTCGGGTCCCGCTGCCAGTCCTTCGCGACCTTCACGTGGAGGTCGAGGAAGACCGGAGTGCCGAGGAGGGCCTCGATGTGCTTGCGGGACTTCATGCCGACCTCCTTGAGGCGGCTGCCCTTCGGGCCGATGATGATGCCCTTCTGGCTGGGGCGCTCGATGTACACGTTCGCGTGGATGTCGAGCAGCGGCCGGTCCGCCGGGCGGTTCTCGCGCGGGATCATCTCCTCGACGACCACCGCGATCGAGTGCGGCAGCTCGTCCCGTACGCCTTCGAGCGCGGCCTCGCGGATCAGCTCCGCGACCATGACCTGCTCCGGCTCGTCCGTGAGGTCGCCCTCCGGGTAGAGCGGCGGGGACTCCGGCAGGAGCGGGATGAGCAGGTCGGCGACGAGCTGGACCTGCTTGTTGCCGACGGCCGAGACCGGCACGATCTGCGCCCACTCGAAGCCCAGCTCCTTGCCGAGCTGGTCGATGGCGATGAGCTGCTCGGCGAGCGTCTTGGAGTCGACCAGGTCGGTCTTGGTGATGATCGCGACCTTGGGGGTCTTCTTGATCCCGGCGAGCTCCTTGGCGATGAAGCGGTCGCCGGGGCCGAGCTTCTGGTCGGCGGGCAGGCAGAAGCCGATCACGTCGACCTCGGCCCAGGTGGTGCGGACGACGTCGTTGAGCCGCTCGCCGAGGAGGGTGCGCGGCTTGTGGAGGCCGGGGGTGTCCACCAGGATCAGCTGGGCGTCCGGGCGGTGCACGATGCCGCGGACGGTGTGCCGGGTGGTCTGCGGCCGGTTCGAGGTGATGGCCACCTTCTGGCCGACCAGAGCGTTCGTGAGGGTGGACTTGCCCGCGTTGGGGCGGCCGACGAAGCAGGCGAAGCCGGCCCGGTGGACGGCTTCGGTTTCTTGGTTGCGAGCGCTCATGGGGGCCATTGTCCCCGATGAGCGCCCGCGTCACGTACTCAGTGCCCGGAGGCGTCGTATCCCGTCACGTACCGGCTGCCCGGCGGCGTCGTATCCGCAGGCCGTAGAGCCCTGCCGCGCCGCCCACGGCGAGGACCGCGGCGGCGAGCCAGGGCAGGGCCAGGAAGGACACCGTGCCGGTCTCCTTCACGTCCTTCGCGGTGGCGGTGAGGGTGACGTCGCCCCAGTCGAGCTGCGGGGAGCCGGTCCAGCGCTCGGTGAGCCGGATCTTCTGGCGGGGCAGCAGCTCGGCGGGGACCCTGGCCAGGTCGCGGGCGAGGAGGGTGCGGCCGAAGAGGCCCTCGGCCTTCAGGACGACCTTGGGGTTCAGGGTGACGTTGCCCCGGTTGTGCAGGGTGTACGAGACGAGGGCGCTGCTCGTGCGGGTGCCGGGGACCAGTGGCCGGTCCTGGTCGAGGGTGACGTCCTCGACGGCGAGGGCGGGCACGGTCGGCCCGTTGACCCGGAGGTAGACGCGGGCGCCGACCGCGCGCTGCACGCCGACGGCGACGGAGCCCTTCCCGCCGGGGGCGATCCGCTCGTCGAGGGCGACGAGGGCCCCCGGGTGGTCGCCGGGGTCGGCGTCGGCGGGGACGGTCAGCGTGTACGGCACGGTGACGGCGGAGCGGGGCGGGACGGTGATCCGGGTCCGCTCGGGCTTGATCCAGGCTCCGGCGCCGGTCTGCTTCTCGCGCTGGGTGCGGACGGCGAAGCCGCCGTCGCGGTCGGTGTTGTAGGCGTCGGCGCCGTACAGCCGGAAGGTGAGCGGGGCGGCGGTCTTGTTGGCGACGGTGACGCGGTCGGTGAGCGTCGCGCCGGGGTCGGCGGACAGGTAGAAGTACGGGCGGCCGCCGAGCTTCGAGGCGGCCGGGTAGACGGCCCACTCGCCGTTCTCGGCTGCCCCGGCGCCCGGCGCGAGGCCGAGCAGCGCGATCAGGGTGCTCAGGAGGAGTGCGGAGAGCTTGCGCACGGGTGCGGACCCCCGGGGTGCGGATCGGAGCGGGCCGGCCGGGTGCGCGCCCGGCCCGCGAGCGGTCAGGACAGGGTCAGCGTGAGCACGCCCGCGTACGAGCCGGGCGCGGTGAACGCCGGGACGTCGAGGGAGAGCTGCGCGTCGACGGTGAACTCGCCGCCCGTGAGGGTGCCGTTCGGCGTGGAGGCGAGGGTCGCGCCGCCGCTGCCGACCGGGCCCGCCGAGCCTGCGGCGCAGGCGCTGGGGCTGCCGGCCTTGGCGGTGCAGGCGGGCGTCCAGGACAGGTTCCCGGCTCCGATGGCGCCGCCGGGGCCGGTGAAGTCGGTGACCTTGCCGGTCAGGGACCAGCCGGCGGGGCCGCCGCGGAAGTCCTTGACGGTCACCGTCTGGAGCGCGCCGGTGGCCGCGCCGCCCGCGCCGAAGTCGACGGAGGACAGCTGGACGGCGTCCCCGGCCTGGGTCATGGACAGCTCGCCCGCCGTGACGGCCGCGGTGATCGTCTGGCTGTTCGGCGGTGCCGGGACGATGACCTTGTACGCGGCGGGGCCCGCGCCCTTCTCGGGGTCCCAGGCCGTGCCCTCGTACGCCACGATCCCGGTGGTCGCCGGGTCGTTGACCTTCAGGCGCGCGGCGAAGCCGCCCTCGCTGTCGGTGGTGACGGTCATCTTGTCGGCGGTCTCCGCCGCTCCGGCGCGGCCGACGACGGTGACCTCGGTGAGCGGGGTGAAGTGGGAGCCGGTGACGGTGACGCGGACCCCCGGGTCGCCGGTGGCGTTGTCGAGCTGGAGCGCCCGGGTGTTGGGGCTGGTCACGGGGCTCGCGACGACCGTCTCGGAGACCGGGGCGGGCGGGTTGAGCACCGTACAGGGGGTGTCCAGCTCCATGAGGTAGCTGGTGTGGATGTTGTAGTCGCCGGGCGAGAGGGTGATCGAGCCGGCCTCGGTGGCGGTGAAGGTGCCCGTCATGGAGAAGGCCGGGAAGGAGCCCTTGCCGGGGACCGGCGGGTTCTTCTTGGGGCCGGTGACGGTGACCGTGCCGGTCTGGGCGCCGCCGAGGACCACCTTGCCGCTGGGCGTCATGATGTCGGCCGGGAGCGCGAGGTCGACCGGGTTGGACGCGGCGGGCTTGGTGACCGTGTAGGTCACGGTGACGGTCTCGCCGACCTTGGGGCTGGTCTTGTCGACCGTGATCTGGGCGGTGGTCGCGCCCTCGATCGGCGGGATCTGGGCGACCGGCGGCGGGACGCAGCGGGTCTGGAATTCCACCGACTGCGAGGTGGTCGCCGCGCCGGCCGGGGCGGCGAGCGCGCCGCCGGCGACCGCGAGGGCGGTGACGCCGAGGACGGCGGTCCAGCGCCGTCTTCGGGCCGCCGCCCGGGATCGGGTGAGTGCCATGTGTGTGCCCCCTCCTGAGGGATGAGTGGGCGCCATTGACGGCTGCGGGCGGAGAGAAGTCAATGGAATCGAATTCCACCGACTGATGACCCATCAGATACTGTCAAGATCGTGACATCGGCGACATTTCCCCAGGTCACGACGGAGACCGGTGCCGCCGAGGGCGACACCGGTCGGGAGGAGCGAGCGAGGGTCAGCTGAAGACGAACGGACCCGGCGACTGCGAGGTCACCGCGTCGCAGTTCACCGTGATCCCGAAGATCACCATCTTGAGGGCGACCCCCGCGAAGTACGAGTTGAGGCTGTCGCCCGAGGCCACGGTCCCGCTCAGCGGGCCCATGACGACGGACTGCCCGGCGGAGAGCGCCGGGTTCTTCTTCCCGGTGAAGACCCGGGTGCCGCCGCCGGCCTTGGCCATCGTCAGCGTGGAGCTGATCGTGTCGGCGCCGACCGCGACCGGCGTCGTGACGGCGGAGGTGATGGTGATGGTCGCGGCGGTGCCGCTCTGCGTGGCCGTGAGGGTGGCGGTGCCACCGCCCCAGCTGCCGCAGTCGTACGTCGCGGTCGCCGAGCCCGGCGACACCGCGCCGGCCGTCGGGGCGAAGGCGAGTCCGGCGGCGGCGAGCGCCCCGGTGAGTACCGCGACGGTCCCTAAGGTGCTTCTGCTTCTCATGGCGAGTTCGAACCCCTTCCGATACCGAACGCAGGGGTGCGGACACTGCGTGAAGGACGAGAGATCTGACGGTCCGTCGGACGAACCGCTGTCATTGACGCGCAGACGGCCGGGGAAGGCAAGAGAAGATGCGGTGATCCTTCACAAACACACAAAGACAGCGGGGGCCCGGCGTGACGCCGGGCCCCCGCTGTCCTGATCCGTTCGCTCAGCCGGCGGTGACGGCCAGCCGCAGCTGCCCGTCGGGACCCGCGAGCAGCACCGGGGTCTCCGGGCCGCCGAGGTCGCGTACCGCAGCGCGGTCCTCGTCCGAGGCCGCCTCGGCGTTCGACACCACGGCCGCCGCCTCCAGGGACTGGGCCCCGCTGGCCACGGCCATGGCGACCGCGGTCCGCAGCGCGCTCAGCTTGAGCGACTCCAGCTCCACGGTGCCGGCCACATAGGTGCGGCCCGTCTCGTCGCGTACGGCCGCGCCCTCGGGCACGCCGTTACGGGCGCGGGCGCTCCGCGCAAGGGTGATGATCTTGAGGTCCTCGGCGCCGAGGTCGCCGTGCTCGCTGCTGAGTGTCATGAGCCGAGCATAGGTCCGTACGGATGATCAGCCCGCGACCGGGTACATCGCCCCGCGGCGCCCCTCCGGCGACACCAGCCACTCCAGCTTCTCTGCCGTGTTCGCCTCCGGCATCGGGGTGTGCATCACGATGACCAGGTCCGGCCGGGCCGGGACCCTGAGCTGGGTCGCCTCGACGACGAGCCTGCCGACCAGCGGGTGCTCCATCTCCTTGCGGTTCTGCCCGCCCGGCAGGATGTCCCGCTGCTCCCACAGCTCCGCGAACTCCGGGCTCGCCTCCCTGGCCGACTCGACCACCGCCTGGAAGCCCTCGTCGTCCGGGCACTCCGAGCACGCCGAGCGGAACTGCGCGACGACCTTCGGCGCCAGCTCCTCCCAGCGCGTCGACCGCGCGCGGTACAGGGGGTCCGTGAAGAACGCGATCAGGCAGTTCTGCACGATCTCCGGCCGCATCCCCATCACGATCGCCGCCGCGTCGTTGTACATCACGGTGTTCCAGTACTGGTCCATGATGTGCGCCGGGAACGGCATCCACGCGTCGATGAGCCGCCGCAGACCGTGGCACATGTCCCGGTCCTCCGGGGCGGCCTCCAGAGCCGGCGGGTTCAGCGCGGCCAGGACGTACAGATGGCGCCGCTCGGCCGGGCTCAGCCGCAGCACCCGCGCCACCGAGTCGAGGACCTGCGGGGAGACCGTGATGTCCCGGCCCTGCTCCAGCCACTGGTACCAGGAGACCCCGACGCCCGCGAGGACGGCGACCTCCTCGCGGCGCAGGCCCGGGGTGCGGCGGCGCGCGCCGCCGTCCGGGAGTCCCGCCTCGGCCGGGCTCACCCGGGCCCGACGGCTCATCAGGAACTCGCGCAGTTCGGCGAGTCGGTGCTGCTTCGCGCTGGTGCTCTCGAGAGCGGTGGCCACGTGTGCTTCCTCCCCCTGGATGCCTGGTGGTGCGACCAACAGGATAAGTTCCCGCTCCCCAGCGTTGTTCCCGTGCGCCGAAGGTGGGGTCATGGCAACGACGACCTCCCCGCCCGAGTCCCCCACCGCCTCCACCGCCCCCACCACCCCTGCCGCTCCCCCGGCCCTCACCCACCGCGACCGGCTCGTCCTCTTCGTCCTGTGCGCCGCCCAGTTCATGGTGGCGCTCGACTTCTCCGTCCTGAACGTCGCGCTGCCCGTCCTCGGCGCCGACCTCCGCTTCGACCCGTCCGGGCTCCAGTGGGCGGTCACCGCCTTCGCCCTGCCCTCCGGCGGCTTCCTGCTCCTCTTCGGCCGGATCGGCGACCTCTTCGGCCGCAAGAAGCTCTTCCTCTCCGGTCTCGTGCTCTTCGGCGCGGCCTCCCTGCTCGCCACCCTCGCCTGGAGCCCCGGCTCCTTCCTCGCCGGCCGCGCCCTCCAGGGCCTCGGCGCGGCGGCGATCGTGCCGACCGGCATGGCGCTGCTCACCACCGTCTTCCCCGAGGGCCCGCTGCGGGCGAGGGCGCTCGGCATCTCCGGCACCCTGATGTCCCTCGGCTTCACCATCGGCATGGTGCTCGGCGGCGTCATGACCGACACCCTCGGCTGGCGCTCCACCATGGGTCTGCTCGCCGTCTTCACCCTGATCGTGCTGCCGCTCGCCCCGGGCCTGCTGCCCGAGTCCCGCACCCCCGAGCGGCCCCGCCTCGACGTGCCCGGCGCGCTGACCGTCACCGGCGGTCTGCTCTCCCTGATCTACGCCCTGACGACGGCGGCCGAGCGCGGCTTCGGCGGCGTGGACGTCCCCGTCACCCTCGCCCTGGGCGTGCTGCTGCTCGTGGCCTTCGGCGTGATCGAGTCCCGGCACCCGGCCCCGCTGGTCTCGCTGCCGGTGCTGCGCCGCCGTACCGTCGCCTTCGGCAACCTGGGCGGTCTGGTCACCTTCTCGATGATGTCGACGATCGTCTTCGCCCTGACCCTGTACCTGCAGCAGACCCTCGGCCTCTCGGCCTTCGCGTCCGGCATCGTCTTCGGCGTCCAGGGCGCGTTCTCGGTGCTCGCCGGCATGGTGACCCCGAAGGTGATCGGCCGGTTCGGCGCCCACCGCACCCTGGTGGTCTCGCTGCTCGGCCAGGGCCTGCTCACCGCCGGGCTGCTCGGCATCGGCCGGGAGTCCGGCGCGGTCCTGGCGACCGTGGCCGTCTCCCTGGCGTCGATGCTGCACCTCGGCGCGATCATCTCGTACGGCGTGACCGTCACCTCCGGCGTCCGCGACGAGGAGCAGGGGCTCGCGACCGGTCTGGTCACCACCACCCAGCAGGTCGGTCTGACCGTCGGCATCCCGCTGCTTGGCGTGCTCGCCACGACCGGCTCCGACCTGTTCGCCGGGGTGCGCACGGTCATCGCCCTCGACGCGGCGATCGTGGTCGGCGCGGCGGTCCTGGTCGCCCTCGGCCTGCGGCGCCGGTCCTGAACCACCGCCTGTCGGGGCCGGATCCGAACGGCCTCGACTACGGCCTGTCGAGGCGGAGCCGTACGGCCTTCGGCAGACCCGCGACCACCAGGTCGTACGAGTCCTCGACGAGCTCCCGGACCATCCGGTCCGGGAGCTCTCCGACGGTCACGGTGTTCCAGTGCCGCTTGTTCATGTGGTACCCGGGGGCGATCGCGGGGTGCTCCTCGCGGAGCCGTACCGCCTCGTCCGGGTCGCACTTGAGATTGACCCGCAGCGGCTCGGCGTCGAGCCACGAGAGCGCGAACATCTTCCCGGCGACCTTGAAGACGGAGACGTCCGGGCTGAACGGGAACTCCTCCGAGGCGTCGTTGAAGTCCAGGCAGAAGGCGCGCAGCTCGTTCGGGGTCATTCCGGCTTCTCCTCCGGTTCCAGCGGTTCCACGAGCACGGTGACGATCTTGTTCCGGCGGCCGGCGGGGGCCTCGGCCGTCAGCCGCAGCGAGCGGCCGTCCGGCAGCTCCACGACCGCCTTGGCCCCGGAGATCGGGACGCGGCCGAGCGCCTTGGCGAGCAGCCCGCCGACGGTCTCCACGTCCTCGTCGTCGTACTCGTCGGGGCCGAAGCCGTACAGCTCGCCGAGGTCGCCGATGTCGAGGCGGGCGGTGACCCGGTAGCGGTCGTCGCCGAGCTCCTCGACGGGCGGCAGCTCCCGGTCGTACTCGTCGGTGATCTCGCCGACGATCTCCTCCAGGATGTCCTCGATGGTGACGATGCCGGCCGTGCCGCCGTACTCGTCGATGACGACGGCGACGTGGTTGCGCTCCTGCTGCATCTCGCGCAGCAGGTCACCGGCGTTCTTGGTGTCGGGCACGAAGGCGGCGGGCCGCATCGCGGTGGACACCAGGTCGGCCTCGGAGTCCCGGTTGATGTGGGTCCTGCGGACCAGGTCCTTCAGATAGACGATGCCGACGATGTCGTCCTCGTTCTCCCCGGTGACCGGGATCCGGGAGAACCCGGAGCGCAGCGCGAGGGTGAGGGCCTGACGGATCGTCTTGTACCGCTCGATGCAGATCAGGTCGGTGCGGGGCACCATCACCTCGCGGACCAGGGTGTCGCCCAGCTCGAAGACGGAGTGCACCATGCGGCGCTCCTCGTCCTCGATGAGCGACTCCTGCTCGGCGAGGTCGACCATGGCCCGCAGTTCGGCCTCGGAGGCGAAGGGGCCCTTGCGGAAGCCCTTGCCCGGGGTCAGCGCGTTGCCGATGAGGATGAGCAGCTGCGGGATCGGGCCCATGATCCGGGCCAGCGGCAGCAGCACGTACGCGGCGGCCGTCGCGGTGTTCAGCGGGTGCTGGCGGCCGATGGTGCGCGGCGAGACGCCGACGGCCACGTACGAGACGAGGACCATGACGGCGATCGCGACGAGCAGGGCCTCCCAGGTCTCCGGGAAGGCTTCCAGGCAGGCGTAGGTGACGAGGACGCCGGCCGCCATCTCGCAGGCGACGCGGACGAGCAGCGCGACGTTGAGATAGCGGGTCGGGTCGGAGGCGACCTGGGCCAGCTTCTCCGCACCGCGCCGCCCGGACCGTACGGCCTCGGCGGCGCGGAAGCTGGAGACGCGGGCGAGACCGGCCTCGGCGCAGGCGGCGAGCCAGGCCACGATGACCAGCGCGACGGCGCCGAGGATCAGCGAAACGTCCATCGGGGTCAGGACACGGTCGGAGCCGGGGACGGGCCGGTGAGGCCCTTCTCCGCGCGCCAGCCGTCGACGATCGCCGCCTGGAGGCCGAACATCTCGGCCTTCTCGTCCGGCTCCTCGTGGTCGTACCCGAGCAGGTGCAGCACCCCGTGGACGGTGAGGAGCTGGAGCTCCTCGTCCATGGAGTGCTGCGTCGGCGCGTCCTTGCCCTGCTGGGTGGCGACCTCGGGGCAGAGCACGATGTCGCCGAGGAGGCCCTGCGGGGGCTCCTCGTCGTCCTTCGACGGCGGGCGCAGCTCGTCCATCGGGAAGGACATGACGTCCGTCGGCCCGGGCAGGTCCATCCACTGGATGTGGAGCTGCTCCATCGCCTCCGCGTCCACGACGATCACCGAGAGCTCGGAGAGCGGGTGGATGCGCATGCGTCCGAGCGCGTAGCGGGCGATGTCGAGGATCGCCTGCTCGTCGACCTCGGTACCGGACTCGTTGTTGACGTCGATCGACATGGTGCTCAGTTACTACTTCCCGTTGCGGCTGTCGTACTGCTCGTACGCGTCGACGATACGGCCGACGAGCTTGTGCCGGACGACATCCTGCGACGTGAGCATCGAGAAGTGCACGTCCGGGACACCGTCGAGGATGTCGCGGACCTGCCGCAGACCGCTCTTCGTCCCGTTCGGCAGGTCGACCTGGGTGACGTCACCGGTGATGACGATCTTCGAGTCGAAGCCGAGGCGGGTGAGGAACATCTTCATCTGCTCGGGGTTCGTGTTCTGCGCCTCGTCGAGGATGATGAACGCGTCGTTGAGGGTGTTGTGCGTCAGCAGGTAGTCCTGCGTGACGTACAGCGAGTCCTCCGCCGCCACCTGGATGCAGACCGTCTCCTCGCGCCCGGCGGGCTCGATGGAGTCGATGAACCGCATCGGCCGTCCGCCGCCTCCGGCCGCGTGGTACGTGTCCCGCTTGCGGGCGAGCCGGAAGGGCTCGATGCCCTCGGGGAGGCGGATGTCGACGATGTGGGAGTCGTGGCGGTGCTTGCCCAGGGCGCTCCCCTGGGGACGTCCCTCGGCTTCGCGCCGCCGGGTGTACGCGACCCCGCCCAGCGACTGGACCAGCGCGATCACGTCGTCGCGGAGCACGATCGACGTCGTCGTGTACTGGATCCGGCAGGTGCGGTCGGCCTGAGTGACCGGGCCGCCGTCGGAGTCCAGCAGCCCCTGAAGGACCGCGAGCCGGACCTCGGCGGAGTTGTACAGGTAGTCGTCCGGGACGAACTTGGAGTGGGACCGGGTGCCGACGAGGTCGAGCTGCCCGAGCATGCCCGTGACGGGGTTCTCCAGAGTGACGACGTCCCCGGGGGCCTTGGCACGGTTCAGGACGTAATCCGGACCGCCCTTCGCCCGTACGGTGACCCCGGGCAGCGCCGCTTCCAGCGCCTCAGCGAGTTCGTGGTCCTCGCTGGAGAACGACGGGGTGGTGGAGCCGGTCAGGCAACCGTCCCCGAGCAGCAGGCCCACCGCGTACGGGTCCATCGGGACCTCGCGCTCGGGCATCGCCACCGGCGCGGTGAGCAGCGGCAGCTCGTACCGGCGGGCGTGCGCGGCACGGAGGTTGCCGATCATCTCCTGGGTCTCCAGGACCCGCCACGGCTTGTCACGACGCTTGTCAGAGGCCGTACGGACGGTCCACAGGTGCTCGCCGCAGCAGAGGGTCCAGGAGCCGTCCTGGGCGGAGACCCGGTAGATGTCCCGCTCGCCCTGCGGGTAGACGCCGAGGACAGGGGTCGGCTCGCCGTTCGAGCCGATGACGAGGTCACCGACCTCCAGGTCGCCGATGGGACGCCAGCCGTCCGGCGTCAGAACGTTGGTAAAGACCGGCTGTGAACGGCCCCTCATGTATGCGAGGGGCGCGACCTCGATCGTGCCGCTGGCCATGAGCTTGGGGATCGAGTCGGGGTCCAGCATGTCGTGCAGGGCGTCGTACAGCGGCCGCAGGTACGGGTCGATCTTCTCGTAGAGCGTGCCCGGCAGGAAGCCGAGCCGCTCGCCCGCCTCGACGGCGGGGCGGGTCAGGATGATCCGGTTGACCTGCTTGGACTGCAGGGCCTGGACCGCCTTCGCCATGGCGAGATAGGTCTTGCCGGTGCCGGCGGGGCCGATGCCGAAGACGATCGTGTGCTTGTCGATCGCGTCGACGTACCGCTTCTGGTTGAGCGTCTTGGGACGGATCGTGCGTCCCCGGCTGGAGAGGATGTTCTGCGTGAGCACCTCGGAGGGCGTCTCGACCGCAGCCTCCCCGGTCTCCTCCCGCAGCATGGCGATCGAGCGTTCCACTGCGTCCTCCGTCATCGGCTGACCGGTGCGGAGCACCAGCATCATCTCGTCGAACAGGCGCTGGATCAGAGCGACTTCCACCGGGTCGCCGACAGCGCTGACCTGGTTGCCCCGGACGTGGATGTCGGCCTGGGGGAACGACCGCTCGATGACGCGGAGCAGCGAATCACCGGATCCGAGGACGGTCACCATCGGGTGCTTGGCGGGGACGGTGAAGTGGGCTCGTACCTCGCCGGGCGCGCCGTTGTGGGATGTGGGCGTCTGCTGAGTCATGGGCCGGCACTGTGGCCTGCACACACCTCCCGTTGCAGGGCTGTCGCCGCTCGACGGCCTCTGGGCTCCAAGCCTACGACTCGGGTCCGACAAGCCCGTAGCGGTTTACGAGTGGGCGGCCCTGAACCCGATCGTCGGCACCGCCCTGCGCAGCGGCCACGGGCGGGCCGGGGCGGGCAGGAGCCGCTCCAGGAAGGCGTAGCGGCCGCGCAGCGCCTCGGGGTCCTGGCGGGCATGGCCCTGGACGTGCTGCCACCAGGCGGCGATCTCTCCCCAGGTCGGGGCGGACAGCGAGCCGCCGAACTCCTGCACGGAGAGGGCGGCGGTCAGGCCGGCGAAGGCGAGCCGGTCGGCGAGCGGCCAGTCGGCGAGGGTGCCGGTGACGAAACCGGCGACGAAGACGTCCCCGGCGCCGGTCGGGTCGAGGGCGGAGACCTGGATCGCGGGGACCTCGGCGGTCTCGCCGGTGGCACCGTCGACGGCGTAGGCGCCCTCGGAACCGAGCGTGACCACGGCGTAGCGGACCTTGTCGGCGAGGGCGCGGGCGGCGGCCCGGGGGCAGTCGGTGCGGGTGTAGCGCATCGCCTCGGCGGCGTTCGGCAGGAAGGCCTCGCAGTGCTGGAGGTCGGTGAGGCCGGCCAGGTCCCAGCGGCCGGTGTCGTCCCAGCCGACGTCGGCGAAGACCTTGGCGCCGCCGCGGGCGGCCTGGGCCACCCAGTCCTCGGAGCGGCCGGGCACGAGGGAGGCGACGGCCGCGCGCGCGTGCGGCGGGTAGGCGGGCAGGGCGCCGTCGAGCGGCGGGGCCTCGTGCCCGTGGGAGACCATCGTGCGCTCGCCCTCGTAGGCCATGGAGACCGTGACCGGGGAGTGCCAGCCGGGGACGGTCCGGGAGAGCGAGAGGTCGATGCCCTCGCCCTGCTCCAGGGCGTCCCAGCAGTACTCGCCGTAGTGGTCGTCGCCGAAGGCGGCGGCGAGCGAGGTCCGCAGGCCGAGGCGGGCGAGGGCGGTGGCCATGTTGGCGACGCCGCCCGGGCTCGACCCCATGCCGCGGGCCCAGGACTCGGTGCCGCGGACGGGGGCGCTGTCCAGGCCGGTGAAGATGATGTCGAGGAAGACGGTGCCCGTGAGGAAGACGTCGCAGGCGGGGTCCGTGGGCTCGCGCAGGCACACCAACGGGTCGACCCCGGCGTCGTGTTGCGGCTGCTCTCCCCTTGCTGTGGTCACGGCAGGCTCCCCGGTCGTGGTGCGGATCAGATCAGTGTGCCCGATGGGGGTGGGGTGACGGGTGGGACGCACAAGAAGGCGCCTGGTTACCCACGAACTCATCCACGAAACAAATAGTGACTCGGATCACACCCCGAACGGGCGGAAACCACCTTCTCCCGCCACTCACCTGCTTGATACACATGGTCCGCGACCCCGTGCCCCACGCACACCACCGGGCGCTCCACCCCTCCCCTTCCGTTCCCGGGAACGCCCATGTCCTCGCGGACTCGCGGCGCGGGGGCCCTCGTCGCCCTCGTCGCCCTCTTCACGGCCGGCTACCTCGCCCCGTACCTCCTGCCGACCGTCGTCGGCCGCCTCTCGGCCGGTCTCGGCCTCACCCCGTCGCAGGCGGGCCTGATCGGCTCCGTGCTGCTCCTCGGCTCCTCCACGGCCGGCTTCACGCTCGCCGCGCGCGGGGAGCGGATCGGGCCGCGCCGGGCCGCCCGCGCGGGCCTGCTCGCGATGACCGTCGGATACGGCTCCGCCGCCGCGACCGGCCTCGTGCCGCTGGTCGTCGCGGGCGCCGTCCTCGGCGGCCTCGGCTCGGGCACGGCGACGGCGGTGGCCGTGGCCGGGATCGCCGGGCGGCGCGACCCGCACCGGGCCTCCACCCTCGGCCTGCTCTCCGTCTCGGCGACGGCCGGCGCCCTCTACCTGACCCTTCCGCACCTGGGCGGCGGCCACGCCGCCCCGCTCCTCGCGATCGCCTGCGGGGCGGCACTGGTGTGGCCCTTCACGCGCGGCCTGCCGGCCACCCCGCACACGGTCCGCGAGACGACGGGCGGCTCCGGCGTCCGCGAGACCGCGGGCGTCTCCGGCCCCCTCCCCCACCGGCGGGCGGGTGCGGTGCTCGCCGGGGGCATCCTCTGCTGGTCCCTCGCGCAGAACGCCCTCTGGGGCGTGAGCGGCCGCATCGGGCTCACCCAGGCCGGCCTCTCCGAGGTCACCGTCGGCGCGGTCTTCGCGGCGGCACTCGGCGCCGGCCTCGCCGGCGTCACGGCGGCCGGCGCGCTCGGCTCCCGCCTGGGCCGGGCGGTCCCGATCGGCGCCGGCACGGTCGCGATCGCGGGCTGCGTCCTGCTGAGCTCGACCGCCGAGAGCCTCGCGGGCTTCGCGACCGGCGAGATCCTCTGGAACGCCGTCTACCCGGTCGTCCTGTCCTACCTGCTCGGCCTGGCGGCCTCCCTCGACCCGCGCGGCCGCTGGGCCGTCATGGTCGGCTCGGCCTCGTCCCTCGGCGTGGCCTGCGGCCCGGTCGCCGGCTCCCTGCTCTCCGACCGCGCCGGCTACCCGGGCATGGGCCTGGCCCTCTGCGCCCTGCTCCTGCTCGTCGCCGCGCCGATGACGGCCGTCGCCCGCCACGCCTCCGGCCGCCCCCTGGTCCCGGGCTCGATCCGCCGCCGCGGCGGGGCCCCCGCTGCGGTCCTCGCGGGCCGGGGTTCGGGCACGGCGCTGGTCCCCCAGATGGGAGCCCCCGAGCAGGAGGTCACCCCGATCCCGGTCGGCACGGGCCGCCTCCGGGCGGCGAAGTCGGCGTTCCGGCTGGCCCGCCCTTCGGACCGGGGCTGAGGCGGACCGGGGTTGAGGCGGACCCGGGCTGCTTCGGATGGGGGCTGAGGGGTCACCCCTGGCCGAACCGCCAGAAGTGGTCGGCGTACGGGCCGCAGGGGTACTGGTTGACCGGCGCCGTCTGCTGGGTGCTCGCCCCCGGGACGGCGAGGCAGAGCCCGCTGTTGGCGTTCACGATCCGGTAGAGCGGGCGTCCGGCCGTGTCCCGCTTCTGGTACTCGACCCGCCAGAGGTGGTCCGGGTAGTCGCCGCAGGGGTACTGGTTGACGTTCACCGCTGTGGCTCTGCTGGCCCCCGGAACGGCCGCGCAGTACCCGCTGTTGTCGTTCACGATCCGGTAGCGGTCCCGTCCGGCGCCGTCCGCACCGGCGGGCCGCAGGTGCCAGAAGTGGTCGGCGTACGGGCCGCAGGCGAACTGGTTCAGGTCGACGACCGCGGTCGAGGCGCCGGGCACCGCGAGACACAGGCCGCTGTTGCCGTTCACGATCCGTACCGCCGGACCGACCGGGGGTGTCATGGCGCCGCCGTCGCGCGGCGCGGGCGGCACCCGCGTCGGGGACGGCCGGGCGGGCGGCGTCGTCTCCGGTGCCCGGGTGGGGGCGCCGCTCGGTTCCGGCGCGGAGCTGGGCGCGGCCGTCCCCGGCGCGGTCGTTCCCGTCGCCGTCGGGGACGGTGTCGCGGATGTCGGCCCGGTGCCCGGAGGCCGGCCCGCGGTGGACGAGACCGCCGAGGGCGCGACCTGCGCGGGCGGCGGCGCCGACGCGTTGCCCGTGCGCTGCGTCTGGGTCAGGACCGTCGCCAGAGCGCCGACCAGGGGCACCACCACCCCGGCCACCCACCAGGCCCACCGGGGCGGATGCGGGGCCGCCCGGTCGGCCGGGGCTGCTCCCGCGGCTCCGGGACGCGGCGACGTGGCCGTGGTGCCCCCTGCGGGATCCCGGGGCGGCGTGGCCGTGGTGTCCCCTGCGGGATCGGGCGTGTCTGACACGTGCTGCTCCCCCCGAAACAACTGTCGTCGCCCGAGTATCACCCCACGGCCGGACCCGGAAACCCGCAATCCGAAAACACGTACGCCCGGTGCCTCCGGATCACCGGGCCCCGGTTCCTCCCGTCACCGGCCCCGGATTCCCCGCTCACCGGCCCCGGATTCCCCCGTTCACCGGCCCCCGAACTCGTACGCCTCCACCTCGGCCAGGTAGCGCGCCCGCCGTTCCTCGTCGTCCTCCAGGAAGGACGCCTCGAAGGAGTTCCGCGCCAGCTCGCGGAGCTGGTCGTCCGTGAGGTCCAGCGCCTGCCGCACGCCGTCGAAGTTGTCCCCGACGTAGCCCCCGAAGTACGCGGGGTCGTCGGAGTTCACGGTCACCAGGAGACCCGCCGTCATCATCGTGCGGAGCGGATGGTCGGCGAGGGTGTCGATGACGCGGAGCCGGACGTTCGACAGGGGGCAGAGCGTGAGCGGCACCCGCTCGCGGGCCAGCCGGTCGACGAGCTCCGGGTCCTCCATGCAGCGCAGGCCGTGGTCGATCCGCTCCACGCCGAGGACGTCCAGGGCCTCGCGGACATAGGCGGCGGGGCCCTCCTCGCCCGCGTGGGCGACGCGCCGCAGGCCGAGCCGGGCGGCCTCCTCGTACACCTCGCGGAACTTGGCCGGCGGGTGGCCGACCTCCGCCGAGTCGAGGCCGACCCCGGTGATCCGGTGGAGGTACGGCTTCGCGGCCTCCAGGGTCGCCAGCGCCGACTCGGCCGACTCGTCGCGCAGGAAGCACAGGATGAGCCGGGTGGAGATCCCGTACCGCTCCTCGGCGCGGTCGAGGGAGGCGCCGAGGCCCTCGATCACGGTGCCGATCGGGATGCCGCGGGCGGTGTGCGCCTGCGGGTCGAAGAAGATCTCGGCGTGCCGGACGCCCTGGGCGGCGGCACGCTCCAGGTAGGCGTCGGCGAGCTCGGTGAAGTCCTCGGCGGTGCGCAGGACCGCCATCAGGCGGTAGTAGAGGTCCAGGAAGGACTGGAGGTCGCTGAAGCGGTACGCCTCGCGGAGGGCGGCGGTGTCGGCGTACGGCAGGGTGACGCCGTTGCGCGCGGCGAGCGCGAAGGCCAGCTCGGGTTCGAGGGTGCCTTCGATGTGGAGGTGCAGTTCGGCCTTGGGTACAGGCATGGTCACGTTCGTTTCGGTAGGGGGACCCTCATGAGGTCCTGGGCGATGCTGAGCTCGCCGTCGAACCCGGCCGCCCGCGCCTGCCGTTCGAAGGCGGCGGGGTCGGAGTAGCGCTGCGAGAAGTGGGTCAGGACGAGGTGGCGTACGCCCGCGTCCCGTGCGACGGCGGCGGCCTGTCCGGCCGTCAGATGGCCGTGGTCGGTGGCGAGCCGGACGTCCTCGTCGAGGAAGGTCGACTCGATGACGAGCATGTCGGCGCCTTCGGCGAGGGCGTGCACCCCGTCGCAGAGCCGGGTGTCCATGACGAAGGCGAAACGCTGTCCGCGCCGGACCTCGCTGACGTCGTCGAGGGTGACGCCGTTCAGACTGCCGTCGCGCTGGATCCGGCCCACGTCGGGGCCCTTGATGCCGAGCGCGGCGAGCTTCCCGGGCAGGATGCGGCGCCCGTCGGGCTCGGTGATCCGGTAGCCGTAGGACTCGACGGGGTGGGAGAGCCGGCGGGCGTCGAGGGTGAACTCCTCGGTGACGGCGAGCGGCCCGTCGGCGGCCACCGGGGCCTCCGTCAGCGTCACCGTCTCGCGGTAGGCCGTCGCGTACCGCAGCCGCTCGAAGAAGCGCTGCCCGCTCTCCGGGTAGTGGCAGGTGACCGGGTGCGGGACCTGGTCGAGGTTGATCCGCTGGATCACCCCGGCCAGGCCGAGCGAGTGGTCGCCGTGGAAGTGCGTGACGCAGATCCGGTCGAGGTCGTGCGCGGCGACCCCGGCCCGCAGCATCTGCCGCTGGGTGCCCTCGCCGGGGTCGAAGAGGATCCCTCTTCCGTCCCAGCGGAGCACATAGCCGTTGTGGTTGCGGTGCCGGGTCGGGACCTGGCTCGCGGTCCCGAGGACGACCAGTTCGCGTACGGACACGGCTTATCCGGGGGGCCAGTTGAGACCGCGGCCGCCGAGGACGTGCGCGTGGGCGTGGAAGACGGTCTGGCCGGCGCCGGCGCCGGTGTTGAACACGATCCGGAAGCCGCTGCCGTCGATCTTCTCCTGCTCGGCGATCTCGCCCGCCTCGCGCAGTATGTCGGCGGCGACGGTCGGCGCGGCGGCGGCCAGCGAGGCGGCGTCGGGGTAGTGGAGGCGCGGGATCACGAGGATGTGCGTGGGCGCCTGCGGGTTGATGTCGCGGAAGGCGACGGTGGTCTCCGTCTCGCGCACGATCGTCGCCGGCACGTCCCCTTCCGCGATCTTGCAGAACAGGCAGTCGCTCTGCGGCTCTCCGGCCATGTCCCGGACCTCCTAGGTCGGATGACGATCACTACCCGGTCATGCTATCCGCCGCCTCCGGCAGTCGGTGGAAGCCGCTGGAAGCCTGTGGAAAACCCTCAGTCCTTCGGTGCACGGCGGTTGAGCGCGGAGCGGCTCACCCAGTACGTGATGATCACGCCCCAGAACAGGGGCGTGCCGATTCCGCTCACCACGCCCGAGTCGAAGGACCACAGGGCGAGCGAGGCGAGCGAGTAGAGGCCGAGGAGCCCGACGGCCCCGGCCATGAACAGCACGGGCCGGCAGTTGCGTGCCACGAGGAGCAGCGGCCGGCGCAGCCGCGGCGGCACCCGGCGGGCCATCCACACCGCCCATCCGGTCCAGGCCCCCAGGATCACGGCCCCGCCGACCAGCAGCGGGACGGCCGCGTCGGACCAGGTCGCGGGGGTGGGGATCGCGGCGAGGGCGACGGCGGCGGCCAGGAAGCCGACGAGGGCGACCCAGCGGGCACCCGCGGCGGTGTTCCAGGCCATGGCCTCCAGGTTGTAGCGGGCCTTGCGGTCCTGGAGGTCGAGGGCGGCGGAGGCGACGAAGCCCTCGGCGGCCTGGGTCCAGGCGCCGCGCCGGAACCAGCGGCGGCGCAGCCGCAGCAGCGAGAGGTTGTTGTGGGCCTCGCTGCTCTGCGGGTTGAGGCGCAGGGTCGTCTCGTACGCGCGCTGTGCGGTGGCGTGGTCGCCGCGCCGCTGGGCGGTGAGGCCGACGAGGAAGTGGGCCGCGTCCTCCTCCGGGGCGAGGCCGACGGCGGTCCGCGCCGCCTCGTAGGCCTCGACGGTACGCGCGGGCGTGCGCGTGTGTTCGGCGTACTCGGCGAGGGCGGTGCCGAGCGCGTAGTGGGTGCCCCAGTGGTTCGGGGCGAGCTCGACGGCGTGCCGGGCTGTGGCCTCGGCCTCCTGGAAGCGCCGGTCGGCGAGGAGGATGTGGACGCGCATCAGCCAGCCCCCGAGCAGCTCGGGCTCGGCCCGCAGCGCCTGGTCGACGGCGGTGAGGGCGGCGGCCCGTTCGCCGGCCCGGTGGTGGCAGCGGGCGAGCAGGACGAGCGCCTCGGCGTCCTCCGGTTCGGTCGCCAGGTGCCGGGCGACGATCTCGCCGGCCTGCGCGTACCGCCCGGTCTCGTAGAGCGCCTCGGCGCGGGCGAGCGCGGTGGAGGCGGTCACAGCTTGCGCTTCCGCTTGAGGTGGGCGAGGAGGTCGTCGTACAGGCCGCCCTCGTTGGCGAACATGGCGACGTTCCGTGCGGCGGCGAACCACGGCTCCGTGGACGGCTTGATCTGCTTGGCCGCGCCGAGCAGGTCCTTGGTGGTGATCAGGCGTACGGAGCCGGTGCGGGCCGATTCGAGGAGCGCGGCCTCGGCGGCCGTCTCGCAGACGTGGGCGAGGTCCGCGCCGGAGAAGTCCTCGGTGACCTTGACGAGCTTGCCGAGGTCGACGGCCTCGATGGGGCGGTCCCGCAGGTGGTAGCGGAGGATCGCCTCGCGGGCGGCGGCGTCCGGCGGCAGCACGAGCAGGGTCCGGTCGAGGCGGCCGGGGCGGCGCAGCGCGATGTCCACGTCCCAGGGCACGTTGGTCGCGGCGAGCACGAAGACGCCCTCGTTGCCGGCGCCGCTCGCGATGCCGTCGAGCTCGGTGAGGAGCTGGTTGACGACATTGCGCAGACCGCTGTGGTGCGTACGGGAGCGCTTGGCGCCGAGGGCGTCCAGCTCGTCGAGGAAGACGACGCAGGGGGCCTGGCGGCGGGCGGTCTCGAAGATGTCGTGGATGTTCTTCTCGGAGGCCCCGATCCACATGTCGAGGACGTCGGAGAGCGAGACGGTGAGGAAGTTGGCGCCGAGCTCGCCCGCGACGGCCCGCGCGATGAAGGTCTTGCCGCAGCCGGGCGGGCCGTACAGGAGCAGGCCGCCACGGAGCGACTTGCCGTACAGCCTGCGCAGTTCGGGGTTGCGCATGGGCGCGAGGAAGGCGGCCTCCAGGCGCTCCTTGACCTCCTCCATGCCGCCCACGTCGGCGAGGCGTACGGCGCCGGGGGCGTCGACGTCCCAGGCGGCGGCGTCGCCGGCGATCCCGTCGCCGCCCTCGGCCTGCGGTTCGTCGAGGAACCGGGGCCCGACGAGGTCCTGCACCTGCTGCTCGGCGGCGTCCCAGTCGAAGGAGGGCGCGGGCGCGGGTGCGGGCGCGGGTGCGGGCGCGGGTGCGGGCGCGGGCGCCACGGGCTCTTCGGCAACGGGCGCGGAGGCTTCCTCGGCAACGGGCGCCGCGGGCTCTTCGCGGACGGGCGCCACGGGCTCTTCGCGGACGAACGCGGGCGGGGCGGGCATCCCCATCGCCCGCACCATCAGCGCACGCGCGTCCGCGTCACCGGGCGCGTGCTGGAGGGCGACGGCCGCCTCCGCGACGGCCTCGTCGCCGCGCCCCTCCGCGAGGAGGAGCTCGGCGAAGTGGAGGCGCAGGGGCACGTCACCGGGGGCGGCGGCCACGGCGGCGCGCAGACTGCGGATGAGGGGGGACTCGTCGGCCATGCGGGTCAGCCTAAGGAGCGTTCGGGGGCCGATGTCCACCGGGTGCGGCAGCGCGCGGGGCGTAGGGTGCGCGGCATGAGACGGGAAGGCGCGCCGCGCAGGCTGACCGTGGGCGGCACCGTGTGGCTGTGGAACGTCCGGCACCGACACCCCGACTGCCGGACGGTGCTCTCGCTGCGCCGCGCGGAGCACCGCCACGCCCAGCTCCGTCTCGTCTTCCGGGACGGCCCCGGCCGCATCGTGGCCGGATACCCCTTCGGCCTGGGCGACGTGGCCTCGGCCGACGGCGACATCCTGAACCTGAACAGGCCCGGGATCGTACGCCGGTTCCTGGAGGAGGCCGGGGCCCGCGGCCTCCTCCCCACCACCCACGGCGTCCGCGAGGAGGACGCCTGGCCGCTCTACGACACGCTCACGGCCCCCGAGGAGGCCTAGCTCCAGCGGCCGGTGCGCCCCAGGACCAGGGCGGTCGCCGCCGTACCGGCCGTCGACGTGCGCAGGACGCTGCGGCCGAGGCGGTACGGCTTCGCGCCGGCGGCCTCGAAGGCGGCGAGCTCGTCCGGGGAGACCCCGCCCTCGGGGCCGACGACGAGCACGATCGAGCCCTTGGCCGGGAGTTCGGCGGTCGCGAGGGCGCCGCTGGGGTGGTCGCGGTCCTCGTGCAGGACGGCCGCGAAGTCGGCGTCCGCGAGGAGGGCGGCGGCCTGCTTGGTCGTCATGAGGTCGGCGACCTCGGGGAAGCGGGTGCGGCGCGACTGCTTGCCGGCCTCGCGCGCGGTGGACCGCCACTTGGCGAGCGCCTTGAGGCCCCGGTCGCCCTTCCACTGGGTGATGCAGCGGGAGGCGGCCCAGGGCACGATCGCGTCGACGCCGGTCTCCGTCATGGTCTCGACGGCGAGTTCGCCCCGGTCGCCCTTGGGAAGGGCCTGGACGACCGTGATGCGCGGCTCCTCCTCGGGGTCCTCGTGGACCTCGTCGACCCGCACGGTCAGCTCGTCCCTGCCCTCGGCGGAGACCACCACGCACGCGGCCCAGCGGCCCCGCCCGTCGGCGAGCACGAGCTCCTCCCCGGCCCGCAGCCGCTTCACGGAGACGGCGTGCCGCCCCTCGGGCCCGTCCAGGAGGAAACTCCCGGCACCGGGGACGGTGTCGACGACGAAGACGGGTGCGGTCATGAGGCGCTCCTGGGGGCGAGCCCGGAAAGGTCGGTGAGGGCGGTGTCGAGTTCGGCGGCCAGCACCTCGACCAGCTGCCCGGCGGGGAGTTCGCGGGCGAGGCGGTGGCCCTGGCCGGCCCACAGGGCCATGCCCTGGGCGTCGCCGGCGGTGGCGGCGGCCTTGCGGAGCGGGGCGGTGAGGTGGTGGATCTCGGGGTAGGCGGCGGGGGCGTACGGCCCGTGCTCGCGCATGAAGCGGTTGACGAGGCCGCGCGCCGGACGCCCGGAGAAGGCCCTCGTGAGGGCGGTCCGGGTGAACAGCGGGTCCGTCAGGGCCTGCTTGTGCAGGGGGTGGGCGCCCGACTCGGGGCAGCGGAGGAAGGCGGTGCCGAGCTGGGCGGCGTCGGCGCCGGCGGCGAGGGCGGCGGCGATCTGCGCGCCGCGCATGATCCCTCCGGCGGCGACGATCGGCAGCGCGACGGCCTCGCGGACCTGGGTGACGAGGGTGAGGAGCCCGGTGCCGGGGGCTCCCTCGTCGGCCGGGTCGTCGCGGTACGTGCCCTGGTGGCCGCCGGCCTCGACGCCCTGGACGCAGACGGCGTCGGCGCCGGCGCGCTGCGCGGCGAGGGCCTCGTCGGCGGAGGTGACGGTGACGATCGTGTACGTACCGACGCGGTCGAAGGCGTGGAACGTCTCGCGGGCGGGGCAGCCGAAGGTGAAGGAGACGACGGGGACCGGGTCCTCCAGGAGGATGGCCAGTTTGGCGTCGTACGCGTCGTCGCGGGAGTCGTCGGTCTCGCCGAGCGGGGTGTCGTACCAGGTGGCCTCGCCGGCGAGCTGGTGGCGGTAGACCTCGACGGCGGCGGGGTCGGCGGGCCGCCCGTCCTGCGGCATGAAGAGGTTGACGCCGAAGGGGCGGGAGGTGAGCCCGCGGACCTGCTTGATCTCCTGGTACAGGCCTCCGGCCGTCTTGTACCCGGCGGCGAGGAAGCCGAGCGCCCCGGCCTCGCAGACGGCTCCGACGAGCTCGGGACAGGAGGCGCCACCCGCCATGGGGGCCTGCACGATCGGAAACCGAGAGAGATCGTTCAGTGCGGTGGTGGACATATGGGCATCGTGTCATGCGCGGGGCGAGGCGCGGAAAAAGGGGGCGGCACCGGGGTGCCGCCCCCTTCCCGTACGCAAAAGCGCTACCGCCCGTTGAACGCGTCCTTGAGGCGCGAGAACAGCCCCTGCTGCCCCGGCTGGAACTGGCCCGTGGGCCGTTCCTCGCCGCGCAGCTTGGCCAGTTCGCGCAGGAGGCGTTCCTGCTCGGCGTCGAGCTTGCTCGGGGTCGTCACCTCGACGTGCACGATCAGGTCGCCCCGGCCGTTGCCCCGCAGGTGCGTGACGCCGCGTCCGTGCAGCGGGATCGACTGGCCGGACTGCGTGCCCGGCCGGATGTCGATCTCCTCGACGCCGTCGAGCGTCTGCAGCGGCACCTTGGTGCCGAGCGCGCCCGCCGTCATCGGGATGGTGACCGTGCAGTGCAGGTCGTCGCCGCGCCGCTGGAAGACCTCGTGCGGCGTCTCGTGGATCTCGACGTACAGGTCGCCGGCGGGGCCGCCGCCGGGGCCGACCTCGCCCTCGCCCGCGAGCTGGATGCGGGTGCCGTTGTCGACGCCGGCCGGGATCTTGACCGTCAGCGTGCGACGGGACCGGACCCGGCCGTCGCCCGCGCACTCGGGGCACGGGGTCGGGACGACGGTGCCGAAGCCCTGGCACTGCGGGCAGGGGCGGGAGGTCATGACCTGGCCGAGGAAGGACCGGGTGACCTGGGAGACCTCGCCGCGGCCGCGGCACATGTCACAGGTCTGCGCGGAGGTGCCGGGCGCGGCACCCTCACCCGAACAGGTGGTGCAGACGACCGCCGTGTCGACCTGGATGTCCTTCGTCGTGCCGAAGGCCGCCTCGTTGAGGTCGATCTCCAGCCGGATCATGGCGTCCTGGCCGCGGCGGGTGCGCGAGCGCGGGCCGCGCTGCGAGGCCGTGCCGAAGAAGGCGTCCATGATGTCGGAGAAGTTGCCGAAGCCACCGGCTCCGAAGCCGCCGCCCGCGCCACCGCCGCCGGAGGCCGAGAGCGGGTCGCCGCCGAGGTCGTAGACCTGCTTCTTCTGCGGGTCCGAGAGGACCTCGTAGGCGGCGTTGATCTCCTTGAAGCGTTCCTGCGTCTTCGGATCGGGATTGACGTCCGGGTGCAGCTCGCGCGCGAGCCTCCGGAACGCCTTCTTGATCTCGTCCTGGGAAGCGTCGCGGCGCACGCCGAGTACGGCGTAGTAGTCCGTGGCCACTTACGACTCCGCCAGGATCTGTCCGACGTAACGTGCCACTGCGCGTACCGCTCCCATCGTTCCGGGGTAGTCCATGCGGGTCGGTCCGACCACGCCGAGTTTGGCGACTGCCTCGCCGCCCGAACCGTAGCCGACCGAGACGACGGACGTGGAGCTCAGCCCCTCGTGGGCGTTCTCGTGCCCGATGCGTACGGTCATGCCCGATTCCTTGGCCTCGCCGAGCAGCTTGAGGAGCACGACCTGCTCCTCCAGGGCTTCCAGGACGGGCCTGATCATCAGGGGGAAGTCGTGTCCGAAGCGGGTGAGATTGGCGGTGCCGCCGATCATCAGCCGCTCCTCGTGCTCCTCGACGAGCGTTTCGAGGAGGGTCGCGAGCACGGTCGAGACCGTGGCGCGGTCCTCGACCTCCTCGAAGGACTCGGGGAGGTCCTGCACCAGCTGCGGCACGTCGGCGAACCGGCGGCCGACGACCCGGCTGTTGAGCCGGGCCCGCAGGTCGGCGAGCGAGGTCTCGCCGAAGGGGGCGGCGCAGTCGACGACGCGCTGCTCGACCCGGCCGGTGTCCGTGATGAGGACGAGCATCAGGCGGGCCGGGGCCAGCGAGAGCAGTTCCACGTGCCGGACGGTCGAGCGGGTCAGCGAGGGGTACTGGACGACGGCGACCTGGCGGGTCAGCTGGGCCAGCAGTCGTACCGTGCGCCCGACGACGTCGTCGAGGTCGACGGCTCCGTCGAGGAAGTTGTGGATGGCGCGCCGCTCGGGGGTCGACAGCGGCTTGACGCCGGCGAGCCGGTCGACGAAGAGGCGGTAGCCCTTGTCGGTCGGGATGCGTCCGGCGCTGGTGTGAGGCTGGGCGATGTACCCCTCCTCCTCCAGGACGGCCATGTCGTTGCGCACGGTGGCGGGCGACACGCCGAGCTTGTGGCGCTCGGTGAGCGCCTTGGAGCCGACGGGCTCCTCCGTCCCGACGTAGTCCTGGACGATGGCGCGCAGGACCTCGAGCCTGCGTTCGCTGAGCATCGTGGCGCACCTCCAGCTGTCGTCGTTCCGGTTGCTCCGCTTTTGGCACTCGCCCTGTCCGAGTGCCAGCGATCCCCCGGCCAGTGTACGGCGGCGGGCATCGCTCCTGGCAAGGAGGCGGCGCCCGCACCGGTTAGCGTCGCCCCATGGACGTGGATTGGGAAGCGTACGGATGGGAGCGGCTCGCGGACGGGGTGGGCCGGCGACGGCTGCCCGGCTGGGACGCCACGGTCGGGCTGGTCCTGGGCACACGGGGGGTGCTGCTGTACGACACGGGCTCCTCGACGGCCGAGGGCGCCGAACTGCGGGGACAGGTGGCGGCGCTCACGGGCGGCCGAAAGGTGACACACATCGCACTCAGTCACCCCCACTTCGACCATGTCTTCGGCACGGCGGCGTTCGCGGGAGCGGAGGTCTTCGGCGCGGTGGGCTCGGACGAGCTGATGCGGCGGGTGCGGGACCGGGACGAGCTGCGCACGGACGCGGTGAAGCAGGGTCTGGACGGGGCGGCGGCAGCGGAGGCGGCCGACCTCCTGGTGGCACCGCGGCACGTGGTCTCGGGCGAGTGGACGCTCGACCTGGGCGACCGGCAGGTCCTCCTGGCGAACGTGGGCCCGGGCCACACGGGTCACGACCTGGCGCTCTGCGTCCCCGGCACGCGGGAGGTCGTCTTCTGCGGCGACCTGGTGGAGGAGTCGGGCGAGCCGCAGGCGGGCCCGGACGCGATCCCGTCCCGCTGGCCCGACGCCCTGGACCGGCTGCTCGCCCTGGGCGGCGAGGAGGCGGTGTACGTACCGGGGCACGGCGCGGTGGTGGACGCCACGTTCGTCCGGGCACAGCGCGATGAACTGGCACGCCGCTTCGAGGTGTCGTAGCGTCGCCCAAATGCGCAGCTACAACCCGGACCTGACGCCGTCTTGGAAGAAGCCGAAGCCCGTCCCCGAGGTCCCGGCGGACCCCGACCTGGTCGTCGAAGAGGTCGCCACGGGCTTCTGCGGGGCGGTGATCCGCTGCGAGGCGGGCACGGTGACCCTGGAGGACCGCTTCGGCAAGCACCGGGTCTTCCCGCTGGAGCCGCGCGGCTTCCTCCTGGAGGGCAGGGTCGTGACGCTGGTGCGACCGGTGTCGGCTCCGTCCCGCCCCACCCGTACGGCCTCCGGCTCGGTCGCCGTGCCGGGCGCACGCGCGCGCGTGGCGCGGGCGGGCCGGATCTACGTCGAGGGCCGCCACGACGCGGAGCTCGTCGAGCGGGTCTGGGGCGACGACCTGCGGATCGAGGGCGTGGTCGTGGAGTACCTGGAGGGCGTCGACGACCTGCCCGCGATCGTCGCGGAGTTCGGCCCTGGCCCGGACGCCCGGCTCGGCGTCCTGGTGGACCATCTGGTGCCGGGCTCGAAGGAGTCGAGGATCGCCGCCCGGGTGACCTCCCCGGACGTCCTGGTCGTCGGCCACCCGTACATCGACGTCTGGGAGGCCGTGAAACCGTCCTCCCTCGGCATCCCGGCCTGGCCGGCGGTCCCCCGGGGCCAGGACTGGAAGACGGGCGTCTGCCGCGCCCTCGGCTGGCCCTCGGACAACACGGGCGCGGTCTGGCAGGCGATCCTCAAGCGCGTGACGTCCTACAAGGACCTGGAACCGGAGCTGCTCGGCCGCGTGGAGGAACTGATCGACTTCGTGACGGCGCCGCGGGAGCCGTAGGCGGGCGCGTCCCGGAAAGGCGGTGTCCCGGTGTCCCGGGACACCGGGACACGTGCCGGGACGGACGCGGACGTGCCAGCGTGCGGAAACGATCACTCGTACCGCCCCACGCCTGGAGGAACCCGTGTCCCACCGCCCCACCCTCAGGAGGGCCGCACTGCTGACGTCCTCCGTCGCCGTCGCCCTGGTGACCTGCGCCGGCACCGCCAGTGCCGACACCTCCGCCCCGTATCTCTCGTACGGAAGCCGGGGCGAGGGCGTGAAGTGCGTGCAGGCCGCGGTGAACCTGGCCCATGCCGTCTCGGTGCCGCTGGAGATCGACGGCGTCTGGGGCGAGCGGACGCAGTGGGGCGTCGTGGGCTTCCAGCGGTGGAAGCTGGGCGACTCCCAGGCGGACGGCATCGTCGGGCCCACCACGGGCGACAAGATGATGGAGGTCCTGAGCCAGGCCCCGGCGCTCGCGGACCAGTGCTACGACTACCTGCCGACGCACTACTGACCCGCCCTCCGCGCCCCTGCCCCGCCGACCGGCGGGGCAGGGGCTTCGGATCGGGCCCCTAGTCCACCAGGTCCCGCACCACCGCGTCGGCCAGCAGCCGCCCGCGCAGCGTCAGGACCGCGCGCCCCGCCTCGTACGACGCGGGGTCGAGCAGCCCGTCCCCCAGTGCCCTGCGCGAGGCCGCGAGGCCCGCGGGCTTGAGGATCGACAGCTCGACGCCCTCCCGCAGCCGCAGCTCCAGGAGGATCCGCTCGACGCGCCGGTCCTCCTCGGCGAGGATCTCCCGCCCGGCGCCGGGAGAACGCCCCTCCGCGAGCGCGGCGGCGTACGCGCCGGGGTGCTTCACGTTCCACCAGCGGACGCCGCCCACGTGCGAGTGCGCCCCGGGCCCGGCGCCCCACCAGTCCGCGCCGCGCCAGTACAGCTCGTTGTGGAGGCAGCGCCCGGCCTCGGAGGTGGCCCAGTTGGACACCTCGTACCAGGAGAAGCCCGCCTCCTCGAAGGCCGCGTCGGCGATCAGGTACCGGTCGGCGTGCACGTCGTCGTCGGTCATGGGCACCTCGCCGCGCCGGATGCGCCGGGCGAGCTGCGTCCCCTCCTCGACGATCAGCGCATAGGCGCTCACGTGGTCGGGCCCCGCGCCGATCGCCGCGTCGAGGGAGGCCCGCCAGTCGTCGTCGGACTCCCCGGGCGTGCCGTAGATGAGGTCGAGGTTGACGTGCTCGAACCCGGCGGCCCGCGCCTCCCCGACGCAGGCCTCGGGCCGCCCGGGGGTATGGGTCCTGTCGAGGATCTTCAGGACGTGCTGCCGGGCGCTCTGCATCCCGAAGGAGATCCGGTTGAAGCCCCCGTCCCGCAGCTCGGCGAGATAGGCGGGGTTCACGGAGTCCGGATTGGCCTCCGTCGTCACCTCGGCGTCGTCCGCGAGCCCGAACTCGTCCCGGATCGCTCCGAGCATCCGTACGAGGTCCCCGGCGGCGAGCAGCGTCGGCGTGCCGCCGCCGACGAAGACGGTCCGCACGGGCCGGGGGTCGTCCCCGAGGACCTTCCGGGCGAGCCGGATCTCCTCGACGACCTGCTCGGCGTAGTTGTCCCGGGAGGCGAGCACACCGCCCGTACCGCGCAGCTCGCTCGCCGTGTACGTGTTGAAGTCGCAGTAGCCGCAGCGCGTCGCGCAGTACGGCACGTGCAGATAGAACCCGAGCGGCCGCTCCCCGGCCCCTTCGAGGGCGCGCGGGGGCAGCGCCCCGTCGTCGGGCACGGGCTCACCATCGGGCAGTACGGAAGGCATGGGATCCATTGTCCCGTACTGCCCGGGTGAACCTCCGGCCCCCGGGGTCACTGCCGTCCCGGTCAGCTGTCGACGTAGCGAACGATCACGCTGTGCCGCCGGCCGTCCTCCGTTTTCCACCGGACGGTGTCTCCCACCTCGCTCCAGAGCAGGGCCTCTCCCAGCGGGGTGTACGGGCTGAGCTTCTCCGCCTCCTCGCCGGGCCGCAGCGCGATCTCGTACGTGGTGATACCGGGGTCGTCCGGGTCCTCCACTCCAACCAGGCAACCCGGCGTGACAAGGCTGCCACCACCGCTGCCGGGATCGACCGCCACCTCGTCCAGGAGCGTCCGCAGGAACTCCTTACGGTCCAGCAGCGTCTTCTGCAGCTGTTCCCGGCCGGCCTGCTGCGCCCGCCAGGACGCGGAATCGACGGCAACCACCTCGGGAAGGGGCTTCTCGAGTTCGTCCCTGATCCTGTCCAGTTCGCGCTGGACCCTGCGGTAGGCGGTGACGGACAGCCGGTCCACCCTGATACGGCGGTCTCGGGCCGAGGGAACGCTGTCCGCCACGACCGGCGGTGTCGCGGCGACCCGCGCTCGCGACACCGGGGACTTCGCCCTGGGCGCTCGGGTCTCCGGCTCCCGGGCGGGTCGGCGAAGCAGCTCCGTGGAGGAGCCGTGCCGAACCGCCTCGGCTGATCGCCGATCGTGGTACCGCACAAGAGCAACTTGGCGATCGCCCGCGAGAACCGGAACATCGGTCTTGGCCACAGCCGCGCGGATGACCCCCTGCACCTCGTCCTGTGTGAGTCGCACGAGCGGTTCACCCGCCCTGACGACCTCTACAAGGTCGGCGCCGGCCGTTCCCGCCTTGGACAGGAATCGGGCCGACCCCGTGGCATCCTCGTCGTCGGGGACCGTACGCCTCATGCTGAACGCGTGCTGCGCCGCGTTGACCTCGCCTCGACGCAACCAAGCGACGGTACGAAACCCTGTGGGATCAAGGGTCCACCGCGGCCTGTCCGCCGCGTCTTCACTCTCGCCCGTCGTGGCAGCGACAGGCGTCATCGGCTGCGACTGCGACTGCGAGGAGCCCTTGGGTCTCTGCTGCGAAGCCACCGGCTCCCCTGTCCGCACGCGCGGAAGTGGCGGTGCCTGCTCGGCCTCAGACACGCGTGCGGCTTCGGACTGGGAAGGAAGGAGCGGCGTCTCGTCGAGTACAGCTGTGGCAACGCCCGCAACGGCTGCCCATCCGCTCGTCGCCTTCTCGATGCCCAGTCTGTCGAGCTCGGCCCACAGGGGTTCCAGAGCCTTCTCCGGATCGAGGAAGTAGCGGCTTCCTCTGATCCGTACGAATGTCCAGCCGACCCGTTCCAGCTCGCGCTGCCGGGCCGCGTCCGCGTCCGCGTTCTCCTCGGTGTGGTAGGCGTCCCCGTCGCACTCGACGGCGAGTCGCCGTGTACCGCCTTCGACAACGAGGTCGATGCGGTACCGCCCGGCCGGATACTGCGGACGGACCCGGTAGCCCCTACTCCGCAGGGCCAGAAAGACCCGCTGCTCGAAGAGGCTGTCGAAGGCCTCATGGGGCTCGTCGGCCGTGACGTCGCCAAGACCCGATCCGTCCAGCTGCTCCGCGGGGCGAGAGAACCAGTCGAGGTACCGGCGCCGGAAGTCCGACTCGGCGAGTTCGGTCAATGTGACGCTGTGGAAGAGCCAGACCTGGTCCCGAGCCCTGGAAGCCGCCACGTTGATGTGCTGCTGGGACAGCGTGCTGCTGTACGAACCGATCCTGCGCGGTCCCTCGGGCCCGGTCAACGAAGCCACCGCGGAGAGGAAGACGACGTCCCGCTCATCGCCCTGGAACTCCTCCGCGCTGCCGACCCGGAGACGGCGCCGCTGCCGCTCGTCGAGCGGGACGCGATCGGCGAGCAGGTCCTCGACGAGGTACTTCTGGCCTTGCCCAAGGAGCGTGATCACCCCCATGGTGCGGCCCGCGTACGCGGGATCCTCGATGCACCGGACCACCGTCTCCGCCAGACGCTCGGCCTCCGGCCGGTTGACCTGCTTCTGTCCGACTCCCTCCACGTAGCCGTCGGCCACGTGGACCGAGCGGAGCGGAGGCAGCCGGTCGGCACCGTACTGCCGAAGCGGCTGGAGCTTGCCGCCGTAGCAGAGCTCGTTCGAGAAGCCGATGATCTCGGGCATACAGCGGAAGTGCTCACGCAGCATGAGGCGCCCGCGACCACCGGCCAGGCCGGAGGCGATGTCGAAGAAGCTCGCCGTGGGCGCGAACAAACTGCGCCGGAAGTCGGGGAGACCGCTGAGCACCCTGCCCTGGATGGCGAAGAGCTCGTCGTGGTCGATCCCGACATTGGCCGGGCTGACCTGCTTGTCGTCACCCACCACGACGATCTTGGCGCCGAGCCAGGCCAGGAGCAGCGCCTCGGGGCCGGACTGGCTCGCCTCGTCGATGATGACCACGTCGAAGCGACCGGACCGGTCCATCGGGACGGTATCCGTGACCGCGTGCAGCGGCATGATCCACGCCGGGACCGCCTCCTGGCTCGCCTTGAGGCTCTCCCTGGCCTGCTGCCGGTACCGATGCGCGTACTTCCCGGTTCCCTTGCCCAGCCGTCGGACGCTCTGCTGGTACGAGGTGAGGGCGACAGCCTGGTCGTCGGTCAGCCGGGAGAGACAGCCGTACCAGGCCTTGTCGGCCGCGAGCCGCTCCAGACCGATGCGGATGTCGGCGTCGGCCTGGGAGAGGCGAGCCAGGGCCCGCTTCTCGGCAGCAGGGTCGGTCAGCTCCTCCATCCGGAGGAACCAGGCCGACCAGGCCCACGCCTCCTCGTAGCGGCGCAGCCGCTCGTCCCAGACGGGAGACTCGGCTTCCGCCTCCAACTGGTCCGCGAGTTCGGGCAGACAGTCGGCGACCGCGGAGTAGGCCAGGTCGCAGGCGTGCTTGCGGGCCAGCGCCTCCCGCAGTTCCTCCAGCTCCCCGATCGCCTCGGCGTACGCCTTCACGTCCCCACCCTCGGCGGCTCGCCGGGCGCGGTCCACTGCCGGCGGAGCGCCGCGCCTCAGGGCGGCGGCGCTGAGGGCGGAGGCGGTCTCCTCCAGCTGCCGTCGCGGTGCAGCGGCCTTGCGGCTGGCGGCGTGGGCGCGCAGCAGCGCCGCCACGGTCGTCCGGGGCTCGTCGTGCTGCCAGGCGAGGCCTGCCAAGCCGGAGGTGCCCGATGCCGCGCGCACGAGCGCCGTGCGGCGATCGGCCAGTGTCACCAGGGTCTCCAGGCTCTGGACCTGCTGCCGGAGCCGCGCCAGCCTGCGGGAGGGAGGCTGCCAGGGCTCAACGGTCCCGTACTCTTCCTCGGTCTCCTGGAGATGGCGTTCCAGGCGTACGCGCTGGAGCACGGTCTCGGCAGCGCTCTGGGTCTGCACGGCCTGCCCGTCGACCTTCACGGTCTCCGGAAAGTCCCCGACCGCCTTGCGCAGCCGGGTCTTGAGGCCGAGGGGGCCACGGAGTCGCTCTCCCGCTTCCAGGCCGTCACGGAGAGTGGCGGCCAGGCCGAGCGCGTCCGCCACGGTCAGCGTCTCCAAGCCGCTGACCAGGGCGTTCCCGCAGGAGTCCGCGGCCTCCCCGGCCGCTTCCAGGGCGGCGCGGGAACGGTCGAACCGGTCCCTGACTTCGTGTTCCCTTCCGTCGAGCGCTTCCCCGCGTAGCGTGACGAACCACGGCGCATGTTCCTGCGCGCTCTCGGCCGTGGCCGTGAGGAAGTCGTCCAGTGCCCGCGCAAGGCTTTCCTGCCGGTCCACGGGCAGACCTGAGACGGTCCCGTCGAGGCCCGACGCCTGCGGCGCCTCCCGCAGGACGGCCAGATCGGCCTCCGCGGCTCGGACGGAGGCCACGGCCTCGGCGAACTCCGGTCCGGACAGGAGCTGCTGTGCCGCGGGAAGCTTCGCGGAGATGGAAGCGGCCAGGGCCCGGTGCCGTGTGGTGAAGGCGAGGGAGGCCCGCCGGAGTTCGGCCAGCGTCTCTACACCTATGAGGGGTTCCGGGGCGGGAACGGTGCCTATCCACGCATGAGCGGGACGCTCGTCGTGGAGGCGGCTCGCGATCTGTGCGAGCGTGCCCTGGTATTCGCCGATGCCCACGGGATGGCGGTAGGTCTCCCGCTCGCGGATCGCGCGAAGTTCTTTGAGGGAGCCGGCCTGGATGGAGCGGGCGGCGCGCAGCTTCTCCTCGTGGCCCTGAATACGCCGCTCGTAGTCGCGCGGGGAGAACTCGCCCTGCCGGTCGAGGATCGCCTTGACCGACTGCTCCAGTTCTTGTTGGGCCGTCAGTTCGTCCGTGCGGCTCACGCAGAGCTCTCGCACGGAGACGGGAAGTTTCTCCTTGAGGACCCTGAGGGCCCTCGAGGTGTGGCTGGTGATCAGCACGCGCTGTCCGTGGGCGAGCAGATCGGTGACGAGGTTGGCGATGGTGTGCGTTTTGCCGGTGCCGGGCGGTCCCTGGACCACGACGAGGCTGCGGTCCCGCAGCCGTTCGGCAATCGTGCGCTGTTCATCGTTGGAGGGCAGAGCGAAGTAGAGCTCCTGCGGCGGGGTCCCTTCTCCGCTCCGGTCCTGGCTGTCGGGGCGACCGGACTCATCGAGCGGGGCTGTGTCGTCGGTCCCCGCGATCGCCCGCAGCAGCCGGGTCGGCTCGGCTCCGTGCTCGATGAGGCGGGCGATGCCCTGGAGGGCTTCCTGCATGCTGCGGCGGGTCCGCTCACGCAGGAGGAGAACCGGTGCGAAGTGGACGACGGGTGCGGTTCTCTGGCCGCTCCGGCCGGGGCGGGCAGGGTCGGGGACGTATTCTCCCGACTGGTGGGCCGCGATCGCCCAGGTGTTGAGAGCACGGTGCAGCAGTTCGCAGCCGTCCGGTTCAGTGGCGTCGCCGGACGCTTCGAGATCCTTGAGGACGAGTTCCCGCGTGTGCGCCCGGGCCTTCTGGTCGGCGTCGAGCATCGACTCGTCCAGGACGAAGGCTCCGTGCTCGGGATCCGGGCCGACGGTGATGGTGCCGGTGTCCGGGTCGAGGGCGATGACCGCCCGGCAAGTGACGAGGTGACGCCGGACGGGTTCGTCGCCCGACTGCCAGGTCAGATGGCCAAGGCCGAGAAGGAGTTCAAAGCTCTCGCCGAGGTCGCTGACGTCCTCGTGAACACGGTAGAGGCGGTCGTAGGCCCGTACCACCGGCTTCATGGCACGGTCGTGCCGGGCCCAGCCGGTCCAGAGCGGTTCCCAGTCTTCGTACTGGGCCAGCACCTCGTCCCGCCGGTGGTAGGCGTCGAGGGTGGTCATGGCGAGGCGTGTGAGAGTGCTGCCGTCGGGGGTCACTTCGGAGACGGAGACCTCCGCGGTGGCACGGGGCCGCGGGGCCTCGTCGCGCTCCGACTCGCGTATGTGGGCCGCTTCCAGCCAGGTGGCGAGTGGCTGGGGCGGGGCGGGCGGTTGGGCGACCAGCGGGCGGTCCGCGCTCAGCCACAGGGGCCGGTCGCCCCCGACCGGCCCCCGGAGGAAGTCCTGGAACTGCGGCGGGAGCTCACCGAACCAGAGGGCGTGCCTCGCCCCGTCGTCGTGGCGCACGGGCTTCGTCCGGCTTCCGCCCACCTCGGCGAGGTAACGGAAGATCTGCCGGACGCGCGCAGCGTCCTCGGGTACAACGGCGGGGTCTGACACGGTTACCTCGCTGACGAACGACCAACCTGAAGATCTTGCGGAGATCCTAAGTGTCAGCCGCGGCAGCGGGGTTCCGGTTTCCTGATCCCGCCGTTCGCTCGAGAAGGCACGCCCCGAACCCCTGGGGTCAGGACTCCCGCGACCCCGTGTACATCTCCTCGATGAGGTCCTTGTACTCGCGCTCGACGACCGGCCGCTTCAGCTTCAGGGACGGGGTGAGCTCGCCGTGCTCGATGTCGAGGTCGCGCGGCAGCAGGCGGAACTTCTTGATCGTCTGCCAGCGCTGGAGGCCCTCGTTGAGGCGGTCGACATAGCCCTGGATGAGCTTGACGGTCTCCGGGGCGGCCACGACCTCCGCGTACGACTTGCCGCCGAGGCCGTGCTCGGCGGCCCAGCCGAGGAGGGAGGGCTCGTCGAGGGCGATGAGGGCGGTGCAGAAGTTCCGGTCGGCGCCGTGGACGAGGATGTTCGAGACGAAGGGGCAGACGGCCTTGAACTGGCCCTCGACCTCGGCCGGCGCGATGTACTTGCCGCCGGACGTCTTGATCAGGTCCTTCTTCCGGTCGGTGATCCGGAGGTAGCCGTCGGCGGACAGCTCGCCGATGTCACCGGTGTGGAACCAGCCGTCGGACTCCAGGACCTCGGCGGTCTTCTCCGGCAGGCCGTGGTAGCCCTCCATGATGCCGGGGCCGCGCAGCAGGATCTCGCCGTCGTCGGCGATCCGGACCTCGGTGCCGGGGAGCGGCTTGCCGACGGTGCCGGTGCGGTAGGCCTCGCCAGGGTTCACGAAGGAGGCGGCGGAGGACTCGGTGAGGCCGTAGCCCTCCAGGATGTGGATGCCGGCGCCGGCGAAGAAGTAGCCGATCTCGGGGGCGAGGGCGGCGGAGCCGGAGATGCAGGCGCGCAGGTTGCCGCCGAAGGCCTCGCGGATCTTGCCGTAGACGAGGGCGTCGGCGACCTTGTGCTTCGCCGAGAGGCCGAAGGGCGCGGAGGCGGTGCCGGTGCGGCGGAAGTTGTCCTGCGTGGCCTTGGCGTACGCGCGGGCGACCTCGGCGGCCCACTGGAAGATCTTGTACTTGGCGCCGCCGCCGGCGCGGGCCTTGGCGGCGACCCCGTTGTAGACCTTCTCGAAGATGCGGGGCACGGCCGCCATGTAGGTCGGCTGGACCACCGGAAGGTTCTCGATGATCTTGTCGACGCGGCCGTCGACGGCGGTGACGTGGCCGACCTCGATCTGGCCGGAGGTGAGGACCTTGCCGAAGACGTGGGCGAGCGGCAGCCACAGGTACTGGACGTCGTCCTGGGTGACGAGGCCGGTGGCGGCGATGGCCTTGGCCATGTACGACCAGTTGTCGTGCGGGAGGCGGACGCCCTTGGGGCGGCCGGTGGTGCCCGAGGTGTAGATGAGGGTGGCGAGCTGCGTGGAGGTGATCGCGGCGACCCGCTCCTTGACGGCCTCGGGGTGCGTCTCCAGATAGGCCCTGCCCCGCGCCTCCAGGTCGGCGAGGGAGAGGACGAAGTCACCGTCGGTCTCCACGCCGCCGGCGTCGACGACCACGACATGACGGAGGTCGGAGAGCTCGGCGCGGCGCTCGACGGCCTTGGCCAGCTGGGCGGCGTCCTCGGCGATGAGGACCTTCGACTCGGAGTCGGAGAGGATGAACGCCGACTCCTCGGCGTTCGTCTGCGGGTAGACCGTGGTGGTCGCCGCGCCCGCGCACATCACGCCGAGGTCGGCGAGGATCCACTCGACCCGGGTGGAGGAGGCGAGGGCGACGCGCTCCTCGGGCTGGACGCCGAGGTCGACGAGGCCGGCGGCGATCGCGTAGACCCGCTCGGCGGCCTGTCCCCAGCTGAGCGACTTCCAGTCGTCCGGGCCGGCGCCGGAGGCGGCGGGAACCGGGTAGCGGTAGGCCTCCGCATCCGGGGTCCGCTCGACGCGCTCAAGGAAGAGGCACGCCACGGAGGGCGGCCGATTCTCGATCTGGGTCTGTGTGTCGCTCACGACGTCCTCCGGGCGGCGGCGGTGCCTTCTGGTGGTTCGTAACTAACTGGCGAGTAACCTTCGAGCCGGGATCAGAGTAGAGGCCGGAATGCTGCCACGTAAGGGCCCCTGGATAACGAACAGGCCCACGTGCGCTCCGCACGTGGGCCCATTCGGTGCATAAGGCAGCTACTCCTGTCCGGCTACTTCTTCTTGCCGGAGGACTCGTCGCTCGACAGGACGGCGATGAAGGCCTCCTGGGGCACCTCCACCGAGCCGACCATCTTCATGCGCTTCTTGCCTTCCTTCTGCTTCTCCAGCAGCTTCCGCTTACGGGAGATGTCACCGCCGTAGCACTTGGCGAGGACGTCCTTCCGGATGGCGCGGATGGTCTCGCGGGCGATGACCCGGGAACCGATGGCGGCCTGGATCGGCACCTCGAAGGCCTGCCGCGGGATGAGCTCGCGCAGCTTGGCGACGAGCCGGACACCGTAGGCGTACGCGGCGTCCTTGTGGGTGACGGCCGAGAAGGCGTCGACCTTGTCGCCGTGCAGCAGGATGTCGACCTTGACCAGGCTGGAGGCCTGCTCGCCGGTGGGCTCGTAGTCGAGGGAGGCGTAACCGCGGGTCTTGGACTTCAGCTGGTCGAAGAAGTCGAAGACGATCTCGGCGAGGGGCAGGGTGTAGCGGATCTCGACCCGGTCCTCGGAGAGGTAGTCCATGCCGATCAGGGTGCCGCGGCGGGTCTGGCAGAGCTCCATGATCGCGCCGATGAACTCGCTCGGGGCGAGGATCGTGGCGCGCACGACGGGCTCGAACACGTCGCTGATCTTGCCCTCGGGGAACTCGCTCGGGTTGGTGACGGTGTGCTCGCTGCCGTCCTCCATCACGACCCGGTAGACCACGTTCGGCGCGGTGGCGATCAGGTCGAGCCCGAACTCGCGCTCGAGCCGCTCACGAATGACGTCGAGGTGCAGCAGCCCCAGGAAACCGACACGGAAGCCGAAGCCGAGGGCCGCGGAGGTCTCCGGCTCGTAGACCAGAGCGGCGTCGTTGAGCTGCAGCTTGTCGAGGGCCTCGCGGAGGTCCGGGTACTCGGAGCCGTCCAGCGGGTAGAGGCCCGAGAAGACCATCGGCTTCGGGTCCTTGTAACCGCCGAGCGGCTCGGTGGCGCCCTGGTTCAGGGAGGTGATCGTGTCACCGACCTTGGACTGACGGACGTCCTTCACACCGGTGATGATGTAGCCGACCTCGCCGACGCCGAGACCGTCGGACGACGTCATCTCGGGCGAGGAGACGCCGATCTCGAGCAGCTCGTGGGTGGCGCCGGTCGACATCATCCGGATGCGCTCACGCTTGTTGAGCTGCCCGTCGACGACTCGGACGTACGTCACGACACCCCGGTACGAGTCGTACACGGAGTCGAAGATCATCGCGCGGGCGGGGGCGTCGGCGACACCGACGGGCGCCGGAACGTCCCGGACCACGCGGTCGAGCAGCGCCTCGACGCCCATGCCGGTCTTCGCGGAGACCTTGAGGACGTCCTCCGGCTGGCAGCCGATGAGGTTGGCCAGCTCCTCGGAGAACTTCTCGGGCTGGGCGGCCGGCAGGTCGATCTTGTTGAGCACGGGAACGATCGTGAGGTCGTTCTCCATCGCGAGGTACAGGTTCGCGAGAGTCTGCGCCTCGATGCCCTGCGCGGCGTCGACGAGCAGGATCGTGCCCTCGCAGGCCGCCAGGGACCGCGAGACCTCGTACGTGAAGTCGACGTGCCCGGGGGTGTCGATCATGTTCAGGATGTGCGTACTGCCCTGAGCCGGCCCCTCGGTCGGCGCCCACGGCAGCCGGACCGCCTGGGACTTGATCGTGATGCCGCGCTCCCGCTCGATGTCCATGCGGTCGAGGTACTGGGCACGCATCTGCCGCTGGTCGACCACACCGGTCAGCTGGAGCATCCGGTCGGCGAGCGTGGACTTGCCGTGGTCGATGTGCGCGATGATGCAGAAGTTGCGGATCAGAGCCGGGTCGGTACGGCTCGGCTCGGGCACGTTGGTAGGAGTCGCGGGCACGCAGGGATCTCGTCTCGGGCGATGTTCAGAACGGATACGTAGACACCATGGTCCCATGCCCGCCGCCCTGCGCCCGGTTTGGGCGGTCCCGAGAGTGACTGATAGTGTGGACAGCTGTGTCTCGCATGCCCTCTCAGCTGCGGGGCGCATCCAGAAGGAACATCGAACCTGTAAAGGCTCTTTTCGTGGCGAACATCAAGTCCCAGATCAAGCGGAACAAGACGAACGAGAAGGCGCGCCTGCGCAACAAGGCCGTCAAGTCCTCGCTCAAGACCGCGATCCGCAAGGCCCGTGAGGCTGTCGCCGCCGGCGACCTCGAGAAGGCCACCGTTGCCACTCGCGCCGCCTCGCGTCAGCTCGACAAGGCTGTCTCGAAGGGTGTCATCCACAAGAACGCCGCCGCCAACAAGAAGTCGGCGCTGGCCACCAAGGTTGCCTCCCTCCAGGGCTGAGCTCTGATGTGATCGGCCGTACGGGACTCAGCGGGCCCTCTACCCCGCTCCCGCCCGGCCACCCGGACTCGCGCACGGACGCGTTCGCCACGCGGGCGCGAGCCCACCAGGAACAACGCCGAAGGCCCCACTGCCTCCTTCCCCAGGAGCAGCGGGGCCTTCGCCGTGTGCGGGGCGGAAGGGGGCGACCCTCGCGGGGGCCGGTAGCGGGAGGCGCGGCTGGACGGCCACGCTTCGGGCCCGCCTCGGCGACGCGAAGCTGACGCGCGAGGCAGCCTTCGGTGCCTGGTGGCACCGCGGAACAGACCGGCCCCCTCGGGGGCCGGCTGCCGTCTTGGTGCGGGGTCCGGGGCGGAGCCCCCGGAGGAACCGGACCTCAGCCCCCACCAGCCCCGGCAGGGTTTCGGGACGGGGCGGGGTGGGGGACCCTCCGGACGCGCACCACCCGACCCCGCACCGACGCCGACCACCCGCACGGCCCCCCGCACCGACGCCGAACCGCCCGCACCGCACGGCCCCCCGCACCGACGCCGAACCGCCACGCCGCACGGCCCCCCGCACCGACGCCGAACCGCCCGCGCCGCACGGCCCCCCGCACCGACGCCGAACCGCCCGCGCCGCACGGCCCCCCGCACCGACGCCGAACCGCCACGCCGCACGGCCCCCCGCACGGCCCCCGCAAGGCCTCAGGCGCGCCGCATCCTCGCCGCCCGCGCCACCGCGACCACCGCCTTCTCCAGGGCGTACTCCGGGTCGTCGCCCCCGCCCTTCACCCCCGCGTCCGCCTCCGCGATCGCCCGCAGCGCCAGCGACACCCCGTCGGGTGTCCAGCCACGCATCTGCTGCCGCACGCGGTCGATCTTCCAGGGCGGCATGCCCAGCTCCCGCGCCAGGTCGGCGGGCCGCCCGCCGCGGGCGGAGGAGAGCTTGCCGATCGCCCGTACGCCCTGGGCCAGCGCGCTGGTGATGAGCACGGGCGCGACCCCGGTCGAGAGCGACCAGCGCAGGGCCTCCAGGGCCTCGGCCGCCCGCCCCTCGACGGCGCGGTCCGCGACGTTGAAGGAGGAGGCTTCGGCGCGGCCCGTGTAGTACCGCCCGACGACGGCCTCGTCGATCGTCCCGTCCACGTCGGCGGTGAGCTGGGAGACCGCGGACGCGAGCTCCCGCAGATCACTGCCGATCGAGTCCACGAGCGCCTGGCAGGCCTCGGGCGTGGCCGACCGCCCCAGCGCCCGGAACTCCTGCCGTACGAACGTCAGCCGTTCCGCCGGCTTCGTCGTCTTCGGGCAGGCGACCTCACGGGCCCCGGCCTTGCGCGCCGCGTCGAGCAGTCCCTTGCCCTTGGCGCCGCCGGCGTGGAGCAGGACGAGCGAGATGTCCTCGACCGGGTCGGCCAGGTACGCCTTGATGTCCTTGATCGTGTCGGCGGAGAGGTCCTGAGCGTTCCGCACGACCAGCACCTTGCGCTCGGCGAAGAGCGAGGGGCTGGTGAGCTCCGCCAGCCCGCCGGGCTGGAGCTGGTCGGGGGTGAGGTCGCGCACGTCCGTGTCGGCGTCGGCGGCCCGCGCGGCCGCCACCACCTCCTGGACGGCTCGGTCGAGGAGCAGGTCCTCCTGCCCCACGGCGAGCGTCACGGGGCCGAGGAGGTCGTCGGGGGAAGTCTTTCTGGTGGCCATCGCGATCCAGCATCCCACGGGCCACTGACACCACCGCCCGCGCAGGGGACGAGAATGGCGGGGTGAGTGAACGACACGTACTGGTACTCCCCGACCGCGACGCCGCCGAGGAGGTCGCCGGGGAACTCCCCGACCGTTTCGGCCTGGCCGAGGAACCGCAGCTCGTACGGGACGCCCTGGCCGGGGAGGACGACGCCGAGGACGCGCAGTGGCTGGTGGTCGTGGAGGACCCGGACGCCCGCCTCGACCCGGCGGCGCTGGACGAGCTGGCCGCCGAGTACGAGGGCTGGCTGGAGGCCCCGTAGGACCGCCGGGGGCGCCCGTCAGCCCTTCTTGGGGACGATCTGGACGTCGAGGTCGATCGTGATGCTGGACCCGACCGCCGCGATCCCGCGCGCGAGCAGCGTCTGCCAGGTGAGGGTGAAGTCCTCCCGGTGCAGCTCGGTGGTGGCCCGGCAGGCGCCCCGGGTCTCGCCCTCCAGGCCGTTCCCGAGGCCCAGGTACTGGGTGTCGAGGGTCACCGTGCGGCTCACGCCGTGGAGGGTGAGCGCGCCGGTGACGGCCCAGCGGCTGCCGCCCCTGTGGACGAAGCGCTCGCTGAAGAACTCCAGCGTCGGGTAGGCGCCGACGTCGAGGAAGTCGCCGGAGCGCAGGTGGTCGTCCCTCATCTGCACCCCGGTGTCGATGGAGGCGGCGTCGATGACGACGTGCATCGCTGAGTGCTCCATGCGCTCGGCGATCCGTACCGCGCCCGCGAAGCTGTTGAACCGTCCGTGGATCCGGGCGAGGCCGATGTGGCGCGCGGTGAAGCCGATCTGCGAGTGCAGGGGGTCGATCTCCCAGTCGCCCGGTTCCGGGAGCTGTGGCTGCGGCGCGACCTGGAGCAGCACGTCGCCGAGGCCCTGGTGCTGACCCTCGGTGACGACGGCGCTGCCGTGGTAGGGCGTGTACCCCTCGGAGGTGACGGCGACCCTGTACTCGCCCGCCGGCACGGTCGCGAGGACCGTGCCGTACGGGTCGGTCTCTCCGCCCAGGACCTTGCGGCCCGCCGTGTCGCTGACGACGAACTCGGCCTGGCGGACGGGTTCGTGCACGGGGTCGAGCACCCGGCAGCTGAGCACGCCCGCCGAGGAGGGGACGGCGAGACCGGCGAGCGGACCGCCGCGCGCGGCTCCCGCCGCGTGCTTCCCGAAGAGACGATCGAACATTCTTCACGCACCCCCGTGCGACTCGTTCACTATGCAACGAAGTCGCATTCGATCACCGTTGAGGCGTTCGAGGCAAACGGGGCGAGTGGAGGCAAGTGTTACCGAGGGTCCGAATTAAAGATTCCGCTTCGCACGGCCGGCAGCACGTCGAACTCGATCCCGAAGAGCTCCCGGTACGCGCTCCTCACCTCGTCCTCGCCGTCGAGAATCCGCTCCTCGCGCTCGCCGCCCGCCCGGGTGATCAGCTTCGGGGCGCTGAGCGTGATCCGGCCGTCCTCGGTGAGCCGGGAGCAGATGAGGGACCGCGGGAAGTGCGAGTCGGGCGAGGTCTGGTGGTACCAGGCGCCCGCCGCGAAGTCGGCGAGCTCCCGCGGCCGCGGCTCCAGCCGGTACTTCGGCTTCCCGTCCCGCAGCACGTCCAGGTCGCCATCCGCGGTCTCCACGATCCGGAAGACCCCGCCCGGGTCGGTCTGGTCGTCGCGCGCGTCGAAGGCCAGCGGATGGTGACTGTGCTCGCCGAAGCCGACGTCCGCCAGCCACCGCTCCCCCTCCGCCGTCTCCACGAGCAGCGCCATGTGGTCGTACGGGATCCCCGGCTCCCCGTCAGGCCCGATCACCCGCGCCTGGAGCAGCGCGACCTCGTAGCCGAGCCCCCGCAGCAGCACGGCGAACGCCGTGTTGACCTCGTAGCAGAACCCGCCCCTCCGGGCGCCGACCACCTTTTCGAGCAGCGCCTTCTCGTCCAGGACGACGGGCTCGCCGAGATGGATGGAGAGGTTCTCGAAGGGCACGGTCCTCAGGTGCAGCAGATGCAGCTCACGCAGCGCGGCGGCGTCCGCGCGCCCCGGCCGCTCCGCCCCGATACGGCGCAGATAGGCGTCGATGGCGGCAGGTTCGTGTGTGGTCATTCCGGCAGTCTGCCCGCTCGGTGATCAACTCCTCAACGGGTTACCCGACGGGCACCGATTCCCCGTCCCTCACGGGCAGTTCCCGCATCTTCGGCACCGGCGAGGGCAGCAGCCAGAGGACGGCGAGGACGGCTCCGGCGGTGGCGATCCACAGCGTGGGGCGCAGCCCGAGGGCGGTTCCCAGCAGACCGCCGGCGAGCGCGCCGAGCGGACGGAAACCGTGGTTGAGCGTGCGGAACGCGCCCATGACCCTCGCCCGTACGGCGTCGGGGATCGCCGCCATCTGGAAGGAGCCCACGGAGATGTCCACCATCATCACCCCGACGCAGGAGAGGAACTCCGCGACGAAGAGCACGCCCACCACCAGCGGAAGAGGCCCGCCCGCCAGGGGTATCAGGAGCAGCGGCAGCGTGAATCCGAGGAAGCCGGCGACGATCGAGCCGCCGATGCCGATCCGCCGGACGATCGCTCCGCTCCACGCCGCGCCGAGGAGGCCGCCCACGGCTCCGGCCGCGAGCACGAGGCCGAGCAGACCCGCGCCGATGCCGAGTTCGGTGGTCGCGTAGAGCACGAAGAGGGTGTGGAACATGAGGTTGAAGAACTGGACCGTGCCGGCGGCGGCGAAGAGCGCGCGCATCGAGCGCTCCCGGACCACCCAGCGCAGCCCCTCGGTGAAGTGCCCCTTGGTCACGGGCGCCGGCGGCGGTTCGACCGGCTTCACCCGGCTCAGGTACCCGGCCGACACCAGATAGGTGAGGGCGTCCGCCACCAGCGCGAACGGCGCGGTGAGGAACTGCACCAGCAGGCCCCCGACACCGGGTCCCGCGAGCCAGGCCATCGAACGGCTGCCGTTGACCAGTGCGTTCGCCTGGACGTAGCGCTCGGTGGGGACGAGGGCGACGAACAGCGTGACGTTGCAGACCTCGAAGAGCACGGTGAGCGCGCCGATCCCGAAGGCCACCGCGTACAGCTGGCCGAGCGTCAGCGCGTCCAGCGCATAGGCGACGGGGAGGCTCAGGACCAGCGCCGCCCGCCCGAGGTCGGCCACGATCATGGCGCGCCTGCGACTGGCCTGCCGGTCGGCCCAGGCGCCGATCGGCAGGTTGAGCAGGAGGGCCGGCAGGAGTTCGGCGGTCTTGAGCAGGCCCATCTCCGCGGCGTCGGCACCGAGGACCAGGACGGCCGCGAGCGGGATCGCGATGAGCGAGATCTGGTCCCCGGCGAGGGAGACGGTCTGCCCGGTCCAGTAGCGGCGGAAGGTCCGCTCGCGCAGCAGCGCCGGTATGCGTTCCACGAGGGCCATCTCGGTCACTCCTCTTCGCTGTCGGGGACGTCCTGGTCCAGGTAGGCGATCCGCAGGATGCTGACGGGCCGAGCTCCCTCGGGCCTGAGGGCCGGGTCGGCCCCCCGCGCCTCGTAGGGCCGGAGCAGTTCGTCGATCCGCTCTCCGAGGCCGGCCAGCTCCTCGGGGGTGAGGTGGAGCAGGGAGTCGCCGAACTGCTCGGCCTCCCGCCACTCCCTCGGCAGCCGGTGCCGGTTCTCGATGGCCCGGGTGACCCGCTCGAAGTAGCGCTCGGCGACGGCGGCGCTGAGCGCGTCGGCCGCATCGGCGACCGTCGCGTCCTCGCTGTACTCCGGCCATTCGGTGTACCGGGCGGTGGCCTGCCAGGGCTTCTCCCGCCCCCGCCCGCCGGGCGCCTCCTCCACCAGCCCGTACTTGGCGAGTATCCGCAGGTGGTAGGAGCAGCTGGCCACGGATTCGCCGGTCAGCTCGGCGGCCCGGGTGGCGGTGAACGGCCCGCTGCTGCGCAGCAGCCCCACCAGCGTCATCCGCAGCGGATGGGCGTAGGCCCGCAGTGCGCGCGGGTCGGTGAGTCGGATGCTGCGGGGCTGCTCGCCCCCGGGCTGCTGGTCGCTGGTCTCCGGCATGATGAAAAGATATCTTTAGAAAGACTCCTTTACAACCACTCCTTTACAAGCGCTTCTCGACAAACACCTCCCTCCAAGCACGCTCGTCGGCTTCACCCTCCTCCAAGCACGCTCGTCGGCTTCACCCTCCTCCCGGTACGGCCACGAGCCCACGCCCCGCCCCCACCACCGCGACGGCCCCGTCCCGATCGGTCCGCAGCACCCGCGCACCGCCCGCCCGCAGCGCCTCCAGCGTCCGGGGCGCCGGGTGCCCGTACGGGTTGTCGCGCCCCGCCGACACGAGCGCGAGTCTCGGCCGCACCAGCCGCATCAGCCCCGGGTCCTGGTGCGCGGAACCGTGATGGGCGACCTTGAGCACATCCACCGGCCCAAGCCCCGGATGAACCCGCGTCAACGCCCGCTGGGCCGGCGGTTCGAGGTCCCCGAGGAGCAGCAGACTCAGCCCTCCGGCGGTACGGACAAGCAGCGTCACACTGGCGTCATTGGGCCCGTCGCCGAACTCCCCGCCACCCGCCCACGGCCAGAGCACCCGCCACTCCAGGCCCCCGATCCTCCGTCTCTCGCCGGGCCCCGCCCGGATCAGCGGCACCCCGGCGGCCGTCGCGGTCCGCCGCACGAACGCGGCCTGGCCGGGCGGCTCTTCGAGCCCGGTGACCTGGATCGCGCCCACCGTCCTCCCCCGCAACACCCCGGGAAGTCCGGCCACATGGTCCGCGTGGAAGTGGGTGAGCACCAGCAACGGCACCCGCCGCACCCCGAGTTCCCGCAGACAGCGATCCACCGGTACGGGGTCGGGGCCCGCGTCCACCACGACGGCGGAGTCCCCGCCCGCCGCGAGCACCGTCGCGTCCCCCTGCCCCACCTGGCACATCGCGAACACCCAGCCCGGCGGCGGCCACCCCGTGACCCACCGGACCACCGGCACCGGCCGCACCACCACGAGCAGCAGCACCGCGGCGACGATCACGCCGACCGCACCCCGGTACGGCAGCCTGCGCGCCCCGAGCACCACCAGTGCCGTGACCAGCGCCAGCGCGACGCCTCCCCACCACCCGCCGGGCCACGCCAGCTCCGCCCCCGGCAGCGCGGCGCCCGTACGGGCCACCCGCGCCAGCCACCCGGCCGGCCATCCCGCCACCCACGCGAGCCCCTCCGCGGCCGGCATCCAGACCGCCGCGAGGGCGAGCGCGGCGAACCCGCACACCGTCGCCGGCGCCACCGCGAGTTCGGCGAAGAGGTTCGCCGGGACGGCGACCAGACTCATCCGGGCCGCGAAGACCACCACGACCGGCGCGCACACCGCCTGCGCGGCCAGGGCCGCGCCCAGCGCCTCGGCCGGCCGGCCCGGCACCCGGCGCCGCCGCAGCGCCTCGCTCCAGCGCGGGGCGATCGTCAGCAGCGCCCCGGTCGCCAGCACCGAAAGCAGGAAGCCGTAACTCCGCGCCAGCCAGGGGTCGTAGAGCACCAGGAAGAGGACGACCGCGGCCAGCGCGGGGATCAGGGATCTCCGGCGTCCGGTCCCGATCGCCAGCAGGACGACGAGCCCGCAGGCCGCGGCCCGCAGCACGCTCGGATCGGGCCGGCAGACGATCACGAAGGCCAGCGTCAGCACTCCCCCCGCCAGCGCCGTGAACCGCAGCGACAACCCGACCCGTGGCGCGAGCCCGCCCCGCTCCACCTGGTGCGCCCGCCCGGGCCGCCCGATGAGCAGAAGCAGCACCACCGTGAGGTTGCTCCCGGAAACGGCCAGGAGGTGGGTGAGATCGGTCGCCTCGAACGCCTCCCTCAGCTCGGGCCCGATGCGGGAGGTGTCCCCGACGACCAGCCCGGGCAGCAGCGCCCTCGCGTCCGGATCGAGCCCCTCGGTCGCCCTCCGCAGCCCGGCGCGCAGGTCCCCCGCCGTCCGCTGCAACGCGCTCGGCGGGCCGACGATCCGCGGCGGTCCGGCCCCGTCGACCTTGAGCACCGCAGCGAAGGGCTCGCCGGGCCGCAACGGCGGCGCGAGCCGGGCGCCGACCCGCAGCCGGGTGGAGGGCAGGAGCCGCAGCCATTCCTCCCGCCCCTCCCCCGACGGCACGATCAGCAGGACCGGTGTCCGGGTCCGGTGGACCGAGCCGTCCGACCGCTCGACCCGGGTCACCTCGCCGTCCAGGACGATCGAGACCGGCGCCATCGCGTCGCCCCGGACCTTGGGCCTGGTGAGCCGTGGATCGGAGGTCACCGCCACCTCCAGCCGCGCCCGGGCGTACTCCCGCGCCAGCTCGGGCACGGGCCCCCGCCGAAGGTCCGCCGCGTGCAGACCCGCCGAGGTGGCCCCGGCCGCGGCGCAGAGCAGCACCCCGGCCCACGCGGTCGCCCGTAACCGCCACCCCGGCGTGACCCCCGGTGCTGCGGCGCCAGTACGAGGACCGGGACCGTCGCGCCCCCGAACCGGCCGGCGCGCCAACAGAACCAGCGCCCCCACCAGGCAGACCGTGACACCGGCCACCGTCCACCACCCGGTGATGCCCACGGCGCAGGACGCCGCCGCCCAGGCCGCCGCCGCGAGGGGAACGAGCCGGAGATCGACCGGCTCCTCCCGCCGCACCGCCCCGCGAGCGCCCGGTTCCTCGCCGGTGAGCTCCTCGTGCTTCATGGCCGGACCAGCGGTTCGAGATCGGCGAACCGGCGCTCACCGATGCCATTGACCTCTCGCAGTTCCCCGACCGATCGGAAGCCGCCGTGCTCCGTCCTGTGGTCGACGATGTGCTGGGCGAGCACGGGCCCCACACCCGGGAGGCCGTCGAGCTGCTCCGCCGTGGCCGTGCTGAGGCTGAGCGGCATCCCCGGCGCACCACCTCCGGCACTGCCGCCCGGCCCCGTACCGCCGGCAGGGTTCCCCGGCAGACCGACCAGGACCTGCTCGCCGTCGAACAGGACACGGGCCCGGTTGACCCCGGTGAGATCCGCGCCGGGCTCCGCCCCGCCCGCCGCCCGCAGGGCGTCCGCCACGCGCGAGCCGGCGGGCAGGGTCAGCACCCCGGGCCTGCGCACCTTGCCGCCGATGTCGACGACGACCCGGCCCCCGGAAGCCCCGGCCTCCGGCACCGGACCCGGTCCCGGTACCGCCATCGAACCGGCCCTCGGCGCGGGCTCGGGCACGGCGGCCGCGGGGGCGGCGGCACGGACGAGTTCGGGAGCGCGCACCGGCTCCGGCCGCCCGGTCCAGAAGTACCCGCCCGCGAGGCCCGCGGCGACGAGCAGGACCACCGTCAGCGCGCCCAGCGCCCTCGGCTCCAGACCGCACCTGGTCTGCACCCACAGCGGCGTCCGGTCGCGGAGCACCGCGGCCAGCCGCTCCCGTACCCCCGGCGGGGAACCACGCTCCGGCGCCTCCGGCACCTCCCGGACCTCCGGTACCTCTGGCGCGCACACGGGAGGCGATGCCGCCACCGGCACGGGTGGTGTCCCCGTCGGGACCACCGGCACCGGTGGTGTCGCCGTCGGGAACAGGGCGTCCCCCCGTCGCCGTACGGCATCCCCCGGCTCTGCGAGGCTCCGGCCGGCCGGGACGCGCCTCCGTGCCCGTCCTGCGGGCGAGCCGCGCCCTCCGGGGCGACTGCGCCCGTCCGAACCGGGCGCCCGACCGGGCCCGCTCGTCGGGCCACCCGCCCGGCCCGAGGTCCTGGAGGTCGTCGATGGGATACGTGTACGAAGAGTCATGTCCGTGACGGTAGAGATCACGGCAGGTCCGTGCGGAGCTCAGCAGTCTTCCGTGGACAGGCGCTCCGCTGTGGAAAACTCCGTCACCCTTGCGGGGGGGCGCCTGGGGCTCGGCCGGCTGAGACTCGGCCCGCTGGGACTCGGCCCGCTGGGACGAGGGGTCTCAGCGCGGCGAGACCACGACCGCGAGGAGCCCGGGGCCGGTGTGGGCGCCGATGACCGCGCCCACCTCGCTGACGTGGAGTTCCTCGATTCCCGGGACGCGCTCCCCGAGCCGGTCCGCGAGCGCGTCGGCCCGCTCCGGTGCGGAGAGGTGGTGCACGGCGATGTCGACGGGGCCGGAGCCGGCCCGTTCCACGGCGATCTCCTCCAGGCGCGCGATCGCCTTCGAGGCCGTTCGCACCTTCTCCCGCAGTTCGATCCGCCCGCCGTCGAGTTCGAGGAGCGGCTTCACGGCGAGCGCGGAGCCGAGCAGTGCCTGCGCGGCACCGATGCGCCCGCCCCTGCGCAGATAGTCCAGGGTGTCGACGTAGAAGTAGGCGGAGGTGCCCGCGGCGCGCTTCTCGGCCGCCGCGACCGCCTCGTCGAGGGAGCCGCCGGCCTCCGCGACCTCCGCCGCCGCGAGGGCGCAGAAGCCGAGCGCCATGCCGACCATGCGGGTGTCCACCACGCGTACCGGCAGGGGGGCGTCCTTGGCGGCGAGCACGGCGGCGTCGTAGGTCCCGGAGACCTCGGCGGACAGATGGAGCGAGACGACGCCCTTGGCGCCCGCCGCGGCGGCCTCGCGGTAGGCCTCGGCGAAGACCTCGGGGCTCGGCCGCGAGGTGGTGACGGGCCGGCGCTTCTGCAAGGCCTCGGCAAGGGCCTTCGCCGAGATCTCGGTGCCCTCCTCAAGGGCGCGGTCGCCGATGACGACGGTCAGCGGGACCGTGGTGATGGCGTGCCGCTCCCTCGTCTGGCGTGGCAGGTAGGCCGTGGAATCGGTGACGATCGCGACATGCCGGGACATGAGCGGGAGGTTACCCGCCGAGGCTGTCGCACGGCAGCCCGGCCCCCCACCGGACGCCCGTCCGCGCCCAGCCGAGACTTCGCCGGGGGCCGTTCCGTCAGGTGGTGGTCTCCGGGCGGGCCGACTTCTCCCAGGGGTAGGCGGTCCGGCGGGGGTCGGGCCCCGTGATCGCGGACGGCTCTCCGGCTGCCCGCGGACCGGCCTGACCGGCGGGCCTGGCGGGCCCTGCGGGCTGCCGCCGTCCGTCGGCCGGGGCCGCGTCCGGCGCCCCGGCCCCGGGACCACCCGCCCGCGCCGACCCCGACGTGGTCCCCGAGGTGGCCCCCTGCGCACTCTCCGGACCCGTCCAGTGACGCAGTGCGCCCGCCTCGACGTCGATCTGCGCGCTGAGCGTCGACAGGTCGTCCTCCGCGAACTTCAGCGCCCGGTCCCGGGCGGCGCGCCGCAGCGCGTCGGCCGAGCCCGTGATCCGCTCGGTCCGCGCGGCGAGCTCGGGCAGCTGGCCGGCCACCCACGCCCGGTCGGGCTCGCGCTCCAGACGCTTGAGGTCCGCGTCCAGTTCGAGCCCGTGGGCGCTGAGCCGGCGGAACAGGTCGAGCGACTCCTTCAGCGAGGCGTCCTCGCCGACCCCCGCCTGCAGCGCCTCCTGCGTGGCGCGCATCGAGGTGCGCAGCGAGAGTCGCAGCCGGGCCAGTTCGCCGGCGACCCCGGCCTGGCCGAGGCTCTTGGCGCGCAGGGTGGTGTCCTCGACCGTGCGCCGGGCCTGGTCGATGGTGCGGTCGACGCCGCGCTTGGCGGCCTTCGCGACCTTCACGGTGACGAACACCCCGAGTGCCACGAAGGACAAGAAGAGCAGCGCCATGATCGTGATAATCGTGGCTTCCATGTGCGGCCCCTCCGGCGTCCGTCGAATCCCCACGGCTGTGGTTCCTCCACCGTAAACGGAAGTGGCAGGCCGGGGGTTCCATCGGAACCCCCAACCTGCCACTAGGGGAAACCCCTATGTGCCGCTAGCCCGCGACGATGTTGACCAGCTTCGGCGCGCGCACGATCACCTTGCGGATCTGCGCGCCGCCCAGCGCCGCGACGACGTGCGGGTCGGCCAGCGCCAGCGTCTCCAGCTCCGCGTCGGTGATCGACGGGGAGACCTCCAGGCGGGCCCTGACCTTGCCCTTGATCTGCACGACGCAGGTCACGGTCTCGTCGACGACGTACGCCGGGTCGGCGACCGGGAAGTCCTGGTGGACGACCGAGCCGGTGTGGCCCAGCTTGCGCCACAGCTCCTCGGCGATGTGCGGGGCCAGCGGGGCGACCAGCAGCACCAGCTGCTCGGCGACCGGGCGGGAGATCGCGCCACCGGACTTGGTCAGGTGGTTGTTCAGCTCGGTGATCTTGGCGATGGCGGTGTTGAAGCGCATCGCGGCCATGTCCTGCGCGACGCCGTCGATCGCCTTGTGCAGGGCGCGGAGCGTGTCCTCGTCGGGCGCGGTGTCGACGACGGTGACCTCACCGGTCGCCTCGTCGACGATGTTGCGCCACAGCCGCTGCAGCAGCCGGTACTGGCCGACCACCGCGCGCGTGTCCCAGGGGCGGGACACGTCCAGCGGGCCCATCGCCATCTCGTACAGGCGCAGGGTGTCGGCGCCGTACTCGGAGCAGATCTCGTCCGGCGTGACCGCGTTCTTCAGGGACTTGCCCATCTTGCCCAGGACGCGGCTGACCTTCTCGCCCTGGTAGTAGAACGCGCCGTCCCGCTCCTCGACCTCGGCCGCCGGCACGGCGATGCCGCGCGCGTCCCGGTAGACGAAGGCCTGGATCATGCCCTGGTTGTACAGCTTGTGGAACGGCTCGGCCGAGGAGATGTGGCCCAGGTCGAACAGCATCTTGGACCAGAAGCGGGCGTACAGCAGGTGCAGCACGGCGTGCTCGGCGCCGCCGACGTACAGGTCGACGCCGCCGGTCGGCATGCCCTCGCGGGGGCCCATCCAGTACTGCTCGACGGCGGGGTCGACCAGCTTCTCGGAGTTGTGCGGGTCCAGGTAGCGCAGCTCGTACCAGCAGGAGCCGGCCCAGTTGGGCATGGTGTTGGTCTCGCGCCGGTAGCGGCGCGGGCCGCGGCCGTCGCCCAGGTCCAGGGTGACGTTGACCCAGTCCTCGTTGCGGGACAGCGGGGTCTCCGGCTGGGTGTCCGCGTCGTCGGGGTCGAAGGTGCGCGGCGAGTAGTCCTCGACCTCCGGCAGCTCCAGGGGCAGCATCGACTCGGGCAGCGAGTGGGCGACGCCGTCCTCGTCGTAGACGATCGGGAAGGGCTCGCCCCAGTACCGCTGGCGGCTGAACAGCCAGTCGCGCAGCCGGAAGTTGACGGTGCCCTCGCCGATGCCGCGGTCGGCCAGCCAGGCGGTGATCTTCGCCTTGGCGTCGACGACGCCCAGGCCGTCCAGGGAGATCTCGCCGTTGGCGGAGTTGACCAGCTTGGCCTCGTACGAGGAGAAGGCGTCGTCCCAGGTGGAGGGGTCGGTGCCGCGGTCGTCCGAGGGCTCGACGACGCAGCGCATCGGCAGCTCGAAGGCGCGCGCGAAGGCGAAGTCGCGGCTGTCGTGCGCGGGGACGGCCATGATCGCGCCGGTGCCGTAGCCCATCAGGACGTAGTCGGCGATGAAGACCGGGACGGGCTGTCCGCTGACCGGGTTGGTCGCGTACGCGCCGGTGAAGACGCCGGTCTTGTCCTTGGCCTCGGCCTGGCGCTCGACGTCGGACTTGGAGGCGGCCTGCTTGCGGTAGGCGTCGACGGCCTCGGAGGGGGTGGCGTGACCGCCGGTCCACACCTCGTGGGTGCCCTCGGGCCAGGCGGCCGGGACGATCTTCTCGACCAGGTCGTGCTCGGGCGCCAGGACCATGTAGGTGGCGCCGAACAGGGTGTCCTGGCGGGTGGTGAAGACGGTGATGGCACCGGTGTCGCCGACCTGGAAGTCGACGCGGGCGCCCTCGGAGCGGCCGATCCAGTTCCGCTGCTGCAGCTTGATGGCCTCGGGCCAGTCCAGCGCGTCCAGGTCGTCGAGCAGGCGGTCCGCGTAGGCGGTGATCCGCATGTTCCACTGGCGCAGCTTGGCCTTGAAGACGGGGAAGTTGCCGCGCTCGGAGCGGCCGTCGGCGGTGACCTCCTCGTTGGCCAGGACGGTGCCCAGGCCGGGGCACCAGTTGACCGGCGCGTCGGAGGCGTACGCCAGGCGGTACTCGCCCAGGACCTCGGAGCGCTCGGCGGCGCTCAGCTCGCTCCACGCGCGCGTGCCGGGGACCTCACGCGTGCCGTTCTCGAACTGCTCGATCAGCTCGGCGATCGGCCGGGCCTTCTTGGCCTCGTCGTCGTACCAGGAGTTGAAGATCTGCAGGAAGATCCACTGGGTCCACTTGTAGTAGTCCGGGTCGATCGTGGCGAACGACCGGCGCTTGTCGTGGCCCAGGCCCAGCCGGCGCAGCTGGACCTTCATGTTCTCCATGTTGGCCTCGGTGGACACGCGCGGGTGCGTGCCCGTCTGCACGGCGTACTGCTCGGCCGGCAGGCCGAAGGCGTCGAAGCCCAGGGTGTGCAGCACGTTGTGGCCGGTCATGCGCGCGTGGCGGGCGAAGACGTCCGTGGCGATGTAGCCCAGCGGGTGGCCGACGTGCAGGCCCGCACCCGAGGGGTACGGGAACATGTCCATGATGAACTTCTTGGGCAGGGCCGCGACCGCGGGGTCGCCCGCCAGGTCACCCGTGGGGTTCGGCGCCTCGTAGGTTCCCTCGGCGTCCCAGAAGTCCTGCCAGCGTGCCTCGATGTCGGCGGCCATGGCCGCCGTGTAGCGATGAGGGGCCGCCGTCTCGGCGGCCGTAGTGATCTCGGTCATGGTCCTAGATGCTCCATCGATCGTCTCTGCCCACTGCCACGAACTGCCCGAAATGAAAAATCCCCTCGCACAGGAGGGGATGCCGCGCCGACTCCGACGGGATGTCTGTCACCCGTCGGGACTGGTCAGCGCGGCTCGGTAAGCAGGAGGCGTACGGCACGCATGGCGCCAGGGTACCGCAGGGCCCGAGCGGGCCGCACCGGCGTTCCACGGAGCGGCGCCGAGGATCCGCATACGAAGAAGCGGGCCACCCGATCCGGGTGACCCGCTTCTTTTCTGTGGAGCTAAGGAGAATTGAACTCCTGACCTCCTGCATGCCATGCAGGCGCTCTACCAACTGAGCTATAGCCCCGCGTGCGGGAATTATTCAGATTACCGCAGAACCGGTGCGAGCCATCCGTTCCGGATGGCTCACGTCCGTTCTGTGGAGCTAAGGAGAATTGAACTCCTGACCTCCTGCATGCCATGCAGGCGCTCTACCAACTGAGCTATAGCCCCTTGTTCTGTCGTCTCGCTTCACTCTCGCTCGCGGCGACGGACAGAACAGTAACGGCCCGCCCGGCAGATCGCCAAATCGGTTTCTCCGCCCCTTCCGGAGCCCCGGGTAGGGTCGCCGACTGTGTCCGTCTCCGTGCTCTCCCGAACCCGCGCCCGGCCGTGGCCCCTGGCCACCGCCGCGGCGGTCTGTCTGCTCTCGTTCGCGGCCTTCTGGGTGGCGCAACGCCTGGCCCACGTGAACATGCTCGACGTGATGGTCTACCGGGCCGAGGGCGAGACGGTCCGGGCCGGCGGCGACCTGTACGCGATGCGCGCGACCTCGGCGAACCTCGGCATGACCTACCCGCCCTTCGCGGCCCTGCTGTTCGTCCCGCTGACGCTGGTGGGCGTCCCGCTGATGCGGACGCTCACCACGGCGGGGAACCTGCTCCTGGTGGTCGCCCTGGTGCAGCTGTCGCTCCAGCTGGTCCGCCCCTCCCTGTCGCGGACCGACCTGTGGCGCACGACGCTGTGGGTCGCCGCCGTCGTGGTCTGGTGCGAGCCGGTGTGGACGACCCTGCGGTACGGCCAGATCAACCTGCTCATAGCGGTGGCGGTGCTCTGGGACCTCACCCGCCGCGAGGACAGCCGCTGGGCCGGCCTGGGCATCGGCCTGGCGGCCGCGGTGAAGCTCACCCCGGGACTCTTCGTGGTCCTGCTGCTCCTCGCGGGTCTGCTGCTGTGGCGCCGGGACCGGGGCATGAACCAGTGGCTGCGCACCGCGCTGACGGCGACCGGGGTGTTCCTCGGGACGACACTGGCGGTGGCGCTCGCCCTGCCCGCGGACTCGAAGCGGTTCTGGACGCAGACCCTCTTCGAGACCGGCCGGGTCGGCTTCGCCGAGGAGACCGCCAACCAGTCGATCCGCGGGGTCCTGGCCCGGCTGCTGCACACGGACGACCCGGGCATGTGGTGGGCGGTGACCGCGGCCGTCCTGGGCGGCGCGGCGATGGTGCTCGCGGTGCGGGCGGCGGTGCGCGGCGACAAGGCCGTGGCCGTGGTCGTCTGCGCGTTCACGGCGCTGATGATCAGCCCGATCTCCTGGTCCCACCACTGGGTCTGGTGCGTGCCCCTGCTGATCCTGCTCGCCGACCGCACCACGCGCGCGTGGCCGGTGACGGGGGCGGTGGCACTGGCCTTCGCCTCGTTCGCGCTGTGGTGGGTCCCGCACGACCCGGGCCGCCCCGAACTGGACCAGAACGCGGGGCAGATGCTGCTGTCGGCGATCTATCCGCTGACGGCGACCGCGCTGTTCGTCGGGTACGCGCTGACCCTGCGGCGTCAGGCCGTGGCGAAGGAGTAGAACCGCTTGAGGGTGCAGTGCTCGTCGAGGAGCCGACCGTAGATCGGCTCCCCCTCCAGCTCGCGGTAGGTCTCGATGGGGTCGCCTTTTATGATCAGCGCCCGCGCGCACTCCTCGCACCAGTACTGGAACCCGGGGTTGACGGGATCCATGTCGCGCACGATGGGCGTACCGCTGCCGCACCAGTCGCACTTCCGCCTGTGTGCACCCATCAATCAGCTCCAGCTGTGGCCGCAGGCCGTGCACCCATAGGACACCCTGCCGTTGTCGCCGAGCACTTGGGCCACCCTCCCGTCCGGATCCTCGTCCCCCTCCGGCCGTCCGATTCTGCCATGGCCCCGCAAGAGGGTCAGCGTGATCGTCGCGGCAGTCCCGCCGCGGCACCCACGACGGAGGCGGCGGCCAGGGCCAGGGCGGTCGCCCACAGCGCGTCTGCGGAGTTCTGGGCTCCCGAACCCGCGTACCGGCCGAGGAAGAGAGTGCCGAACGCGGCGACCCCGACGATCTGGCCGAGCTGCGTGACGGTGGCGAGCAGTCCGCTGGCGTCGGCCGCGTCCTCGGGCCGTACGGTGGCCAGGGCCCCGGTCAGGGCCGGGCTGAAGGCCAGCGAGATCCCCGCGCCGAACGCGCCGAGGGCCGGGTAGAGAGCCCAGCCGCCGGTGCCGCCGTCCCCGAGCAGCGCTCCGAGGGCGAGGACCGCCGCGGCCGCGAGCAGGAATCCGGCCGGGACCAGGCCGCGGTGCAGCCGGGCCGGCCAGCGCCGCCAGGTCAGGCCGACGGCCCCGAAGACGAGGGCGGCGGGCCCGAAGGTGAGTCCGGCGCGCAGGGCGCTGTGGCCGAGCCCGCCCTGCAGGTGCAGGGTGAGGGTGAACAGGAAGCCGGCGTTGACGCCCATCGCCACCGCGATCGACAGGACGGCCCGCCCCATTCCGGGAACGCGCAGCACGCGCGGGGCGATCAGCGGGGCGCCGCCGCGCCGGGCGAGCCGGGACTCGTACACGCCGAACACGAAGGCGAGCACGGGCGAAGCGCCGAGGGAGAGCCAGGACCACAGCGGCCAGTCCTGCTCCTGCCCGAGGACCAGGGGGACGGTCAGCAGGGACACGGCCGCACCGAGCAGGAGCAGACCCGGCAGGTCGAGGGCACGCGCACGCGTGGGTCCGGTGTGGGGGTCACGGGGCAGCACCCGGGCACCGAGGACGAGCAGGGCGATCCCGATGGGCACGTTGACCAGGAAGACCGGCCGCCAGCCGGTGTCGAAGAGGTCGGCACTCACCAGGACGCCGCCGGCGACCTGCCCGGCGGCCGCGCCGGTGGCCAGGACCGCGGAGTAGGCGCTGAGGGCCCGGACCCGGCGCTCGCCCGTGAAGTTGCGCTGGATGAGACTCAGCACCTGAGGGATCATCAGGGCCGAGCCCGCGCCCTGCACCAGACGGAAGGCGATCAACTGGCCGGATCCCGCTGCCAGTCCGCAGGCGAGGGAGGCCGCGGTGAACAGGGCGAGGCCGCCGAGGTACGCCCGGCGGTGGCCGAACAGGTCGCCCAGGCGGGCCCCGGTGATCAGCAACACCGCGTAGGAGATGGTGTATCCGGCGATGACGAGCTGGAGCGCGCCTCCGGACGCGGAGAGTTCGGCCCTGATGGTGGGGGCGGCGACGTTGACGATGAAGACGTCGAGGAGTGCCATGAACTGGGCGGCGAGCACCACGCCGAGCAGCAGTCCCGGGCGGTTGTCGGTGGCACCGTCTTTACTGAGTGCGGGACGTGTTGTGGTCGAGGTCATGCGTCGAGCGTGACCGCGATCGGATACGGGTAACGAGAGCCCGCCGATGCTGGTACTGACACCACCTGGCAGCGGCGGCACGGGGACTCGACCATGGGGGTGTGACGACTGTGGCAGCACTGCCGACGCAGCGACGACGACGACCGGAACTGGCCGCGTTCCTGCGCAGCCGCCGGGCCAGGGTGACCCCGGAGGACGTGGGCATGCCGCCGGGACTCCGCCGGCGCACACCGGGGCTGCGCCGCGAGGAGGTCGCCCAGCTCTCGGGCGTCGGCGTCACCTGGTACACCTGGCTGGAGCAGGGCCGGCCGATCAACGCCTCCGCGCAGGTCCTCGACGCCGTGGCCCGCACCCTCCGCCTCGACCGGCCGGAGCGCGAGCACCTCTACCACCTCGCCGAAGTGCCGTACGCTCCGGACCGGTCCGCCGCGGACGCCCAGGTGGTCAGCCCGGAGATCCAGGGGATCCTCGACGCCCTCGACCCGCTCCCTGCGGTGCTGTACAACGCGCGGTACGACGTGCTCGCGACCAACGCCCTGTACGAGCGGCTCCTGATGCAGGACGGAGCGGGCCTGGACACCGGACCGTTCGGCATACGCAACGTGCTGTGGGCGCTGTTCAGCGTGCCCGGGCCCAAGTGCCCGGTGGTCGACCGGAAGCGGGAGCTGCCGCTCATGGTGGCCCAGCTTCGGGGCGCGTACGGCCGCCATGTCGGCGAGCCCGAGTGGGAGGAGTTCGTACGGCGTCTCGCGGAGACCAGCCCGGAGTTCGCCCGGCTCTGGAGCAGCGGTGACGTGGTGCCCCCGGGGACGAGGGTGAAGACCTTCCGGCACGGGCTGGTGGGCGAGGTGCGGCTGACCTCGGTCTCCCTCTCGGTCAACGGGATGCCGGAGTGCCGGATCGTGACGTACACGCCGAGCGACGAGGAGAGCCGCCGGGGGATCGAGCTGCTGCGCGGCGCGAAGGGGTGATGGAACGACGAATCCCGCCCCCTGACGGGGACGGGATTCGGTGACTGTGGAGCTAAGGAGAATTGAACTCCTGACCTCCTGCATGCCATGCAGGCGCTCTACCAACTGAGCTATAGCCCCTCGTGTTCTTCGCGCTCCGCGCTGCGAACAAGAAGAACTTTAGCCTGTGACCTGCCGGAAAGTGAAATCCGGGTCCGGCAGGCCGGTCGTGGGGCTCAGTCGTCGTCGCCGAGGACCGGCTCGGGCAGCGTGCCCGCGTTGTGCTCCATCAGACGCCAGCCGCGGGCGCCCTCGCCGAGCACCGACCAGCAGCAGTTGGAGAGCCCGCCCAGGCTCTCCCAGTGCCGGGCCTCCAGGCCCAGGAGCCGGCCGATGGTGGTGCGGATGGTGCCGCCGTGGCTGACCACGACGAGCGTGCCGTCCTCGGGGAGCTTGTCGGCGTGCTCGAGGACCACCGGGGCGGCCCGGTCGGCCACCTCGGTCTCCAGCTCGCCGCCACCCCGGCGCACGGGCTCACCGCGCTTCCAGGCGGCGTACTGCTCGCCGTACCGCGCCACGATCTCGTCGTGGGTCAGCCCCTGCCACTCCCCCGCGTACGTCTCGCGCAGGGCGGAGTCGTGCGCGACGGCGTGACCGGTGAGCGCCGCGAGCTCGGCGGCGGTGGCCGCCGCCCGCTTCAGGTCGGAGGCCACGATGGCGTCCGGCTTGAGCGCGGCGAGCAGCCGTGCGGCCCGGCGCGCCTGGGCGACACCGGTCTCCGTCAGCTCGATGTCGGTCGAGCCCTGGAAACGGCGCTCCAGGTTCCAGGACGTCTGGCCGTGACGCCAGAGCACGATGCGGCGGCCGCTGCCGCCCTTGGTGGCGCTCAGCTCAGCTCACCGTCCGGTCCCTCGGGGAGACCGGAGCCGGCCTCGATGTCGGCGCCGATCAGAGCGGCGTGCTCGGCGGCCTTGCCGCGGGTCTTCAGGGCGTCCTCGGGCAGGTCGAGCTCGGGGCAGTCCTTCCACAGCCGCTCCAGGGCGTAGAAGACCCGCTCCTCGCTGTGCTGGACGTGGACGACGATGTCGACGTAGTCCAGCAGGATCCAGCGCGCGTCGCGGTCGCCCTCACGGCGGACCGGCTTGGCGCCGAGCTCCTTCTGCAGCCGCTCCTCGATCTCGTCGACGATCGACTTGACCTGGCGGTCGTTGGGCGCGGAGGCGAGCAGGAAGGCGTCGGTGATCGACAGCACGTCGCTGACGTCGTACGCGATGATGTCGTGCGCGAGCCGGTCGGCGGCCGCCTGGGCGGCGGTCTTGACGAGCTCGATGGAACGGTCCGTGGCGGTCACAAGCAGGCTTTCGTCGGCGGTCCAGTACCCCTCCAGGGTCTCACGGACCGCCGACGGGCCTGTCGGCGTTTTCCGGGGCGCCCCTTACGGGGCCCCCGGGGCCTTGTAGTCCCGGCCCAGGATCACGGTGACCGCGATCGTTCCCGAGGGCTTGCCCTTCTCGACCGAGCCGGCGGGCAGCCCCAGCGTCTTGGCCACCTCGGCCGCCGTCGCCTTCTGGCTGTCGTCGCCGTAGAGGACCTGCGATTCCGCCCGGGCAGGGGCGTCGGCGCCGCCCACGAAGGCGTAGCCGCCGTTGATCAGGGCGACCCTGGCCGCCTCGGCCGCCTTCTTGCCGGAACCGTCCCGGACCGAGACCCGGGGCACCTCGCCCGCCTCGGGGGCGGTGACCTTGCCGCCCAGGATGTCCTTCACCACACTGTCGCTCGCGCCCTCGGTCAGCGCTCCGTCCTGCCCCACGGGGAGCAGGGCCGTCTTGTAGTCGCCGACCTTGGCGTGCTCGGCGAGCTTGGCCAGGGAGGCGCCGAGGTCCTTCTCGGGGAGCGAGGGGTCGAGGATCTGCTGGAGGGTCTCGATGGTGACCGTGGCCGCCTCGGGGTCGCTGGAGAACTTGCGCAGCACCCCGTACATGACCTGGCCGAAGCGCTGGAGCTGCTTGGCCTCGGCCTCGCCGGGCGCCCGGTAGGTGGCGTAGGCGACGGCGGCACGGCCGTTCAGGGTCTGCTTCTCGCCCTGCTTGACCAGCGGCTCGGCGCCCTTCTTGGTGTCGGGGACCTCGGTGTCGGTGTCGATCTCGATGCCGCTGACGGACTCGACGAGGTTCTCCAGGTACGGGGTGTCCAGCCGCCAGGTGCCGGCGATCTTCGCCCCGAGCAGGTTGCCGATCGCCTCCCGGGTGCCGCTGGAGCCGTCGTCCTCGATGGACTTCCCGAGGGTGGTCCCCGAGCCCTCGGCGTCGGCGACGACGACGGAGTTGGGGACGAGGACCGTGGTGCCCTGGCGGGTGGTCGTGTTGTTCACGAGCAGGGCGGTGGAGGTGTTGCCGTTCTTGAGGTCGTGCAGGTGGACGACGATCGTGTCGCGCTGCTGCGGGCCGGTCGCCGTGTTCCCGCCCTTCTGCTCCGGGTCGGAGGAGCCGGGGAGCAGACCGGCGGACCAGAGGTAGCCGAGGCCGCCGGCGACGGCGAGCACGAGGACGACGACGAGCGCGACGATGCGGTTGCGACCACGCCGCCTGGCCTCCTCGCGCCGCTCGGAGCGGCTCTCGGTGAACTTGAGCCAGTCGATGACGTCCTCGGAGTCCTCGTCGGGCTCCTCGATGAACGAGAACTGTTCGGTGCGGTACGCGCGGTCGTCCTCGTCCCGCCGGGGCGGCGCGGACCGCTCGGACGCGGGGCGCTGGCCGGGGACGCCGGCTGGCGCGGCGACCGGGGCGGCCGGGGCCGCCGGCGCGGCCTGGACGGGCGCCTGTACGGGGGCGGGAGCGGGTGCCGGAGCGGGCTCGGCCTGGGGGGTCCACTGCTGCCCGGTGTCGTAGGACGGGTAGGCGTAGCCCTGCTGCCCGTAGGGGTCGTACTGCGGGGGCCGGCCCTGCTCCTGGGCGTGCGGCTGCTGCTGGGCGTACGGGTCGTAGCCGTACGCCTGCTGCTGCGGCTGCTGCCCGTACGGGTCGTAGTGCTGTGCGGGCGCCTGCTGCTGTGCCTGCGGCTGCTGGTACACCGGCTGCCCGTACTCGTCGTAGCCGATGATCTGCGGCTGCGGATAGTACGGGTCGTACGGGTGCTGCTGATCGTTCACCGGTGGCCCTCCCCGAAGCTCACTCGCCGCGGTACAACTGGCGCTTGTCGATGTAGCGCACCACGCCGTCCGGGACCAGGTACCAGACGGGATCGCCCTGCGCGACCCGCGCCCTGCAGTCGGTCGAGGAGATGGCGAGCGCGGGGATCTCGACGAGCGAGACGCCGCCCTTGGGCAGTCCGTCGTCGGTGAGGTCGTGGCCCGGCCGGGTGACGCCGATGAAGTGGGCGAGCGAGAAGAGCTCCTCGGCGTCGCGCCAGGTGAGGATCTGCGACAGCGCGTCGGCCCCTGTGATGAAGAACAGGTCCGAGTCGCTGTTGAGAGACCGCAGGTCCCGCAGGGTGTCGATGGTGTACGTCGCGCCGCCGCGGTCGATGTCGATGCGGCTCACGGAGAACTGCGGGTTGGACGCCGTGGCGATGACCGTCATCAGATAGCGGTCCTCGGCCGACGAGACGACCTTGTGGCTCTTCTGCCACGGCTCCCCGGTCGGCACGAACACCACCTCGTCCAGGTGGAACAGGGCGGCGACCTCGCTGGCCGCCACCAGGTGTCCGTGGTGGATCGGGTCGAAGGTTCCGCCCATCACGCCGAGTCGGCGCTTGCCGCGCCCGCCAGTAGGCACTTCCTGCTCTCCCATGCGTGCAGAGCCTACTGGCACGGCGACGGACGCCGGATCAGCGGTATCCGGTTCAGCGGTCGCGGTTGAAGCGGGTGGTGATCCACAGCAGCAGAAGCAGGGTGCCGAGGGCACCGAAGCCGGTGAGGTAGGGGCTGAGGCTGTCGTGGTTGCCGCCGTGCTCGGCGCCCTCGGCGAGGGTGACCAGGTGGGCGGCGGTGCTGTGGAGGCTCATCTTCGGCAGACCTATCGATCGGGGATGGGAGCGGAGACTTCGCGCACATCGTATGCGGGCGGTCGCGGCGCGCTCACGCCGACTCAGGCGTTGGCGTCGCGCTCCGCGTCGGCGTCGCGCTCGGCCTCGGTGTCGCTGCCGGCGGCGGTGCCGTCGCCGTCCGTGCCGTCGCTGCGGTACCCGCGCAGCAGGAACCAGGCGAGCAGCGCACCGCCCACGATCGAGACGAGCAGCAGGATCCGGAGCGTGTCGCCAGGCCCCTGCTGTGCGGCGGCCGCGAGCAGTGCGCTCGCCGCGTCGGCGGTGTCCGGCATGTCGGTCGTGCCCTTCGGTCGTCCTCGGCGCCCAAGTTATCCACAGGCCCCCGCCACACGGTAGCGCCAGCGCCTACGCTGGGCTCAGTCAGGGGGACGAGCACCGACTCGTACGAACAGGGGGCATCCATGACCGAGAACGACCAGGGGAACGTGCCGAGCAGGCAGCGGAAGCGGTTCCCCGGCATCTCCTCGCGGGCCTACGAGCATCCGGCCGACCGCTCGGCCCTCGTGGCCCTGCGGAAGCTCAGCGGCTTCGACACGGCCTTCAAGGCGCTCAGCGCACTGCTGCCCGAGCGCAGCCTGCGGCTCCTCTACCTCTCGGACTCCGTCCGGGTGAGCGACGCGCAGTTCATCCACCTCAACGACATGCTGCGGGACGCCTGTTACATCCTGGACCTGGAGAAGGTCCCGCCGATGTACGTCGTCCAGGACCCGAAGCCCAACGCCATGTGCATCGGCCTGGACGAGCCGATCATCGTGGTCACCACCGGCCTGGTGGAGCTCCTCGACGAGGAGGAGATGCGGGCGGTCGTCGGCCACGAGGTCGGGCACGCGCTCTCGGGACACGCCGTGTACCGCACGGTGCTGCTGTTCCTCACCAACCTCGCGCTCAAGATCGCGTGGATCCCGCTGGGTACGGTCGCGATCACGGCCATCGTGACCGCGCTGCGCGAGTGGTTCCGCAAGTCGGAGCTCTCCGCCGACCGGGCCGGCCTCCTCGTCGGCCAGGACGTGCGGGCCTCGATGCGCGGCCTGATGAAGATCGCCGGCGGCAACCACCTGCACGAGATGAACGTGGACGCGTTCCTCGCCCAGGCCGACGAGTACGAGAAGTCCGGGGACCTGCGGGACTCGGTCCTGAAGATCCTCAACGTGCTGCCGCGCTCGCACCCGTTCACCACCGTCCGGGCGGCGGAGCTGAAGAAGTGGTCGGAGAGCCGCGACTTCCAGCGGATCATGGACGGGCACTACCCGAAGCGCTCGGAGGACAAGGACACCTCGGTCACGGACTCCTTCCGCGAGTCGGCCGGGCACTACGCCGACACGGTGCGGACCAGCAAGGATCCCCTGCTGAAGCTGGTCGGGGACATAGCCGGGGGCGCCGGTGACCTGGCGGGCGACCTGGGCGGGCGGCTGCGCAACCGGTTCGGCGGCGGCCAGGGCGGCCAGAAGGCGGACGGCGGCGGGAAGGCGGACGCCGGTCCGGCCGGGGACGGCAAGGGCGCCGGCGGCGAGGCCGGGAAGCCGGCCGGCGACGGGACCGGGGACGGTCAGAGCGAGGGCTGAGCGCTCGGCGCCAGCGCACCGCACAGCGCGGGGGCGGCGGGCCGGGCGGTGGCGTACGGGTCGGTGACCACCGGGCCGCCGCCCGCGTCCGAGGCCCGCGCTCCCGCCAGGAGCGGCTTCAGGGAGCCCGTGGTGTCGGCGCCGCACGCCTGCGGCCCGGCCTCCACGGTGCTGGTCAGCAGCTCTGCGCGGTGCATGCGCAGGTCCTCGCGGTCGAAGCGGAAGTGCACCACGCGGTGGACCGTGAAGAGGGACGCCGCGGCGACCGGACCCGCGCCGTGGGCGGCCGGGCGGAGAGCGTAGGTGTACGTGTGGTCCGCGGTGACGTCCAGGGTGTCGGGACTGGTCTCCTCGAAGCGGAGGGTGCCCTGCACCCGGGCGGCGGGCTCCGCCAGGGCCACCTGCCGGGGGTCGAAGCGGACGAGCCAGGCGGCGAGGGCGTGCCGGCCGTCGTCCGCGGGGGACTCGACGCTCCGGTCGAACTGTTCCAGCAGGTCCGGGTCGAGCAGCAGGCGCGCGGGCCGGACGGTGGTCCCGGAGAGGACGCCCGGCTCCAGGGCGGAGGCCACCAGGTACTCCTTGGCGATGCTCAGGCCGGTGACGACCTGGCTCTCGGCGAAGTGGGAGGTGCGCCCCGCGATGGGCAGGTTGATGCCGGCGGCCCCGGTGCGGTACTCGGCGGCCGGGCTGTGGGCGAAGAGCTGGGTGGGTGTGCCGCCCGGGACGGGGCCCTGGGGGGCGAGCGGGACGACGGTGGTCCGCAGGGGCTCGGCCCGCTGGTCGACGGGGGGCTGGTACGGGTTGCGCACGCCGAGGTAGATGGCGGTGCCGAAGGCGAGGAGGATCAGCAGCACGAGCAGGACCGCCTGGCGGGAGCCGCTCCGGCTCTCCCACGAGGAGCGGCTGCGGACGGCCTGCGCGTGCTCGCCCATCCGCTCCCGGGCCGAGTACTCCTGGAGGTGGGCAGCACGGATGAACGCCTCGTCGAAGACGACGGATCGGTATTCGTCCTCACCACCGCCGGGGAACCCCTCGGGTGTCCCCTCAGGCGGGTCGCCACGCCCTGCCATACCTTCAGGGTAGGTCTGTTGGGGCTTCGGTAAACGCTGGGAGACAAGTTCGGGGGAATTCGGCCGTCGGGGTGTGCCGTGCACGGCCCGGAACGCCTCACGGGACGCTGCGGACCACGCCTCACGGGAGATTCCGACCAGGGCTAGCGGGGTGATGCCTGCCGGGCCGCCGGGGCGGGAGCGGTGGCCTGGGCGGGGGCCGGGGCCTGGGCCTGGGCGGGGGCCGGGGCCTGGGCCTGGGCGGGGGCCTGAGCCGGGGCCTGGGCGGCCGGTGGGGCGGGGTTCGGGTTGGGTGTGTCGACGCCGGTCGTGGCCGGCGGCGGGACCTGGTCCTCGTGGTTGGCGGCCGCGCCGCGGTAGACGGCGCTGAAGGCGAGGGCGACCATCCCGACGCCCATGACGAGGGCGAGGATCCAGGCGACGGGCCGGAGCCAGCGGGCGCGGCCCCGGTAGGGGCGCAGGGCGCCGCCGTGGCGGCCGTAGGGGCTGGCGTCGTCGCCGACGTCGTCGGGCTCGTAGGTGAGGCCGAGAGGGTCGTGGCCGTCCTCGTAGGGGTCGTCCTCGACGGATCCGCCGCCCGCGCGGGCGCGGGCCGCCTCGGCCTCGGCACGGGCCTGGGCGGCGGCGAGGAGCCGCTCGACCGCGGTGGGCTCGTGGATGGTGGCGGCCCTGACGAAGGCCTCGTCGAAGACCACGTCGGCGTGGACCTCGTCGGCGCCTCCGCGGTCGACAGAGTCCTCGGGGTCCCCGCCGTCCTGGAACGGCCTGCCCCCCACGTCGTCCGGCACGGATTCAGAGTAGACCCGGAAGGTGGTTTTGGGCAGGGAGAGTGCGAAGCCTCCCCGCCCGTCCCTCCCCGTACCGAAAGGAGGTGTTACCGCACGTGACCGTCACCGGTGACGATGTACTTGGTCGACGTCAGCTCGGGAAGGCCCATGGGGCCCCGGGCGTGGAGCTTCTGGGTGGAGATGCCGATCTCGGCGCCGAAGCCGAACTGGCCGCCGTCCGTGAAGCGGGTGGAGGCGTTCACGGCGACCGTGGTGGAGTCGACCAGCTGGGTGAAGCGGCGGGCGGCGGCCTGCGAGGTGGTGACGATCGCCTCTGTGTGGCCGGAGGACCACATCCGGATGTGCTCGACGGCCTTGTCGAGGGAGTCGACGACGGCGGCGGCGATGTCGTACGAGAGGTACTCGGTCTCCCAGTCCTCGGGGGTGGCCGGGACGACGGTGGCCTTGGAGCCCTCGGCGAGGGCGAGGACCCGCTCGTCGGCGTGGACGGTGACGCCGGCCTCGGCGAGGGCGGCGAGGGCCTTGGGCAGGAAGGCCTCGGCGACGTCCCGGTGGACGAGGAGGGTCTCGGCGGAGTTGCAGACGCTGACCCGCTGGGCCTTGGAGTTGATCAGGATGTCGACGGCCATGTCGAGGTCGGTCTGGGCGTCGACGTAGACGTGGCAGTTGCCGGTGCCGGTCTCGATGACGGGGACGGTGGACTCCTCGACGACCGTCTTGATCAGGGAGGCGCCGCCGCGCGGGATGAGGACGTCGACGAGGCCGCGGGCGCGCATCAGCTCGCGGACCGACTCGCGGGACTCGCCGGGGACGAGCTGGATCGCGTCGGCGGGCAGTCCGGCGCCGCCGACGGCGTCGCGCAGGACGGTCACCAGGGCGGTGTTGGAGGCGTACGCGGAGGAGGAGCCGCGGAGCAGGACGGCGTTGCCGGACTTGAGGCAGAGGGCGGCGGCGTCGACGGTGACGTTGGGGCGGGCCTCGTAGATGATGCCGACGACGCCGAGGGGGACGCGGACCTGGCGCAGGTCGATGCCGTTGGGGAGGGTCGAGCCGCGGACGACCTCGCCGACGGGGTCGGGCAGCGCGGCGACGTCGCGGACGTCGGCGGCGATGGCCCGGACGCGCTCCGGGGTGAGGGTCAGGCGGTCGATGATGGCCTCGCTGGTCCCGGCTTCGCGGGCCTTGGCGATGTCCACGGCGTTGGCTTCGACGATCTCGGCCGTGCGGACTTCGAGGGCGTCCGCGATCGCGAGGAGCGCGTCGTCCTTGGCCGCGCGCGGGAGTGGCGCGATTTCGGCGGCGGCGCCACGGGCCCGGTAGGCGGCCCGGGTGACCGGGGAGAGGTTGTCGAGGGGCGTGAGCGAGGTCATGCCCGCAGGGTACTGGCACCCCTGCGGACATCCCTCACGTATCCCGCACTCCGAGACGTACCCGTACGCGGAGACGCACTCCGGCGCCGTGTCGTGACGCCGCCCGTCAGTAGGGGTGGACGCCGACCGGGGCGGCGGGCGGCGGGCCGTAGCCCTCCGCGATCCGCTGGTGGTAGGTCTCGCGGTCGATGACCTCCAGGCCCACGATCTCCCAGGGCGGCAGCTTGGCGGTCTGCCGGTGCTCGCCCCACAGCCGCAGGGCGACGGCCGCCGCGTCGTGCAGGTCGCGGGCCTCCTCCCAGTACCGGATCTCGGCGTGGTCGTTGGCATAGCGGCTGGTCAGCAGGAAGGGGTGGTCGTGGGCCAGCTGTTCGAGCCCGCGCCGCACCTCCTTCAGCGGTGACTCCACGCCCGACACACTGAGGGTGATGTGCCAGAGCTTGGACACCGGCCGTTCCTCACGTGTCTCGGTGGTGGTCTCGGTCTTCCTGTCCGTGGACCTGTGCCGTGCCTCGTCGAAGTCGGCTCCGGCCTCGACACTGGTCAGGGCGCGTTCGGCAGTCCCGCGGGGCGGTGCCCCTGGGCGCGCTCGTCTCACCGGCGGCCTCCTGTGTGATGCGTGTGGTGCTGTACCCCGCCTTGTCTTACCCCCGAGACAAAGTTGACCAGCCCGAGGCGGCACATGGGGCGGTTTTGGTAAACGTCCCTTCCGGATGGCCAGACTTTCAGCCGTTTCGGCGTCGGCCGAATCAGCGGATGACGACCAGGTCGTCGCGGTGGACGACCTCGCGCTCGTACTCGGGTCCGAGGTCCTTGGCGAGCTCGTGGGTGGAGCGGCCGAGCATCCGGGGCAGCTCCTTGGCGTCGAAGTTGACGAGGCCGCGGGCGACGGCCCGGCCGGAGGCGTCGCGGAGCTCGACGGGGTCGCCGGCCACGAAGTCGCCCTCGACGGCCGCGACACCGGCCGCGAGCAGGGACTTCTTGCCCTCGACGACGGCTCGTACGGCTCCGTCGTCGAGGCTGAGGTGGCCCTGCGGGGTGGAGGCGTGGGCGAGCCAGAGCAGCCGGTCGGCGGAGCGGCGGCCGGTGCGGTGGAAGTACGTGCCGGTGTCCCGTCCGGCGAGGGCGTCGGCGGCGCGGCTCGCGGAGGTGAGGACCACGGGGATGCCGGCGGCGGCGGCGATCCGGGCGGCCTCGACCTTGGTGACCATGCCGCCGGTGCCGACGCCCGCCTTGCCGGCCGAGCCGATCTCGACGTGGGCGATGTCCGCGGGGCCGGTGACCTCGGCGATCCTCGACGTGCCGGGCTTGGACGGGTCTCCGTCGTACAGCCCGTCGACGTCGGAGAGCAGCACGAGCAGGTCGGCGCGGACGAGGTGGGCGACGAGGGCGGCGAGCCGGTCGTTGTCGCCGAAGCGGATCTCGTCCGTGGCGACGGTGTCGTTCTCGTTGACGACGGGCAGCGCGCCCATGGCGAGGAGCTGGTCCAGGGTGCGGTACGCGTTGCGGTAGTGGGCGCGCCGGCTGGTGTCGTCGGTGGTCAGGAGGACCTGGCCGACGCGGACGCCGTAGCGGGCGAAGGAGGCGGTGTAGCGGGCGACGAGGAGGCCCTGGCCGACGCTGGCGGCGGCCTGCTGGCGGGCGAGGTCCTTGGGGCGGCGGGTGAGGCCGAGCGGTGCGAGTCCCGCGGCGATGGCGCCGGAGGAGACGAGGACGATCTCCTTCTCGCCGCCGCTGCGGACCTTGGCGAGGACGTCGACGAGGGCGTCGACGCGGTCGGCGTCGAGTCCGCCGGAGGCGGTGGTGAGCGAGGAGGAGCCGACCTTGACGACGATCCTGCGGGCCTCCGTCACGTACTGCCTTGCCACGTCCGTCTGTCCCGTCACCTGCGTCGCCACCTGCGTCGTCCTCACTCGGCTGTCCCACGCGCCGCGCGCTCCGCGCCGCGGCTGCCAGGCAATCTACGCGAGCCGGGAGGGCTGCCGCTCGTCCGTTTCGCTCCCTGGACCCGCGGCGGCGGGCCGGTCGGTGGAGCGGGGCACCAGGATCCGCTGGGAGATCAGGTAGGTGAACGGGATGGCGACGACGGCCGCGACGAGTGGCGCGATTCTGTCGTCCGTTCCGGCCCAGGTGACGAGGGCGTAGAGACCGACGCTCTGCACGAGGTAGTTGGTGACGTTGGTGAGCGGGAAGAGGGCGAACTTCTTCCACGTCGGCCGGGTGCGGTAGGTGAAGTAGGTGTTGAGGAAGAAGGAGCCGATCATGCTGAGGAGGAAGGCGAGGGAGTACGCGGCGAAGTACGGCATCCACGGGTGCAGGAGCAGATAACAGCCGAAGAAGGTCCCGGTGTTGACGCCGCCGACCAGGGCGAACCGGAAGATCTCGGCGAGCCGGGCCCGCCGTGCGCTCGCCGGAGGAGCCGGGACGGTGCTCGCCGGTGGACCGGGCAAGCCCCCCGAGCCGGGACCGGACACGCCCCCCGAGCCGGCACCGGACACGCCCCCCGAGCCGGCAGCGGGCACGCCCCTGGAGCCGGGACCGGACACGCCTCCCGAGCCGGGACCGGACACGCCTCCCGGGCCCGGACCGGACACGCCCCCCGGGCCCATCAGCGCTCCCGCTCGGCGGTCATGACGCGGATCCGTTCGGCGGCGGCCCGCTCGGCGGCCCCGCGGCCGAAGGAGCGGTGGGTCTCCTTCACCAGGAAGTGCGGCCGGCGCTTGGTCTCGTAGTAGATGCGGCCGATGTACTCGCCGATCAGCCCCAGCATCACCATCTGCACTCCCCCGAGCCCCACGATGATCGCGACCAGCGTGACGTAGCCGGGGGCGGTGACGCCCTGGGTGATCGCGGCGACGGTCACCCAGACCGCGTAGAGGGCGGCGAGGCCGGTGAGCATCATGCCGAGCCAGAGGGCGATGCGCAGCGGACGGTTGTTGAAGGAGATCAGCCCGTCCATGCCGTAGTTGAGCAGGGAGCTGAACTTCCACTTCGTCTCGCCGCCCTCGCGCGCGGCGTTCTGGTAGTCGAACGTGACGGTGTCGAAGCCGATCCAGGAGAAGAGGCCCTTGGAGAAGCGGTTGTACTCGGGCAGCGAGAGGAGCGCGTCGACGGCGGGCCGGGAGAGCAGACGGAAGTCGCCGACGCCGTCGGTGAGTTCCACGTCCACCCAGCGGTTGACGGCCCGGTAGTACACACGGCTGAGTGCCGTACGGATCCTCTTGTCGCCTTCGCGGGTGCGCCGCGCCATCACCTGGTCGTGGCCCTGGTGGTAGAGGTCGAGCATGCGGCCGAGCAGCTCGGGCGGGTGCTGGAGGTCGGCGTCCATGATGACCACGGCGTCGCCGGTGGATTTGCGCAGGCCGGCGAGCATGGCGGCCTCCTTGCCGAAATTGCGGCTGAAGGAGGCGTATTGGGTGCGCTGCGGGTGCCGGGCGGCGATCTCGCGCAGTTGGCCCAGCGTCCCGTCGGAGCTTCCGTCGTCGACGTAACAGATCTCGTATCCGACCGGGAGTGCATCGAGCACCTGTCGCATCCGCGTGTCGAACCGCTCGATGACGTCTTCCTCGTTGTAGCAGGGGACGACGACGGAAAGCCTGGTCATGGAACGGTCACTCCAGAGGGATGGGCGAGAAGACGTCCTGAAGGAATGGAAGGACCGCCACCGGACTCTCCTTCGAGCAGCGCGGCCACGGTACGGCGGGGCGGTGACTGCCCGGCGTCGTGCGAGTGACCACCCCCGGTCGGCATGTCGTCCATGGAGCAAAGCATGCGGGGAAGATATTGATATACATGACTTTTTCACCCATTTGTCACCCATAGGGGCGACACGTCACGGACCTTGGCCGGCTGGAGCGATGACCGTTGAGCAGGACGACCCTCTCGGAGCACGGTGACGCGCGGATGCGGAACACGAACGGAATGACCGGCACCGAGGAGACGGACGGCGCGGCGGGCACGGACGGCCGACGGGGCGCTCCGCGGCGGCTGCTGCCCTGGATCACGCTCGCCGTCGCCGCCGGCGCCGGGGCGCTGCTCTCCGTCGGCGCCTTCCTCGGCGTCTACGTACGCCCCACCTCGGACGACTGGTGCGCCCTCTGGAAGGCCCGCGACATGGGCCCCCTGGGGATCACCTCGGACTTCTACCGCACCCAGAACGGGCGCGTCACCAACGCCTTCCTCACCGGCCTCCTCTACTCCGACGGCATGCGGGGGCCGAAGCTGCTGCCCGCCTTCCTGATCGTCACGCTCGGCGTGGGGCTGTTCCTCCTCGCCCGGGAGGCGCTGCGCGCCCTGCGCCTGCCGTTCCCGGTGGCGGCCACCGCGACGGCCGTCCTGATGCTCGAAGCGCTGCTGTTCCTCGGGGGGACCCGCTCGTACCAGGTGCTGCTCTGGGCTCCGGCCACCATCTCGCACACCCTCCCGAGCGTCCTCGGCGTCTGGGCCGCCCTCTCGGGGGTGTGGGCGGCCCGCAGCCACCGGCCCTGGGCCCGGTCCGTCGCCGTCGGCGCGGCGGTCCTCATGGGCGCGGCGGCCGGCACCCTCAGCGAACCCTTCGTCGCCATGTCCGGGCTGCTCGCGGCGACGGCCGGTGTGCTCTGCCTCCCCCGGCTGCGCCTCTGCCGCGACCGCTTCGCCTCGACGTGGTGCGCCGCCTGGTGCGTGGGCCTCGTCATCGGCTCGGTGGTGCTGTTCGTCTCCCCCGGGGCCCGCTGGCGGCGCGCCCAGCAGCCGAAGCGGCCGCTGTCCCTGTCGGAGATCGGGGCCACGTTCCACGACTGGGCCCGTATCTGGGAGTCGATCGGCGGTCAGTGGGCGTACGTGGGCGCTCTCGCCGCCGGGGTGCTCCTCGGCCTGGCGACGGCCCTCGGGGCCCGCCGGTCCGCCCCCGCGGCCGGCGGGCCCGGGGCGCTGCCGCGCGGGGCGCTCCTCACGATCGCCGTTCTCCCCGTGCCCCTGATCGCCCTGGGCAGCCTCGTGACCGCGTACGGCCTGCGCGGTGGTTACGGAGCGGGCGGCTGGACCTACGCGCGCGCGTGGACCAGCTTCCTCGTGCCGTTCCTGATCGCGCTCTGCGGTTACGGGGCCTGGCTCGGCCACCGGATCGGGCGGCGGCTCGGAGCCCGGTCCGCCCTCGCGGCGGTCGCGGCGGGAATCGCGGGGGTCGTGGCCGTCGCGGGTACGGCCGCCCTGGTGAACCCGACGCGGACGCTGACCACGAGGACGGTGGAGCGGAGTCTCGCCTGGGACCGGCAGGACGCCCGGATCCGCGCCGAGGCGGCGGCGGGACGCGCGGATGTGACGTATCGCCCCCTGTTCATCGGCGGCCTCGCGGAACCTTTCTTCACGACCGTGTACCAGCGGGACTGGGTCGCCCAGTGTGCCGCGCGCTACTACGGCGTGGAGCGGCTGCGCCGTTCATGACCCACGACACCCCCGGGAAAGCTGTGACGCCTGTCACTTGGAGTGGCCGGAAGTAAGCAGCTTTGGGGTAGGTTCTCGCCACATGTGCCGCCGTCCGCACAGCCGCTCCCGAACGAACGCCCATGAGGGCGACCTCTCACGCGCGCGGATGGTTGCCTCCGGGCCCCGCTCCGTCCCGTAACGATCGGGACACGGGGCCCGCCGTCGTGCCCGAAGCGGCGGCGAACCAGGTGGACAACACCAGGTAGCTTGGGTGTGTCTAGAGGAAAGACAAGTGGATCGAGGTGCAAGTGCCTGACGTCTCCGTGGTCGTCATCGCCTACAACGACGCAGAGCGTCTCCCGACGGCCGTTCAGTCGGTACTGGATCAGACCCTGCAGGCCGTCGAAGTGGTCATCGTCGACGACTGCAGCAAGGACAGCACCTTCGAGGTCGCCCAGGCGCTCGCCGCCGCGAACCCGGACCGGGTCAGGGCCTTCCAGCTGCCGCAGAACAGCGGCGGCTGCGGCGCGCCCCGCAACTACGGCATCCAGCAGTGCGCCGGCGACTACGTCATGTTCCTCGACAGCGACGACGTGCTCGAGCGCAACGCCTGCCGCAACATGCTGGACGCCGCCGAGAGCACCGGCTCCGACATCGTCTCCGGCCTCTGCGTCCGCGTGCACCTGGACAGCCGCAACCAGAAGAAGACCTCCTGGTACCCCTGGCTCTACGCCTCGACCAGGACGATCGACTCGATCACCGAGCTGTCGGACCTGCTGACCTTCGACACCCTGTCGACGAACAAGTGCTACCGCCGGGAGTTCCTCCTGGAGTCCGGCCTCGAGTTCCCGGTCGGCATCCACTACGAGGACCTGCTCTTCTCGGCCCAGGCCTACGTCGCCGCCCGCCGGATCACGCTCATCCCGAACACGGTCTACTACTGGAACGTGCAGGAGAGCGCCGCCGCGAAGTCGATCAGCAACCGGCGCCACGAGATCGCCAACTTCGAGCACCGCATGGAGATCCACCGCCGCGTGGACGCGCTGCTCGCGAGCAAGGGCTACGACGAGCTCAAGTACCGCAAGGACATCAAGTTCCTCAAGCACGACCTGGTCCTCCACTTCCGTGACCTGTCGCGCGCCGACGACGAGTACCGCCACGCGTTCGCCGAACTGGCCAACGCGTACCTCGCGGACATCGACCCGCAGGCGTACGAGGAAGTCCAGCCGATCCACGCGATCTGCGCCTATCTGCTGAGCAAGGAGGACTGGGAGAACCTGCTCCCGGCCACCGAGGCGCTCAGCAACCCGGGCCGCCTCACCGTCCCCCTCGCCGAGCTGGACGGGCAGATCTACTGGTGCGGCCGCCACCTGGACACCGAGCAGGGACGCGGCATCCTCGACGTCACCGCCCGCGGCTTCCACACCAGGTCGCTCGCCACCCTCGCCCTCGGCAACCGCCTCACCTCGTACGAGAGCACCGACGGCGTGGTCAGGCTCGCCGGACGCATCGTCAACCCGCTGGGCCGGATCAGCCCGGACGCGAAGCTCAGCGCCGTCCTGGAGATCTCGGCCCGCCGGAGCGTCAGCGGCAAGGCCGCCCGCATCCCGGTGACGACCCTCCGCCACGCCGGCGAGTGGATCGAGTGGGAGGGCACCGCGGACATCGCGAGCTCCGTCCGTCCGCTCGGCATCATCGACGCCGTCTGGGACGTCCGCGTGATACTCACCGTCGACGGCCAGCGTCTGCGGACCCGGGTCTCCGTCGGCGACGCCTCCCTCGACGACGCCCGTGCCCTCAAGGTCCGCCCGCGGCTGACCACGCTGGTCTCGGACCGCCTGGTCCCCGAGATCACCAAGAAGGGGAACCTGTCGTACGTCCTCGCCGCCGAGGGCAAGGCGGCCGTGCGCACCTCGGCGATGATCGAGGGCGCCATGCACGGGCGTTCCGCGCAGCTGGCGAAGACCAGCCTGCGCCGCCTGCGGAAGGCGAAGAAGGACCTGACCTCGGGCGAGACGAAGCTGCGCGTCTACCACGAGTTCTACAGCAAGCTCCCGATCCGCAAGGGCCTCGTCGTCTTCGAGAGCCACCTCGGCAAGCAGTACAGCGACAGCCCCAAGGCGATCTACGAGGAGATGCGCCGCCAGGGCATCGCGTTCGAGGCCGTCTGGTCGTACTCCGGGGCGACGCCGGCCGGCTTCCCCGAGGACGCCACCCTCGTCCGGCGCTGGAGCTGGCAGTACCTGAAGGCGCTGGCGCAGGCCGAGTTCTGGATCGACAACCAGGGCTTCCCGCTGCGCCTCACCAAGCGCCCCGGAACCACCTACATCCAGACCTGGCACGGCACCGCCCTCAAGCGGATGGGCTTCGACGAGCCCAACTCCAAGGCGCGCCCCCTGGCCGCCCAGGAGTCCTTCCAGAACGCCCTGGACCGCTTCGACCACTTCCTCATCCGCGGCGAGCACGACCGGCGCACCCTCGGCCGGGCCTTCCGCCTCCGCGACGAGGTGCTGCTGCCCGTCGGCTACCCGCGCAACGACGAGCTCGCCCAGGCGCGCTCCGAGGAGGCCGGGACCGGCAAGCGGGAGCACGGTCCGCTCGCGGCCGAGCTGGGTCTCGACCCGGACAAGAAGGTGCTGCTGTACGCGCCGACGTTCCGGTCCGCCCCCGGCGGCAAGGTGCGCGCCTTCAAGCCGCCCTTCGACCTGGAGGAGTTCGCCGAGCGCTTCGGCGACACGCACACGCTGCTGATCAGGACGCACTACCTGAACAGCGTGACGCTGCCGGAGTCGGTCGACGGCCGGATCATCGACGTGTCCACGCAGCACGACATCACGCCGCTGCTCGCCCTCGCCGACGGACTGATCACCGACTACTCGTCCGTGATGTTCGACTACGGGCTGCTCGACCGGCCGATGATCTTCTTCACGTACGACTACGACGAGTACGCGACGGAGAACCGCGGCACCTACTTCGACCTGAAGGAGCACGCTCCGGGCCCGGTCGTGGCCACGGAGGAGGAGCTCTTCGGAGTGATCGCCAACTTCCAGGACGAGGCCGACACCAAGTACGCGACGGCCCGTCGGCGGTTCAACGCGGAGTTCAGCGAGTACGACCGGGGCGACGCGGCCCGGCAGATCGTCGCCAAGTTCTTCACCAGGAGCGGTAAGTGACCAACCAGACCGCCGTGTCCGGCGGCCGCGACATCTTCATCGTCTCCAACAGCGTGGACGAGATGGGCGGTGTGACCACCTGGACGCACCAGATGGCCCGGGAGTTCACCGACCGGGGGCACAAGGTCCACGTCATCGGCATCACCCCCGCCCCCGCGGGGCGGCAGCACGAGTTCCCCGAGCCGCTGCCGTACGACACCACCACGCTGTACGACGCGCACCCGCCGCAGGTGAAGCCGCTGCGCGGCCTCAAGGGCAAGCTCAACGCGGTGGAGCGGCGGCGCCACACGGCCCGCGCCGCCGGGATGCGCGAGCGGGCCGACCGGATGACGGCGCTGTTCGCCGCCGCCCGGCCCGGGGCCGTCGTCATCGTGACCCAGGTGTGGGCGATGGAGTGGGTCTCCCTCGCCGACACCAAGGGCCATGTCGTCATCGGCATGAGCCACGAGTCGTACGCGGCGAGCGCCGCCTCCTCCCGGCTCGCCCGGGTGAAGCGGTACTACCAGGACGTCGACCGGATGCTCGTCCTCACCCCGGGCGACGCGGACCTCTGGATCCGGGCCGGCATGGACAACGTCGGTCACATGCCGAACGCCCTGCCGTTCATGCCCGACGCCCCTGCGCCCCGCACCGCGAAGGTCGTCGCCTCCATCGGACGCCTCTCGCACGAGAAGGGCGTCGACATGCTGCTCGACAGCTGGGCCGAGATCGCCGACCGGCACCCCGACTGGAAGCTGCGGATCTACGGCACGGGCGACGAGGAGCAGGCCCTGACCGTCCGGGCGGCCACGCTCGGCATCGAGGACTCCGTGGAATGGATGGGCCGCACGAGCGATGTGCTCGGGGCGCTCTCCGGTGCCTCGGTCTTCGCGCAGGCGTCCCGCGCCGAGGGCTTCCCGATCACCCTTCTGGAGGCGATGGCGGCGGGCGTGCCCTGTGCCGCCTTCGACTGCGCCCCGGGTGTCCGGGAGATCATCCGTGACGGCGAGGACGGTCTGCTCGCCCGGCTCGGCAACACCGTCGAGCTCGGCGGCCGCATCAGCACCCTCATCGCCGACGAGGAGCTGCGGAACCGGATGGGCGACGCCGCCTTCGAGAACGTGAAGCGGTACTCCGCCGACGAGATCACCGACCGCTGGGAGGCGCTCTTCGCCTTCCTGGAGCGCTGACGGCGCGTACGGACACAAGGGACCGGACACACGCGTCCGGACACAGGGGAAGGGCCGGGGAGTACGACTCCCCGGCCCTTCCTCCTTGCTGTGCCGTGTCCTCGGTCAGACGGTCGCGCCGCGACGGGAGACCCAGCCGGCCCAGGCCGACTCGATCATGTCGCGCACGTCGTGACGGGCCTTCCAGCCCAGCTCCGACTCGATGCGGTCGGCGGCGGCGACGACCCGGGCGGGGTCGCCGGCACGGCGCGGGGTGACCAGCGGCTCGGTGGTGTGACCGGTGATCTCGTTGATCAGCCGGACCATCTCGGTGACGGAGACGCCCTCGCCCCGGCCGATGTTGACCGTCAGGTCGCGCGGCTCGCCCGCCTCGGCCCACTCGGCGAGCTTCCGCGCGGCGACGAGGTGCGCGTCGGCCAGGTCCTCGACGTGGATGTAGTCACGGATGCAGGTGCCGTCGGGCGTGTCGTAGTCGTCGCCGAAGATCCGCGGGGACTCCCCCGCGTCGAGGCGCTCGAAGACCATCGGGACCAGGTTGAAGACCCCGGTGTCGGCCAGCTCGGGGGTCGCCGCACCCGCCACGTTGAAGTAGCGCAGGCAGGCCGTCGAGATGCCGTGCGCGGCACCCGCCGCGCGCACCAGCCACTCGCCGACGAGCTTGGTCTCGCCGTAGGGGCTCATCGGCAGGCAGGGGGTCTCCTCGGTGACGAGGTCGACGTCCGGCATGCCGTAGACGGCGGCGGAGGAGGAGAAGAGGAAGTTCCGCACGCCCGCGGCCGCGACGGCCTCCAGGAGGACCGTGAGGCCGATGACGTTCTCGCGGTAGTAGTGCAGCGGCAGCTCGACGGACTCGCCGACCTGCTTCTTCGCGGCGAGGTGGACGACGCCCGTCACACCGTGCTCCGCGATCGTCCGGTCCAGGACCTCACGGTCCAGGGTGGAGCCGACCACCAGGGGAACGCCCTCGGGGACCCGCGACTCGTAGCCCGTGGACAGGTCGTCGAGGACGACGACCCGCTCGCCCGCCTGCGTCATGGCGCGGACCACGTGGGAGCCGATGTATCCGGCGCCGCCGGTGATCAGATAAGTCATAGTGCCCCAAACCCTTTCACTGTGAACTGCGGGCAAGCCGACGGAGCCGGGCCCTGACCGCCCGGAATCCGTCCCGTGCGCCGGGTGCGATCCGTACCGCCAGCGAACCGTTGGCCGTGGTGTACGGCTGCACCAGGAGTACACCGTACCGGCTGCTCGGAAGCACCGAACGCCGCTGCGAACCGTCCGGCGCCCGCAGCGACGTGGTGAACGACTCACCGTTCGCACACGTCACCGTGGCGCTGATGTCCCACAGCTGGACGCCCTCGCGCCCCCGCCGCCGGCCGGATCCGGCGAGCCCGGTGAGCCCCACGGGGACCCGGGCGGTCCAGGCTCCCGCCGTGCCGTCCGCCCCGGCCACGGCGCTCAGCCCGGCCTCCTCGGTACGGGCGGGCTCGGCGTCGCCGCGCGGCAGGAAGGAGAGTTCCGCGCGCACGGGCCCGGCCTCGGCGAGCCGGCCGTACAGGTCCTGGACGGTGAACCGCAGCTCGCCGCCCCCGCCGGTGCTCAGCACGGCGTCCACGACGAGCGGCAGCCCGTCGAGCGGCAGCTCGTCCATGCCGTCGAGACGGGCCTCCGGCAGGTCGTCCGCCCAGACGGCGGCGGTGCGGGTGCCGGCGTACGGCGGGAGCAGCCGGCCCGGGTTGGCGGTGAGCCGGGACAGCCGGAGCAGGTCGCGCGGCTCCTTCGCGGCCAGCAGGAAGCGGGCGGTCCAGCGGGCGGGGGCGGCCGCCGCGGCGATCTCCTCGTCCGCGAAGCCGGCCAGGTGCGCGCGGGTGAGCTCCCACCATTCGGCGCGGTGCCCGGCGTCCCGCAGCCGCAGGTCGCGGGCGTACATGCGCAGGTCGTGTTCGAGGAACTTGGTGCGGCAGGCGGCGGCGAGCTCCGCGCGTCCCGCGTCGGCCAGGGTCTCGACGGCCGCGCTGTGGGCGGCGATCCGGGACCGCCAGTTGGAGACGCCCTCGCGGTCCAGGGAGATCGACAGCTGCGCGGCGGCCCGGCGGACGTGCCAGACGTAGACGGTGTCGGGGATCACGGCGACGCGGGGCGCGGCGGCGTACACGCGGGCGGTGAAGAGGAAGTCCTCGTAGACGAAGCGGCCGTCGGGGAAGCGGATGTCGTGCTCGGCGAGGAAGGCCCGGTCGTAGATCTTGTTGACGCAGAGCGTGTCGTGGACGAGCGGGCGCAGCTCGTCGGGCGTCTCCAGGACGGCCGGCTCCCGGTACAGCGCGGGCTGCCAGCGCACGTCCCGGCCCTCGGGCAGTTCACGCCGTACGCAGACGCCGACCGCGACCGGGGCGCGGTGCCGCTCGGCGGCGGCGACGAGGGCCTCGGCGGCGCCGGCCGGCAGGATGTCGTCGCTGTCCAGGAACATGACGTACGGGGAAGTGGCGGCGCGGACGCCGTCGTTGCGCGGGGTTCCGCAGCCGCCGCTGTTCTCGGTGCGGCGCACCACCCGCAGCCGGGGATGCCGGGCGGCGAGCTCGTCGAGGACCGCGGCGGTCCCGTCGCTCGAACAGTCGTCGACCGCCACGACCTCCGCCACCACGGGCCCCTGGTCGAGCGCGGAGCCGATGGCCTGGGCGACCAGCTCCTCGTCGTTGAAGGCGATGACGACGACACTGAGCCGGCCTGCGGTCTCGGGCGGGGGGACGCTACTCACACCAGGATCCTACGGGAGCTCCCCGCCCCCTCCGACGGGGTCGGGGAGCTCCCGGGCGACTGCTGGAACGGGTCGAACTCGTCGTACTCGCGCTGCGCGTGTCGTCGCGCTCAGCCCCCCGGTCACGGCGACGCTGCGCCGCCGGACGCGGGGCCTCCAGACGGTGGGCAGAACCTCCCCCCGCCACCCTCGCACGGCTCGGCCCCAAGGGGCCTCACCGGCTTCGGGCGGCTGCGCCGGACTCCGTCCGCCGGGCCGGCGCAGCCCTCCCGCTAGAACGGGTCGAACTCGTCGTACTCGCGCTGCGGGTCGACGCGCTCCGCATCGCGGTCGCGACGGCGCTGGGCCGCCGGGCGCGGGGCCTCCAGACGGTGGTCCTCACCGCGGCGGCCGAGCATCTCGGCGCCGGCCATCATGGTCGGCTCCCAGTCGAAGACGACCGCGTTGTCCTCGGAGCCGATCGCGACGCCGTCGCCCGCGCGGGCACCGGCCTTCATCAGCTGGTCCTCGACGCCGAGGCGGTTGAGACGGTCGGCCAGGTAGCCCACGGCCTCGTCGTTGTTGAAGTCGGTCTGGCGGACCCAGCGCTCCGGCTTCTCGCCGCGCACCCGGTAGACCTCTTCGTGCTCGTCGTACGTGACGGTGAAGCCCGCGTCGTCGACGGCCTTCGGGCGGATGACGATCCGGGTCGCCTCCTCCTTCGGCTTGGCCGCGCGCGCCTCGGCGACGATGCCGGCGAGGGCGTAGGAGAGCTCCTTGAGACCCGTACGGGCCACGGCGGAGACCTCGAACACCTGGTAGCCGCGCTCCTCCAGGTCCGGGCGGATCATGTCCGCGAGGTCCTGGCCGTCCGGGATGTCGATCTTGTTGAGGACGACGATCCGGGGCCGGTCCTCCAGGCCGCCGTACTGCTTGAGTTCCTCCTCGATGACGTCCAGGTCGGTGACCGGGTCGCGCTCGGACTCCAGCGTCGCCGTGTCGAGGACGTGGACGAGGACCGAGCAGCGCTCGACGTGGCGGAGGAACTCCAGGCCGAGGCCGCGGCCCTGGCTGGCGCCCGGGATGAGGCCCGGCACGTCGGCGATCGTGTAGACGGTCGAGCCGGCCGTGACCACGCCGAGGTTCGGGACGAGCGTGGTGAAGGGGTAGTCCGCGATCTTCGGCTTGGCGGCCGAGAGGACGGAGATGAGCGAGGACTTGCCGGCGCTCGGGTAGCCGACGAGGGCCACGTCGGCGACGGTCTTGAGCTCCAGGACGATGTCCCGGGCCTCGCCGGGCTCGCCGAGGAGCGCGAAGCCGGGGGCCTTGCGGCGGGCCGAGGCCAGCGCGGCGTTGCCGAGGCCGCCGCGGCCGCCCTGGCCGGCGACGAAGGTGGTGCCCTCGCCGACGAGGTCGGCGAGGACGTTGCCCCGCTTGTCGAGGACGACGGTGCCGTCGGGCACGGTCAGGACCAGGTCCTGGCCGTCCTTGCCGGAGCGGTTGTCGCCGGCACCGGGCTGACCGTTGGTCGCCTTGCGGTGCGGCGAGTGGTGGTACTCGAGGAGCGTGGTGACCGACTGGTCGACGACCAGGGTCACATCGCCGCCGCGGCCGCCGTTGCCGCCGTCGGGGCCGCCGAGCGGCTTGAACTTCTCGCGATGGACGGAGGCGCAGCCGTGGCCTCCGTTACCCGCGGCGACGTGCAGCTCGACGCGGTCCACGAAGGTGGTCATGGGTGTGCCTCCAGAGAATTACGTGCGGAATGTCTATCTAGTAACACGCGAAAGGCGGACCCGCTTCCCGTACGGGAAGTGAGGTCCGCCTCCGCAAAGTGTTCCGATCAGGCGACCGGAACGATGTTCACGACCTTGCGGCCACGGTGGGTGCCGAACTGCACCGCGCCGGCCTGCAGGGCGAACAGCGTGTCGTCGCCACCGCGACCGACACCCGAGCCCGGGTGGAAGTGGGTGCCGCGCTGGCGGACCAGGATCTCACCCGCGTTGACGGCCTGACCGCCGAAGCGCTTCACGCCGAGCCGCTGGGCATTCGAGTCGCGCCCGTTCCGGGTGGACGATGCGCCCTTCTTGTGTGCCATGTCTCAGTCCCTCTTACTTCGCAGCCGCGGGGATACCGGTGACCTTGATCGCCGTGTACTGCTGACGGTGACCCTGGCGACGGCGGTAGCCGGTCTTGTTCTTGTAGCGCAGGATGTCGATCTTGGCGCCCTTGTGGTGGTCCACGACCTCGGCCGTGACCTTGATACCGGCCAGGACCCACGGGTCGCTGGTCACGGCGTCGCCGTCGACAACGAGCAGGGTCGAGAGCTCGACCGTGTCGCCAACCTTGGCAGTGGAAATCTTGTCAACCTCAACGATGTCGCCGACAGCAACCTTGTGCTGGCGACCACCGCTGCGCACGATGGCGTACACGCGGATCTCTCTCTCACTCGGGATCGAAACCTCTGAAGCCAGCCGCTCACACGGGCCCGGGGGCCCGCGGCGTTCCGGAATCGGACGAGCGGCCTCTCCCGGCGAGCGGGAGGGAGGTGCTCAGAGGCGCGGCGCATCGATCAGACACGCCGACGGTCTAGGTTACGGGCGGCTGCCACAAGGGGTCAAATTCGCCCGAGCGGGTGCGGGCCGCCCCGTGGAGGGACGGCCCGCACCCGGTGGATCAGTCCTGGGCCGGAGCCGGGGTCTTCTCCGCCGCCTTCTTGGCCGTGGCCTTCTTGGCGGTCGTCTTCTTCGCCGCGGTCTTCTTGGTCGCCGCCGTCTTCTTGGTGGCGGCCTTCTTGGCCGTGGCCTTCTTCGCGGTCTTGCGCGCGGCCGTCTTCTTGGCCGGCGCGGCCTCCGCCTCGGCCTCGACCGGCGCCTCGGCGGCCTCGGCGGGAGCCGTGGTCACCACGACGACGGCCGCCTCCTCGGCGCCCGCCGGCGAACCGGCGGGAGCGGTGGCCTTGCGGACCACCCGGCGACGGGCACGCGGCGCGGCGGCCGCGGGGGCCTCCTCGACGACGGGCTCGGCGACGGCCTCGACGACCGGCTCGGCCACCGGCTCCGGCGCCACGACGGGCTCGGCCTCGGCGACCGGCTCGGCGACGATCTCGGCGGCGGCGTCCGTGGTCGAGACGACCGGGGACGTCACCCGGCGGGTGGCGCGGCGACGGCCACGCGGGGCCGGGGCCGGGGTCTCCTCGACGACGGGCTCGACGACCGGCTCGGGCTCCACGACGGCCTCGGCGACCGGCTCGGCGACGGGCGCCGGCTCGAACACCACGGCCTCGGTCTCCACGACCGGCGCCGGGGCGACCGGCGTCGAGACGACCGGCGCCGACACCCGGCGGGTGGCGCGACGGCGGCCACGACCGCGCGTGGCGGCGGCCTCCGCCTCGGCGACGGAGCCGTACAGCTCCTCGTCCGGGGCGATCGGCACCGGCACGGCCACCGGGGCGGCCAGCTCCGCGGCGACCTCGGCCTCGGTCTCGGCCTCGGCCTCCGCCGTCTCCGGCTCCAGGGCCTCGGCGTGCTCGTGCTCGTGGACGTGCTCGGCGCCGCCGCGGCCGCGCTTCTTCGAGCGCTTGCCGCCGCCACCGCCACCGGCGGTGGTCGGCTGCTCCATGTGCACGATGACACCGCGGCCGTTGCAGTGGACGCAGGTCTCGGAGAAGGACTCCAGGAGGCCCTGGCCGACCCGCTTGCGGGTCATCTGGACCAGGCCGAGCGAGGTGACCTCGGCCACCTGGTGCTTGGTCCGGTCCCGGCCCAGGCACTCCAGGAGGCGGCGCAGCACCAGGTCGCGGTTGGACTCCAGGACCATGTCGATGAAGTCGATGACGACGATGCCGCCGAGGTCGCGCAGGCGCAGCTGGCGCACGATCTCCTCGGCCGCCTCCAGGTTGTTCCTGGTGACGGTCTCCTCCAGGTTGCCGCCCTGGCCGGTGAACTTGCCGGTGTTGACGTCGACGACGATCATCGCCTCGGTCTTGTCGATCACCAGCGAGCCGCCGGAGGGCAGCCAGACCTTGCGGTCGAGCGCCTTCATGAGCTGCTCGTCGATCCGGTACGTCGCGAAGACGTCGACCTCGCTCGTCCACTTGGAGAGACGGTCGACCAGGTCGGGCGCGACGTGGCCGACGTACCCGTGGATGGTCTCCCACGCGTCGTCGCCGCTGACGATGACCTTGGAGAAGTCCTCGTTGAAGATGTCGCGGACGACGCGGACGGTCATGTCCGGCTCGCCGTAGAGCAGGGTCGGGGCGTTGCCGCTCTTCGCCTTCTTCTGGATGTCCTCCCACTGCGCCTGCAGTCGCTCGACGTCGCGGCGCAGCTCGTCCTCGCTCGCGCCCTCGGCGGCGGTGCGCACGATGACGCCCGCGTCCTCGGGGACGATCTTCTTGAGGATGGTCTTCAGGCGGGCGCGCTCGGTGTCCGGGAGCTTGCGGCTGATGCCGGTCATCGAGCCCTCGGGGACGTACACGAGGTAGCGGCCGGGCAGGGAGACCTGGCTGGTCAGACGGGCACCCTTGTGGCCGATCGGGTCCTTCGTGACCTGCACGAGGACCGACTGGCCGGACTTGAGGGCGGTCTCGATGCGGCGCGGCCCGTTGGCCATGCCGAGCGCCTCGAAGTTGACCTCACCGGCGTACAGGACGGCGTTGCGGCCCTTGCCGATGTCGACGAAGGCGGCCTCCATGGACGGCAGCACGTTCTGGACCTTGCCCAGGTAGACGTTGCCGACGTACGAGGTGGCCTGCTCCTTGTTGACGTAGTGCTCGACGAGCACGTTGTCTTCCAGGACGCCGATCTGGGTGCGCTCGCCGTTCTGGCGGACGACCATGACGCGCTCGACGGCCTCGCGGCGGGCGAGGAACTCGGCCTCGGTGATGATCGGGACGCGGCGGCGGCCCTGCTCGCGGCCCTCGCGGCGGCGCTGCTTCTTGGCCTCCAGGCGGGTCGAGCCCTTGATGGACTGGACCTCGTCGGACGGCTCGGCCTTCTCGCGGGCCGGGCGGGGCTCGCGGACCTTGACGACCGTGCGGACGCCGTCCTCCTCGGCCGTCTCGGCCTCGGCGGCGGCGTCGCCGCTGCGACGGCGCCGACGACGGCGACGACGGGAGCTGCTGGAGCCGCCGGCGTAGCCCTCGGCCTCCTCGGGCTCCTCCTCGCCCTCCTCGGCCTCCTCGGCCTCGTCCTCGGCGTGCGGCTCCTCGCCCTCCTCGGTCTCCTCGACCTCGGTGAGCTCGCCGCGACGGCGACGGCGGCCGCCACGGCGGCGACGGCGGGAGGGACGGTCCTCGTACTCGTCCGTCTCCTCGGCCTCCTCGGCCTCCTCGACCTCGTCGGCGGCGGCCTCGACCTCGGGCTCGTCGGCGACGGTGGCCGGGACGGGCTCGACGGCGACGGGCTCGCCACGGCGGCGACGGCGACGGCGGGAGCCGGACTCGGCGCGCTCGGCGGGCTCGGTCTCCGTCACGGCCTCGACCGTCTCGACGGCCTCGGCCGTCTCTTCCTCCTCCGGCTCCTCGACCACGGCGGCGGCGGCCGCGGCGGCGGTCTCCGGGGTCTGGAACATCGGCTCGGCGAAGACCGGGGCCTGGAAGACGGCGACGGCCGGGCGCGTGGCACGGCGGGGCTCGCGGGCCGGGGCCGGCTCGGAGGTGAACTGCGGCGAGGTGACGCGGCGGCGGCCGCGGCCACGGGTGGCGGCGGTCTCGGCGGCGGCGACCTCGGCCTCGTCGGCGGCGATCTGCTCGACGGCGGAGGCCGGCAGCGACTCACCGGTGGCGGCCTCGGTGGCCGCCTCGGGCGAGGTGGCCTTACGGGTGGCACGGCGGCGGGTACGGGCCGGCGGGGCGGCCTCCTCGACGGCAGGCGTCTCCGACTCGGCAGCGACCACCGGTTCGGCGGCCGGAGCGGCAGCGACCACGGGCTCCGCGGCTTCCTCGGCGACCACGGCCGTGGAGGTCACCGGCGCGGTGGCCTTACGGGTGGCACGGCGGCGCGGGCGGGCGGGGGCGGCCTCGGGGGCCTCCTCGACGGCCTCGGCCGCGGGGGCCTCGACGACCGGCTCCACGGCCGGCTCGACCGCGGTCTCCACCGCTGCGGCGGTGGCCTTGCGGGTGGCGCGGCGGCGGGTCCGCGGCGCGGGGGCCTCGGCCTCGGCCGGGGCGGGGGTCTCGACGGCGGGGGCCTCGGCGGCCGCCGGGGTCTCGGCGGTGGCGCCCGTCACCGGCGGACCGGCGGGGCGGGAAGCGGCGCGGCGCCTGCGGCGCGGCGGCAGCTTGTCACCGGGGGCGTTGGTGTCTTCGTTGGACTCGAGCATGCGGGCGGTTCTCCCGTCACGCTCCCGGGCGCCGCGCCTGGTTCCGGTCCGGCGGCACGGTCGCGCCAGTGGCGCGGTGCCGCCGTCCGGGGCGCGGGCGCCGCACGGGAGCTGTATGTCTGGCTCGCCGGTTCCGTACGCCCTGTGCGGACGGCCTGGCGAAAGTCTCCTGGTCAGTGCGCTGCCCGACCCAGGTGGCTCCCGAGTACCAGGGCGGCGCTACGACGACCGCTCCCTACGCGGTACCGGCACCCGGCGCCGTCGCCGGGGCGGTCGCGGCGGCCGTGGGTGAAGCGGCCGTGACTGCCTCGCGGTCGGGCGCGAGCGGGTCGGTCACCGTGCCGGACTCCTCGTCGAAGAGCCCCTGCGCCAGCCTGGTCACCGCAGCGGGGACCGGCGGCGCCAGGTCGGCCACAGCTCGGAGACCGGACAGGACGTCGTCGGGTCGCACGGCAGGTGTCACGTGCCGAACAACCAGCCGCAGTATCGCACAGGCGCTGTCCAGCGGCCTATCACCCTGGGGATCGCCCTGGGCACGGCCTGCCGTCAGCTCGGTGACAGCGGAACGGGCGTCGAAGGTGCGGACTCCGTTCTTGGTCTTGCGCTGTACTTCCACCGTCTCGGCCGCGAGAAACGCCTCGACGGCCTTCTCGGCGTCCTCGACCGGGACGCCCTCCAGGCGCAGCTCCCACACGGAGGCGGTGAGCCGGTCGGCGAGACCCGAGGTCCGGGCCTCGACGGCGTCGGTGATGTCGAGGCCCGCCGGGAGGGACTCGTCGAGCAGGACCCGCAGGGTCTCCGGGTCGCGTGCCTCGGTGAGCGCGATCTCCAGGTACTCGGCCTCGGAGCCCGTACCCGTCGGGGCGGCGTTGGCGTACGACACCTTGGGGTGCGGGGTGAAGCCCGCCGAGTACGCCATGGGCACCTCGGCACGGCGCAGCGCACGCTCGAAGGCGCGCTGGAAGTCACGGTGGCTGGTGAACCGGAGGCGGCCGCGCTTGGTGTAGCGCAGTCGGATGCGCTGCACCGCCGGTGCGGGCGGCGGGCCTTCGGGCTGTCGCTTGCCCAGTGGTTCTTCTCCTCGGTGCGGGGCGGCGCGGGTGCGCGCCGTCCACGAGATGTACGGGTTGCCCCAGGGGTCCCGCCCGGTTCACCCCCGCTTCCGCGGGGAGATCTCGGGGGCGGGCGCCGCGCCGGGGACGTTCGCTGTACTACCCAGAGTACGCGCCCGGGCCACCTTCGGTTCCCCGGGCCGGGCAGGTCCAGGGTCAGCGGGGTCCGCCGAAGAGGGCGATCCGCACCTCCCGGGCGGCGGTGCGGACGGCGCGCGCGGCGGCGGCGACGGGCCGCCACACCCAGGCCCGCAGCCAGTGGCCGACGGGAGTCAGGATCGCCCGGTACGCCCAGGCGAGGGGCCGGCCGATCAGGTTCCACAGCACCCAGCCGATCGCCCGGCCGACGGCCCGCGAGATCTGCCCGGCGATGTCCCAGGCCCAGGCGAGCACCGCGCCGATCGCCCGGGCGACGGGCGCGAGCACGTACCGCCAGAGCCAGGTGAGGGGGGTGACGACCAGCAGGTCGACGACCCACCACAGGCCCTTGAGGACGGGGAGGAGGACCCAGCGCCAGAGCCAGGTCAGCGGGGTGACGAGGAGCAGGTCGATCACCCACCAGAGGGCCCGGGCGACGGGGACGACCACCCATTCCCACAGGAACCGCAGCGGGATCACGACCAGGTGGTGGATCAGCCATCCGAGGGCCCGGCCGACCGGGGCGAGGATCCAGCGCCACAGCTGCTTCATGCAGAAGGCGAAGGCGTCCCAGAGCAGCCGGAGCGGCAGCACGATCACAAGGGCGACGGCGCGCGCCACTCCCGTGAGGCAGCCCGGGTTTTCCGTGTTCATGCCCGGAACGACGCGACGGCCCGGCAAAGGGTTTCCCCCTCCGCCGGGCCGTCACGCAAGCGTTACTACTTGACCACCGTCAGCGGCAGCAGCTTCTTGCCGGTGGGGCCGATCTGGATGTGCGTGTCCATCTGCGGGCAGACGCCGCAGTCGAAGCACGGGGTCCAGCGGCAGTCCTCGACCTCGGTCTCGTCGAGGGCGTCCTGCCAGTCCTCCCAGAGCCAGTCCTTGTCGAGGCCCGAGTCCAGGTGGTCCCAGGGCAGGACCTCCTCGTAGGTGCGCTCGCGGGTGGTGTACCAGGCGACGTCCACGCCGGCCTCGGGGAGCGTCTTCTCGGCGCAGGCCATCCAGCGGTCGTACGAGAAGTGCTCGCGCCAGCCGTCGAAGCGGCCGCCGTCCTCGTACACCGCGCGGATGACCGCGCCGAGGCGCCGGTCGCCGCGGGAGAGGAGGCCCTCGACGATGCCGGGCTTGCCGTCGTGGTAGCGGAAGCCGATCGAGCGGCCGTACTTCTTGTCGCCGCGGATCTTGTCGCGGAGCTTGCGCAGGCGCTCGTCCGTCTCCTCGGCCGAGAGCTGCGGGGCCCACTGGAAGGGGGTGTGCGGCTTGGGGACGAAACCGCCGATGGAGACGGTGCAGCGGATGTCGTTCTGGCCGGAGACCTTGCGGCCCTCGGCGATCACGTTCATCGCCATGTCGGCGATCTGCAGGACGTCCTCGTCGGTCTCCGTCGGCAGGCCGCACATGAAGTACAGCTTCACCTGGCGCCAGCCGTTGCCGTAGGCCGTCGAGACGGTACGGATGAGGTCCTCTTCCGAGACCATCTTGTTGATGACCTTGCGCATGCGCTCGGAGCCGCCCTCGGGGGCGAAGGTGAGGCCGGAGCGGCGGCCGTTCCTCGTGAGCTCGTTCGCCAGGTCGACGTTGAAGGCGTCGACGCGGGTCGAGGGGAGGGACAGGCCGACCTTGTCGTCCGTGTAGCGGTCCGCCAGGCCCTTCGCGATCTCGCCGATCTCGGTGTGGTCGGCGGAGGAGAGGGAGAGGAGGCCGACCTCCTCGAAGCCCGTCGCCTTGAGGCCCTTCTCGACCATCTCGCCGATGCCGGTGATGCTTCGCTCCCGCACGGGGCGCGTGATCATGCCGGCCTGGCAGAAGCGGCAGCCGCGGGTGCAGCCGCGGAAGATCTCGACGGACATGCGCTCGTGGACGGTCTCCGCGAGCGGCACGAGGGGCTGCTTGGGGTACGGCCACTCGTCGAGGTCCATGACGGTGTGCTTGGACACGCGCCACGGGACGCCCGACTTGTTCGGGACGACACGGCCGATGCGGCCGTCCGGCAGGTACTCGACGTCGTAGAACGCCGGGATGTAGACCGCGCCGGTCTTCGCGAGGCGGAAGAGGACCTCCTCGCGGCCGCCCGGCCGGCCCTCGGCCTTCCACTGGCGGATGATCTCGGTCATGTCGAGGACGGCCTGCTCGCCGTCGCCGATGATCGCCGCGTCGATGAAGTCCGCGATCGGCTCGGGGTTGAACGCGGCGTGGCCGCCGGCGAGCACGATCGGGTGGTCGACGGTCCGGTCCTTCGACTCCAGCGGGATGCCCGCCAGGTCGAGGGCGGTGAGCATGTTCGTGTAGCCGAGCTCGGTGGAGAAGCTCAGGCCGAAGACGTCGAACGCGCCGACGGGGCGGTGGCTGTCCACGGTGAACTGCGGCACGTTGTGCTCGCGCATCAGCTCTTCGAGGTCCGGCCACACGCTGTAGGTGCGCTCGGCGAGGACGCCCTCGCGCTCGTTCAGCACCTCGTAGAGGATCATGACGCCCTGGTTGGGCAGGCCGACCTCGTACGCGTCCGGGTACATCAGCGCCCAGCGGACGTCGGCGGACTCCCACGGCTTGACCGTGGAGTTCAGCTCTCCACCGACGTACTGAATCGGCTTCTGCACGTGCGGGAGCAGAGCTTCGAGCTGCGGGAAGACAGACTCGGCAGCAGACATCTCGAACCTTCGTGAGCTGGCAGGGGGGCGACTCTCAAGCGTACCCCGGTGCTCAGTGGCTCAGTGCCGCCCGGATTTTCGGGGCCGAGGCCCGCGCCCACGCCGACGGCAGTTCCCGCTCCGTCTCCGCGGCCGCGGCCTCCTCGCGGCCGTGGAGAAGTCCCCAGGTGAAGGCGGACTCGCCGGCGGCGTGGGCCTGGACCGCCAGCTCCCGGAGGGTCGCGCGGGCGACCACCGCGTCCTGGTGTTCGCCGAGGAGGCTCTGGACGGCCTTCACGCGCTTGGCGAGCTTCTTCGCGGGCTTCCCGAGGGTGGGGCGGGCCGCATCGGCGGCGTACCGGGCGCGCTTGGCCGCCTTGCGGGCCGCGTGGAGGGCGAGGTCCCGGTCGTGGCCGGGGTCGAGGGCGAGGGCGTGCTCGACGCGGCCGGCGAGACGGTCGTGGTCCTTGAGGACGGCGCGGGCGAGGACCTTGCGGGCGTCGCGCTTGGCGGCCCCGCGCAGGGGCGGGTCGGCGAGCAGCGTGTCGAGCGCGTCGAGGAGGGCCAGGTGGCGGGCGGAGTCCAGGGCGTCGAGGGCCCGGTGCCGGGCGGCGCCGCCGCGGGCGGCGGCCCAGATCCGCAGCCGGGCCCTGACGGGGCCGAGGCGGAGGGTCTTGGGGACCTCGTCGATCCGGGTGCTCAGCCGCTCGGCGAGCACCTCCTGGTCGCGGGCGGCGCCGAGCTCGCCGGCGAGCCACTTCAGCTCCTCGCCGAGGGGGTCGGTGACGTCCCGGTCGAGGACGGCTCGGTACGTCTTGAAGGCGCTGCGCAGCCGTCGGCAGGCGACGCGCAGTTGATGCACGGCGTCGGGCAGGTCGCGCCGCACGGCGGGGTCGAGCGCGACGATCGCCTCGACCTGCTCGCGCACATAGCCGAGCACGGCGGCGCCGGCGGTGCCGGGTTTCCCGGGGGTGGCCGGCGGGCGGGGGGCCGCGCCCGTCTCCTCCAGGGCCCTCGCCAGTTTCGAGGGGGCCTCCGAGGGGACGATGCCCGCCTTCTTCAGGCGTTTCCCGATGGCGTCGAGGATCGTCTCGTCGTCGGTGCCGTCGGCGAGCTCGACCTCGATCTCGGTCCAGGAGGCCTCTCCCCCGCCCAGGAGGTTTTCCGCGTGGACCGTGTCCACGGAGAGTTCCGCCAGGAGGGTGCCGTCCGCGGCGAGGAGGTGGCGGACGTCGCGGGAGGAGTGGAGGTGGACCGCGGGGGCGACTTCCGCGTGGCGGACGCGGGAGCGCAGGAGCCCCGCGAGCGCACCCGGCAGGGTGTCGCTCAGCGGGGCTCTGATCTCGTCGCGGACGCCCACGGCGACGGGGAACTTCACGTGCCAGCCGGCGTCGCTCCCGCCGGTGCGGCGGCGGAGGGTCAGCCCGTCGGCCGCCAGGCGCAGGTCGGGGGTGTCGTAGTAGACGGCGTCGAGTTCCATGACGCCGTCGTCCACGACGGACGCGACTCCGGGGACGCGGGTGAGGTCCGGGAGTCCGGTGCCTCCGGTGGCTTCGTACTTCCGCTCGATCTCGCGCTTCGTCTCCGCCATAGCTCGAATCTAGTCGCGGTCACGCCGTCATGGGCCGCTGTACCCGGATCGACTGGAGCAGTCCGATCGCCACCCATACGGCGAACATCGACGAGCCGCCGTACGAGACGAACGGCAGCGGCAGTCCGGCGACGGGCATGATGCCGAGCGTCATGCCGATGTTCTCGAAGGACTGGAAGGCGAACCAGGCGATGATCCCGGCCGCGACGATCGTGCCGTAGAGCTCGGTGGTCTCGCGGGCGATCCGGCAGGAGCGCCAGAGGATGACGCCCAGGAGGACGAGGATCAGTCCGGCGCCGACGAAGCCGAGTTCCTCTCCGGCGACCGTGAAGACGAAGTCGGTCTGCTGTTCGGGGACGAACTGGCCGGTGGTCTGGGAGCCCTTGAAGAGGCCGGCGCCGAGGAGGCCGCCGGAGCCGATGGCGATGCGGGCCTGGTTGGTGTTGTAGCCGACGCCGGCCGGGTCGAGGTCCGGGTTGGCGAAGGCCGCGAAGCGGTTGATCTGGTACTCGTCGAGCATGCCGAGCGCGGTGACGAGGACCGCGCCGAGGACGCCGGCGCCGATGAGGCCGAGGACCCATCGGTTGGAGGCGCCGGAGGCGAGCAGGACGCCGAGCACGATGACCGCCATGACCATGACCGAGCCCAGGTCGGGCATCAGCATGACGATGCCCATGGGGAGGGCGGCCAGGCCGAGGGCTTTGGCGACGGTGCGGTGGTCGGGGTGGAGCTGGTCGCCGGCGTCGACCTTGGCGGCGAGGAGCATCGCCATGACCAGGATGATCGTGATCTTCACGAACTCGCTGGGCTGGAGGGAGAAGCCGCCGCCGACGACGATCCACGCGTGGGCGCCGTTGATGGTGGCGCCGAGCGGGGTGAGGACGGCGAGGATCAGCACGATCGAGAGGCCGTAGAGGATCGGCACCGCGCCGCGCAGGGTGCGGTGGCCGAGCCAGATCGTGCCGATCATCAGGGCGAGCCCGATGCCGGTGTTGAGCACGTGCCGGAAGAGGAAGTAGTACGGGTCGCCGTTGTTGAGCTCGGTGCGGCCGCGGGTGGCGGACCAGACGAGCAGCGAGCCGATGCCGGAGAGGGCGAGCGCCGAGAGCAGGATGGGCCAGTCGAGCCGGCGGAGCACCGAGTCGCGGGCCGCCAGCTTGGCGAGGGTTCCGCGCTCGGGTGCGTACCGGGAGACGGAGAAGCCGTGGGGTGCGGTCATGCGTCCTGTCCTCCTCAGTCCCGGTGCCGGGCCGCGGGCGGGCCCGCGAGGGTCTGGTCGTCGTCCGGCTTCTTGGTGGCGGCCGGGTCGGGGGTCTTCGGGGGCGCGTCCGGGTCGATCTTCCCGACCTCGGGGTCGTACGGCTTGATCTTCGGCGCGTCGATGGAGCCGTCGGCCTCGATCTTCGGCAGGGCCTTCTGCGGCGTCGGCAGCAGGGCCCGCTTGAGGTCCTGGTTGCCGGCGTCGTCGAGTCCGTAGAGCGCGTCGTAGATGTTGCGCACGGCGGGGCCGGAGGCGCCGGAGCCGGTACCACCCTGGGAGATCGTCATGACGATCGCGTAGTCCTTGGTGTACGTGGCGAACCAGGAGGTCGTCTGCTTGCCGTAGACCTCCGCGGTACCCGTCTTGGCGTGCATCGGGATCTTGTCCTGCGGCCAGCCGCCGAATCGCCAGGCGGCGGTACCGCGGGTGGCGACTCCCGCGAGGGCTTCCTCTATCAAGCCGCGGGTCTCCTCCGTCATCGGGAGTTTGCCGTGGGACTTGGGCTTGATCTCGGTGACCTTCTTGCCGTCGGGGCTGATGACCGCCTTGCCGACGGTGGGGTTCCAGAGGGTGCCGCCGTTGGCGATGGCGGCGTAGATGGTGGCCATCTGGATGGGGGTGACGAGGGTGTCGCCCTGGCCGATGGAGTAGTTGACGGAGTCACCGGCGCGCATGAGGTTGCCTTCGAGGCAGTTCTCGTAGGAGAGCTGCTGGACGTAGGTGCCGCCGCGCTTGCCGATCTTGCACCAGTAGTCCTTGTTGGCCGCCCAGAAGTCCTGCTTCCACTTGCGGTCGGGGACGCGGCCCGTGACCTCGTTGGGGAGGTCGATGCCGGTCTCGGCGCCGAGGCCGAACTGATGGGCCGTCCTGTAGAACCAGTCCTTGGCGTCCTTCTTCGGCTTCATGCCGCCGTCGTTGAGCCACTGCTGGTGGGCGAGGGCGTAGTAGACGGTGTCGCAGGAGACTTCGAGGGCCTGGCCGAGGGTGATGGAGCCGTGGCCCTGGGACTCGAAGTTCTTGAAGACCTGGCCGCCGATGGAGTACGAGGAGGGGCACGGGTAGTGGCCGTTGAACTCGTATCCGGCGTTGACGGCGGCGGTGGTCGACATGACCTTGAAGATGGAGCCGGGGGCGGCCTGGCCCTGGATGGCCCGGTTGAGGAGCGGGAAGTTGGAGTCCTTGCCGGTGAGGGCGGAGTAGTCCTTGGCGGAGATGCCGCCGACCCAGGCGTTGGGGTCGTAGTCGGGCTGCGAGGCCATGGCGACGATGCGGCCGGTCTTGTTCTCCATGACGACGACGGCGCCCGCGTCGGCCTTGTAGTTCTCGCTGGTGTTCTTGTCGTACGTCTTGCGGGCTTCCACCATCGCGTTGTGCAGCTCCCATTCGGCGACCGCCTGGACGCGGGCGTCGATGGAGGTGACGACGTTGGAGCCGGGGACGGCGGGGTCGCTCTTGGCCTGGCCGATGACGCGGCCGAGGTTGTCGACCTCGTAGCGGGTGACGCCGGCCTTGCCGCGGAGTTCCTTGTCGTAGGTGCGCTCCAGGCCGGAGCGGCCGACCTGGTCGGAGCGGAGGAACGGCGAGTCGGTGTCCTTGGCCTTCTCGATCTCGGCGTCGGTGACGGGCGAGAGGTAGCCGAGGACCTGGGAGGTGCGGGACTTGCCGGGGGCCGGGTAGCGGCGGACGGCGGTGGGTTCGGCGGTGATGCCGGGGAAGTCCTCGGCGCGCTCGCGGATCTGGAGGGCCTGCTGGGTGGTGGCCTCGTCGGTGACGGGGATCGGCTGGTAGGGCGAACCGTTCCAGCAGGGCTTGGGCGTCTTGGAGTCGCAGAGCCGGATCTTGTTGATGACGTCCTGCGGCTTCATGTCGAGGACGTCGGCGAGCCGGGTGAGGACGGCTTTGCCGCGGTCCTCCATCTTCATCAGCTCGGTGCGGGACGCGGAGACCACGAGGCGGGTCTCGTTGTCGGCGAGCGGGACGCCGCGGGCGTCGAGGAGCGAGCCGCGGACGGCGGGCTGGACGACCTGCTGGACGTGGTTGTTCTTCGCCTCGTCCGTGTACTCCTTGCCGTTGCGGATCTGGAGGTACCAGAGCCGGCCGCCCAGGGTGAGGAGCAGGGAGAAGACGAGGATCTGGATGACGACGAGCCGGATCTGGACCCGGGGGGTCCGCCCTGTCTCGGGGATGTTGCTCATGCTGCCGGTGCCCCCTCGGTCACGGTCGCTCGGCTCCCTTGATGCGTCCGGTCGTCACAGTCGCTTGACTCCCTTGATGCGTCCGGCCCGTGAGGCGCGGCTCCGTGCGGCCTTCACGCGCAGGCCCCCGCGCTGGGCGCCGATCCTGAGGCCGGTGCCGGAGGAGAGCCAGCCGGAGGCGACGTCGGCGCCGTTGCCGCCGCCGGCGTCGGCGAGCGGGTCGTTCTCGGCGCGGCGGGCCAGGGCCATGATGAGCGGCACCGTGAAGGGCGCGAGGAGCAGGTCGTACACGGCCGCGGTGAACAGCAGGAAGCCGAGGCCGACATGGCGGGCGGCGGTGTCGCCGACGAGGGCGCCCACGCCCGCGTACAGGAGCGTGGAGCCGAGGGCCGCGGCGACGACGACGGCCATGGGGCCGGTCGCGGAGGTCAGCCGGCCGTTGTCCGGCTTCGCGAGGCCGACGAGGTAGCCGATGACGCAGAGCACGAGGGCGTAGCGGCCGGCGGCGTGGTCGGCGGGCGGGGCGAGGTCGGAGAGCAGGCCGGCGGTGAAGCCGATGAGGGAGCCGCTGACCGGTCCGTAGACGAGGGCGAGGCCGACGACGGTGAGGAGGACGAGGTCGGGGACGGCGCCGGGGAGCTGGAGGCGGGCGAGGACGGAGACCTGGACGACCAGGGCGACGACGATCAGGGTGGCGGAGAGGAGGATGCGGTTGAACTTCACGGTGTCACGCCCCCCTGGTCCTGCTGCGCCTGCTGGTTCTGACCGTCGTTCTGATTCTGGCCCTGGTTCTGCTGGTTCGCCTGTCCGTCCGGTGGCGGCGGTGTGACCGTGACGGTGACGGTCGGTGCCGGCTTGGGCTTCTGCGGCAGGACCGTGTCGCGGGGGTCGGAGCGGGGGGCCTGGACGACGACGCCGACGATGTCGAGCTTGGTGAAGCCGACGTACGGGCGGACGTAGATGTTGCGGGTCAGGCCGCCGCCCGAGGGGTCGACGCGGACGACCTCGCCGACCGGGACGCCGGGCACGAAGGGCTTGTCGGCGCGGGAGCCGAAGGTGACGAGCCGGTCGCCGGGCTTGACCTTGGCCTTGCCGTTGAGGAGCTGGACGAGGAGCGGGCTGTCGCCCTGGCCGGTGGCGAAGCCGAGTTCGTCGCTCTTCTCCATGCGGGTGCCGACGGTGAAGTCGGGGTCGTTGGCGAGGAGGACGGTGGAGGTGGAGGGGCCGACGGTGGTGACGCGGCCGACGAGACCGGAGCCGTTGAGGACGGTCATGTCCCGCTTGATGCCGTCGCGCGCGCCGACGTCGATGGTGACGGTCCAGGAGAAGCCCTGGGCCGCTCCTATGGCGATGACCTGGGCGCCCTTGATGCCGTACTGCCCGGCGCCGGCGGTCTTGAGCATGGCGTCGAGCTCGCGCAGCCGGTTGCGGTTGCGGTCGTCGCTGCCGAGCTTCGCCTTGAGTTCGGCGTTCTCCTTCTCCAGGGCGGCGATCCGGGTGTGCCGCTCGCCGGAGTCCCGTACCGCGCCTATGGCGTTGCCGACGGGATCGACGGCGGCCGCCACACCGTTCTCGACGGGCCCGAAGACCGCGGCTGCGGCCTGTCGGGCACCGTCGACGGGTGACTCCTGACCGCCGCGGATGTCCACCGTGATCAGTGCGAACGCGATGGCGATCAGCAGCACCAGGAGCAGCCGGCTCTCTCGTGTGTCCCTCACGTGCGGCGGCCGTGCCTTTCCTCGTGGTTCGGTTGTTCGGCTGTACTACTGCGGTGGTGCGGTTCTAGCGGCGCGGCTGGGCGTCCAGGACCTGCTGGAGGGCCTCGAACTCCTCCACGCACTTGCCGGAGCCGAGCGCCACCGAGTCCAGCGGGTCCTCGGCGATGTGGATCGGCATGCCGGTCTCGCGCCGGAGGCGCTCGTCGAGGCCGCGGAGCAGAGCACCGCCACCCGTGAGAACGATGCCGCGGTCCATGACGTCACCGGAGAGCTCCGGCGGGCACTTGTCGAGGGTGGTCTTCACGGCGTCGACGATTGCGTTGACCGGCTCCTCGATGGCCTTGCGGACCTCGGCGGCGGAGATGACCACGGTCTTGGGCAGACCCGAGACGAGGTCGCGGCCGCGGATCTCGGTGTGCTCGTCCTTGTCGAGGTCGTACGCGGAGCCGATGGTGATCTTGATCTGCTCGGCGGTGCGCTCACCGAGGAGGAGCGAGTACTCCTTCTTGATGTGCTGGATGATCGCGTTGTCCAGCTCGTCGCCGGCGACCCGGATGGACTGTGCCGTGACGATTCCGCCGAGGGAGATGACGGCGACCTCGGTGGTGCCGCCACCGATGTCGACGACCATGTTGCCGGTGGCCTCGTGGACGGGGAGGCCCGCGCCGATGGCCGCGGCCATGGGCTCCTCGATGATGTGCACCTGGCGGGCGCCGGCCTGGGTCGACGCCTCGATGACGGCGCGGCGCTCCACTCCGGTGATGCCGGAGGGCACGCAGACGACGACGCGGGGGCGGGCCAGGTAGCGGCGCTTGTGGATCTTGAGGATGAAGTAGCGGAGCATCCGCTCGGTGATCTCGAAGTCCGCGATCACACCGTCCTTGAGCGGGCGCACGGCGACGATGTTGCCGGGGGTCCGGCCGATCATCTTCTTCGCCTCCGCGCCGACCGCGAGGATGCCCCCGGTGTTGGTGTTGATGGCGACGACTGACGGCTCGTTCAGAACGATGCCTCGACCCCTGACGTACACCAGCGTGTTGGCGGTCCCGAGGTCGACAGCCATGTCACGGCCGATGAACGACATTGAGTTCCCCTTGATTTCCCATGGCTGAGAGTGGTGCGGCGTGGAGTTTTCCATCGTAGTGCCGCCCGCGCGAATGGCGCGCGTTGGTCCACCTCAGTACTGGTGACGGCAGGACGCGGCGATCCGTTCCCGGGATTGGCGTTCATATGCCTGGGGGCGACCGAAATTCCTTCGGTCGCCCCACAGGGTGCTTCGTTCGGCTGACTTCGCGTCAGACGAGACCCGGGAAGAAGATCTTCAGCTCACGGGCCGCCGACTCCTCGGAGTCCGAGGCGTGGATCAGGTTCTCGCGGACGATCGTGCCGAAGTCGCCCCGGATGGAGCCCGGCGCGGCGGCGATCGGGTCGGTCGGGCCGGCGAGCGTCCGCAGGCCCTCGATGACCCTCTCGCCGTCGACGACGAGCGCGACGACCGGGCCGGACTGCATGAAGCCCATGAGCGGCTCGTAGAAGGGCTTGCCCTTGTGCTCGCCGTAGTGCTGCTCCAGCGTGTCCTGGTCGAGCTCGCGCAGCTCCAGGGCCGTGATGGTCCAGCCGGCCTTGCGCTCGATACGGCCGATGATCTCGCCGATCAGACCACGGCGGACGGCGTCGGGCTTGAGCAGGACGAGCGATCGCTGGCTCACGGGGGAACTCCTTCGGAAAAACGGTGTGCGGGACCTCCGAGGCTACAGGGCCCGCACCCCCGTCGATTACGCAGCGTCAGGCCCTGCCGAGGCCTGTGCGGCCCAGCGCGCCTTGGTCTCGTCGATCCGCCGCCCGTAGTGCACCGAGGCCCACCACAGACCGGCGAAGACCGCCCCGAGGAAGAACATGGTCGGGACGAAGAAGCCGCTGAGGATCAGCCCGACCTGGAGCGCCCAGCCGAGCTGCACCCCGCCGGGCCGGGTGATCATCCCGCACAGCAGCACCGAGAGGAGCATGGCCACGCCGCAGACCCACCAGACGGTGGACGTGGCGAGACCGTCGTCCTTCATGGCGACGAGCCCGGCGAAGCCGATCACGAAGAACTCGCCGATGAGCGTCGAGGAACAGAGCACACGCATCGGTTTCAGCCCCTTCGCAGCAGCAGTCGGGCGTCGCCGACCGTGAAGATCGAACCGGTCACGAGCACACCCGCGCCGCCGAACTCGGCCTCTTCCTCCGCGAGGGTGATGGCCGCCTCGATGGCGTCGGGCAGCCGCGGCTCGACGACCACCCGGTCCTCGCCGAAGACCTCGACCGCGATCGCGGCGAGCGCGTCGACGTCGGTGGCCCGCGGGTTGGAGTTCGCGGTGACCACGACCTCCGCGAAGATCGGCTCGAAGGCCTCCAGGAGCCCCTTGGCGTCCTTGTCCCCGCTCGTGGAGACCACGCCGATGAGCCGGGAGAAGCCGAAGGCCTCGCTGATGCCCTCGGCCGTCGCCCGCGCGCCGTGCGGGTTGTGCGCGGCGTCCAGGACGACGGTCGGCGAGGAGCGGACGATCTCCAGGCGGCCCGGCGAGGCCACCTGGGCGAAGGCCCGCCGGACGGTGTCGATGTCCAGGGTCCTGGCGTGCTCGGCGCCGATCCCGAAGAAGGCCTCGACCGCCGCGAGCGCCACCGCGGCGTTGTGCGCCTGGTAGGCGCCGTGCAGCGGCAGGAAGAGCTCGTCGTACTCGCCGCCGAGTCCGCGCAGGGTGAGGAGCTGTCCGCCGACCGCGACCTCGCGGGAGACCACGCCGAACTCCATGCCCTCACGGGCCACGGTCGCGTCCGCCTCGACGGCCTTCTTCAGCAGGACCTGGGCCGCGTCGACCGGCTGCTGGGCCAGGATGACGGTCGCGCCCGGCTTGATGATCCCCGACTTCTCGGCCGCGATCTCGGCGGTCGTCCCGCCGAGCCGGTCCGTGTGGTCGAGGTCGATGGGGGTGACGACGGCGACGGAGGCGTCGATGACGTTCGTCGCGTCCCAGGTGCCGCCCATGCCGACCTCGACGACGGCCGCGTCGACCGGGGCGTCCGCGAAGGCCGCGTACGCCATGCCGGTGAGGACCTCGAAGAAGGAGAGCCGGTACTCCTCGCGGGCGTCGACCATCTCCACGTACGGCTTGACGTCCTGGTACGTCTCGATGAACCGCTCGGCGGAGATCGGGGCGCCGTCCAGGCTGATCCGCTCGGTGATGGTCTGCACGTGCGGCGAGGTGTAGCGCCCGGTGCGCAGCTCGAAGGCGCCGAGCAGGGCCTCGATCATGCGGGCCGTCGAGGTCTTGCCGTTGGTGCCGGTGACGTGGATCGAGGGGTACGCGCGCTGCGGCTCGCCCAGGACGTCCATCAGGGCCGCGATCCGGGTGACGGAGGGCTCCAGCTTGGTCTCGCCCCAGCGGGTGGACAGCTCGGTCTCGACCTCGCGCAGCGCCTTGTCCAGCTCGGGGTCCTCGGGGCGGCTGGGCACGGGGTCGCCCTGCGGCGGTCCGCCCTGCGTGCGCAGGGTACGGCTGCCGGCCTCGATCACCGCCAGGTCGGGATCACGCTGGGTCTCGGTGTCGACGATCTCGTCGAACTGGTCGTCGCTCTGGTCGCTCGGCTCGCTCACGGGGCCCAGTCTACGGAGCGGCACCGACGGGACGATGGACCCACCCCTTTCGGGACTTTCGGTCCACCGCCGGAGTGATCGCCCCGGCGAACTTGGCGATCATGGACATAGGGATCGACCTCGGCACGGCCAACACGCTCCTCTACGCCCGGGGCCGGGGCATCGTGCTCAACGAACCGTCCGTGGTGGCGGCCAGGAGGGCTCCCGGGGAGCACTCGCGGACGTGCCGCTGGACTGCGTGGCGCCGGGTTCGGGCCGGTGCGTGGAGGACTTCGACGGGCTCCAGCGGGTCCTGGGGAAGGCGGAGACGGTGCGCTGAGCTACCGGTCGAGGCCCGTCGGGAGCAGCGCCGTCACGAGGTAGCCGCCGTCCTCCCGGCGGGCCTTCAGCGTGCCGCCCATGCTCGTGACGCGCTCCTCCATGGAGAACAGGCCGGTGCCGGTCGACACGGGCGACGGGTCCGGCGGGCTCTTCGGCAGCGGGTTGCGCACCTCGATGCGCAGATCGGGTCCCGCCACGGTGATCGCGACCGTCACGGGGAGGCCGGGCGCGTGCTTGGCGGCGTTGGTCAGGCACTCCTGGACGACGCGGTGGACGGCGGCCTGCCGGAGCGGGGACAGCGCCTTGGCCTCCTCGGCGACCGTCAGCTCGACGGGGTTGCCCATCCGCTCGCTCTCCCCCGCGAGTTCGGCGAGCCCTTCGAGGCCGGGCGTCGCGGCGTCCCGGTCGGCGCGGCGCACGATCGTCTCGTTGAGCATCAGGTGGGCGCGCCGGGCGGTGTCCGCGAGCTCCTCGAAGTCCTTCTGGTGGGCCTCTCCCCTGGCCCGTACGGCGAGGACCTCGGCCCGCACCGCGAGGACGGTGAGCTCACGGCCGACCAGGTCGTGGACGTCCCGGCCGACGGAGATCCGCTCCTCCTGCACGGCCTGCCGGGCGGCGGCCTCGCGGCGCTGCGCCTCCAGGGCGCGGACGAGGTCCTGGCGGTAGGCGGCGATGCCGACGCCGGCCGCGAGGGTGCCGATCGGGACGACCAGGCTGAGGAAGTCGCTGAGGGTCTCGCCGTGCTCGGCGGGCCAGCCGGGCGTCAGGAAGAGGCCGTACGCCACGGCGACGTACAGCAGGGTCGCGACGATCGCGGCGCGGCGCCCGCGGAACCGGCCGATCGAGTACAGCGCGAACTGGATCATGGTCAGCTCGTGCAGCCAGCCCATCAGGCCGAGCGCCACGGCGTACGGCAGCCAGGGCAGCCGGCGGCGCAGCACCAGCGTGGCGGCGCCGGCCGCCAGGACCAGGGTCGCGGTGACCCCGGTGAGGGAGTTGTCGGCGCGGGCGAGCCCCGGCACGTCCAGGACCATCAGGCCGAAGGCGCTGAGCGCGGCGACGACGTCGAGGGCGCGGGGCGAGACGGCCCACCGGTCCACGCAACGGCGGAGCGCGGGGACGGTGGGGAGGCGGAGCATGCCTTCCATCATCCAGGGTCTTTCGGCCCGGGCCCATGGACTTCGGTCACAAGTCGCGTGATCTCACCCACAAACGGACAAACCCGAAAGGGGCCCGGAACCGCGGGAAGCGGTTCCGGGCCCCTCTCGTCGTACGGATCAGGCCTGCGGCAGGCTCGCCAGCTGGGCCTGGATGCGGGCGATGTCCTCGTCCGCCTTGGCGAGGCGGCCACGGATCTTGTCGACCACGTTGTCCGGGGCCTTGGCGAGGAAGGCCTCGTTGCCGAGCTTGCCCTCGGCCTGGGCCTTCTCCTTCTCGGCCGCCGCGAGGTCCTTCGCGAGGCGCTTGCGCTCGGCCTCCACGTCGATCGTGCCCGAGAGGTCGAGCGCGACGGTGGCACCGGCGACCGGCAGGGAGGCGGTGGCGGAGAAGCCCTCGCCCTCCGGCTGGAGGCGCAGGATCTGCCGGATGGCGGCCTCGTGCGCGCCGAGCGGGGTGCCGTCGAGGGCGAGGCGGGCCGGCACCTTCTGGGCGTCCTGGAGGCCCTGCTCCTTGCGGAAGCGGCGGACCTCGGTGACGACCCGCTGGACGAGCTCGATCTCCTTCTCGGCGGCCTCGTCGCGGAAGCCGCTGTCCTTCGGCCAGTCGGCGATCACGAGGGACTCGCCGCCCGTGAGCGTCGTCCACAGGGTGTCGGTGACGAACGGGACGATCGGGTGCAGCAGCCGCAGCATGACGTCCAGGACCTCGCCGAGGACCCGGCCGGAGACCTTGGCGCCCTCGCCGCCCGCGAAGAACGTGGTCTTCGACAGCTCGACGTACCAGGCGAAGACCTCGTCCCACGCGAAGTGGTAGAGCGCCTCGCTGAGCTTGGCGAACTGGAAGTCCTCGTAGTACGCGTCGACCTGAGCGACCGTCTCGTTGAGACGGGACAGGATCCAGCGGTCGGTCGCCGACATCTCGGAGGCGTCCGGCAGCGGACCCTCGATGTTCGCGCCGTTCATCATCGCGAAACGGGTCGCGTTCCAGATCTTGTTGGCGAAGTTCCGGGAGGCCTGGACCCAGTCCTCGCCGATCGGGACGTCGACACCGGGGTTGGCGCCCTTGGCCAGGGTGAAGCGCAGGGCGTCGGAGCCGTACTTGTCCATCCAGTCCAGCGGGTTGACCGTGTTCCCGAACGACTTCGACATCTTCTTGCCGAACTCGTCACGGACCATGCCGTGGAACGCGATCGTGTGGAACGGCGGCTGACCGTCCATCGCGTACAGGCCGAACATCATCATCCGGGCGACCCAGAAGAACATCAGGTCGTAGCCGGTGACCAGGACGGAGTTCGGGTAGAACTTCTCCAGGTCGGGCGTCTGCTCCGGCCAGCCCATCGTCGAGAACGGCCACAGGCCGGACGAGAACCACGTGTCGAGGACGTCGGTGTCCTGCGTCCAGCCCTCGCCCGTCGGCGGCTCCTCGTCGGGGCCGACGCAGACCAGCTCGCCGTTCGGGCCGTGCCAGACCGGGATGCGGTGACCCCACCACAGCTGGCGCGAGATGCACCAGTCGTTGAGGTTGTCGACCCAGTCGAAGTAACGCTGCGACATGTCGGCCGGGTGGATGTTGACCCGGCCGTCGCGGACCGCGTCACCGGCGGCCTTGGCGAGGGTCTCGACCTTGACCCACCACTGCATCGACAGACGCGGCTCCAGCGTCGTCTTGCAGCGCGAGCAGTGGCCGACGGAGTGGACGTACGGACGCTTCTCGGCGACGATCCGGCCGTCGGCGCGCAGGGCGGCGACGATCGCGGAGCGCGCCTCGAAGCGGTCCAGGCCCTGGAAGGGTCCGTGGACGGTGATCACACCGCGCTCGTCGAGGACCTCGATGGACTCGAGGTCGTGACGCTGGCCGATGGCGAAGTCGTTCGGGTCGTGCGCCGGCGTCACCTTGACGGCGCCGGTGCCGAACTCCGGGTCGACATGCGTGTCGGCGACGACCGGGATCGTACGGTCGGTCAGCGGCAGCTTGATCCGCTTGCCGATCAGGTGGGCGTAGCGCTCGTCGTCCGGGTGGACGGCGACGGCGGTGTCACCGAGCATCGTCTCGGCGCGGGTCGTGGCGACGACGATGGTGTCCTCGCCCTCGCCGTACTGCATGGAGACGAGCTCGCCGTCGTCCTCCTGGTAGTCCACCTCGATGTCGGAGATGGCCGTCAGGCAGCGCGGGCACCAGTTGATGATGCGCTCGGCGCGGTAGATCAGCTCGTCGTCGTAGAGCTTCTTGAAGATGGTCTGGACGGCACGGGACAGGCCCTCGTCCATGGTGAAGCGGTCCCGGCTCCACGCCAGGCCCTCGCCGAGGCGCCGCATCTGGCCGGCGATCTGCCCGCCGGATTCGGCCTTCCACTCCCAGACACGCTCGACGAAGGCCTCACGGCCCAGGTCGTGGCGGGACTTGCCCTCCTTGGCGAGCTCACGCTCGACGACGTTCTGGGTGGCGATGCCGGCGTGGTCCATGCCGGGCTGCCACAGCGTCTCGAAGCCCTGCATGCGCTTGCGGCGGGTGAGGGCGTCGATCAGCGTGTGCTCGAAGGCGTGGCCCAGGTGGAGCGAACCGGTGACGTTCGGCGGCGGGATGACGATGGTGTACGGCGGCTTCTCGCTCTTCGGGTCCGCCTCGAAGTACCCACGCTCTACCCAGCGCTCGTACAGCGGCCCCTCTACCTCGGCCGGCGCGTACTGGGTCGGCAGTTCGGTGGTGGGCGCTGTCTGCTGCTGAGTGTTCTCGGTCACGGGGCCAGTTTAGGGGTGTCCCGGTGCTGTCCTGAAACGCTTTGGTTCGGTAACGGTGTGGCCCCCGCCGCACTGACCGGCCGCGGGTTCCGCCAGGATGTTCGGCAGACATAAACATCCTGTGAGGGGAACCTGTCGATGAGCTACAACCAGCCGGGTCCGTACGGCGGTCAGCAGCCCGGTCCTTACGGCCAGCCGGGCCCCTACGGCCAGCAGCCGCAGCAGCCGGGCCCGTACGGCCAGCCGCAGGCTCCGCAGCCCGGTTACGGATACCCCCAGCAGGCCCCGCAGGGCGTTCCGCCGCAGCAGCCGCCCTACGGCTACCCCCAGCAGCCCCAGCAGCCCGGCCCCTACGGCCAGCAGCCGCAGTACGGCGCGCCGCAGGGCCCCGGCGGCTACGTGCCCCACCCGCCGGCCCCGAAGAAGTCCAAGGCCGGCTGGATCATCGGCGCGGTCGCGGTCGTCGCGGCGATCGGCGTGGGCGCGTACTTCGTCATCGGCGGCGGTGGCGGCGGCTCGGTCGCGGACGACGGCCCGCACAAGCTGATCACGCCGGAGACGGTGCTCGGCGAGTACAAGAAGGCGCCGGACAAGGAGAACTCCTCCGACAAGGAGTCCCTGAAGGAGGCCGAGAAGAACGGCGTCAAGAACGCCAAGGAGGTTCAGGCCTCCTGGCAGGTGAAGGACCCGGCCAACCCGCTCGGGGGCAAGATGCTCTCCTTCAACGGCCTCTACGGCGAGATCGACGACCCCGAGAAGGTCGTCGACGCCATCTTCACCTACACGAAGACCGAGGCCGAGAAGGACAACGACAAGGACGCGCCCGAACTGGTCGGCAGCCCGCAGGCCTACGAGCCGGCCGACCTCGACGGCGCGATCCTGAAGTGCCAGCAGCTCAAGACCAAGGCCGACCCCTCCGCCAGCGTCCCCGCGATGACCATGACGATGTGCGTGTGGGCCGACCACAGCACGGTGGGCATGACCGTCCCGGTCGACATGGCCTCGCTGCTCACGGGCAAGGCCGGCTCCGCCGAGGACGCCGCCGCCACCACCGCCAAGCTCCGCAAGGAGATCCGCGTCAAGGCCTGATGCCCGGCCCGCACACGGAGAAGGGGCGCCCCGCCGGCCGGCGGGGCGCCCCTTCCATGTCCGTACGGCTCAGGCCGACTTCTCGTGCCTGCCGTCGTTCTTCACGATCCGCGGGACCAGCGTCGGGTTGACGTTGTTGCGGACGACGTCGGCCGTGATGACCACGCGGGCCACGTCCTTGCGGGACGGGACCTCGTACATGACCGACTGGAGGACCTCCTCCATGATGGCGCGCAGGCCGCGCGCGCCGGTGCCGCGGAGGATCGCCTGGTCGGCGATGGCCTCCAGGGCCGGGCGGTCGAAGTCCAGCTCCACACCGTCGAGTTCGAAGAGGCGCTGGTACTGCTTCACCAGCGCGTTGCGCGGCTCGACCAGGATCTGGAGGAGCGCCTCGCGGTCCAGGTTGTGGACGGAGGTGAGCACGGGGAGACGGCCGATGAACTCGGGGATCATCCCGAACTTCACCAGGTCCTCCGGCATGACCTCCTGGAACTGGTCACTCGCCTCGATCTCCCGCTTGGAGCGGATGGTCGCCCCGAAGCCGATGCCCTTGGCGCCCGCCCGCGACTCGATGATCTTCTCCAGGCCGGCGAAGGCGCCGCCCACGATGAAGAGCACGTTCGTCGTGTCGATCTGGATGAACTCCTGGTGCGGGTGCTTCCGGCCGCCCTGCGGGGGAACCGAGGCCGTCGTCCCTTCCAGGATCTTCAGGAGGGCCTGCTGCACGCCCTCGCCGCTCACGTCACGCGTGATCGACGGGTTTTCGCTCTTACGGGCGACCTTGTCGATCTCGTCGATGTAGATGATCCCGGTCTCGGCCTTCTTGACGTCGTAGTCGGCGGCCTGGATCAGCTTGAGCAGGATGTTCTCGACGTCCTCGCCGACATAGCCGGCCTCCGTCAACGCCGTCGCGTCCGCGATGGCGAACGGGACGTTGAGCATGCGGGCCAGGGTCTGGGCCAGGAGCGTCTTCCCGGAGCCCGTGGGACCCAGCAGCAGAATGTTGGACTTCGCCAGTTCGATGGCGTCGTCACGGCCCTGCGCGCCGCCGTTCTCGCCGGCCTGGACGCGCTTGTAATGGTTGTACACCGCGACCGAGAGGGCCTTCTTCGCGGGCTCCTGCCCGACGACGTACCCCTCGAGGAACTCGTAGATCTCGCGGGGCTTGGGGAGTTCCTCCCACCGCACCTCGCTCGTCTCCGCGAGTTCTTCCTCGATGATCTCGTTGCAGAGGTCGATGCACTCGTCGCAGATGTACACACCGGGTCCCGCGATGAGCTTCTTCACCTGCTTCTGGCTCTTTCCGCAGAACGAGCACTTGAGCAGATCGCCGCCATCACCGATGCGTGCCACGAGGTGCTTCCCCTTCGCCTGGGAGCGCTTGGTTCAGCGACTCCTGGTGCCTCATATTCGACGGTACCTTGCCGGGCCCCCCGTTCGGGCCCCCCTTGGCACGGTTCACATGGTCGCGATTCGGCCACACGGGCCGTCGGGGCCGCGCGAACCGTGCCGAGGGAAGGTCGGGCGTCAGCGCTCGGCGGAGGCCGTGCTCTTGCGGGTGGAGACGATCTGGTCGATCAGGCCGTACGCCAGGGCGTCCTCGGCCGTCAGGATCTTGTCGCGCTCGATGTCGTCGCGGATCTTCTCGATCGGCGTCGAGGAGTGCTTGGCCAGCATCTCTTCGAGCTGGCTGCGCATGCGCAGGATCTCGTTGGCCGCGATCTCCAGGTCGGAGAGCTGCTCACGGCCGGTGCCGCCGGAGGGCTGGTGGATCAGCACACGGGCGTTCGGCAGGGCCATCCGCTTGCCGGGGGTGCCGGCGGCGAGCAGCACGGCCGCGGCGGAGGCCGCCTGGCCCATGCAGACCGTCTGGATGTCGGGCTTCACGAACTGCATCGTGTCGTAGATGGCCGTGAGGGCGGTGAAGGAGCCGCCCGGGCTGTTGATGTAGATCGAGATGTCGCGGTCCGGGTCCATCGACTCCAGGCACAGGAGCTGCGCCATGACGTCGTTGGCGGAGGCGTCGTCGATCTGCACGCCGAGGAAGATCACGCGCTCCTCGAACAGCTTCGCGTACGGGTCGTACTCGCGGACGCCCTGCGAGGTGCGCTCGACGAAGCGCGGCACGACGTAGCGGTTGTCCATCGGCGCGCCGGTGTAGAGGCCGCTCGGGGAGAGGTTGTTCTGCATCTGGGTGTTCACCGTCCTGGTGGCGTTCGGCGGGGGGCTGGGGCTCTTCGGTGGGCTGCCGGCGCTCAGGCGCCCGTGCCGCCGCCGCCCGGAACACCCGCAGCGTGCGTGATGATGTCGTCGATGAGGCCGTACTCCTTGGCCTCGTCCGCGGTGAACCAGCGGTCGCGGTCGCCGTCGCGGATGATCGCCTCGACGGTCTGGCCGGAGTGCTGCGCGGTGATCTCGGCCATGCGCTGCTTGGTGCGCAGGAGGTACTGGGCCTGGATCTTGATGTCGGAGGCGGTGCCGCCGATGCCGGCGGATCCCTGGTGCATCAGGATGTCGGTGTTCGGCAGCGCGAAGCGCTTGCCGGGGGCACCGGCGGTGAGCAGGAACTGGCCCATGGAGGCCGCCATGCCCATACCGATGGTGACGACGTCGTTCGGGATGAACTGCATGGTGTCGTAGACCGCCATGCCGGCCGTCACCGAGCCGCCGGGGCTGTTGATGTACAGGAAGATGTCCTTCTCCGGCTCGGCGGCCAGGAGGAGCATCTGCGCGGTGATCTTGTTGGCGATCTCGTCGTCGACCTGCTGGCCGAGGAAGATGATCCGCTCGCCGAGCAGCCGGTTGTAGACATGGTCGCCGAGGCCGCCACCGATGGACGGCTCACCCGCGGCGTAAGGCTTCAGATTCGTCACGTATCCACCTGCTCGTCTCCGACGGCCCCAAGCCGTCTCAGCGTCTTGTTCTGAGGGCAGTGCCCTCGTATTCATGGACCCTAACGCGCAGGTCGGACAACGCCATCCCGGTTCCCGAACTGTTCGCTGGGAGCGCAAGGTAGTTGGGGGCGTGTAAGGGGGTCCCGGTACGTCCACGGGCCCGTACGCACAGGAGTGCGCACGGGCCCGTGGAGCAGGGTCCGCCGGGGGCGGGAGCCCTTACTTGTCCTCGGAGACCTCGGCCTCGCCGGTGACGGCCTCGACGGCCTCGGCGGCGGTCTCGACCTCGTCCTCGTCGTCGGAGAGGTCGACGACCTCGCCGTTGGTGTCGACGACCTTGGCGGCCTCGACGACGACCGCGAGGGCCTTGCCGCGGGCGACCTCGCCGACCAGCATCGGGACCTGGCCCTGCTGGGCGACGGCCTGGGCGAACTGGTCGGGGCTCATGCCGGAGGAGGCGGCACGGCGGAACAGGTGCTCGGTGAGCTCCTCGCGGGAGACGTCGAGCTTCTCCTTGTTGACGAGCTCATCGAGGATGAACTGCGTCTTGATGCCCTTCTCGGCCTGCTCCTTGGTCTCGGCCAGGAACTCTTCCTCGGTCTTGCCCTGGATCTCCAGGTACTTCGCGAGGTCGAGGCCCATCTGGCCGAGCTGGTGGTGCTCCAGGTTGTGCTTGCGGGTGTTGATCTCGTCCTCGAGAAGCTTCTCGGGCATCGGGACCTCGACCAGCTTGAGGAGCTCGTCGAGGACGCGCTCCTGGGCCTGGGTGGCCTGGTCGAACTGCTTCATGTTCTCGAGGCGCTTGCGGCTGTCGGCCTTGAGCTCGTCGAGGGTGTCGAACTCCGAGGCCATCTGCGCGAACTCGTCGTCGAGCTCGGGGAGCTCACGGGCGGCGACGGCGGTGACCTTGACGGTGACCTCCGCGTCCTTGCCCTCGGCGGAGCCGCCCTTCAGCTGCGAGGTGAAGGTGGCCTCGCCACCGGCCTCCAGGCCCTTGACGGCCTCGTCGATGCCGTCGAGCAGCTCGCCGGAGCCGATCGTGTACGAGACGTCGCCGGCGACACCGTCGGGCAGGACCTCGCCGTCGACCTTGGCCTCGAGGTCGATGGTGACGACGTCGCCCTCGGCGGCGGCGCGCTCGACGGTCTTCGTCGAGGCGAAGCGCTCGCGGAGCTGCTCCACGGACTTCTCGACGTCCTCGTCGGTGACCTCGACCGCGTCGACGGTGACCTCGATGCCGGAGTAGTCCGGGATCTCGATCGTCGGGCGGATGTCGACCTCGGCGGTGAAGGCCAGCAGCTCGCCGTCCTTCAGCTCGGTGATGTCGACCTCGGGCTGGCCGAGCGGGTTGACCTCGGCCTCGTTGACGGCCTCGGTGTAGAACTTCGGGAGCGCGTCGTTGACGGCCTCCTCCAGCACGGCGCCGCGGCCGAACCGCTGGTCGATCACGCGAGCCGGGATCTTGCCCTTACGGAAGCCCTTGACCGTGACCTGCTGGTTGATCTTCTTGTACGCCGCGTCGAGGCTGTCCTTGAGCTCCTCGAAGGGCACCTCGACAGTGAGCCGAACCCGGGTCGGGTTCAGGGTCTCCACGGCGCTCTTCACGGTTCGGTCTCCTTGTGGCTGATTCCTGGAATCCGCCGGGGCCGCGTGTGGCGGTTCCGGCGGGTCGGCCCGGTCAGAAAGACACACGGGCACGCAGCTTGCATAGTAACCGCAAGCGGGATGACGCCCACAACGTGATCAAGAACGCGCGAGGTGGACGCGTGATCGTCATGGTCGGGGTGGCGGGATTTGAACCCACGGCCTTCCGCTCCCAAAGCGGACGCGCTACCAAGCTGCGCCACACCCCGTCGGTGCGACACGTAGGGTACATGGACGGGGACTGTGCGGCGCCCCCTGATTTCGGGGTGTGCGCGAAAGGCCTCTGACCGGCTACCATGCTCCTCGTGCCGCGGTCCTCGTGACCTGCGGCGCGATGCTGTGCGGGTGTAGCTCAATGGTAGAGCACTAGTCTTCCAAACTAGCTACGCGGGTTCGATTCCCGTCACCCGCTCCACGCAGGTCGGGGCCGGTCCGGAGAAGCTTCTCCGGACCGGCCCCGCCTCGTTTCGGCCGCGTCTGACGTACTACCGCTTATTGCTGCGCACGCCGCCCGGGCGGATCGCTACGTTCCCCTCCACGATCAAGAGATCCGGGAGGGGAACGTCATGAGGGAGACGAGACGGCCGGCCGTGGTGGCCGCGCTGGCGCTGGCCTGCGCGGCCGGACTGCTGGGCGGCGGGACGGCGCAGGCGGCGGAGTTCCCGTACACACCGGCCGAGCCGACGCTCTGGCCGGGCGGGTGCGCGACGGCCGGCGAGCTGCCGTGGGTGGGGAACAACGACCTGAGCCTGTCCGTGAAGGCGGCGGGCCAGGGCGACGGGGCGCTGGTGACGACCCGCTTCCAGCTGTGGAAGCAGGGCGAGGAGGCGACTCCCGCGATCGAGGCGGCCGCCACAACGGTCCCGGGGTCGACGGCCTGGCTCCAGGTCCTGCGGGATCAGGTCCCGGAGGAGGGGCCCTACTGGTGGCATGCCCGGATCGAGGGCGCCGCCGGGGCCTCCGACTGGAGCGCGCCCTGCGGTTTCCGGACCGACCACACGGCGCCCGCCACCCCCTCGGTCACGTTCACGGACGCCGGGCAGTACCCGCAGGGGGCACCCCCCGGGGTCACCCGCACGGTGCGGTTCACCCTGCCGGCCGGGACCGAGGCGACGGGCTTCTGCTTCAACCCGGAGCGGGAGATCGGCGTGTCCGAGAGCGGCTGTGACAGCCAGTGGGTGCCGGTGGGGGCGGACGGGACCGCGACGGCCACCTTCGTCACGCCCGAGCGCTCCGGTCCCATGACGCTGTACGCACTGGCGGCCGACCGCGCCGGCAACATCTCCGCGACGGCGCGGGAGTCCTACTGGATCGCGTACCCCTTCGCCGAGCCCTTCGGCGACTACACCAGCGACGGCCGCGCCGATCTGCTCGGTGTCGGCGCGGACGGGAAGTTGACGCTGCGCGCCGGGCAGGAGGGTGGCGGTTTCGGCGCCCCTGCGGTCGCGGACGGCCGTGACTGGTCGGGCGCGGTGGTGCGGAGGGCGAGTTGGCTCACCCACCGGGACGGCCCCCAGTCGATGAACGACGTCCGCAACGACGTTGTTGTGCTCCGGGACGGGAAGCTGTCCGTGTACCCGGGCGACGGCGAGGGCGGTTTCGGCGCCCCCGTGGAGATCGACGGCTACGACTGGTCGGGCGTCACCGACGTCACATTCAACCGGGGCGAGAGCTCTCTGCTGCTGGCGAAGGAGGGTGACCGGCTGCTGCTCTTCGATCTGAGCACGTACGGACAGCCAAGGGTGATCGGTGAGCCGATCGTCCTCGCCTCGAGCGGCTGGGCCTCGAAGTCCATCCACTTCTCGGACGGCCCTGCCGAGTCCGGCATGCCCTTCTTCTGGGCGCGGGACGCCAAACGGGGAACGCTGGAGTACTTCCCTGTCGAGTACGGGACGACCGAGCCGTGGATGCTGGGGACGCCGACCACCGTCGCCGCGTCCGGCTGGACCGCGCGGCAGCACCCCTCCGTGGCCGTCGTCGGCGACCTGAACGGGGACGGGCGGAGTGATCTGGTGAGCGTCGACCGCTCGGGGGCGCTCCTGCTCCACCCGGCCGCCGAGGACGGCTCGCTGGCCGCTCCGGTGACGCTGCAGTCCTCGGGATGGAGCGGTGTCGCCTTCTTCTGAGGCGACGCACGACCGCCACGGCCCCTGCCGGGATCGGTGGGGGCCGTGGCCGGCTCAGAACTTTATGGACCCGACGGTCTGCGTTATCGAGTCGAGAAAGCGCTGGATGTCGTCGGCCATGCCGGTGGAGGCGAGGAAGAAGCCGAAGAGGACCGCGACCACGGCCGGGCCGCCCTTGAGGTTTCCCCCTCGGATCAGCACCACCAGGATGATTGCCAACAGCAACACCACAGACAGTGAAATGGCCACAACTGATCACACCCTCGGTCGGTCCCACCTTGCCCACCAGGGAGCCCCTGTCTCGGAACACCCCCCGCTGTCTCCATCGTGCCACCAACCCCCTTGCCCTCGCTGCCGGGTGACGAATCGTCGAGCACCGGCACCGGAAAGGGAGAGGATTGCCACACCCGTACAACCAGAGGTCGATTGCGGTGTTTTGAGGCTTTTGAACCGCGCTCCACTGGCACCTTTCGCCGTCGTTTGAGGCTATTTACACCCTTTGCGGCTCATGCTTTTCGGACAGCGGGCTCACAGCTACCGTCTCGCCAATGTCGTCCACCACTCACCCAGGAATCGTCGCTTCTCCCCTGCTGACCGCGCCCGCCCCCAGAGCCGGGCGGCGGCGTGACCCGTACTTCGACAACGCGAAGTACCTCGCCATCCTGCTCGTGGCCGTGGGGCACGTGCTCCCCGTGGTGGTGGAGGGCAGCCGGACGACCAGAACCCTGTACATGCTGGTGTACGCCTTCCACATGCCGGCCTTCGTCCTGATATCCGGCTACCTCTCGCGCAGCTACACCGGGCGGCCCGACCAGCTGCGGCGGCTGCTCACCGGGATCGTCGTGCCGTACCTCGTCTTCGAGGTCGCGTACACGCTGCTCATCCGCTGGGGCGCGCAGCCCGAACGGCCGTACAGCCTGCTCCACCCCTCGTACCTGATGTGGTTCCTGATCGCGCTGTTCGTCTGGCGGGTGACCGCCCCCTTCTGGTCGGTCGTCCGCTGGCCGGTGCCCGTGTCCATCGGGATCGGGGCGCTCGCGGCGATCACCCCCGGCCTCGACGGTGTCATCGGCATGCAGCGGGTGCTGCAGTTCCTGCCGTTCTTCGTGATCGGGCTCCGCATGCGGCCCGAGCACTTCCTGTTCCTGCGGCGGCGGCCGGTGCGGATCGTCGCCGCCCTGGTCTTCGCCGGCGCCCTGCCCTTCACCTACTGGGCCACCGCCAGCATCTACATGACCTGGTTCTACCGGACCGTGAGCGCCCAGGAGATGGGTGTGGCGTGGTGGCCCGGGCTCATCAGGGTCGGCGCCCTCTTCGTCTGCACGCTGATCCTCACCGCGGCCTTCCTCGCCCTGGTCCCCGCCCGCAAGCGCTGGTTCACCGTGCTGGGCTCCGGCACCATCTGCGGCTACCTGCTGCACGGACTCCTCATCCGGGCCGGGCAGTACTCGGGCTTCTTCGACCAGTACCCGTCGCTCGGCACGCCGGGCGGCCGGGTCCTCCTCGCCGTGACGACGCTCGCCGTGATGACGCTGCTGTGCACCCCGGTGGTGCACCGGATCATGAAGCCGGTGACGGAGCCGGAGCTGGCCTGGGCGTTCAGGAAGGACGGGAAAGCAGGAGAAGCGCCCGGTCGTCGTTGACGTCCTTGGCGACGGCCTCGATCAGGTGCCAGGCGACGCCCTCGAAGCCCTCGGCGACGCAGCGGTCGGCCTCGCCGGTGAGACGGTCGATGCCCTCGGCGATGTCCCGGTCCGCGGCCTCCACCAGGCCGTCGGTGAAGAGCATCAGGACGTCGCCGGGGCGCAGCGAGCCCTTGACCGGGTGGAACTCCGCCCCGTCGTAGACGCCGAGGAGGGGCCCGTCGGCGGCCTTCTCCTCCCAGCGGCCGCTGCCCGCGTGGAGCTGGAGGGCGGGCAGGTGGCCGGCGGAGAACAGTTCGTAGTCGCCGGACTCCAGGTCGAGGACGAGATGGATCGAGGTGGCGAAGCCCTCGTCCCAGTTCTGGCGGAGGAGGTAGCCGTTGGCCGCCGGGAGGAAGCCGTGCGGCGGGAGCGAGCCGAGCAGACCGCCGAACGCGCCGGAGAGCAGCAGGGAGCGGGAGGCGGCGTCCATGCCCTTGCCGGAGACGTCGGTGAGGACGACTTCCAGGGTGCGTCCGCCGTGGGTGCGGGCGGCGACGACGAAGTCGCCCGAGAAGGACTGGCCGCCGGCCGGGCGCAGCGCCATCTCGCGGTGCCAGCCCTGCGGGAGCCGGGGCAGGGCGCTCTGGACGCGGATGCGCTCGCGCAGGTCGAAGAGCATGGTGCCGCCGCGCCGCCAGGGCACGCCGACCCTGGCCCGGAACTGGGCGATGAGCAGCCCGAAGAGTCCGCAGGCGGCGACGACCAGGACGGTGCCGGGGGTGACCCTGGCCGGGCCCTGGGTGTACGGGCCGAGGACGACGGACTCGACGATGAGGGCGCCGGCGGCCGCCGCGTACAGACCGAGCAGGCTGGCGGGGCGCAGCAGCAGGCCGCCGGCCACGATGGGCAGGACGAGCGCGGCGGGTGCGCACCAGACGGGGTTGAGGAGGGTCCCGCACGCGATGGCGGGGATCATCAGGAGGAGTCCGGCGAAGGCGAGCCAGTCGGCGCCATCGCCGCGGAAGTAGTCGACGGCGGATCTGCGCAGCGCGACGCGGGCCCGGCGCACGCGCCTGCGTGTCCGGGCCGCGTACGTGTTCACTCCGGCGCGCTGTCCCATTGGCCTGGACCCTATCCATCCCGTCGGACATCGTGCAGGGGTACCCCGGTGACAATGTGCGTGAAATCGGGTCGCCCCGGGCGCGCGCCGCTGATATCGATGGCATATGACGACTGAACTGCGGGTTCTCGACCCGTCGGAGTGGGACCGCTGGTACGGGGTGCTGGAGCTCGCGTTCGGCGGTGTGCCGGAGGCACCGGAGGAGCGGCAGCTGTGGCGCGACCTGACCGAGTTCGACCGTTTCCTGGGTGCCTGGGACGGTGACGTGTGCGTGGGTACGGCGGGGGCGTTCAGCTTCCGGCTCACGGTGCCGGGCGGCGCGTCGGTCCCGGCGGGCGGCGTGACGATGGTGAGCGTGGCGGGGACGCACCGGCGGCGCGGGATCCTGACCTCGATGATGCGGCGGCAGCTGGAGGACGTACGGAGCTGGGGCGAGCCGCTGGCGGTCCTGACGGCCTCGGAGCCGGAGATCTACGGGCGGTTCGGTTACGGCGTCGGTGCGTACTCGGTCCACGCCGCCATCGATACGAACCGGGTGCGGCTCACGGGGCCGGACGGCGTGGACGGGGTCACCCTGCGCCGGGCCGACCTGGCGGAGTCCGCGGCGGCCTGCGAGGCGGTGTACGCGGAGCTCGTGCCGGCGCGGCCCGGCATGCTCGCGCGGCAGCCGCAGTGGGAGCGGCTGCCGCTGCTCGACCCGCCGGGCCAGCGGGAGGGTTCGTCGCCGCGGCTGTGCGTGCTCGCGGAGCGGGGCGGGGAGGTCGTGGGCTTCGCGCACTACGCGATCAAGCCGGACTGGTCCTACGCGGGGGCCGAGGGGTCGGTGGCCGTGCATCAGCTGATGGGTCTGGACCCGGTGGCCGAGGCGGCGCTGTGGCGGTTCCTCTGCTCGGTGGACCTGACCTCGTCGGTACGGTTCCGCAGCCGGCCCGTGGACGACGGCTGGCAGCACCTGGTGAGCGACGTGCGGCGGTGCGAGCCGACGCTGCGGGACGCGCTGCACGTGCGGCTCGTGGAGGTGGGCGCGGCGCTTGAGGCGCGGACGTATCAGGCGCCGGTGGACGTGGTGTTCGAGGTCGCGGACGCGTTCTGTCCCTGGAACGAGGGGCGGTGGCGCTTGACGGGGGACACGAAGGGGGCGGTCTGTCTCCGGACGTCCGATCCCGCGGACCTCGCGCTGTCCGTGCGGGAGCTGGGAGCGGCGTACCTGGGCGGGACCTCGTTGGTGTCGCTGGCCTCGGCCGGGCGGGTGCGGGAGCTTCGGGAAGGGGCGCTCGTCGAGGCGTCGGTGGCCTTCGGGTCGCCTGTCGCACCGTGGCTGCCGCACGGGTTCTAGGGGACGGCTAGCGGGCCTGGCAGCTCGGGCACCAGAAGAGGTTGCGGGCTGCCAGGTCCGCCGTGCGGATCTCGTCGCCGCAGATGTGGCAGGGCATCCGGGCCCGGCGGTAGACGTAGACCTCGCCGCCGTGGTCGTCCACGCGGGGCGGGCGGTCCATGGCCTCGGGGGTGTGTTCGGGGCGGACGGTGTCGATGCGGTTCAGGCGGACGCCCTCGCGCATGAGCATCGCCAGGTCCTCCCAGATCGCGTCCCACTCCCCCGCCGTGAGGTCCCTGCCCGCGCGGTACGGGTCGATGCCGTGCCGGAAGAGGACCTCGGCGCGGTAGACGTTGCCGACGCCCGCGATGACCTTCTGGTCCATGAGGAGGGCGGCGATCGTCGTCCGGGACTTCGAGATCCGGTGCCAGGCCCTCGCCCGGTCGTCGTCCTCGCGGAGCGGGTCCGGGCCGAGGCGGTCGTGTATCGCCCGCTTCTCGGCGTCCGTGATCAGGGCGCAGGTGGTGGGGCCGCGCAGGTCCACGTACGCGTCGGGGTTGGCGAGGCGCAGTCGGACCGTGTCCGTGGGCGGCGGGGCCGGGGTGTCGCCGAAGTTCACCTTGCCGAAGAGGCCCAGGTGGATGTGGATCCATTCCTCGCCGGGGAAGCCCAGGAAGAGGTGCTTCCCGTGGGCCTCCGTCGTCTCCAGGGTCGCGCCGTCGAGCAGGGCCGCCGAGTCGGAGAACTTGCCCTGGGGGCTGGAGACGCGCACGGGCCGGCCGCCGAACCGCTCGCGGTGGTCGGCGGCCAGCCGGTGGATGGTGTGCCCCTCGGGCATCAGGCGGTCGGCTCCTGCGGGTGGTGCGCGGGGATCGGGGGGAGCTCGCCGGTGGTCTCGTACGTCGACAGCATGTCGATGCGGCGGGTGTGACGCTCGTCACCCGAGTACGGGGTGTTCAGGAAGATCTCGACGAACTTGGTCGCCTCTTCCTGGGTGTGCATCCGGCCGCCGACGGAGATCACGTTGGCGTTGTTGTGCTCGCGGCCGAGGGCGGCGGTCTGCTCGCTCCAGGCGAGGGCGGCGCGCACCCCCTTCACCTTGTTCGCGGCGATCTGCTCACCGTTGCCGGAGCCGCCGATGACGATGCCCAGGCTGTCCGGGTCCGCGGCCGTCTTCTCGGCGGCACGCAGGCAGAACGGCGGGTAGTCGTCGAGGGCGTCGTAGATGTGGGGACCGCAGTCGACGGGCTCGTGGCCGTGGGCCTTGAGCCACTCGACGAGGTGGTTCTTTAGTTCAAAGCCGGCGTGGTCGGAACCGATATAGACGCGCATGATGCCGAGTGTGGCACGTCAGGGCCCGGGTAGCAGGCAGCGGGGTCGGGACCTTCACCCGACCTGGTACGGACCTTCGACTCTCGCGAGGTCGCCCGTACAACGATCCGGAATGAGGTCTTCCGATCATCCCTGCTCACGGGGTTCAATGCTCAGGCTCGCGACCCGAGCGCCCCCCACACACGAGGAAGCGTCTGTGAACACGCAACCGACCCTGATGAAGGACGGCCAGGAGACCGGCACCCCCGGTGTTCCGGAGTCCTCCGACGGCCTCAAGGCCGGGCTCAAGAACCGCCACCTGTCGATGATCGCCATCGGCGGTGTCATCGGCGCCGGCCTCTTCGTCGGCTCCGGCTCCGGCATCGCCGCCGCCGGTCCCGCGATCCTCCTCTCGTACGCACTCGTCGGCGCCATGGTCGTCTTCGTGATGCGGATGCTCGGCGAGATGGCCGCCGCCCGGCCGTCCTCCGGTTCCTTCTCCGCCTACGCGGACCGGGCCCTGGGCCGCTGGGCCGGTTTCAGCATCGGCTGGCTGTACTGGTTCTTCTGGGTCGTCGTCCTCGCCGTCGAGGCGACCGCGGGCGCCAAGATCCTGGAGAGCTGGGTCCCGGCCGTGCCGCAGTGGGGCTGGGCGCTCATCGTGATGGTGGTGCTCACCGTGACCAACCTGGGCTCCGTCGCCTCGTACGGCGAGTTCGAGTTCTGGTTCGCCGGCATCAAGGTCGTCGCCATCGGCGCCTTCGTCGTCATCGGTCTGCTCGCGGTCTTCGGCGTGCTGCCCGGCTCGGACAACCCGGGCGCCGGATTCGCGCACCTCACCGACAGCGGGGGCTTCTTCCCGATGGGCGCGGGCGCGGTCCTCACCGGTGTGCTGATGGTCGTCTTCTCGTTCATGGGCAGCGAGATCGTCACGCTCGCCGCCGGCGAGTCGGAGGACCCGCAGAAGGCCGTCACCAAGGCCACCAACAGCGTGATCTGGCGGATCGGCGTCTTCTACCTGGGCTCGATCTTCGTCGTCCTGACGCTGCTGCCGTGGAACGACAAGTCGATCGTCGACAAGGGCTCGTACGTCGCCGCCCTCGACTCCATCGGCATCCCGCACGCCGGCCAGATCATGAACGTGATCGTCCTGACGGCCGTCCTGTCCTGCCTGAACTCGGGTCTCTACACCGCCTCCCGTATGGCCTTCTCGCTCGGGCAGCGCGGTGACGCGCCGAAGGCCTTCGCGAAGACCAACAAGCGGGGCGTGCCGACGGCCGCGATCCTCGGCTCGGTCGTCTTCGGCTTCGTCGCGGTCTTCTTCAACTACAAGTGGCCGGACACCGTCTTCGCCTTCCTGCTGAACTCCTCCGGCGCGGTCGCGCTCTTCGTCTGGCTGGTCATCTGCGTGACCCAGCTGCGGATGCGCGGCATCATCCTGCGCGAGTCGCCGGAGAAGCTGGTCGTGAAGATGTGGCTCTTCCCGTACCTGACGTGGGCGACGATCGCCATGATCGTCTCGGTGCTCGGCTACATGGTCTACGACGGCGGCAGCAACCGTGAGCAGGTCGTGCTGTCCCTGCTGGTCGCCGCGCTCGTGATCGGCATCGCCCTGGTCCGGGAGCGGATCGGGAAGTCCGCCGAACGCGTCTGACCACGGCTGTACGTGATCGGCCGCATGTGAAAGGGCCCCGCCGTTCCTCCGGGAACGGCGGGGCCCTTCGCGTACGGCTCCGGGGCTCAGCCCTTGCGGCCGACGAGCTTCCAGGCGGCCGGCAGGGCGCCCATGGCGAGCGCGGCCTTGAGGGCGTCGCCGAGGAGGAACGGGGTGAGGCCGAGGGCGACGGCCTTGCCGAGGGTCATGCCGGTGGCGAGGGCCAGGTACGGCACGCCGACCGCGTAGATGATCGCGGAGCCGAGCACCATGGCGCCGGCGGTGCGGAGCACGGAGCGGTCGGCGCCGCGGCGGGCGAGGGCGCCGACGACGGTGGAGGCGAGGAGCATGCCGAGGATGTAGCCGAAGGTCGGCATGGCGTAGCCGGAGGAGGCCTCGGCGAACCACGGGACGCCCGCCATGCCCGCGACCGCGTACAGGGCGAGGGCGAGGAAGCCGCGGCGGGCGCCGAGCGCGGTGCCGACGAGCAGGGCGGCGAAGGTCTGGCCGGAGACCGGGACCGGGGAGCCGGGGACCGGGACCGTGATCTGCGCGGCGAGGCCGGTGAGGGCGGCGCCGCCGACGACCAGGGCGATGTCGCGGGCGCGGCTCGCCGGGATGAGGTCGGCGAGGACGGTGCCCGCCCGGAGGGAGCGGGCGGGGGCGGCGGCGGTGCTCATCGGTACTCCGCGGGGTGAGGGTGAGGGGGACAGGTTGACGGTATGCCAGGAGTGAACGACCGATCACCGTCAGCCGCCGACAAAGCGTGAGGCGAGCGGTTCATGGGGTTCCGACAAAGGACGGATTTCATGCCTCGCGCCACGTGACCCTTGTCACTGGGAACTCGCTGCCAGACGTCCCTTTTGCGTCAGAGGAAGGTCAACGGAGAGACTGTGGAGTCTCCATAAACTGTCAGAGAGCGCGAACCCCCCACATGCACGACTCCCTCGCCCCCGAACCGGAGCCCCTCTCCCACGGCCTGAAGCAGCGTCATCTGACGATGCTCGGGCTCGGCGGAGTGATCGGCGCCGGCCTCTTCGTCGGTTCGGGCGCCGGCATCGCCGTCGCCGGGCCCGGCATCGTGGTCTCGTACCTGATCGCCGGCGCGCTGGCGATGCTGGTGATGCGGATGCTCGGCGAGATGTCGGCGGCGATGCCCGCCTCGGGTGCGTTCTCGGTCCACGCGGAGCGGGCGCTCGGCCGCTGGGCGGGGTTCTCGGTGGGCTGGCTGTACTGGTTCCTGCTCGTCGTGGTCCTCGCCGTGGAGGCGACGGGCGCGGCGCGGATCGCGCACGGCTGGGTGCCGGGGGTGCCGCAGTGGGGCTGGGTGCTGATCTTCATGATCGTGTTCACCCTGGCCAACCTCGCGGCGGTGAAGAACTTCGGCGAGTTCGAGTTCTGGTTCGCGGCGCTCAAGGTCGGCGCGATCGTCCTCTTCCTCGTCCTGGGCGTGCTCGCGATCGTCGGGTGGCTGCCCGGGACGGACCCGGTGGGCATGGCCAACCTGACCGGGCAGGGCGGGTTCCTGCCCAACGGCTGGTCCGGGGTGGTCTCCGGCGTGCTCGCGGTCGTCTTCGCCTTCGGCGGTCTGGAGGTCGTCACGATCGCGGCGGCCGAGTCCGACGACCCGGCGCGGAACGTGGCGCGGGCGGTGCGCAGCGCGGTCTGGCGGATCCTCCTCTTCTACGTGGGCTCGATGCTCGTCATCGTGACCCTCCTGCCGTGGACCTCGATGAAGCCGGGCGAGTCGCCGTACGTGGCGGTCCTGGACGCGATCGGGGTGCCGGCGGCGGGCCAGATCATGAACGTGGTGGTGTTCGTGGCGCTGCTCTCGGCGCTCAACGCGAACCTGTACGGCTCGTCCCGGATGGTGTTCTCGCTCGCCGAGCGCGGGGAGGCGCCGAAGGGGCTGCTCAGGATCACCGGCGGAGGGGTGCCGCGCCGGGCGGTGCTCGCCTCGGTGGCCTTCGGCTTCGTCTCCGTCCTGCTCAATCTGAAGTGGCCGGATTCCGTCTTCCTCTACATGCTGAACGCGGTCGGGGCGGTGCTCCTCTTCGTCTGGGCGCTGATCGCGGTCTCCCAGCTGCGGCTGCGGCGCCGGATCGAGCGGGAGGCGCCCGAGACGCTGACGCTGAAGATGTGGGGCTTCCCGTGGCTGACCTGGGTGGCGCTCGCCGCGATGGGCGCGGTGCTGGTCCTGATGCTGAACGACGACGGGGCGCGGCCGCAGGTGCTGTGGTCGGCGGGGGCGACCGGGGCCGTACTGCTCGTGGCGTGGGTGCGGGAGCTACGCACCGGGCGCACCTGAATCTTCACCTTGTGTGAACCCTGTGACCGGATAGCGGACAGCTGTTCCCTCTGGGCGGGGATGGCCCACAGACTGTGGACCACCCTCCCCGTCTCACCTAGTGAACAGAGTTCGCCCATGTCTCGGACCACCGCGCCCGCGCCGGCCGACCGCAAGGACGGCGCGACGACCCCCACCGGGGGCCTGACCCATGGCCTGAAGCAGCGCCATCTGTCGATGATCGCCCTCGGTGGCGTCATCGGAGCCGGCCTGTTCGTCGGCTCCGGCGCCGGCATCGCCGCCGCCGGACCCGGCATCGTCCTCGCGTACGCGATCTCCGGCCTGCTCGTCATGCTGGTGATGCGCATGCTGGGCGAGATGTCGGCCGCGCACCCCTCTTCCGGCTCGTTCTCCTCGCACGCCGAGCGGGCGTTCGGCTCCTGGGCCGGCTTCACCTCCGGCTGGGCGTTCTGGGTGCTGCTCAGCGTCGCCGTCGGCCTGGAGGGCATCGGCGCCGCGAAGATCGTCACCGGCTGGCTGCCCGGCACCCCCGAGTGGGCCTGGGTCGCGCTCTTCATGCTGGTCTTCTGCGGCACCAACCTGGCGGCCGTGAAGAACTTCGGCGAGTTCGAGTTCTGGTTCGCCGCACTCAAGGTCGGCGCCATCACGCTCTTCCTGGGCCTCGGCGTACTCGCGATCCTGGGCGTCCTGCCCGGCACGGACTCGCCCGGCACCGGCAACCTCCTCGGCCAGGGCGGCTTCCTGCCCAACGGCAGCGAGGGCCTGATCGTCGGCCTGCTGGCCTCGGTGTTCTCGTACGGCGGCATGGAGACCGTCACCATCGCCGCCGCCGAGTCCGAGAACCCCGTCAAGGGCGTCGCGAGCGCCGTGCGCACCGCGATGTGGCGCATCTCGCTCTTCTACATCGGCTCGATGGCCGTCATCGTCACGCTCGTGCCGTGGGACGACAAGGCCGTCACCGAGAAGGGCCCGTACGTCGCCGCGCTCGACCACCTGGGCATCCCGGGCGCCGGTCAGATCATGAACGTGGTCGTGCTCATCGCCCTGCTGTCCGCGATGAACGCCAACATCTACGGCTCCTCGCGCATCGCCTTCTCGCTCGTCCACCGCGGCCTCGGCCCGAAGGCGCTGGGCACGGTCTCCGGCGGGGTGCCGCGCCTGGCGGTGCTCGCCTCCTGCTTCTTCGGCTTCGTCTGCGTGGGTCTGAACTACTGGTCCCCCGACACGATCTTCCCGTGGCTGCTCAACATGATCGGCGGCGTGATCCTGGTCGTCTGGATCTTCATCGCGGTCTCGCAGCTGGCGCTGCGCCGCCGCCTGGAGCGCGAGGCGCCCGAGAAGCTGGTGGTGCGGATGTGGGGCTTCCCGTACCTGACCTGGGTGGCGCTGGCCGGCATGGCGGGAATCTTCTTCCTGATGGCCCGTGACGAGGGCACCCGCGTGCAGCTGTTCGCGACGGGGGCGATGACCCTGGTGCTGGCCGCGATCGGCCTCGTCCGCCAGAAGAGGGCGGCGGGCCGGGCTTCCTGACCGCTCCCCGCTCCCCTCGTCGCGAGACCCCCGGACCACCGCTCGGTCCGGGGGTCTCGCCATGTCCGGGACCTAGGACGAAGGGCTGATCAACTTCTCCAGCACTTGCTGTTAGCCTGCACTTGCATAAAGGTTGCAATAAGCCGTCGAAGGGCTCGGGCACATGGCGATCTACACACTTCCGGAGCTGCCGTACGACTACGCGGCGCTGGAGCCGGTGATCAATCCGCAGATCATCGAGCTGCACCACGACAAACACCACGCCGCTTACGTCAAGGGCGCGAACGACACCCTGGAGCAGCTGGAAGAGGCGCGCGAGAAGGACCAGTGGGGTGCGATCAACGGCCTGGAGAAGAACCTCGCGTTCCACCTCTCCGGCCACATCCTGCACTCCATCTACTGGAACAACATGAACAGCCCGAAGGACGGGGGCGGCGGCGAGCCGCTGGCCGCCGACGGCGTCGGTGAGCTCGCGGACGCGATCACCGAGTCCTTCGGCTCCTTCGCCAAGTTCAAGGCCCAGCTGACCAAGGCCTCCGCGACCACCCAGGGCTCCGGCTGGGGCGTCCTCGCGTACGAGCCGATCAGCGGCCGGCTCATCGTCGAGCAGGTCTACGACCACCAGGGCAACGTCGGGCAGGGCTCCGTCCCGATCCTGGTCTTCGACGCCTGGGAGCACGCCTTCTACCTGCAGTACAAGAACCAGAAGGTCGACTTCATCGAGGCCATGTGGCAGGTCGTCGACTGGCAGGACGTGCACAAGCGCTACCGGTCGGCCAAGGCCTCCGTACCGCTGATCTCGTTCTGACCCCGCACTCCTGCTCGTGATCGTCTTCTCAACCTTCACCGGGCAGGCGGAAAAGAGGACGGCCCCCGCGATGACGTGCATCGCGGGGGCCGTCCGCTGGGCCGGGGGGGGACTACTCGAAGCTGGGCGCCGCCGTCCGGGTGCGCTTGATCTCGTAGAAGCCCGGCGTCGACGCCACGAGCAGCGTGCCGTCCCACAGCCGGGCGGCGTCGTCGCCGCGCGGGGTCGGGGTGACGACCGGGCCGAAGAAGGCGACCTCGTCGCCCGTCGGGCCCGGGACCGCGATGACCGGGGTGCCGACGTCCTGGCCGACCTTCCCTATGCCCTCCGTGTGGGAGGCGCGCAGCTCGGTGTCGTACGTGTCCTTGTCGGCGTACTCGACGAGGTCCTCCGGAAGGCCGACCTCCTTCAGCGCGGCGGCGATCGCCTCCTTCGTGGGGGCCTCGCCGTTGTTGTGGAAGCGGGTGCCGAGCGCGGTGTAGAGCTTGCCGACGTACTCCTCGCCGTGCAGCTCCTTGGCGGCCGTCACGACGCGGACCGGGCCCCAGGCCGTGGTGGCGAGCAGCTCGCGGTACTCCTCCGGCACCTCGTCCAGCTTGTTCTCGTTGAGCACCGCCAGGCTCATGACCTTCCACCGCACGTCGACCGGGCGGACCTGCTCCACCTCCAGCATCCAGCGGGAGGTCATCCAGGCCCACGGGCACAGCGGGTCGAAGTAGAAGTCGGCGGTGGTCCTGGTCTCGGACATGTCACTCCTCGGTGAGGCCGCGGAAAGAAGTAGGTGGTGCGCCGAAAGAAGGGAACCCGCGGACGCGCGGACGCATTCCCGGGTCCCGGGTGACAGCTGCACATGGGAGGATCGGTGCTGTTTCGAACGCGCCACGAAGGAGTGACCGTGCCCGGTGAGAACCTGTCCCGCGACGAGGCCCACGAGCGGGCAGCGCTGCTGTCCGTCGACGGCTACGAGGTCGTCCTCGACCTGCGGTCGGCCGTCGGCGAGTCCGACGAGCCGGTGCGCACCTTCCGCTCGCTGACGACGATCCGCTTCCGCCGCACCGGCGAGGGCACGAGCACGTTCGCCGACCTGATCGCCCCGTCGGTGAACGCGGTCACGCTCAACGGCCGCTCGCTCGACCCGGCGGTGGTCTTCGACGGCGCGCGGATCGCGCTCGACGACCTCGCCGACGAGAACACGCTCGTGGTGGACGCCCAGTGCGCCTACAGCCGGACCGGCGAGGGCATGCACCGCTTCGTCGACCCGGAGGACGGCGAGGTCTACCTCTACACGCAGTACGAGCCGGCCGACGCCCGCCGGGTGTACGCCAACTTCGAGCAGCCCGACCTCAAGGCCCCGTACCGCTTCGCGGTGACCGCGCCGGAGGGCTGGACGGTCTGGTCGAACGGCGCCGGTGAGCAGGACGCCGAGGGCGTGTGGCGGTTCGCGGAGACGGCGCCGATCTCCACGTACATCACCTGCGTCGTGGCCGGCCCGTACCACTACGTGACCGACAGCTACACCCGTGGCGACCTGGAGATCCCGCTCGGCGCGATGTGCCGGAAGTCGCTCGCGAAGCACTTCGACGCCGACGACGTCTTCCTGATCACCAAGCAGGGCTTCGACTTCTTCCACGACAACTTCGACTACCCGTACCCCTTCGGGAAGTACGACCAGGCCTTCGTCCCCGAGTACAACCTCGGCGCGATGGAGAACCCGGGCATGGTGACCTTCCGCGAGGAGTACATCTACCGGGGCAAGGTCACCCAGGCCGCGTACGAGAGCCGGGCCAACGTCATCCTGCACGAGATGGCGCACATGTGGTTCGGCGACCTGGTCACCATGGTGTGGTGGGACGACCTGTGGCTGAAGGAGTCCTTCGCGGACTTCATGGGCTCCTTCGCGAACGCCGAGGCCACCCGCTTCACCAACAGCTGGGTGACCTTCGCCAACAACCGCAAGGCCTGGGCGTACCGCGCCGACCAGCTGCCGTCCACGCACCCGATCACGGCCGACATCCGTGACCTGGAGGACGCCAAGCTCAACTTCGACGGCATCACGTACGCCAAGGGCGCCTCGGTGCTCAAGCAGCTCGTGGCGTACGCCGGGCGGGACGCGTTCCTGGAGGGCGCGCGCCGCTACTTCAAGCGCCACGCCTACGGGAACACGCGGCTGGCCGACCTCCTCGCGATCCTGGAGGAGACCTCCGGGCGCGACATGAAGACCTGGGCGAAGTCCTGGCTGCAGACCTCCGGCGTCAACAGCCTGACCCCGGACGTCACCTACGACGCGGAGGGCCGGATCACCGAGCTCGCCGTCCTCCAGGAGGGCGACGAGCTGCGCCCGCACCGCGCCGCCGTGGGCCTCTACCGGCTCTCCGGCGGGGAGCTCGTGCGGTACGCGCGGGCCGAGGCCGACATCACCGGCGCCCGGACCGTCGTCGACGGGCTCGCGGGCGAGGAGAAGCCCGACCTGGTCCTCGTCAACGACGACGACCTCACCTACTGCAAGATCCGCTTCGACGAGGGCTCGCTGGCGACCCTGCGGGCGCACCTCGGCGACATCACCGACCCGCTGGCCCGCGCCCTGTGCTGGTCGGCGCTGTGGAACCTGACCCGCGACGGGCTCATGCCCGCCCGGGACTTCGTCTCCGTCGCGCTCGCCTTCGCGGGCCGCGAGACCGACATCGGCGTCCTCCAGATGGTCCACGGCTGGACGAAGGCGGCCGTCACGCTGTACGCGGCCCCCGCGTGGCGCGAGGAGGGCGGGCGGCTGCTCGCCGACGGCGGGCTGCGCGAGCTGCGGGTGGCCGAGCCGGGCAGCGAGCACCAGCTGACCTGGGCGCGGTTCTTCGCGGCGACCGCCTCCGCCGAGGCCGACTTCCAGCTCCTGGAGGGGCTGCTCGACGGCACGGCGAAGATCGACGGCCTCGACGTCGACCAGGAGCTGCGCTGGGCGCTGCTCTCCCCGCTGGCCGTGCACGGCCGTGCGGACGAGGCCCGGATCGGCGAGGAGCTGGCCCTCGACGACACGGCGACGGGCAAGCGCCACCAGACCCGCCTGCTCGCCTCGCGGCCCTCGGCCGCGGTCAAGGCACAGGCCTGGGCGCAGGTCGTCGAGTCGGACACCCTGTCGAACGCGCTGGTCGAGGCGACCATCGCGGGCTTCGTCCAGCCCTCGCAGCGCGAGCTGATCGCGCCGTACGCGGAGAAGTACTTCGCGGCGATCGAGCGGCTGTGGGGCGAGCGGTCGATCCAGATCGGCATCGACGTGGTCCGGGGCCTGTTCCCGGGGCTCCAGGACGACGAGGCCACGCTGGCCGCGACGGACACCTGGCTGTCGGAGCACGCGGCGGCGGCGCCGGCGCTGCGGCGACTGGTCCTCGAGGCCCGCGACGACCTGGCGCGGGCGCTGCGCGCCCAGAAGTGCGATGGAAGCGCGGTGGTCTAGGCAGTGACGCGGTGGGGGCGGCGCCGGTGAAGGAGCGCTGCCCCCATCGGCACTCGAACGCGCGTACTTTAGGGCGAGGTTGTCCCTAAATGTCGACGAGCGTGTAACAGGGGTTAGGGGAGCCTTCGGGAGCGGAAGACCCCCGGCATGAACCACAACACCCCCATCACCCCCCGCCCCCTCCCCCTCTCCTCCCGCACCGGCTGTGCGCAACGGCTCGCGTCCGCCGACCAGTTGAGGACCCAGGGCATCCCCGCCGCCGAGGTCGCCGCGCACTGCCGGCCCGGCGGCTGGCAGCAGCTGCTGCCCGGTGTCTTCCTGCTCCAGCCCGGGCCGCCCACCAGCGAGGACCGGCTGCGCGCCGCCCTGCTGTACGCCCGCAGGACCGGCGCCGTCCCCACGCAGGGCCCCGACGCGATGATCACCGGGCTCGCCGCGCTGACCCTGCACCGCTTCTCCTCCGCTCCCCCGCTCACCGCCCTGGACCGGATCGACGTGCTCGTGCCGCGCACCCGGCGCCTGCGCTCGACCGGCTGGGTGCGGGTCGTGCGCGCCCCCGAGTCGCCGGAGCCGGTGGAGCTCACGGGCCTGCCCGTCGCCCCGGTCGCCCGCGCCGTCGCCGACGCGGTGTCGGGCCTCACGGACGCGGAGACGGTGCGCCGGCTGCTCACCGAGGCCGTGCGCGGAGGGCACTGCGAACCGAGCGCGGTGGTGCGGGAGTTGAGCCGGGCCCGACTGCTGTCCCGGCCGCACGTGGTGGACGCGGTGGACGCCCTGCTCGTCGAGGGGCGCTCGCTCTCCGAGGAGCGGCTCTACGAGATGGTGCGGGAGTTCGCGCTGCCGGACCCGTTGTGGAACGTGGACCTGCGGCTGCCGGGCGGCCCGCACCTGGGCGGGGTGGACGCCTACTGGCCGGACCAGGCGGTGGCCGTGGAGCTGGACACCCGGGCGCCCCGGCAGGACGACGACGAGCTGTGGACCGAGTACACCCGCAAGCGGGAGCACCTGGAGCGGCTCGGCATCACGGTCCTCCACCTCACCCCGCGCAAGCTGCGCGAGACGATGGACCAGCAGGCCACCGTGGTCCGTACGGCCCTGATGGCCGCGCCGGACCGGCAGCCCGCCGCGTACGTCGTCGTCCTGCCGCGGTGACGGCCTACTTCTTCGGGCCGGTGCCGCAGAACTCGGCCTCGACGACCTTCTCGGTGTCCCCCTCCCAGTCGGCGTTGAAGTTGCCGGCGAGGGAGTGCTCGCCGTCGCGGGTCACCTGGGCCAGGGAGGTGGAGCCGTGGATGCCGCCGCCGTGCCCCCAGACCTCCTCGCCGCAGCTCAGCTTCTGCTTCATGAGCCCGAGGCCGTAGCCCACGTTCGGGTACTCGGGGGAGATCTGGACCGTGGTCGTCATCTCCTTCAGACCGTCCTTGGTGAGGAGCCGGCCCTTGAGCAGGGCCGAGTAGAAGGTCTGCAGGTCGCGGGAGTCGGAGATGATCTCGCCCGCCGCGCCCGCGATGCTCGGGTTGAGGTCGGAGACCTCGTGGACGGGGGCGTTCTCGTCCCGGGAGAGCTTGGAGTACGCCGGGCTGCTGGGCTCGGGCATGGCCGAGCGGGTCCCTGGGACGGTGGTGGCGCGGAGCTTGAGCGGCTTGATGATCCGGTTCTCGACGGCCTTGCCGTACGGACGTCCGGTGACCTTCTCGATCACCATGCCGGCGAGGACGAAGTTGGTGTTGGAGTAGTTCCAGGAGGTGCCGGGGGCGAAGTCGGGCTTGTGGGCCATGGCGACGTCGACGAGCTGCCGCGGGGTCCAGGTGTCGTAGCGGTGCTCCAGGAAGCCGGGGCCGAAGACCCTCTCCTGGAAGGCGGGGTCCTCGGTGTAGCTGTAGATGCCGCTGGTGTGGTTGAGCAGCTGGCGGACGGTGATCCCGCTGCCGTCGTGGCCGTTGCCCCGGACGACACCGGGGAGCCACTTCTCGACCGGGTCGTCGAGGTCGATGCGGCCCTCCGCCTGGAGCTGGAGGAGGACGGTGGCGGTGAAGGTCTTGGTGATGGAGCCCACGCGGTAGCGGTCGTTGCCCTTGCGCTCGCCCGCGGTGCCGGTCCAGCGGTCGCGCCCGTCGCGGGCCTGGGCCACGGCGCCGGGCACCCCGTCGGCGACGGCCGCGTCCAGGGCCTGCTGCGTGGCCGCGTGGCCCTGCGGGTGCGACGGCGCCTGCGCCGCGAGGGCGGGGGTGGCGAGGACGGTGGCCGTGAGGCCCGCGACAAGGGTGGCGGCGAGGACGGTGCGGGCGGTGCGTGCGGCTGACATACGGGCTCCCCTGACGTACGGACAGGAACGTGATCGGTCACGGGAAGGGACCGCCGGTCCGGGGAGCGGGTTGCGCGTGTTCTTGGTGGTTGAGTGCTTTTCAGCCGTTCGCCGGGTCGGTGAGGCGGGAGCGGCCGACCGGGGGCCTCTCGCGCCACAGGTCGAGGCCGATGTCGACGAGTTCCACGCGGACGAGGGACGGCACGGAGTCCAGCGGGTGCCAGGCGGCGAGGTCGGTGGAGCCGTCGGTCTCGTTGCGCAGGGCACCCCCCGTGACCTGCGCCTCGTAGATGATCCGGAGCCCCTGCCAGTCGCCGGGCCCGCCGAGCCGGCGGAGCCGGGAGCGCCGGATGGTGTCGATGCCGAGGAGAGCGGTGGGCTCGGTCAGATAGCCGGTCTCCTCCTCGACCTCGCGGACGACGGTACGGACCGGGTCCTCGCCGTGGTCCATGCCGCCGCCCGGCAGGGTCCACCGCTTGACGCCGTCCTTCGCGACCCAGCGGGCCAGGAGTATCTCCTCGCCCCGGACACACACGGCGTAGGCCGCCACCCTCAACTCCTGCTGCATGAGCCGAGATTAGAGCCAGTACGCGGGATACGTCCGCCCCGTGGCACGGGCGGCCGCCAGACCGACGGCGACCAGGAGGAGGGAGGCGAGGGCGAGAAGGCCGAGAAACGACCAGAAGGGCGGGGCCTGGAGGGCGACGATGACGGCCGTGGCCGCGGCGGGCGAGTGCGGGGTACGGGCGAGCATCATCACGCCGAGGGCGAGACCGCCCGCCACGGCGGCGCCCCACGGGCCCGGTCCGGCCAGGGCGAGGACGGCGAAGCCGGTGAGGGCGGAGAGCAGCTGGCCGCCGACGACCGAGCGCGGCTGGGAGAGCGGCAGGTCGGGGGCCCCGGCCACGAGCGCCATGCTCGCGGCGAGGGGCGGGATGAGCAGCGGCTGGTGGAGGACCGCGCCGAGGGCGACCAGGAGGAGCAGGGCGGTCACGGCGGCGGCGGTGGAGGCGAGCACGACCCGGGGGCGGGGGCGCGGGGGCGCGGCGGGGCGGGGTGCGGCGGCGGCCGCGGCGGTGGCGGTGGCGGTGGCGGTGGCGGTGGCGGTTGTGGCGGCGGTTGCGGCGGTCGTCAACTGGGTCTCCAGAGGGTCGGGTTGGCCGGGGAGTACTCCGGCGGCGACCAGCGCAGGGGGCTGCCCGCCGGGGTGTCGATCGTGCGGTCCACGCGGAAGCGGGTGACGCGTCCCCCGGGGCCGTACTCCGTGTGCGCGAGGCCGCTGAGCTGGAGGGTCTGCCCCGTCTCCCAGTCGAGGAAGAGCAGTCCCGCGCGGCCGTCCTCCTCCAGATTGCCCAGGGTCAGGAACATGGAGTTGCCCGGGTAGTCGTGCCAGCTCAGCTCCCTGGGCGTGTCGACCCGGACGAAGCCGGGGTTGCCGCCGCGGTGGCTGGTGTCGAGGCCGTCGGGGGCGGCGGTGGCGATGAAGAAGGTGTCCGCCGCCCTGATCCGGCGCGTCTGGTCGGGGGTGAGCGCCTCGCCGCGCCGCGCCGTACCCGCCTCGGAGCCGGTGGGATCGGAGCCGTACCACTCCCGCTTCTGGAGGTACTTCGGGCAGTTCGAGAAGACCTGTTCGGCCTCGATCGTGAAGCCGCGGCGACTGGTCCTCGCCGTGCCGTTGAGGCGCATGCGGCGGCGGGTGCGGGGGTCGAGGGCGAGGGTGCCGACGGGGGCACCGTCGGGCGTGCCCTCGGGGAGGGCGGCGGCCACCGAGACCGTGTGGGGGCCGGTGGCCCGGACGAAGCCGGGTGTGCCGGTGAGCAGGGTGGACCAGACGCGGGCCTCGGCGTCCGCCGTGCCGAGCATCAGCATGGGCTGGGCTTCGAGGAAGGCGGCGGCGACGGGGCGGATGCCGTTGCCGATGGAGCGGCCTACGTGGTCGGCGAGGTCGCGGACGCCCTCGCGGTCCTGCACGGCGAGGGAGCCGGGGGTGTACGGGTCCATGGCGGGCCTCACTGGGGAGCGGGTCGTCGTGCTGCGGGTCGTCGTGGTGCGGGTTCGTCGTGGTGCGGGTTCGTCGTGGTGCGGGTTCGTCGTGCTGCGGGTTCGTCGTGCTGCGGGTTCGTCGTGGTGCGGGCAGGGTCCTCGACGCGGCGGTTAGAAGAAGCCGCAGGTCGGGGCCGTTTCCGAGGGGGCCTCCGCGTCCTCCGCACCCTTGGGGACCGAGATTTCCAGGCGGGTGCCGTCCGGGTCGTGGAAGAAGATGCCGCCCGAGGCCGCGCCCTCGCGGTGGGCGACGACGCCCTCGTACGCGAAGGTGGCGCCGCGTGCCGTGAGCGCGGCCTCGGCGGCGCGGACGTGCTCGATGGACTCCGCCTCGAAGGCCAGGTGGTGGAGGCCGGGCCGGCCGGAGTCGTAGGCGCCGTCGGCCTGCTGCCAGAGGGTGAGGACCAGGCGGCCGTCCTGGCCGAGGAAGGCGTAGCGGCTGTCCTGCTCCGCTCCCTCGCCGAGGACGTCGAAGCCGAGGACGTCGCCGTAGAAGGCCAGCGAGCGCGTCAGGTCGGTGACGTTGAGGCCGACGTGATGGGTGGCGAGCGTGCCGATCGCGGACATGAGGGTTCCTCTCGGGTACGGGCAGCCCCTTCGGGCTAACCCCTCATTTCGACTTTAGAGGTTAGTCGCGAGCTCAGTCAACCGTTCACGTACTCTTGAGGGGTTAGCTCACCGAGGAGGGTGTCCGCCATGACCGTCGTCGATCCGCGCCCACTCGTCGGCGAGCCCGTCTCCCTGGACCTGCTGAACACCCGCTGGAACGACGAAGGTGCCCGCCAGGACCTGCTGACGGACGTCGAGGGGCTCTCCGTCTGGCTCGCCGCCAACGGTCTGGAGCAGCGGTTCACCGCCGACGCGGCCACCCTCCGGCACACCCTCGCCGCCCGGGACGCGCTCGCCGCGCTCGTCGACCGCCCCGGCGACCCCGCCGCCACCGCGCGCGTCGACGACGTCCTCGGGCACGGCCGCATCCGGGCCAGGCTCACCGTCGAAGGCCCCGGCGAGGAGGCCGAGTTCGCGGACCCCGCCCGGGGCCCCGGCTGGATCGCCGCCCGCGACTACCTCGACCTGCTGCGCACCGCGCCCGACCGGATCCGGGCCTGCGCCCACGAGGCCTGCATCCTGCACTTCTTCGACACCTCGCGGAACGGCACCCGCCGCTGGTGCTCGATGGCCGTCTGCGGCAACCGCGCCAAGGCCTCCCGTCACTACGCCCGCACCAAGGAGAGTTGAGCCGCACTTCACGGCAACTCGCCCTGTTTCGACCGAGTTCGTCCCGCGTGGCGCGTCCATCGCGCTGGCGGGTTTGTGCCGCGGCGGCAATCCGGCCCCTGACAACTCTCCCCAAACCCCTGTCGCTTGCGAAAGGCTGAGCGGTCATCCGGCATCAAAATCCGGACACCGTCCTTTCACAAACAGGGATGTAAATGACCACCCCCGACACTCAGAGCTCCATACCCGGAAGCTCGACGCACGGGCCCAGACGGGCGGCCCGTATCGCGGCCGCCGCAGGACTCGTCGCCGCGCTCGTCGCGACCGGTGCCGCGCCCGTACTCGCCGTCGACGAGCCGGCCGCCGCTTCCCCGGTCAAGTCCGCGGACCCGGCCGACAAGCTCGGCGCCACCGACGCCCAGCGCCTCTCCGAGGCCGAGGCCGCCGGCAAGCCGAACGTCACCGTCCTCGTGGCCACCGCTCCCGGCGCCACCGAGCAGGTCGCGGGCCAGCTCGACGCCGTCCCCGGCGCCTCCGTCGGCAAGCAGGACGACAAGCTCGGCTACGTCCGCGCCACCCTGCCGACCGCGAAGGCCGACGCGGCCATCAAGGCCGCCACCAAGCTGTCCTCGGTCCAGTCGGTCGACCTCCAGGCGGAGATCGAGCTCGACGACCCGACCCCGGACGCGGGCACCGTCACGGGCGCCGTCGAGGGCACCACGGTCACCACGACCTACCCCGCCCCCGGCAAGGACACCCCGGCGAAGAACCCGTACAACCCCTCGTACGAGACGGGCGCGGTCGACTTCGTCAAGGAGCACCCGAAGGCCGACGGCCGCGGCGTGACCATCGGCATCCTGGACTCGGGTGTCGACCTCGGCCACCCGGCCCTGCAGAAGACCACCACCGGCGAGCGCAAGATCGTCGACTGGGTCACCGCCACCGACCCGCTCACCGAGGGCGACGGCACCTGGCGCGCCCAGATCACCCCGGTCGCGGGCCCCGTCTTCACCGCCGCCGGCTCCAGCTGGAAGGCCCCCGAGGGCTCGTACCAGTTCAGCCGCTTCAGCGAGTCCGTCACCGCGGGTGGCGACCCCAAGGGCGACATCAACCGGGACGGCGACACCACCGACCGCTTCGGCCTGCTGTACGACGCCGCCGCCGGCACCGTCCGTGTGGACACCGACCAGGACGGCGACTTCACGAACAACCAGCCGATGAAGCCGTACAAGGACGGCTACCAGATCGGCTACTTCGGCACCGACAACCCGGCCACCGAGGTCGTCGAGCGCACCCCGTTCGTCGTGCAGATCCGCAAGGACGTCGCGATGGACCCGCTGGGCGGCGACTGGGTCGGCAAGAAGGCCGACTTCGTCAACGTCGGCCTCGTCGAGTCCGAGCACGGCACGCACGTCGCCGGCATCACCGCCGCCAACGGCCTCTTCGGCGGCCGGATGAGCGGCGCCGCCCCCGGCGCGAAGATCGTCTCCTCCCGCGCCTGCACCTGGTCGGGCGGCTGCACCAACACCGCGCTCACCGAGGGCATGATCGACCTCGTGGCCAACCGCGGCGTCGACATCGTCAACATGTCGATCGGCGGCCTGCCGCTGCAGAACGACGGCGACAACGTCCGCGCCCGCCTCTACACCCGTCTCATCGACGAGTACGGCGTGCAGCTGGTCATCTCGGCCGGCAACGAGGGCCCCGGCATCAACACGATCGGCGACCCCGGTCTGGCCGACAAGGTGCTGTCCGTCGGCGCGGCGATCTCCCAGTCGACCTGGGCCGCCAACTACGGCTCCGCCGTCGAGAAGAAGTACGCCATGTTCCCCTTCTCCTCGCGCGGCCCGCGTGAGGACGGCGGCTTCACCCCGACCATCTCCGCCCCCGGCTCGGCCGTGAACACCATCCCGACCTGGCTGCCCGGCGCGGGCGTCGCCGAGGCCGGCTACACGCTGCCCGCCGGCTACGGCATGCTCAACGGCACCTCGATGTCCTCGCCGCAGGCGGCGGGCGCGAGCGCGCTGCTGCTCTCGGCCGCGAAGCAGAAGGGCATCAAGCTCTCCCCGCTCACCCTGCGCACCGCGCTCACCTCGACCGCCCAGCGGATCCCGGGTGTCGCGGCCCACGAGCAGGGCGCCGGCCTCATCGACATCGAGGACGCCTGGGACTCGATCCTGTTCGGCGCGACCGCCCACGACTACAAGGTCGAGGCCCCGGTCGACACCGCGATCTTCCCGGCCCCGCACACCGGCACCGGCGTGTACGACCGCGAGGGCGGCCTCAAGGTCGGCCAGAAGAAGGTCTACGACGTCACGATCACGCGCACGAACGGCCCGGACCGCCCGGTCTGGCACGAGCTCGGCCTGAAGTACAACGACGGCACCTTCAGCATCCTCGGTGACGACTTCGTCGCCCTGCCGCTGAACAAGCCGGTCACCGTCAAGCTCCAGGCCCGTCCGAAGACCTCGGGCGTGCACAGCGTCATCCTGGAGGCCGACGACCTGTTCACCGAGGGCGTCGACAAGCAGATCCTCGCCACCTCGGTCGTCTCCAGCGACCTGGTCGCGCCGGGCTACGGCTACTCCGTCTCCGGCACGACGCAGCGCAACAGCCACAAGTCGTACTTCGTCACGGTGCCGAAGGGCGCCAAGACCCTCGAGGTCGGCATCAGCGGGCTGAAGGAGAAGAGCCAGACCCGGTTCATCACCCAGCACCCGTACGGTGTGGCCCTGGAGGACAACGCGTCCAACCAGTGCTACCCGCACTACAACCCGGCGAACACCTGCCGCCCGGACCTGCGCTCCTACGCGAACCCGGTCCCGGGCGTCTGGGAGATCATCGTCGAGTCCCGCCGCACGTCGCCGGACCTGGACAACCCGTTCACGCTGAACGTGTCCGTGCTCGGCGCCGACTTCGACCCGGCCGTGCAGACCGTCCCCGAGGCGAAGGTCGGCACCCCGGCCGCCGTCCAGTGGAAGGTCACCAACGGCTTCGCCGCCCTCGACGGCCGGCTGAAGGGTGGCCCGCTCGGCTCGCAGAAGAGCGAGAAGGCGACCATCCAGCACCACGAGCAGCAGATCAAGACCGTTACCATCGGCGAGGGCGTCGAGCGCCTCGACATCGCCATCGGCAACACCTCCGACCTGTCCGCCGACCTCGACCTCACGGTCAAGCTCGGCGACACGCAGGTCGGCCAGTCCGCCGACGGCGACTCCGAGGAGTCCGTCACCCTGATCAAGCCCGCCGCGGGCACCTACACCGTCGTCATCGACGGCTACTCGGTGCAGGCCGCCGGTGGCACCAGCTACGACTACAAGGACGTGTACTACTCGTCCGCGCTCGGCTCCGTGAAGGTCGACGAGTCGAAGCCGGTCCAGCTGGCCAACGGCGCCTCCGCCCAGGTCGGCGCCGAGGTCCTGGTGAACGCCGCCGCCCCCGAGGGGCGCCAGTTCTTCGGCGAGGTCCAGCTCCTCAACGCCCGCGGCACCGTCGCGGGCACCGGCAGCGTCCTGATCGGCGCGGTCACCCCGTAGCACCGTGCGAGTGAGGGGGCGGGCGCCGAAACCGGTGCCCGCCCCTTTCGCGTCCTCGCCTTCGTCCGCGACGCGTCCGTCCTTTGGACAATGGATTGGACAAGGTGGCCGGGGACATACGCATCATGGACCGGCAGCACCCTGCACATACGTACGGAGGAGTCCCCGTGAAGGTCGGAATCGTCGGAGCCACCGGTCAGGTCGGCACGGTCATGCGCAAGATCCTCGTGGAGCGCGACTTCCCGGTCGACGAGCTGCGGCTCTTCGCCTCCGCCCGGTCCGCCGGCACCGTCGTCGACGGCGTCACGGTCGAGGACGCCTCCACCGCCGACTACACCGGCCTGGACATCGTGCTCTTCTCCGCCGGTGGCGCCACCTCCAAGGCCCTCGCCGAGAAGGTCGCCTCGCAGGGCGCCGTCGTGATCGACAACTCCTCCGCCTGGCGCCGCGACCCCGAGGTCCCGCTGGTGGTCTCCGAGGTCAACCCGCACGCGATCAAGGACCGCCCCAAGGGCATCATCGCCAACCCGAACTGCACCACGATGGCCGCCATGCCGGTCCTCAAGCCGCTCCACCAGGAGGCCGGCCTCACCGCGCTGATCGCCACCACCTACCAGGCCGTCTCCGGCTCGGGCGTGGCCGGTGTCGCCGAGCTGGACGGCCAGGTCAAGGCCGTCGCCGAGCGCGCCACCGAGCTGACCCACGACGGGGAGGCCGTGGCCTTCCCGGAGCCCGGCGTGTACCGCCGCCCCATCGCCTTCAACGTGGTCCCGCTGGCCGGCAACCTCGTCGACGACGGCACGCACGAGACCGACGAGGAGCAGAAGCTCCGCAACGAGTCCCGCAAGATCCTGGAGATCCCCGAGCTCAAGGTCTCCGGCACCTGCGTGCGCGTCCCGGTCTTCTCCGGCCACTCCCTCCAGGTCAACGTCCGTTTCGAGCGTCCGATCAGCGTCGAGCGCGCCTACGAGCTCCTCAAGGACGCCGAGGGCGTCGAGCTCTCCGAGATCCCGACCCCGCTCCAGGCGGCCGGCAAGGACGCCTCGTACGTGGGCCGCATCCGCGTCGACGAGACCGTCGAGCACGGCCTCGCGCTGTTCCTCTCCAACGACAACCTGCGCAAGGGCGCGGCGCTGAACGCCGTGCAGATCGCGGAGCTCGTCGCGGCCGAGCTCAAGGGCTGATCCCGCCCGGAGCCCTTACCGGAGGGGCGGCTTCCCGTTGCGGGGAGCCGCCCCTCCGGCGTGTCCGCGCGTGCCACAGTTCCCCCATGACCCGGATATCCAAGGGGGCGAACGTCCCCGTGCCCCCGCAGGCCCTTCATGTCGCGGTCAGCTGGCGCACCGGGCACGGGGTGCCAGACGTGGACGTCTCCGCCCTGCTCCTCGGGGCCGGGGATCGGGTGCGGGGCGACGCCGATCTGGTCTTCTACAACCATGCCGAGCACCCCTCGGGGGCCGTGCGGCACCTGGGGAGGTCGGCCCCGGGCGCGCCCGGCAGTCCGGCCGCGGACTGGCTGTGGCTCGACCTCGCGCGCGTGGAGCCCGATGTCGGGCGTCTGGTGATCGCCGCCTCCGCCGACGGGGGCGCCTTCGGGCAGGTGCCGGGGCTCGACGTGCGGGTCACGGACGGGGCGGGGAACCCGGTGGCGTACTGCGCGATCGGGGACGCGACGACGGAGACGGCCTTCGTCTTCGGGGAGTTCTACCGGCGGGACGGCGGCTGGCGGTTCCGCGCGGTCGGCCAGGGGTACGCCTCGGGGCTCGCCGGGCTCGCGACGGACTTCGGCATCGTGGTGGAGTCCCCGCCGCCGCCCATCCCGGGCCCCGGCTACGTGCCCCCGCCGCCACCCCCGGCCCCCGCCGCCCCGCCCGTGCCGGTGGCCGATCCGTACGGCGGGGCGTTCCGGCCCTGTGTGTACCAGGGGCGCGGCAAGGAGACCGTGCACTGCGACCCGGGTCTTCCGGCGGGGCACTGGGTGCTCCTGGAGATCGAGTCGTACCACTCCCTGTCCACGACGATCGAGTCCTGCGACGCGTACGGGCGGGCCGAGGACTTCCTCCTCACGGCGTACGAGGACGACGTACGCGCGCGTACCGTCGCCCTCGTCCCGCGCGCCCGCCCGCTGTCGCTGCGGGTGGAGGCCGACACCCCGTGGACGCTGCGGGTGCTTCCACTGTCCCACGCGCGCCGTTTCGACAGCCACGTCGAGGGGATCGCGCACGATCTGGTGATCTACGAGGGGCCGGCCGGGGTATTGGACTTCGCGCACCACGGGGAGTCCAACTTCACGGTCCATCAGCACACCCCGCCGCTGGATCCGCTCTACGACGACGAGGAGCAGGACCTGCTGGTCAACGAGATCGGGGAGGTCCGGGCGAGCGCCCCGGTGCCGGGGCCCGGGCTGCTGCGGATCAGTGGTGACGGACCGTGGAAATGCTCGGTGCGCCGCTGACCCGGCCCGTGGAAGGATGGCCCAAACGTCACGAAACCGAGGAGTTGACCGGGTGCCTGGGACAAACCTGACCCGTGAAGAGGCTCAGCAGCGGGCGGCGCTGCTGACCGTGGACGCGTACGAGGTCGACCTCGACCTCACCGGTGCGCAGGAGGGCGGCACCTACCGGTCCGTCACCACCGTCCGCTTCGATTCCGCCGAGGCCGGCGCCGAGACCTTCATCGATCTCGTCGCCCCCGCCGTCCACGAGGTCGTGCTCAACGGCCGCGCGCTCGACGTCGCCGCCGTCTTCCGCGACTCGCGGATCGCGCTGGCCGGTCTGGCCGCGGGCCGCAACGAGCTGAAGGTCGTCGCCGACTGCGCGTACACCAACACCGGTGAGGGTCTGCACCGCTTCGTCGACCCGGTCGACGACCAGGCCTATCTGTACACGCAGTTCGAGGTGCCGGACGCGCGGCGGGTCTTCGCCTCGTTCGAGCAGCCCGACCTGAAGGCGACCTTCCAGTTCACCGTGAAGGCGCCGAGCGGCTGGTCGGTGATCTCGAACTCGCCGACGCCGAAGCCCGAGAACGACGTGTGGGTCTTCGAGCCGACCCCGCGGATCTCCACGTACATCACGGCCCTCATCGTCGGCCCGTACCACTCGGTGCACTCGACGTACGAGAAGGACGGGCAGGTCGTCCCGCTGGGCATCTACTGCCGTCCGTCGCTGGCCGAGTTCCTCGACGCGGACCACATCTTCGACGTGACCCGCCAGGGCTTCGACTGGTTCCAGGAGAAGTTCGCGTACGACTACCCCTTCGGCAAGTACGACCAGCTGTTCGTGCCGGAGTTCAACGCGGGCGCGATGGAGAACGCGGGCGCGGTCACCATCCGCGACCAGTACGTCTTCCGCTCGAAGGTGACGGACGCGGCGTACGAGCGCCGGGCCGAGACGATCCTGCACGAGCTCGCCCACATGTGGTTCGGCGACCTCGTCACCATGGAGTGGTGGAACGACCTGTGGCTGAACGAGTCGTTCGCCACCTTCACCTCGGTCGCCTGCCAGGCCTCGGTGCCCGGCACCCGCTGGCCGAACGCCTGGACCACCTTCGCCAACGCGGAGAAGACCTGGGCCTACCGCCAGGACCAGCTGCCGTCGACGCACCCGATCATGGCCGAGATCAACGACCTGGAGGACGTGCTGGTCAACTTCGACGGCATCACGTACGCCAAGGGCGCCTCGGTCCTGAAGCAGCTCGTGGCGTACGTCGGCCAGGACGAGTTCTTCAAGGGCGTCCAGGCGTACTTCCGGGCGCACGCCTTCGGTAACACCCGCCTCTCCGACCTCCTCGGCGCCCTGGAGGAGACCTCCGGCCGTGACCTGAAGACCTGGTCGAAGGCGTGGCTGGAGACCGCGGGCATCAACATCCTCCGCCCGGAGATCGAGACCGACGAGAACGGTGTCATCACCGCCTTCGCCGTCCGCCAGGAGGCCCCGGCGCTGCCCGCCGGTGCCAAGGGCGAGGCCGTGCTGCGCCCGCACCGCATCGCGATCGGCTTCTACGACCTGGACGAGAGCGGCAAGCTGGTCCGCACCGACCGCCTGGAGCTGGACATCGCGGCGGCCGAGCTGACCCCGGTCGCGGAGCTGGCCGGCAAGGCCCGCCCGACGGTCGTCCTCCTCAACGACGACGACCTGTCGTACGCGAAGGTCCGCCTCGACGAGGTGTCCCTGAAGAACGTCACCGCGCACCTCGGCGACTTCGCCGAGTCCCTGCCGCGCGCCCTGTGCTGGGCCTCGGCCTGGGACATGACCCGCGACGGCGAGCTGGCCACCCGCGACTACCTGGACCTGGTGCTCTCGGGCATCGCCAAGGAGTCCGACATCGGTGTGGTGCAGTCCCTCCAGGGCCAGGTGAAGGCGGCCATCGACCTGTACGCGGCGCCCGAGTGGCGCGCGACGGGCCTGGCCCGCTGGGGCGCCTTCGCCCAGGAGCAGCTGCGCGCGGCCGAGGGCGGCAGCGACCACCAGCTGGCGTGGGCGCGGGCCTTCGCGGCGACGGCCCGCGAGGACGCGGAGCTCGACGTGCTCGCGGCGCTGCTCGACGGCTCCGAGGTCATCGAGGGCCTGGCCGTCGACACCGAGCTGCGCTGGGCGTTCGTGCAGCGCCTCGCGGCCACCGGCCGCTTCGAGGAGGCGGAGATCGCCGCCGAGCTGGAGCGCGACCGTACGGCGGCGGGCGAGCGGCACGCGGCCACCGCGCGCGCGGCGCGTCCGACGGAGGCGGCGAAGGCGGAGGCCTGGGCCTCGGTCCTCGAGGACGACAAGCTGACGAACGCCGTGCAGGAAGCGGTCATCGGCGGCTTCGTGCAGGCCGACCAGCGCGAGCTGCTCGCCCCGTACACGGCGAAGTACTTCGCGTCGATCAAGGGCATCGCGGAGACCCGCAGCCACGAGATCGTCCAGCAGATCGTGGTCGGTCTGTACCCGACGTACCAGGTCTCGCAGGAGACGCTGGACGCGACGGACGCGTGGATCGCCGAGCACAACCCGGTCCCGGCGCTGCGGCGCATGGTGACGGAGTCCCGTGCGGGCGTGGAGCGTGCCCTGAAGGCGCGGGCGGCGGACGCGGCCGCGAAGTGACCCGGGGCTGAATCCCGGAAAAGGGGCGCCCTCCCCCGTGGGGGCGCCCCTTTTCCGTGCTTGGAGTCCGCCCGCGGGGCGGTGCTTGGAGTCCGCCCGGCGGGCGGGCGTCGGCGCGCGGCCGCGCCGCCGGGCGGAAGTCTTTCCCGGCCCTAGGGCCTGTCTGACCATTCGCGTCGGATCAGGCCGGGTCGTCCGGTGCGTGCGATCGGCGTGCGGCCGGGGCGCCCTCGTAGCGGAGCTACTTGGGTGTTCCGGCCGTGCGTCGAGCGTGCGTGCCGGGCGGGCCGTACCCGACGGGAAGGGTCAGACAGGCCCTAGCCGCCGAGCGCCGCGTAGCGGGCGCGCAGGTCGGCCGCGCCCTGCTCCGTCAGCGTCCCGTGGAGCCGCATCCGGGCGACGCCGCCGTCGGGGAAGGCGTCGAGCCGGACGTGGGTGACGACGGCCTGCGCGGGGAGCTTGAAGCGGTGCAGGGTGTCGGGCTGGAGGCGGGTGCGCGGGATGATCTCGAACCATTCGCCGCTGTCGCCGTTGCGGCCCTGGAGGGCGATCCAGCCGGCCGAGTTGCCCTTGAGGTAGGCGGTGTCGATCTCGACGGCGCGGACGGCGCCCTGGGCGACGAGCTTGAAGCGGACCCAGTCGTTGGTGTCGCGGACCCGGCGGCGGCGGTTCTCCCAGCCGTCGTCCATCTTGCGGGAGGTGCCGGGCAGGATGATCTGAGTCGGCGAGGAGTAGAACTTGTCCGAGGCGTCCTCGTACGAGCCGCCGTTGAGCACGGCGATCAGGTCGAGGGTGCCGAGGAGCTCCAGCCATTCGGGGTCGGGCACGACCTCGCCGTGGACGCGGAGCCGGGCGACGCCGCCGTCGGGGTGCTGGCAGAGCCGTACGTGGGTGAAGCGGCGCTCGGCGGTGATCTCGAAGCCGTTGGCGGCGTGGCCGCGGACGGGGGTCGGCGGGACGAGCTCCTCCCACTTCGCTTCGAGCAGCTCGGCGGGGCTGGGCGTGGGGGCACCCCCGCCGCCAGGCAGGGGGACCTCGACGGCGGCGGCCTGGATGCTGACCTTCTGCGGGTAGTTGCCGCGGAAGTGGGCGGTGTCGACGATGATGCCGCGGATCACGCCGGGGGCGCCGAGGCGGACGATCGCCCAGTCGTGGTCCTCGGGGGCGGGGAAGACGTTCTCGGCGTCGGCGCCACGGCGGCGGCGGGTCTCCCAGCCGTCCATGATCTTGCCCTTGTGGCCGAAGTGCTCCGGGTCGAAGACGGCGCGCTCGCGGACGAGGAGGTTCTCGCGCTCGGCGAAGAACTCGTCGTTGGCGGCGACGACGCCGGCGCCGAGGCGGCGGTCGGCGAGGTCGACGAGCTCGGTGAAGGGGAAGTCACCGGTGCGGTAGTCGGCGTAGGGGTCCCCGCCGGAGTAGGGGGCGGCGTCGTTGGCGTGCGGGTCCTGGTGCGCGTCGAGGCTGCTCATGGGACGAGCTTCCCTCCGCCCGAGCACCCCGGTCCATCGAATGTTTTCGACGATGCCATTCAGTTCAGCTGAACAATCGCGGGAGTGGTTCCGCTGAACGGTCGCGGGGTCAGTTCTGCTGAACGGTCTCGCGGGCCGCCGCCGCCTGCCGGAGCGCGGCGAGCACCCGGGCCACCGCCGGGCCCTCCTCCGCCCCGCTCCGCACGGCCGCGACGACGTGGCGGCGCGGCTGGTCGGCGGAGAGGACGCGCATGACGACCCCGGTGCCGCCCCGGCGGTCCGCGAAGGCCATCCGGGGCACCAGCGCGATCCCCATGCCGGCCTCGACCATGGCGAGGATCGCGGTCCAGCCGGAGGCGCTGTGGGCCTGCTCGGGCACGAAGCCGGCGGCCTCGCAGGCGGCGGTGGTGATCTCGGACCAGGGCCCCGAGCCGCCGAAGATCCAGGGCTCGGCGGCGAGGTCGGCGAGCCGCAGCCCGGGCGCGTCGGCGAGCGGATGGCCAGCGGGCAGGGCGACGTCGAGGGGGTCGGCGAGCAGCGGGACCCGGCTGTACTTGGGGTCGCGCGCGGAGGGCGCGTGGGCGGCGAGCGAGAGCGCGAGGTCGACCTCGCCGGCGGTGAGCAGCTCGTACGCCTCCGCCGCCTCGGCCTCCCGGATCCGGACGTCGAGCCCGGGGTGGGCGGTCCGCAGCTGTCGTACGGCGGGCACGACGAGCGCGGGCACGGAGGTCGAGAAGGCCGCCACCCGCACCTGTCCGGCCTCGCCCCGCAGATACCCGTCGAGTTCGGCGTCGGCGCGCTCGAGCTGGGCGAAGACCACCTCGGCGTGGCGGAGCACCAGATGGGCGGCGTCGGTGAGGCGGACCCGGCGGCCCTGGGCCTCCAGGAGGCGCACCCCGACCTGTTTGGCGAGGTTGGTGAGCTGCTGCGAGACGGCCGAGGGGGTCATGAGCAGCGCCTCCGCGGTCGCGGTGACGGTGCCGCGGTCGCGGAGGGTGCGGAGGATCTGGAGCTTCTTGATGTCCCACTCGGTCATGGGGGGCAACTTATCCGGCGGTCCCCCTGTTCGAGGGAAGCCGAGTGCTAGGAGGCGGAGCTCATGGCGACCCCGCCGAGGATGAGGACCATGCTGGCGCCGCCGAGGAGGCCGAGCCGTTCGCCGAGCAGGGCGTACGAGAGGAGGGCGACGCAGACGGGCTGGAGGTAGTAGACGATCCCGGAGCGGGCGGCGCCGATCAGGGTGACGGCCTTGTTCCAGGCGAAGAAGGCGACGGCGGAGGAGAGCACGCCGACGTAGACGAGGGGGCCGACGGTGCCGGTGGTGGGCTCGAAGCCGCCCTGGACGGCGAGGCTGATCCCGTACGCCGGGAGGAGCATGAGGGCACCGAGGGCGAAGGTGGTGAAGAGGAAGGCGAGGCCGCCGAGTTCGGCGGGGCGGCGCTTGAGCAGGGCGCTGTAGGAGGCGAAGCAGACGGCGGCGGCCATGACCCAGAGGTCTCCGGTGGCGAAGTCCGGGGCGAGCGAGCCCTTGCTGACGAGCAGGAGGACGCCGGCGCAGGCGATCAGCATGCCGGTGGTGCGGCGCGGGCCGAGGCGGTTGCCGCCGAGCCGGGCGAAGACGGCCATGAGGACCGGGGAGGCGGCCATGATCATGCCCATGTTGCCGGCGGAGGTGGCGGTGCCGGCCTGGTTGACCAGGGTGTTGTAGACGGTGATGCCGAGCAGCGAGGCGAGGGCGAGGAAGCGGAGGTGGCGGCGGATCAGGTGCCGCTGCCGCCAGGTCTCGCGGGCGGCGAGCGGGGCGACGGCGACGAGGGCGACGATCCAGCGCCAGAAGGCGGCCTGCACCGGGGGGACGGTGTCGTGGAGGGCGCGGGCGACGACGAAGCTGCCGGACCAGACGACGGTGGCGAGGAGGGCGAGGAGCACGCCGAGGCCGGCGCCCTTGGCGGGCGTCGGCCTCTCGGTGGCTGCGGTGGTGCTGTCGGTGGAGGTGGAGGTGGCGGTGGAGGTGGCGGCGGTCGGGTTACGGGCGGTGATCAGGCTCATGCCCGTTACCGTCGCACCCCCGAACCCTCCAGGTCCATCGAAACTTCCTGACCGTTCTTTTCAGCTGCACTGAACGATTCAACCTCGGGGGTCCTGAGGGCCTTGGGGGCCTCGGGGGCCTCGGCGGCCTCGGGTGCCTTCTTGGCGGCCTTCGCGGTACGGGGGCCGAGCTGGCCGGCCAGGGTGGCGCCGAAGGCGATCAGCATGCCGAGCACCTGCACCGGGCCGAGGGCCTGACCGAGCGCCACCCAGCCGATGACGGCGGCGGTGATCGGCGAGAGCGGGCCGAGGAGGGTGGCCGAGGAGGCGCTCAGCCGCTCGATGCCGCGGAACCAGAGGAAGTACGAGATCGCGGTGTTGCCGAAGGCGAGGTAGGCGTAGCCGGCCAGGTTGGCGCCGGTCAGGGCCGGCGGGGCGCCCTCGATCAGGAAGGCGATGGGCGCGATGACCAGGCCGCCCGCGGTGAGCTGCCAGCCGGTGAGCGCGAGGGCGCCGACGCCCTCGGGGCGGCCCCAGCGCTTGGTGAAGACGATGCCGGCGGACATCGAGAGCGAGGAGAGCAGTCCGGCAAGGATGCCGACCAGGTCGAACGCGGCTCCGGCCTTGAGGACCACGAGGCTGACGCCGAAGGCGGCGGCGACGGCGGTGAGGAGGGTCTTCACCGTGGGCTTCTCGCCGAGGAAGAGGGCGGCGAGGCCGACGACGAAGAGCGGGCCGACGGAGCCGACGACCGCGGCGACGCCGCCGGGCAGCCGGTAGGCCGCGAGGAAGAGCAGCGGGAAGAAGGCGCCGATGTTGAGCGCTCCGAGGACCGCGGACTTCCACCACCAGGCGCCCTGCGGGAGCTTGCGGGTGATCGCGAGGAGCAGGAGGCCGGCGGGCAGGGCCCGCAGGAGGCCGGTGAGGAGCGGCCGGTCGGGCGGCAGGAACTCGGTGGTGACGAAGTAGGTGGAGCCCCAGGAGATCGGGGCGAGGGCGGTCAGTGCGACGACGGCGGCCTTGCGGGACATGACGGTTCCCCCTGCTGTGGAGTCCTGCGGTGGAGTGCCGGACTGGCTTGGCGGTAATTAACTTACCACTAAGCTACTTACTTGCAAGAGGCTTTCTTGCGATCGAGTCATGTGGAAGAGGAGACTGGCGCCATGGAGACGAAGAACCCCGGCCCCGCCCACGACGCCGTCGACGCCATCACCGACCAGTGGGCGGCCGTCCGCCCCGACCTGGACACGGTGCCGATGGCCGTCTTCGGCCGCATCTACCGGCTGGCCAACGCCATGCGGGGCAAGGTGGACAAGGCGTACGCGCCCTACGGCATGGCGCTCGGGGAGTTCGACGTGCTCGCGACCCTGCGCAGGTCAGGAGCGCCGTACACGCTCTCGCCGCGCGAGCTGACCGCCACGCTGATGATCACCACCGGCGGCATGACCGGCCGGCTGGACAAGCTGGAGAAGGCCGGGCTGCTCACCCGCAGCCCCGACCCGAACGACCGGCGCGGACTGCGGGTCACCCTCAGCGAGCGCGGCAAGGAACTGGTGGACCAGGCCGTCGGGGCCGGTCTCGGGGAGCAGCGGGCCGCCCTGCGGTCCGCGCTCACCGCGGAGGAGGCGGACCAGCTGGCCGGGCTGCTCAGGAAGCTGCTCGCCACGACCGTGTGAAGACGCGCGAGGGCGCCGCGCGGTACCTCGTACCGTGCGGCGCCCTCGGCGAAGACCTCTGGGGGGGTTACGCCTTCTTGGACTTGTCGAGCACCATCACCAGGCCGGCGATCACCAGGAACAGCACCAGCGGCGCCGCCACGTACAGGCCGAGGGTCTCGGCGACACTCAGCTTGGGGGCCGGGTCGTCACCGTCGTCGCGGGTGAGCGCGAGCGCGGGGGACGACATGAGCAGCATCATCAGCGTCGTACCGGCCGCGAGCGAGCCGGCGCGCAGAGCGTTCTTCTTGTCCACAGCCCAAAAGTAGCGAACACCTAAACGGGCCGCGCGCCCGGGGGTGCCGTACGGGCGTTCTCCCCTGCGGTACGGGCGTTCTCCCCTGCGGTACGGGCGTGCAGCTCGCGCAGCAGGGCGTGCGCCCGGGGCGAGCCGGCGAGCTCCTCCAGGGTGAGCGGCCGCCCGTCGGGACCGGCGAGCGGCAGCCGCCAGTTCGGGTACTCGTCCCAGGTGCCCGGCAGGTTCTGCGGTCTGCGGTCCCCCACCGTGTCCGGCAGCCACACGCCCACCATCCGGGCCGGGGTGGCGAGCAGGAACCGGTGGACGGCCCTGATCTCGGCCTCCTCGTCGCCGGGACCCTCCGGGAGCAGCCCCGTCCGCTCGAACACGTCCAGCCACTCGGCGGTCTCCGCCGCGTCCGCCGCCCGCTCGCGCTCCAGGTCGCCGGAGAGCAACCCGAGCCGGTGCCGCAGGCCGACGTGCTCCCCGGAGAGCCGGGCCGCGGTGGAGGGCAGGTCGTGGGTGGTGGCGGTGGCGACGCACTCCGCGCGCCACTCCCCCGCCGGCAGCGGGCGGCCGGTCCCCTCCCAGTCCCGCTCGAACCAGAGCACGGAGGTCCCGAACACCCCGCGCCGGGCCAGCTCCTCCCGTACGCCCGGCTCGACCGTGCCGAGGTCCTCGCCGATGACGAGGGCGCCCGCGCGGTGGGCCTCCAGGACGAGGACCGCGAGCATCGCCTCGGCGTCGTACCGGACGTAGGTGCCCTCGGTGGGCTCGCGGCCCTCCGGCACCCACCACAGCCGGAACAGGCCCATCACATGGTCGATGCGCAGCGCGCCCGCGTGGCGGAGGAGTTCGCGCAGGAGTCCGCGGTACGGGGCGTAGCCCGCGGCGGCGAGGGCGTCGGGCCGCCAGGGCGGCAGACCCCAGTCCTGGCCCCGGGAGTTGAAGGCGTCGGGCGGCGCGCCGACCGACATCCCGGCCGCGAAGGCCTCCTGCTGGGCCCAGGCGTCCGAGCCCTCGGGGTGGACGCCGACCGCCAGGTCGTGGACGATCCCGATCCCCATGCCGGCCTCGCGGGCGGCCGCGGCGGCGCCGGCGAGCTGCCGGTCCGTCAGCCAGGCGAGCCGGCAGTGGAAGTCGACCCGGGCGGCCAGGGCGGGATCGGCGCGCACGGCGGTCTCCGCCGCGCGCGGGGTCCGCAGCTCCTCGGGCCAGCTCCGCCAGTGGTGGCCGTGGCGCTCGGCGAGGGCCTGGTAGGTGGCGTGGTCCTCCAGGGCCCGGCCCCGCTCGGCGAGGAAGTCGTGGAAGTCGGCGGCGCGGCCCGGGCCGGGCTCCACGGAGCCGAGCACCAGCTCCAGGGCCCGCCGCTTGAGCTCCCAGACGGCGTCCCGGTCGATCAGGGCGCCCTTGCCGAGGACCTGCTCGCGCAGCTCGGCGGCGTCGGCGAGGATCCGGTCGAGCTCCTCGCGGCGCTCCGGGCCCACCAGGGCGTACTCGGGGATCTCCTCGATCCGCAGATGGACGGGGTCCGGGAAGCGGCGCGAGGACGGGCGATACGGGGAGGGGTCGCTGGGGGCCCCGGGCACGCCCGCGTGGAGCGGGTTGACCTGGACGAACCCTGCGCCGTGCGTGCGGCCGGCCCAGGTGGCGAGTTCCCGCAGGTCGCCGAGGTCGCCCATGCCCCAGGAGCGGGTGGAGAGCAGCGAGTACAGCTGGACGAGAAGTCCGTACGCGCGCCGCCCGGGGCCGGGCACGCGCGCGGGGCTCACGATCAGGGTGCCGGTGGCGGCGCGCCCGTCGGGGGCCTGCGCCTCGACCGTGTGGACGCCGAGCGGAAGTCCGGACCAGTCCCGGCCGGTGACGACGGCACCGTCCTCGGTGGTGACCCGCAGGCGGGTGCCGGGCGGGAGGTCCTCCGGCGGGCGGGCCGGTCCGTCGCCGTGGTGGTGGACCAGGGTCGGGTGCAGCAGGCGCTCCCGGTCGGCCCGTTCGGCCGCGTCGAGGGCGGCGGCGGCGGCCTCCGGGGTGGCCGCGTCGACCCCCAGGGCGGCGAGGACGGCCACCACGGTGGCGTCCGGCACGGGCACGGTGACGCCTTCCGAGGGGCTGTGGGCGGTGGCGACGCCGTGACGGGCGGCGAGACGGGCCAGGGTCACTTCACACTCCGGGGGACTCCGGGCCGCCCGCGCTGCCGGGGGCGGTGGGTTCGCTGGTCAGGGGGGCCGCCACGGCCAGCGGCGGCTCACTGGTGAGGGGTGACGCGTCGGGCAGCGGCGGCTCGCTGGTCAGCGGTTCGCCGGCCGGTGCCGACTGCTGTGGGATGTGTATCCGTCCGAGGTGGCGGGCGGTCGTGGTCACGGGGGTCTCCCGATTCGTCTCGACAGGTGGGACCTGGGCAACGACAGAGCCCTACCCACCGCACCTCGTTTTACCGGCGGATCGTGGCGAAGTGACGTCACCTCGCCGACGGCTCGCCGGGCAAAGCCGACACATCGGCCACGCGCATTGACACCCCCGTGCGACGGGTGGTGGGCTCGTGACCCACTCGTGACCAACCGGCAGAGCCGCCGGGGCATGCCGAAGGGAGACCCGCGTGCACCTCGGGCGCAGGAAGCGCACCGCGACGGCCGTCGCCGCCGCCGTCATCGGCGGCCTCCTCGGCGGCGCGGTGCCGGGCTCGGCACAGGCGGCCCCGACGCCGCTCTCCCCGTCCCCGACGGCACCGGTGACCCCGCTCCCGCCCTCCCCCACGGCCCCCGCCGCGCCGCCGGCGGACACCACGGGCGCCGCGACCACGAAGTCCTCCACCGCGCGCGTGCCCGCCGTCTGGCCGCGCCCCCAGTCGCTGACCGCCACCGGCTCCGCCGTGCGCCTCGGGGACGAGGTCACCCTGCTCGCGGACGCCGACGCCGATCCGTACGCCCTCGCCGCCCTGCGCGAGCTGCTGCGGGCCGCCGGGGTACGGACCGTCCACACCGGCCTGCCGGGCCGGGGCCCGGTCCTGCGGGTCGCCGGGCCCTCCGGCGAGGGCGACGGCTCCGGCTCCGGCTCCGGCTCCGAGGAGGCGCTGGCCGCCCTGCGGGTGCCGGAGCGCCTCGATCTGCCGCGCGGCGGCTACCGGCTCGCGACGGGCCGCTTCCAGGGGCGGGACACCGTCGTCCTGGACGGGGTCGGCGAGGACGGCCTGTTCCACGCGGTCCAGACGCTGCGTCAGCTCCTCGGCGCAGGCCGGGAGATCCCCGGCGTCGTCGTCCGCGACTGGCCCGGCACGGCCGAGCGCGGCATCACGGAGGGCTTCTACGGCCGCCCCTGGACCCTGGAGCAGCGGCTCGCCCAGCTGGACTTCCTGGGCCGGACCAAGCAGAACCGCTATCTGTACGCGCCCGGGGACGATCCGTACCGCCGGGCGCAGTGGCGCGAGCCCTACCCGGCCGCGCAGCAGGACGAGTTCCGGGCGCTCGCCGGGCGGGCCCGCGCCAACCACGTGACGCTCGGCTGGGCCGTGGCGCCCGCCCAGTCCATGTGCCTGGCCTCGGCCGGCGACGTGACGGCGCTGACGCGGAAGCTGGACGCGATGTGGGAGCTGGGGGTGCGCTCCTTCCAGCTCCAGTTCCAGGACTCGTCCTACGACGAGTGGCACTGCGACAAGGACGCCGACGCCTTCGGGCGCGGCCCCGAGGCCGCGGCCACCGCCCACGCGCGCGTGGCGAACGCCGTCGCCGGGCACCTCGCCGAGCGGCACCCGGACGCCGAGCCGCTGACGGTGATGCCGACGGAGTACTACCAGGACGGTGCGACGGCGTACCGCACGAAGCTCGCCGCGGAACTCGACACGGACGTGCGGGTGGCGTGGACGGGCGTCGGCGTCGTGCCGCGCACGATCACCGGCGGCGAACTGGCGGGGGCGCGCCGGGCGCTGGGCGGCCACCCGCTGGTCACCATGGACAACTACCCGGTCAACGACTACGCGCAGGACCGGCTGTTCCTCGGCCCCGCCACCGGCCGTGAGCCGGCCGTGGCCGCCGGTTCCGCCGCCTTCCTCGCGCACGCCATGGAGCAGCCCGCGGCCTCCCGGGTCCCGCTCTTCACCACCGCCGACTACGCCTGGAACCCGAGGGGCTACCGGCCGCGCGAGTCCTGGCAGGCGGCCGTGGACGACCTCGCGGGCCCGGACCCCGCCGCCCGCGAGGCGCTGCGGGCGCTCGCCGGGAACGGCTCCTCGTCGATCCTGGACCCGGCGGCCGAATCGGCCTATCTGAAGCCGCTCCTGACGGCGTTCTGGGCGTCCCGCACGGGCACCGGCGCGGCGGCGCGGGAGAAGGCGGCGCGCGAGCTGCGGGCCGCGTTCACCGTGATGCGCCGGGCCCCCGAGCGGCTCACGGCCACCGCCGACGGCACCTTCGACGACGAGACGGGCCCCTGGCTGGAGCAGCTCTCCCAGTACGGGCGGGCGGGCGAGACGGCGGTCGACATGCTCCTCGCCCAGGCGCGCGGCGACGGCGCTGGGGCCTGGCGGGCCCAGCTGGACCTGGAACGGCAGCGGCAGACCCTGGAGGCGAGCCGGGTGACGGTCGGCTCGGGGGTCCTCGATCCGTTCCTCACGCGCGCGGTGACGGAGTCGTCGGCCTGGACGGGCGCCGACCGGACCCCGGCGGCGCGGGCGGACCGCGCCCCCGGCTCGTACACCGTGCGGCTCGACCGGGCGCGGCCCGTGGAGGCGCTGACCGTGCTCGCCGAGCCGGGCGCGCAGGACCCCCGCGCGCGCGTGGAGGCGTACGTCCCCGGCGAGGGCTGGCGGCCGCTCGGCCCGCTGTCGGCGTCCGGGTGGACGCAGACGGAGCTGAAGGGGCTGAGGGCCGACGCGCTGCGGGTCGTGTGGAGCGGCGACGGTCCGGCGCCCGAGGTGCGTTCGCTCGTGCCGTGGTTCGCGGACGGTCCGCGCGCCGGTCTCGACCTCGCCCGGACCGAGACGGACGCGGAGATCGGCGGCCCGGCGCAGCGGGTGGACGTGGAGTTGACGGGCCGGCGCGCGGGCGGGGTGCGCGGGGCGCTGACGGCGAAGGCCCCGAAGGGCATCACCGTGCGGCTGCCGGAGCAGGCCGTGGTGGAGCGCGGTGCGCGGACCCGTGTCCCGCTGGAGGTGTCGGTGGCGGCGGGCGTGCCGGCCGGTTCGTACCGGGTGCCGGTGTCCTTCGCGGGCGAGGAGCGGGTCCTGACGGTGCGGGCCTTCCCCCGGACGGCGGGCCCGGACCTGGCGCGGACGGCGACGGCCTCCTCCTCGGGCGACGAGACGCCGGACTTCCCGGCCGCCTCGGCGGTGGACGGCGATCCGGCGACCCGCTGGTCCTCCCCGGCGGAGGACGGCGCCTGGCTGCAGGTCGAGCTGCCCGAGCCGGCCCGGATAGGGCAGGTGGTGCTGCACTGGCAGGACGCGTACGCCTCCCGCTACCGGGTGCAGGTCTCCGCCGACGGGCGGGTCTGGCGGACGGCGGCGACCGTCGCGGACGGCAGGGGCGGCCGGGAGTCGGTCCGGATGGACGCGGCGGACACCCGTTTCCTGCGGGTCCAGGGGGAGACGCGGGCGACCCGCTTCGGCTACTCGCTCTGGTCCGTGGAGACCTACGCGGTGGCGCAGGATCCGGCGAAGGCCCCCGAGGGCACGCCGACGGAGCGGCCCGCCCCCGAGGGCTGAACCGCTCCGTGCCGGAAGCCTCCGCGTACGCGAAAGGCCCGGCTCAACCCGTCGTCAGCGCCCTCACGGGGGTGTCTGCGACGGAGTCGATCCGGGCCATGGCGTCCTCGGCGCCGTACGGCTCCAAGTACGGCAGCCAGCGGGGGTCCCGATGTCCGGTCCCGATGATCCGCCAGGCCAGGCCGGTCGGCGGGGCGGGTTGGTGCCGCAGCCGCCAGCCCAGCTCGCGCAGGTGCCGGTCGGCCTTGACGTGGTTGCAGCGGCGGCAGGCCGCCACCACGTTCTCCCAGGCGTGGGTTCCCCCGCGGCTGCGCGGGATGACGTGGTCGACGCTGGTCGCGACGGCCCCGCAGTACGCGCAGCGCCCGCCGTCGCGCGCGAAGAGCGCCCTGCGGGTCAAGGGAACGGGCCCCCGGTAGGGGACCCGCACGAAGCGCTTCAGTCGCACCACACTGGGAGCGGGGAGGACTTGGGTCTCGCTGTGCAGGAAGGCGCCGGATTCCTCGAGGCAGAGAGCCTTGTTCTCCAGTACGAGGACGAGTGCGCGGCGGAGCGGTACGACGCCGAGCGGCTCGTACGACGCGTTGAGGACCAGGACATGCGGCACGGATGCCTCCTATGACGCCGGCGGCGCGTGGCTCGCGCCGGGACGAACTGCTCTCAGTCTCTCCTCATGCCTGGTCGCGGCGCCACCACGTATCGGGATCGGGGTGACAGGCCCGAGGTGTTCTCGACCACATCGGCATCTCTCCTCGGTATGTGCCCAGGTGAGGTCCGTCTCTCCCTCGAACAGGGCTGCGGAAGCATGTCCGACGCCCCGTTAGTGTGGATGGCCTGCGTACGCGATGCCTGGAGGTTGTCCCGTGTCCTGGTCCGCCCTGGCGGCTGCCACCGAACCCGAACCGATGCCGGTGACTCTGGACGAGGCCGCGGAGAAGGCCACGAACGCGGCGAGCTGGGTGGAGGAGAACTGGTCCACCTGGCTGAACACCGGCCTGCGGATCCTGCTCATCCTGGTCGTCGCGCTGCTGCTCCGGATGGCCGTGCGCCGGGCCCTGACGAAGCTGATCGAGCGGATGAACCGCTCGGCGCAGGCGGTGGAGGGGACGGCGCTCGGCGGTCTCCTGGTGAACACCGAGCGGCGGCGGCAGCGCTCGGAGGCGATCGGGTCGGTGCTCCGCTCGGTGGCGTCCTTCCTGATCCTGGGCACGGCCGGGCTGATGATCCTCGGCGCCTTCAAGATCGACCTGGCGCCGCTGCTCGCCTCGGCCGGTGTGGCCGGTGTGGCGATCGGTTTCGGCGCGCGGAACCTGGTGACGGACTTCCTCTCCGGGGTCTTCATGATCCTGGAGGACCAGTACGGCGTGGGCGACTCGGTCGACGCGGGCGTGGCCTCCGGCGAGGTCGTCGAGGTGGGTCTGCGGGTGACCAAGCTGCGCGGGGTGGACGGCGAGATCTGGTACGTGCGCAACGGCGAGATCAAGCGGATAGGGAACCTCAGCCAGGGCTGGGCGACGGCCGGGGTGGACGTCACCGTCCGGCCGACGGAGGACCTGGAGACGGTGCGGGCCGTGATCGTCGAGGCGGGCGACGCCATGGCGAAGGAGGAGCCCTGGAACGAGCGCCTCTGGGGGCCGGTGGAGGTGCTCGGTCTGAGCGAGGTGCTGCTGGACTCGATGACGGTCCGGGTCTCGGTGAAGACGATGCCGGGCAAGAAGCTGGGCGTGGAGCGCGAGCTGCGCTGGCGCATCAAGCGGGGTCTGGACGAGGCCGGGATCCGGATCGTGGGCGGGATTCCGCCGCAGGCGGAGGAGGCGGCGGCGGCCGACCCCACGGCCGGCATGGCGGCCCCGTCGGCGTTCGCGTCGACGACCTCGCCGCAGTCGGCGGCGGCGACCCCGCTGCCGAGGCCGGACCTCTCCAAGTAGCTCTTCACGTCCGCACGCCCCCGCGGGTAACTCTTTGGTTGCCTTCGGGGGTGTGTCGCGTTCCCGGGTATTGACGCCCCGGTGACGGCCGCCTTACCTTCCTCCCAACCAAATAGGAAACTTTCCTAACAGTGCCGTGGGCGGTACTGCAGCCACCGTACGAGGGCAGGTGCGAGTTCCATGGCCGGTACGACTCCGGGAACCCCCGGCACCCCGCGTGTCCTGCGGGCCATGAACGACCGCGCCGCCCTGGACCTGCTCCTGGAGCACGGCCCCCTCTCGCGGACCCGGATCGGCAACCTCACCGGCCTGTCCAAGCCGACCGCCTCCCAGCTGCTCGCCCGCCTCGAAGCGGCCGGGCTCGTCGTCGCCACCGGCACCACCGCGGGCCTGCCCGGACCGAACGCCCAGCTGTACGCGGTCAACGCCCGGGCCGCGTACGCCGCCGGACTCGACGTCGACCAGCACCGCATCCACGCCGCCGTCGCCGACATCACGGGCGAGATCATCGGCGAGTTCGAGCTCCGCACCCCCGGCCGCTCCGCCTCCGGCGTCGTCCGCCAGGTCACCGACGCCCTCGACGGGGCCGTCAAGGCGGCCGGCATCACCCACGAGGAGGTGCGGCGCCTGGTCATCGGCACGCCCGGCGCCTTCGACCCGGCCACCGGACGCCTGCGGTACGCCTCCCACCTGCCCGGCTGGCACTCCCCCACCCTCCTGGAGGAGCTGGCCGCCGCCCTGCCCATGCCGTTCGAGTACGAGAACGACGTCAACCTCGTCGCCGTCGCCGAACAGCGCCTGGGCGCCGCGCGGGGCCACTCCGACTTCGCCCTCCTGTGGAACGAGGGGGGCCTCGGCGCCGCCCTCGTCCTCGGCGGGCGGCTGCACCGCGGCTTCACCGGCGGCGCCGGCGAGCTCGGTTTCCTGCCGGTGCCCGGCACCCCGCTCGTACGGCAGGTCACCAAGGCCAACTCCGGCGGCTTCCAGGAGCTCGCGGGCATCCAGGCCGTGCCCCGGATCGCCCGCGAGGCCGGGATCGACACCCCCGACCACCCGTACGTCCCGGTGGTGAGCGGCCTTCTCGCGCACGCCGCCGAGGCGCACGCCGACGACCCCCGGTACGCGGAGCTGCTCGACCGGTACGCCGAGCGCCTCGCCGTCGGACTCGCCTCCCTCGTGACCGTCCTCGACCCCGAACTGATCGTGCTCTCCGGAGACGCCCTCGTCACCGGCGGCGAACCCCTCCGCGCGCGCGTGCAGTCCGAACTCGCCGACCTCGCCCCCTCCAGGCCACGGCTCGTCCTCTCCGCCGTGCGCCGCAGCCCCGTCCTGCGCGGGGCCCTCGAAAGCGCCCTCGCCACCACGCGCGACGAGGTCTTCGACACCTCGCGCTGACCGTCCCCACCCCTCGCCAGCCCCCGAACCCGCCCCAGGGAGACCCCGCCATGCCCGTACGTCCGCGCAGAACCGCCGCCGCGCTCGCCGCCACCGCCTCGATAGCCCTCTTCGCCTCCGCCTGTACCGGCTCCGCGAACAACACGGCCACCGACGACCCCAAGGCCGAGACCACCATCACCTTCTGGCACGGCTGGTCGGCGCCCGCCGAGGTCAAGGCGATCGAGGACAACGTCGCCCGCTTCGAGAAGGCCCACCCGAACATCAAGGTGAAGGTCGTCGGCAACATCAACGACGACAAGCTGGGCCAGGCGCTGCGCGCGGGCGGGTCGAACGGCCCGGACGTCGTCTCCTCGTTCACGACGGCCAACGTCGGCAAGTTCTGCGCCTCGGGCGCGCTCGCGGACCTCAAGCCCTTCATCGAGAAGGACAAGCTGGACCTGGACAAGACCTTCCCGAAGGTCCTCCAGGAGTACACCCGGTTCGAGGGAAAGCGCTGCTCCCTGCCGCTGCTCTCCGACGCGTACGGGCTCTACTACAACAAGGACGCGTTCAGGAAGGCCGGCCTCGACCCCGAGGCCCCGCCGAAGACCTGGTCCCAGTTCACCGAGGCCGCCAAGAAGCTGACGAAGGCCAAGGGCGACTCGTACGAGCGGGTCGGCTTCATGCCGAACTACCTCGGCTACGAGACCGTCGTCTCGCACTACATGTCGCAGTGGAAGCACGGCGGGTACTTCGGCGCGGACGGGAAGTCGACGGTCGCGAAGGACCCGGCGTTCGCCGAGATGATGACGTACCAGAAGTCCCTGGTGGACGCCCTCGGCGGCTTCGAGAAGCTCGACAAGTACCGCACCACCTTCGGTGACGAGTGGGGCGCCAAGCACCCCTTCCAGACCGGTCAGGTCGCCATGCAGCTGGACGGCGAGTGGCGGCTGAACTTCATCAAGGACGCCAAGGTCGGCTTCGAGGTCGGCGTCGCGCCGCTGCCCGTCGCCGACGACGAGATCGGCGAGTACGGCAAGGGCTACCTCTCCGGCACGATCATGGGCATCGCCCCGCAGAGCAAGAAGCAGAACGCGGCCTGGGAGCTGGTCAAGTACATGACCACGGACACCGAGGCCGTGGTGAACTTCGCGAACGCCATCGGGAACGTCCCGTCCACCTTCGAGGCCCTGAAGTCCCCGAACCTGAAGTTCGACGACCGCTTCAAGACCTTCCTGGACATCGCCCGCCACCCCGCCTCCACCACCTCGGACGGCGCGGTCAACGGCTCCGCCTACCAGGACACCCTCCAGAAGTTCGCCCAGCAGTACGAGAAGGGCCAGGTCACCGACCTGAAGAAGGGCCTCGCGGACACCGCGGCCCAGATCGACCGCGACATCGCCGCGGCGAAGTGACGGCCGGAACCCGCCCATGAGCACGGACACCCTGCCCGCGAAGGAGGCGGCCGCCCCGGCCGCCTCCTCTCCCGGAGGACGCAACACCCTGCGGCACAAGCGCAGGCGCAACGCGCTGCGCACCCTGGCGTTCATGTCGCCCTGGCTGATCGGCTTCGGCGTCTTCTTCGCCTACCCGCTCGTCTCCACCCTGTACTTCTCCTTCATGCGGTACGACGGCCTCAACCCGCCGACCTGGCGGGGCCTGGACAACTGGTCGTACGTCTTCTCGGAGTTCCCGCAGTTCTGGCCGGCCCTGCAGAACACCCTCTGGCTGGCCGTCGTGATGGTCTCCTGCCGGGTGCTCTTCGGCCTCGGCATCGGGATGCTCATCACCAGGATCAAGACGGGGGCCGGCCTCTTCCGCACCCTCTTCTACCTGCCGTACCTGGCCCCGCCGGTGGCGGCCACGCTCGCCTTCGTCTTCCTGCTCAACCCGGGCACCGGGCCGGTCAACTCGCTCCTGGAGGCGGTCGGCGTCCCCGGCCCCTCCTGGTTCAACGACGCGGACTGGTCCAAGCCGGCCCTGACGGTCCTCGCCGTGTGGGGCGTCGGCGACCTCATGGTCATCTTCATGGCCGCCCTGCTCGACGTGCCGAAGGAGCAGTACGAGGCCGCCGAACTCGACGGCGCCTCCCCGTGGCAGCGCTTCCGCTACATCACCCTGCCGAACATCTCGCCGATCGTGCTCTTCGCGGTCGTCACCGGGATCATCGGCGCGATGCAGTACTACACGCAGCCGATCGTGGCCTCCAAGGTCGCCTCGGGCGTGATGGGCGGCTCCGGCGTCACCTTCGTCCCCGGCTACCCGGACGACTCCACGCTCACCCTGCCGCAGCTCGTCTACAGCCTCGGCTTCAGCCAGTTCAACTACGGCGCCGCCTGTGTCGTGGCGCTGGTGCTCTTCGCACTCTCCATGGCCTTCACCGCCCTGCTCATGCGCAGGCGCGGCGGCCTGATCGGCTCGGGTGACTGACACATGACGACCGCAACCGCCCCCGCTCCCTCTCCCGCCCGGACCGTGGCGAGCCCCGCCGCGAAGCGGGCCCGCCGCAAGGCGCTGCTGCACTGGATCGCCGTGCACTCGCTCGGCGTCGCCGCCGCCCTGTTCTTCGTCCTCCCGTTCGTCTTCGTCTTCCTCACCTCCCTGATGAGCGACGAGCAGGCGCTCACCCGGGACCTGACGCCGAACTCCTGGCACTGGGACAACTACCTCAAGGTCCTGCAGACGGACGGCTTCCTCACCTGGTGGAAGAACTCCCTGCTGTACGCGGGGCTCGGCACCGTCCTCGTCGTGGTGTCCTCGATCCCCGTGGCGTACGCGCTCGCGAAGTTCCGCTTCCGCGGCCGGCATCTGTCGCTGCTGCTCGTCATCTCGATGATGATGCTGCCGCCGCAGGTCGTGATCATCCCCATGTACCTGTTCTGGGCCAAGCAGATGGACCTCTCCGGCTCGCTGTGGCCGCTGATCATCCCGATGGCGTTCGGCGACGCCTTCGCCGTCTTCCTGCTGCGCCAGTTCCTGCTGACCATCCCGAACGAGTACGTCGAGGCCGCGCGGATCGACGGCTGCGGCGAATTCCGCACCCTGATCCGGGTCGTGCTCCCGATGGCGAAGCCCGGCATCGCCGCCGTGGCCCTCTTCCAGTTCTTCTACTGCTGGAACGACTACTTCGGGCCGCAGATCTACGCCTCGGAGAACCCGGCCGCCTGGACGCTCAGTTACGGCCTGGAGTCCTTCAAGGGCGCGCACCACACCGACTGGAATCTGACCATGGCCGCGACCGTGCTGGTCATGGCCCCCGTGATCCTCGTGTTCTTCTTCGCGCAGAAGGCGTTCGTCGAGGGAGTCACACTGACCGGAGTGAAGGGCTGAGAGAGATGAAACTCGCTGTCGTGGGGGGCGGGTCCACCTACACCCCCGAACTGATCGACGGATTCGCGCGGCTGCGCGACACCCTGCCCATCACCGAACTCGTCCTCGTCGACCCGGCCGCCGAGCGCCTGGAGCTCGTCGGCGGTCTGGCCCGGCGGATCTTCGCCAAGCAGGACCACGACGGGAAGGTCGTCACCACCACCGACCTCGACGCCGGGGTCGAGGGCGCCGACGCCGTCCTGCTCCAGCTGCGGGTCGGCGGGCAGGCCGCCCGCGAGCAGGACGAGACCTGGCCGCTGGAGTGCGGCTGCGTCGGCCAGGAGACCACCGGCGCCGGCGGCCTCGCCAAGGCGCTGCGCACGGTCCCGGTCGTCCTGGACATCGCCGAGCGGGTCCGGCGCACCAACCCGGACGCCTGGATCATCGACTTCACCAACCCCGTCGGCATCGTCACGCGCGCGCTGCTGCAGGCCGGGCACAAGGCCGTCGGCCTCTGCAACGTCGCCATCGGCTTCCAGCGGAAGTTCGCGAAGCTCCTCGACGTGACCCCGTCCGAGGTGCACCTCGACCACGTCGGCCTCAACCACCTGACCTGGGAGCGGGCCGTACGGATCGGGGGCCCCGAGGGCGAGGACGTGCTGCCCCGGCTGCTCGCCGAGCACGGCGACGCGATCGCCGGCGACCTCCGGCTGCCGCGCCCGGTCCTGGACCGGCTCGGCGTCGTCCCCTCGTACTACCTGCGGTACTTCTACGCGCACGACGAGGTGGTGCGGGAGCTCGGCACGAAGCCCTCGCGGGCCGCCGAGGTCGCGGCGATGGAGCGGGAGCTCCTGGAGATGTACGGGGACCCGGCGCTCGACGAGAAGCCGGAGCTTCTCGCCAAGCGGGGCGGCGCCTTCTACTCGGAGGCGGCCGTGGACCTGGCGGCCTCCCTCCTGGGCGGCGGGGGGTCGCCGTACCAGGTGGTGAACACGTACAACAACGGCACGCTGCCGTTCCTGCCGGACGACGCCGTCATCGAGACGCAGGCGGCGGTCGGCGCCCACGGCGCCACGCCGCTGCCGGTCGCGCCGGTGGACCCGCTGTACGCCGGACTGATCGCGAACGTCACGGCCTACGAGGACCTGGCCCTGGAGGCGGCGCTGCGCGGCGGCCGCGACCGGGTGTTCAAGGCCCTGCTCGCGCACCCGCTGGTCGGGCAGTACGCCTACGCCGACGGGCTCACCGACCGGCTGATCGCGCACAACCGGGAGCACCTCGCGTGGGCGTGAAGCTGAGTGGGGGGCTCCTCGCGATCGACGCGGGGAACAGCAAGACCGACGTCGCGGTGCTCTCCCCGGACGGGACCGTCCTCGGGTCGGCGCGCGGCGGCGGGTTCCAGCCGCCGGTGGTGGGGGTGGAGACGGCGGTCGACGGGCTCGCGGAGATCGTGGGGCGGGCGTGCGCCGAGGCCGGTGTCCCGGTCGAGTTCGCGCATGTCACGGCCTGTCTCGCCAATGCCGACCTGCCGGTGGAGGAGGAGGCCCTCTGGGCCGAGCTGCTCGGCCGGGGCTGGAGCCCGTCCGTACGGGTCCACAACGACACCTTCGCGATCCTGCGGGCCGGGGTCGACGAGCCGCGGGGCGTGGCCGTGGTGTGCGGGGCGGGGATCAACTGCGTCGGGATGACCCCGGACGGGCGGACCGCGCGCTTCCCTGCGATCGGGAAGATCTCCGGGGACTGGGGCGGGGGCGGCGGGCTCGCCGACGAGGCGCTGTGGTTCGCGGCGCGCGCCGAGGACGGGCGGGGCCTGCCCACCGCCCTCGCCGACGCGCTGCCCGCGCACTTCGGCCTGGACTCGATGTCCGCGCTGATCGAGGCGCTGCACCTGGGCCGGATCCCGATGGGGCGGCGGCTCGAACTGACGCCGGTGCTCTTCCGCGTCGCGTCCCAGGGGGACCCGATGGCGGAGTCGCTCGTGGACCGGCTCGCCGACGAGGTCGTCGCCATGGCGGCGGTCGCGCTCCGGCGCCTCGGCCTCCACCGCGAGGAGGCCCCGGTGATGCTGGGCGGCAGCGTGCTCGCCGCCCGCCACCCGCGCCTTGAGGCGCGGATCCGTGAACTCCTGGCCGCGCGGGCGCCGAAGGCCGTGATCGGCTTCGTGACCGCGCCGCCGGTCCTCGGGGCGGGGCTGCTCGCCCTGGACGCGGTGGCCGCGGGTCCGCAGGCCGCGGCCCGGCTGCGGGAGCGGTACGAGGCCTGAGGGGGGTGGACGCGGGGCGTCCCGTCGTGACGACGGGGCGCCCCGCACGCATGTTCACCTGTTCGAGCGATGGCCGATACGGAACCGATTCCGGCCGAGCGGCGTATTCAAGGTGAGGGGGTTCACCTGCGGACGCGTGGGAGGCATGGGGCACGATAGGCACAAGATCCAGTCAATCCCGGTGTGCGGAGGGCCCCCTGAGGCCATACTGCTGGCCGGGTGGTCCGCCACCGGAACCGGTACCACCGGGACCCGGCCGGACGGGCCGACGTCAGCGACCGAGGGGGAGGTCAAGTGACACACCCGCCGAACGCGCCCGCCGCCTCGGCGGCGCGGGGTACGGCTCAGGCGCCCGCGCGCCCGGGCACCGTACCCGCGCAGCCGTCGCCCGTGCCCGCCGCCGGTCCGCCCGCGGGGCGCGGCGCCTGGGCCGTGGGCAAGGAGCGGCTGCGCGAGGCCGCGACCACCGAGCCCGGCCGGCTCCAGATCCTCGGGGCCGTACTGGCGCTGCTCGTCGTCGCGTTCGGGGCCGTCACCGCCCTGGAGGTCACCGACCGGTCCTCCGCCGCCGACGACGTCGTCAGCCGCAGCCAGCCGCTGAGCGCCGACGCCGCCGCCATCTACCGCTCCCTCGCGGACGCCGACACCACCGCCGCGAGCGGGTTCCTGGCGGGCACCCTGGAGCCGGCGGAGTCCCGCGCGCGGTACACCCGGGACATCACCACCGCCTCCCGACTGCTCGTCAAGGCCGCGGCGAACACGAACGGTTCGCCGGCCTCGGCCCGCGAGATCGCCACCCTCAACGAACAGCTCCCGCGCTACACGGGCCTGATCGAGCGCGCCCGGGCCGCCAACCGGCAGGGCCTGCCGCTCGGCGGCGCCTATCTGCGGTACGCCAACCAGCAGATGTCCACCGCGCTGCTGCCGGCCGCCGAGCGGCTGTACGCGGCGGAGACGGAGCGGCTGCACCAGGACGACGACTCGGCCCGCGCCTGGCCCTACCTGTCGCTCGCGCTCGGCCTGCTCGCCCTCGGCGTCCTCCTCTGGGCCCAGCGCCGCAACTACGCCCGGACCAACCGGGTCTTCAACCACGGGCTGCTCGCCGCCACCGCCGCCACCGTGGCCGTCCTGCTCTGGCTGCTCGCCGCGCACACCCTCACCCGGACCGAGCTGAACAGCGCGCGGGCGCACGGACAGGAGTCCCTCCAGGTCCTCAACACGGCCCGGATCAGCTCGCTCACGGCCCGCGCCAACGAGAACCTCACCCTGGTCGCCCGGGGCGCCGTCCTCACCGAGGACGGCAAGCACGACAAGTACGAGGCGGACTACACGGCGAGCATGAGCGCCCTGACGACGGCGCTCGCCCAGGCGCGGGAGCTCGCCGACGACGACGCCGGGCGCGACCCGGTCGCCGATTCCGCCGGCCGCGCGGCCGAGTGGCGCGAGCGCCACAAGGAGGCCCGCGCCAAGGACGAGGCCGGCGACTACGAGGGCGCCCTCGACCGGGTCGTCGGCGCCAAGGGGTCCACGGGCCAGTCCTTCGACCAGGTCGACGCGGCCCTGGAGCGGGCCCTCGCGCACGAGCAGACCGAGTTCACCCGCTCCGCCGGGGACGCCAGGGACGCGCTGACGGCGCTTCCCCTCGGCGCGGCGGCCCTCGGGATCCTGGGTGCGGCGGGCGCCGTGCTCGGCATCAACCGCAGACTGTCGGAGTACCGGTGAGAGGGGGCGGGATGCCGAACGGCACGGACCCGCTGGTGCGGCGGACGGCGAAGCGGCTGCGCGGCTGGGGCGGAGTGGCCGCCATGGCCGTGGCCTGCGGGCTCACCGGCTCCCTCCTCACCCTGCTGCCGGCGGCGCAGGACGGGAGCGGCGCGGCGGCCGCACCCCTGACGACGGGCCCCGGCGTGGGCACCGGCGTCCAGATCAAGGCCGACACCTGCGAGCACCCCGAGGCCTCCCTCACGCCCTCCACGGCGGACGGACCGTCGATCCGGGCGATCAAGGACCGCGGGAAGCTGATCGTCGGCGTCGACCAGTCCAGCTACCGCTGGGGCTACCGGAACCCGGAGAAGGGCGTCCTGGAGGGCTTCGACATCGACCTCGCCAAGGCCGTCGCCAAGGACATCCTCGGCGACCCGCAGGCGATCATCTTCCGGACGATCCCGACCAACCAGCGGATCGCCGCGCTGAACAGCGGCAAGGTCGACCTCGTCGTGCGCACCATGACGATCAACTGCAAGCGGATCGGGCAGGTCGCCTTCTCCACCGCCTACTTCCAGGCCGGACAGCAGGTCCTGGCGCCCAAGCTCGACAAGGGCATCACCGGCTACGACTCCTCGCTGCGCGGCAAGCGGGTCTGCACCGCCGAGGGCTCCACGGCCTACGACGCCCTGGAGGAGAACTCCTTCGGCGCGGTCTTCAAGGACGAGGCCGACGGCACCAAGGACGACAAGGACCTGCTGACCGTCCCCAACCAGCTGGACTGCCTGGCCCGGCTCCAGATGGGCGAGGTCGACGCCGTCGTCACGGACAACGCCCTGGCGGCCGGCCAGGCCGCGCAGGACCCGGCCGTCGAGCTCAAGGGCCGCCCGTTCACCAAGGAGTACTACGGGGTGGCGGCCAGGCTGGGCAACGACGACCTGGTGCGCCGGGTCAACCAGGTCCTGGTGGGCTACCGGCAGGGCCCCTGGCAGCAGGCGTACCAGGAGTGGCTGGCGAAGGACCTGCCGGGGATATCGGGGCCGCCCGCCCCCCTGTACAAGTAGCCCGGTGCGCCCCCCCGAAGGAGTAACCCTGTACACGAAGCGGAAGAGGTGACCGATGGGCGTCACGGGACCCCCCGGGCCGGTGATGGACCGGGACGAGGTGGACCGTGCGCTGGCGCGTCTCGGCGCCGAGCACAAGGCGATCGAGGACTCGCTCCTCGCGCTCCAGGACCACGCGGGCCGCAGGCTGCTCGAAGGGGCCGAGCTGACCGGCACGACCCGGGAGCGGTGGACGGCCGCCGAGCGGACCATCACCCTGCTCTGGACCTGCTTCGACGTGTACACCGGCGCCCTGCGGGAGGTCCGTGAGCTGCGGGCGCGGCGCCGCTGGCCCGGCCGGGAGGAGCTCGTGGAGCTGACCGACCGGCTGCGCGGCGACACCGTCGTCGTCCCGGGCGGGGCCGCCGAGGGCGCCCTGCTCACCGAGCGGTTCAGCCTGGAGGGGCTGGTCCGGCGGATGAACGAGCTGTACGCCTCCTCGCTCGACCTGGTGGTCACCGCCGACGCGGTCTGGTCGGCGCTGCCCGCCCGGATAGACCTGCTCGCGGCCGAGCTGGGCCGGACGCGTTCGCTGGCGCACTCGGTCGGCGTGCGGCCCGGGGAGCACCCGGCGGGGGACGAGCTGGAGGCGATCACGGCCGAGCTGACCGCGCTGCGCTCCCAGGTGGTGACCGACCCGCTGACGTTCTGGCGGCCGGCGGCGGGGAGTTCGGCGCCGGGCGGTGGCCGTCCCGACACCGAGCGGTACGACCGGGCGGCCCTGGCCCTGGAGGACGTGCGGCGGGAGATCGAGGCGGTCCTCGCGGTCCGGCAGGACTCCGAGGACCGGCTGCTTCGGCTGCGGGACGTCCTCTCGCGGGCGGACCGGACGCTCGCCGAGGCGCGGTCGGCGCGCGGCGAGGTCCTCGCGAAGATCGCCGCCTCCGAGGTGCCGGCGGTCAGCGGGCCGCCGATCGTGCTGCAGGAGCGGCTCGCGGCGGCCGCCGAGTACCGCAGACACGCCCAGTGGCACCGGCTCTCCCCGCTCCTGGAGTCCCTGGAGCGGGAGGCGGAGGACGAACTGCTGCGGGCCCGCGAGTCGTTGACGGCGGTCACCGCGCCGCTGGCGGTACGGGCCGAGCTGCGCGGCCGGCTCGACGCGTACAAGGCGAAGGTGGCGCGGCTCGGCGCGGCGGAGGACCCGCTGCTCATCGAGCGGTACGACGCGGCGCGCCGGATGCTGTGGAGCGCGCCCTGCGACCTCCGGGTCGCGGAGCAGGCGGTGCTGCGCTATCAGCAGGCGGTGGCGGACGTGCTGTCCGGTCCGCGGGACACGAGGGACGCCGGAGGACGACAGTGGTGAGCGGGGAGACGGGCGTGGGGAGCTGTCAGCGTCCCTCGTGCGAGGGTTCGTACGAGGACATGGGGGGCGGCGAGCTGTACTGCGGCACCTGCGGGCTCGCGCCGGTCGTCGCGCCCGGGGGTCTGATCGGGTCGACGCCGACCGGCATGGCCGTGCCCGGGAAGGGGACGAGCGGGGTCGGCGGGCCGGATTCGAGCTCCTCGCGGAGCAGTTCGCGCGCCTCGTCCCGCTCCTCGACCTCGCGCCGCTCGGTCTCCGGCCGGCTCTCCCGCTCGCTCTCCGGGGACTCCGGCGCCTCGACGGGCCGCTCGGTGTCGGTGCGCAGCTCGGGCTCGTCGACCGGGCAGTCCGCCCGGAACCGGCTGGGCGCGGGCCTGGTGACGATCCCCGAGGTGCCGCGTCCTGACCCGCGGGCCGCGGTGATGGAGAACGCCGAGGTTCCGGAGCGGAAGCGTTTCTGCTCCCGTTCGGACTGCGGGGCTCCGGTGGGCCGCGCGCGCGGCGACCGGCCGGGCCGCACCGAGGGCTTCTGCACCAAGTGCGGGCACCCGTACTCCTTCGTGCCGAAGCTGCGCGCCGGGGACATCGTCCACGGCCAGTACGAGGTCGCGGGCTGCCTCGCGCACGGCGGGCTCGGCTGGATCTACCTCGCCGTCGACCGGGCCGTCTCCGACCGGTGGGTGGTCCTCAAGGGCCTCCTCGACACCGGCGACCAGGACGCCATGGCCGCCGCGATCTCCGAGCGCCGCTTCCTCGCCGAGATCGAGCACTCCAACATCGTCCGCATCTACAACTTCGTCGAGCACCTCGACCCGCGCACCGGCTCCATGGACGGCTACATCGTCATGGAGTACGTCGGCGGCAAGTCGCTCAAGGAGATCGCCAACGACCGCCGCACCCCCGACGGCCGGCGGGACCCGCTGCCGGTGGAGCAGGCCTGCGCGTACGGCATCGAGGCGCTGGAGGCGCTCGGGCACCTGCACAGCCGCAACCTGCTGTACTGCGACTTCAAGGTCGACAACGCCATCCAGACCGAGGACCAGCTGAAGCTCATCGACATGGGCGCGGTCCGGCGGATGGACGACGACGAGTCCGCGATCTACGGCACGGTCGGCTACCAGGCGCCGGAGGTGGCCGAGGTCGGCCCCTCGGTGGCCAGCGACCTCTACACGGTGGCGCGCACGCTCGCCGTGATGACCTTCGACTTCCAGGGCTACACGAACGTCTTCGTGGACTCGCTGCCCGACCCGGAGCACATCGAGGTCTTCCGGACGTACGAGTCGTACTACCGCTTCCTGGTCCGCGCCACCGACCCGGACCCGGCCCGCCGGTTCGCCTCCGCGCAGGAGATGGCGGAGCAGCTGACGGGCGTGCTGCGCGAGGTCGTGGCGCTCCAGTCGGGACGGCCGCGGCCGGCGCTCTCGACGCTGTTCGGCACGGAGGTGCGGGTCACGGACACGGCGCTGTTCGCCGAGCTCACGGAGGACGTGTCGCTGCTCGGGGCCCGCCGGGGCCGCAAGCAGCGCGCGCTGCCGCCCGGTGCGGTGCCGGGTCAGGCGCCGGTACCGGTTCCGGGCCAGACGCCGCCCGTCGGCGGGCCCGGAATCGGCGGGCCCGGACTCGGCGGGCCCGGGCTTCCCGGCTCCGGCGCGGGCCCCGGGCTCGCCGGGCTGCTCGCGGCGCTCGACGCGCCCGCCACCGCGCTCGCGCTGCCCGTGCCGCGCGTCGACACGAGCGATCCCAACGCCGGATTCCTCGCCGGTCTCGCGGCCGCCGCGCCGGCCGAGCTCCTCGGGGCGCTCCAGGGCGCGCCCGCGCCCTCCGCCGAGCTGCGGCTCCGCACCCTGCGGGCCCAGCTGGAGCTGGGCGACCTGCCCGCCGCCGCGCGGACCCTCGCCGGCCTGGAGGAGCGGGACCCGGACGACTGGCAGGTCGTCTGGTACCGGGGCGTCGCCTCCCTGGTGACCGGGGACCACGAGCACGCGGCGCTGGCCTTCGACGCGGTGTACGACGCCTTCCCCGGCGAGCCCGCGCCGAAGCTGGCCCTGGCGATCTGCGCCGAGGTCCTCGGCCAGCTGGACAACGCCGCCGAGTACTACCGCCTGGTGTGGGTCACGGACCCGAGCTTCGTCAGCGCGGCCTTCGGGCTCGCCCGGGTGCGGCTCGCGGCGGGCGACCGCACCGGAGCCGTACAGGCCCTGGAGTCCGTACCGGAGGCGTCGATCCACTACACGGCGGCGCGGGTCGCGGCCGTGCGGGCGCGGCTGCGGCGACGCCCGGCGCACGAGCCGCTCGGCGCCGATCTGACGGCGGCCGCGGCGCAGGTCTCCGCGCTCCAGGGCTTCGGTCTGGACGCGGTGCGCCGCGAGCGCCTGTCGACGGAGGTCCTCGGGACGGCCCTCGACTGGGTACTCTCCGGGAGTCCCGGTGCGGCACCGGGCGGCGGCGCGCTGCTGCTCGGCAGTGAACTGGACGAGCGCGGACTGCGCTTCGGCCTCGAACGCTCGTACCGGGTGCTGGCCCGGCTCGCCCAGCGGGGCGAGGAGAGGATCGAACTGGTGGAGCGGGCCAACCGCTTCCGCCCCCGGACGTGGGTGTGAAGATGTCCCAGAAGCCGAAGCCGTCGCACGGACTCGCCGCCTGCCTGGGCTGCGCGGAGCCGCTGGACTCGGGTGACCGGTTCTGCGGGGCGTGCGGCTACGACCTGTCGGCCGCGCCGGCCGCCGAGGCCGAGCCGGACCGCCCGACCGTGGCGATCGGCACCCCCGTGACCTGGCCGGACGCCCCGCCGCGCGACCCCGGTTCACTCTCGACCGCGACCCAGCACCCGGGCGACCTCCCGGGCACCGACTCCGGCGGCCGTGACCTCCCGACGATGGAGGTCCGCACGGACGGACCGCCGGCGGGACCCCCCGCGGCCGGTGCCGCCGCGCCCGGTACCGCCACACCCGGTGCCCCCGTGCCCGGTGCGGCGGTCCCCGGTGCCCCCGCGCCCGCCGCCGCGCACGGCGGTGCGCCGGCACCCGGCGGGGCCTCGGCGTCCGCGTCCCGTACCGTCGGATCCCCCACGTCCGACGGTGACTTCGAGCTGGCCGCGCCCGACCCCCGTACGGCCGTACAGGTGAATCCGGCGCCCGCCGCCGCGCCCGCCGCCGGCCTCTGCGTGGCCTGCCGGGCCGGGCGGGTGGACACCGACGGGTACTGCGAGAACTGCGGGCACGCCCAGCCGCGCGAGCGCGACCACATGGAGCGGGAGCTCGCCGGCGTCGCCGCCGTCAGCGACCGCGGGCTGCGCCACCACCGCAACGAGGACGCGTTCGCCGTCTCGGCGACCACCCTTCCCGACGGCTCCCCCGCCACCCTCGCGATCGTCTGCGACGGCGTCTCCTCGGCGACCCGCCCCGACGAGGCCTCCGCCGCCGCCGCGGAGGCGGCCGGCGCCTCGCTGCTCGCCGCGCTCCCCCGGGGCACGCACCCGCAGCAGGCGATGCACGAGGCGATCGTGGCCGCAGCCGAGGCCGTCAACTCCCTTGCGGAGGAGCCCGGTCAGGGCGGCTCGGAACACGATCCGCACCGCCACCGCAACGCCCCGGCCTGCACCATCGTCGGCTCCGTCGTCGCCGCGGGCCTGCTCGTCGTGGGCTGGGTCGGCGACAGCCGCGCCTACTGGGTGCCGGACGACCGCAGCGCCCCGCCCGCCCGGCTCACCGAGGACGACTCGTGGGCCGCGCAGATGGTCGCGGCGGGCCTGATGAACGAGGCCGAGGCGTACGCGGACGAGCGCGCCCACGCGATCACCGGCTGGCTCGGCGCCGACTCGTACGAACTCGACCCGCACACGGCCGCGTTCAAGCCGGATCGTTCCGGCGTGGTGGTGGTCTGCACGGACGGCCTGTGGAACTACGCGGAGGCCGCCGAGGAGATGGCCCGGATCGTCCCCGCGGACGCGGCGGACCGGCTGCTGCACGGCGCCCAGGTCCTCGTCGGCCACGCCCTGGACGGCGGAGGCCACGACAACATCACGGTCGCGCTCGTCCCGTTCACCGTCGCACCCCAAGGGGCAGGATCCGCCTGAGAGCGGTCGCCGATCCCCGTCCCCTTCACCGTTGTTGCCCGAGGAGCCGAAACAGATGGCGAACTTCTCCAAGCCGACCGCGCCCCAGTTCTCGGTGGACGTCTACCAGAACGAGTTCCTGCCCGAGGGCGGCCGGGACGTCAGCGCGATCGTCACCGTCACCTCGACCGGCGGCGGCACCACCGGAGGCTTCGCGAGCGGCGGCCCGGCCGCGGCCGGCGTCGTGATCATGGTCGACTGCTCCGGCTCCATGGACTACCCCGCCACCAAGATGCGCGGCGCCCGCGAGGCGACCGCCGCCGCCGTCGACACCCTGCGCGACGGCACGCACTTCGCGCTCGTCGCCGGGACGCACGTGGCCAAGGAGGTCTACCCGGGGAACGGCGGCCTCGCCGTCGCCGACGCCCGGACCCGCGCCGAGGCCAAGCAGGCGCTGCGCGGGCTCTCCGCCGGCGGCGGCACGGCGATCGGCACCTGGCTGCGCCTCGCGGACCGGCTGCTCTCCTCCGCCGAGCTCACCATCCGGCACGGCATCCTGCTCACCGACGGCCGCAACGAGCACGAGTCGCCGGAGGAGCTGCGGGCCGCGCTCGACGCCTGCGCGGGCCGGTTCACCTGCGACGCGCGCGGGGTCGGAACGGACTGGGAGGTCAAGGAGGTCACCGGGATCGCCTCGGCGCTCCTCGGCACCGCCGACATCGTCGCCGACCCGGCCGGGCTCGCCGCCGACTTCACGGCGATGATGGGGCACGCGATGGGCAAGGGCGTCGCGGACGTCGCCCTGCGCCTGTGGACCCCGGTCGGGGTCGAGATCATGTTCGTGAAGCAGGTGGCGCCCGCCGTCGAGGACCTGACCGGGCGGCGCACCGAGGCCGGACCGCGCGCCGGCGACTACCCGACGGGCTCGTGGGGCGACGAGTCCCGCGACTACCACGTGAGCGTGCGGGTCCCCCTCGCGGCGGTCGGCCAGGAGATGCTCGCCGCCCGGGTCTCCCTGCTCGCCCCGGACCCGGCGGGCGGCGATCCGCGCCCGCTGTCTCAAGGACTGGTACGGGCGGTGTGGACGGACGACCTCGCGATGTCGACGTCGATCAACCCGCAGGTCGCGCACTACACGGGCCAGGCCGAGCTCGCGGACGCCATCCAGCAGGGTCTCGATGCCCGCAAATCGGGCGATCACGACGGTGCGACGGCCAAACTGGGCCGTGCCGTGCAGCTCGCGGCGGCCTCCGGCAACGCGGATACGGCGAAACTGCTTTCGAAGGTGGTCGACGTCGTCGACGCGGCGACAGGTACTGTGCGTTTGAAGGCGAAGGTCGCGGAAGCGGACGAGATGACACTCGAGACCCGCTCCACCAAGACCGTTCGCGTCAAGAGGTAGCCCGGCCACCGGGCCGGACGACGAGAGGGGGAAGCACCGACATGCCGACCTGCCCGAACGGACACCAGTCGGTCTCCGACGACTGGTGCGAGGTCTGCGGCCATCGCATGGCCGGGGCGGGTGCGCCGACGGGTGCCGTACCGCCGCCTCCCCCGCCGCCGCCCCCCGCGTACGGATACCCCGGCCCCGCCGGCCCCGGCCAGGCCCCGATGGGCCCGCCACCGGGCGCCCCCGGTGGCCCGGGCGGCCCGGGTGCTCCTCAGGGTGCTCCCGGTGCTCAGGGCGGCTTCGGCCCGGGCGGACACGGTGCCCCCGCCGCTCCCGGCGGCTTCGGCCCCGGCGGCGACCCGAACGCGACGGCCCAGGCGGAGCTGTGCCCGCAGTGCCGTACGCCGCGCGAGCACATGGCGCCGTTCTGCGAGGAGTGCCGCTGGAACTTCCTCACGAACACGGCGACCTCGTACACGCCGCTGGCCCCCCACAACGCCCCGCAGGGTGCCCCGCGAAGCGCTCCGCCGGGCCCCCCGCCGCAGCAGCCCGGGCCGCCGCCCGGCCTCAACCTGCCGCCGGGCTTCCAGTCCCCGCCGCCCGCGCCGCCGCAGCAGCAGCCCCCGCAGCAGCCGGACCCGTTCGGCTACCAGGGCTCGCGGCCCTCGCAGGTGAACCGGCCGGCCGAGCCGCTGGGCGCCGAGCCCACGCACCACCAGGCCCCGCCGCAGCGCCCGCCGGTGCAGCAGCAGCCGCCGGCCCCGCCCGCGTACCTCCAGGCCCCGGCCCCGCCCGCGCCGCCGCAGCCGCGCGCGGACGACGACTGGGTCCTGTCGCCGCCGTCGCAGCACCAGCCCCCGCAGGCCCCGCCGCAGCACCAGCCGCCGCAGGCCCCGCCGCAGCACCAGCCGCCGCAGGGACCGTCGCAGCACCAGCCCCCGCAGGCCCCGCAGCAGCACCAGGCACCGCAGGGACCGCCGCATCAGGCGCCCCCGCCGCCCCCGCAGCAGTACCAGGCCCCGCAGCCTCCGCAGCACCAGGGGCCTCCTCCGCAGAAGTTCCAGCCCCAGCAGCCCCAGCCGCCCCAGCCGCCGCAGCAGCCGCTCGTCTGGACCGCGGTCATCGGTCCCGACCGCGAGTACTTCATGGCGATGATGCAGCGCAGCGGCCCGGAGGCCACGGGTCTGAACCTGCCCGCGTACTCGCCGGACAAGCACCTGCCGCTCCAGGGCAACCAGGTGTCCATCGGCCGCCGCCGGCACTCCACCGGGGAGTCCCCCGACATCGACCTGTCGGTGCCGCCGGAGGACCCGGGCGTCTCGCACCAGCACGCCGTGCTGGTGCAGCAGCCGGACGGCTCGTGGGCGGTGGTGGACCAGAACTCCACCAACGGCACCACGGTCAACGGCGGCGAGGAGCCGATCCAGCCCTACGTCCCCGTCCAGCTCCAGGACGGCGACCGGGTGCACGTCGGCGCCTGGACCACGATCACCATCCGCTGCGTCTGACCGGAGGCCTCAGCGCAGGGGCCAGGCGTACGGCCCCGCCGGGTCGTCCAGCCAGGCCCACTGCCGGTCGCCGCTGACCGTCACCCCGAAGCGCTCCCGCTCCGGCCGCCGCTCGCGCAGCCAGAGCGAGAGCGCTTCGCGTCTGTCGAGCCTTCCGCCGACCAGACCCCACAGGAAGAGGAAACGCTCGTCCCCGGCGGGTCCGTGGCGCGGGACGGCCGGCGCCGCGGCCTCGGCGGCGACGCCCCGCAGCGCCACGAAGTACGCGGAGGTCTCGAGGAAGCGTCCCTCGGCGTGCGTGGCGTCGCGCACCCGCAGCAGGATCAGCCCGGTGGAGAGCGGGGCGAGGACGAGCGCGCCGGGCCGGCACTGGGCGAGCCACGGATACGGGACGGCGGGCACCTCGCAGGTCGCCACGATCCGGTCGTACGGGGCGTGCTCGGGGCAGCCCCGGGCGCCGTCGGCGGCGAGCACCGCGGGCCGGTATCCGGCGGTGGCGAGATGGGTGCGGGCGGACTCGGCGATCTCCTCGTCGAGGTCGACGGTGGTGACGTGCTCCTCGCCGAGCCGGTGGCAGAGCAGGGCCGCGTGGTAGCCGCTGCCCGCGCCGATCTCCAGGACGTCGTTCCCGTCGCGGACGTCCAGGGCGTCGAGCATCAGCGCCATCAGGGAGGGCTGGCTGGCGGAGGAGACCAGGTCCCCGTCCCGTACCCGGGTGGCGATCGCCGTGTCGGCGTAGGCCCCGCGCAGCCACCGGTCCCGCCGCTCCGGCTCGGGGTCGCCGGCCCAGAGCCGCTCGTAACCGCCGCGTCCGGAGACGAAGTAGTAGGGGACGAAGAGATGGCGCGGCACCTCGGCGAAGGCGGCCCGCCAGGCGGGGTCGGTCAGCAGGCCGTCCGCCTCCAGCTCCCGCACGAGCGCGTGCCGGTGCCACGCCCCGGCCTCGGCGAACTCGTCCCGCAGCGCACCCATGCCCCCACTCTCCCGCCCCGCCGGGCCGCGGGCGACCGCCCGTGCGGGTGGTCCGCGGGTGGTCCGCAGGTGCTTGGCGGGTGGTTGGCGGGTGGTCCTAAGCCTCCGGTCCTCCGTCGGGGCATCTGAGACGATGGAACGGTGAACGAGATTCCCGGGGAAACAGTGCAGGAGCAGACCTTCTACGAGCAGGTCGGCGGCGAGGAGACGTTCCGCCGCCTGGTCCACCGCTTCTACGAGGGCGTCGCGGCGGACCCGCTGCTGCGCCCGATGTACCCCGAGGAGGACCTCGGCCCGGCCGAGGAGCGCCTCGCCCTCTTCCTGATGCAGTACTGGGGCGGCCCCCGCACGTACAGCGACCACCGTGGCCACCCCCGCCTCCGGATGCGCCACGCCCCGTTCACCGTGGACCAGGCGGCCCACGACGCCTGGCTCCGTCACATGCGCGACGCCCTCGACTCCCTCGGTCTCGCCGAGGAGCACGAGAAGGAGCTGTGGCGCTATCTGACCTACGCGGCGGCCTCGATGGTGAACAGCGCCGGCTAGCGAAGGCCCCACCTCCACGGATTGAAACGTTCCGGACACGGAACGCCGAATAACGGTCACGATCGCATCAAGGTCCGTGTGCAAGCGGTTACCAGCGACGTGTGCCCTCTGAAAGCATCCGAGGAAACTTCAGCGGATCCAGGGGGATGGGTGACGGGGTTCGTATTTCTGCGCGTCAGGGCACACCGGCTGCTGCTCGCCGCGGCACTGCTCGCCGTGCTCCTGACGACCTCGGTGCTCGCCACCCTCTCCGCCTTCTCGAGCGCGATCGGCGACGCCGCGCTCCAGGCGGGGCTGCGGGGCCGGTCCGCGGCCGCCGCCTCGCTGCTCGTCAGCGGCCAGGTACCGGCCGGGAAGCGGGCCAGTGCCGAGGCCGCCGTCGAGGACGGCATGCGGAGGACCTACGACGGGCTGCCGGTGACCGTACGGCGGCTCGAACGCTCGGGGCCGTACGCGCTGCCCCGGAGCCTCCAGCCGCCCGCCGCCCGCAAGGGCGACCCCGACCTGACACAGTTCGCCGCCCTCGACCGCTCGCGGCTCTCGCTCGTCAAGGGCTCCTGGCCCTCGCCCGCCCGGGCCGGGGGCGTGGTGGAGACGGCACTGCCCGAGGAGGCCGCCCGGCGGCTCAAGGTCGGCCCCGGCACCGTGCTCGACCTCACCGACCGGCTCGTGAACCGCAAGGTGAAGGCCCGGATCACCGGCGTCTACAAGCCCGTCGACACCGCCGACCTGTACTGGCAGCTGGACCCGGCGGGCGGGCGCGGCGTGCGGACCGTCGCGTTCACGACGTACGGGCCGCTGCTCGTCGACCCGGCCGTCCTCGGCTCCGGGGCGCTGAGCACCGGCGACGTCTCCTGGCTCGGCACCGCCGACTTCACCGGCTTCACCACGGACCGGATGGACGCCCTGCACGCCACGGCGACCGAGGGCCCCAAGAAGCTGGCCGCGTCCACGGACGCCTTCGGGACGACGGTCTCCGTGTCGACCGCGCTCCCCACCGCCCTGGACCAGACCGAGCGGGCCCTGCTCGTCTCCCGCTCCACCCTGCTGATCGTCGCCGTCCAGCTGGTGCTGCTCGCCGCGTACGCCCTGCTGCTCGTCGCCCGGCTGCTCAGCACCGAGCGGTCCGGCGAGACCGCCCTGCTGCGGGCCCGCGGCGGTTCGCGGCGCCGGATCGCGGGGCTCGCCGCCGCCGAGGCCCTGCTGCTCGCCCTGCCCGCCGCGCTCGTCGCCCCGCTGCTCTCCGGCCCGCTGACCCGGCTCTTCGCCGAGCGGTCCGCGCTCTCCGAGCTCGGGGTGCACCTCGACACCTCGCCCTCGCCGCAGGTGTGGCTGGTCGCCGCCGCGGTCGCGCTGTGCTGCGCGGCGGCCGTCGTGGCCCCCGCGCTCGCCGCCGGGGACGGCTCCGTCGTCTCGCTGCGCAAGGCCCGCTCGGCGGCGCTGCCCGCTCCGGTACGGGCCGGGGCCGACCTCGGCCTCCTCGCGATCGCCGCCGTCGCGTACTGGCAGCTCCAGCGGCCGGCCGCCGCGGGCGGCACCCTCGGCGCGGACGAGGCCGGCGGCGGCTCCGTCGACCCGGTGCTCGTCGCCGCGCCGGCCCTCGCCCTGCTCGCCGGCACCGTCCTGACGCTGCGTCTGCTGCCGCCCGCCGCCAAGCTGGCCGAGCGGCGCGCGGCCGGCGGGCGCGGGCTCTCCGCCGCCCTCGCGGGCTGGCAGTTCAGCCGCCGTCCGCTGCGCGGCGCGGGTCCCGTCCTCCTCCTCGTCCTCGCCGTGGCGATGGGCATGCTGGCCATCGGGCAGAGCGGCTCCTGGGAGCGCTCGCAGCGCGACCAGGCCGACTTCCGGGTCGGCACGGACGTCCGTGTCCTCGGCGCCGGCCCCGGCGAGCCGACGCAGACCCAGCGCCTCGCCACCGTGCCGGGCGTCAGGACCGTGACCCCGGTGCACCGCACCTCCCTGGACGTGGCCGGGAAGAACGCCACCGTCCTCGCGGTGGACACCCGCAACGCGGGCGGGCTCCTCCTCCGCTCCGACCTCGCCGACGTCCCGGCCCCGGCCCTGCTCGCCCCGCTGACCCCCACGGGCGCCACCCGGCCGGGTCTCCCGCTGCCCGGCGGAACCCGCACGCTCACGGTCGACCTGCGGACCTCCACGCCCCCCGGCACGCCCGAGACCCGGGTCGGCGCCGTCCTGGAGGACCCGGACGGCGTCCCGTACCGCCGGGACCTGGGACGGCTGCCCTCCGACGGCCGCACGCACCGGCTGAGCCTCGACCTGGGCGCCGAGGCCACCGTGCCCGGTGCCGAGGGCGCCGGCACCGGCGGTCTCCTCACCCTCACCGGCCTGGAGCTCACCGGCTCGATCGTCGACGGCGCGAAGGGCACGCAGACCCTCCACGTCGAGGCCTTCACGACCGCCGGAACGAGCGGCACCAAGACGCACTCCCCCGCGCAGGTCCTCGGCCGCTGGGCCTCCGCGTTCGAGCAGACCATGCCCGGGGGCGGCACGACCGACGGCAGCGCGATCGCCCGCGCCGGGGCCGCCGGTCCCGGCGGCCGCCCGGCCCCGTACTCCCTCTCCTTCCCCGTCATCGGCGCGAGGATCGGCGGCTTCTCGGAGACTCCGGAGTTCACGCTGCGGATGAACTCCCCCGCCCCGAAGGCCCCCAAGCAGCTCACGGCCGTGGCCACCGAGACCTTCATGACGGCGGCGGGCGCCAAGGCCGGCGACCTGATCCAGGTCGGCATCGCCGGCCGGCAGATCGACGTCACCGTCGACCAGGTGGTCAAGGAGCTGCCGACCACCGGATCGGGCGCGGGGACCGCCTCCCTCGCCTCCGCCGTCGCCACCCCCGAGAACGGCGGCACGATCCTCCTCGACCTGGCCTCGGTCAACAGGTTCCTGGCCGCCGACTCCGACGGGCTCGCGACCCTGCCGCCCAGCGAGTGGTGGCTGACCACCGCCCCCGGGAAGGCGGACGAGGTCGCCGCGGCCCTGCGCTCCCGCGCCGACACCGACCCGGCCCAGGTCCTCGTACGGGACGAGGTCGCCGCCGAACTCCTCGGCGACCCGCTCGGCGCCGGCCCCAACGCCGCCCTGATGGCGGTCGCCGCGGCCGCCGCCGCGCTCGCCGCCGTCGGCTTCGCGGTCGGCTCGGCCGGCGCCATGCGGGAACGGTCCGCCGAGTTCGGCGTGCTGCGGGCGCTCGGCGCGCCGCGCCGCAAGCTCGCCCGGCTCGTCGCCGCCGAACAGGGGCTGCTCATCGGCATCGGCCTGCTCGTCGGCATCGGCCTCGGCACCGTCCTGGCCCGGGCCGTCGTCCCGCTCGTCGTCCTCACCGGCCAGGCCGCCCGGCCCGTCCCGCCGGTCCTCGTCGAACTGCCCCTCGGCCAGGTGGCGCTGCTGCTCGCCGGCGTCGCCGCCCTGCCGCTCGCCATCGTCGCCGCGATCGCCCTGCGCCGCGCCGACCCGGCCGTGACCCTGCGCCACCAGGGGGACAACTGATGCCGCCGACGGCCCCGTACAGCGACAGCCACGACGGCGGAACCGACCCGCACGCCGTACGCAGGAAGGCCCCCGACATGCCCCGGTCCCGGTCCGACAAGCCCGCCCGCGCGGTGGCGCCCTGGGTGCGGACCCGGCTGCGGACCGCGCCCTGGGCCGCCGCCGCCCTCGCCCTACTCGTCCTGGTCACCGCGTACCTGGCGGCGGCGCTGCCGCGCGCCGTCGACCGGTACGAGACGGAGGGTCTGCGGCACGACATCCGGACCGCCGCACCCCGCAGCTCCGTCCTCGAACTGACCTACCCGATCCCCGTGTCCGAGCGAGGTGCCGGACTGACCCCCGCCGTCCTCCAGGGAAAGCGCGACGCGGTGCGGTCCCTGTTCCCGGCGCCGATCCTGACCGACCCGGAGCAGACCGTCCACGGCGTCCGCACGGTCAAGCGGGTCACCGGAACCGACCCGTGGCTGCCCCGGCCCGACGGGCTTCCGCCCGAGTTCGCGCTCGCCTCTCCGTCCGGCCTCACCGAACACTCGACGCTGAAGAAGGGCCGGCCGGCCGCGGGGACGGCCGACGCCCCCGAAGCCGTCGTCACCGCGGAGACGGCCAGGTCCCTGAACCTGAAGCCCGGCTCCGTGGTGCACCTGGCGAGCGAGCTCAGCCCGGACCCGGTCGCCGTGACCGTCACCGGGATCATCGAGCCCCGCGCCCCCCAGTCCCCCTACTGGGCCGTCGAGCAACTGCTGCGCACCCCGGCCCTCGCCCCGATGGTCGGCGACGAGGTGAAGTACTACTGGCAGGCGGCGCTGCTCCTCTCCCCCACCTCCGCGCCCGCCGCGCACTCCACCACGAACGACGTGGAGGTCTTCTTCCGGTTCATGCCGGACGCCGGCCACCTCACCGGGCGGGACGTCGACCGGCTCGAAGCCGCCCTCGACTCGACGTCCGGCGGCCCCGACCTCGTCAGCATGCGCAGGGCCGTCAAGGGCAACGCCGCCCTCACGACCGAGCTCGACGCGATCGTCGACTCGTACCGCTCGATGCGCGAGGCCATCAACCCGGTCGTGGCCGTCGCCGTCTTCGGGATCGGCGCGGTCGCCGCAGTCGTCCTCGCGATGACCGGCGGCCTCTTCGTCGCCCGCCGCGACAGCGAACTCGCCCTGCTCCGCTCCCGCGGCGCCTCGCTCACCGGCATCGGCCTGCGGCTGCTCGGCGAGACCTCGGCCGTCGCCGTACCGGCCGCCGCGCTCGCCCTCGGCCTCGCCGTGGCGACCGTCCGGCCGCCCGACGGAGGGTCCGGCGGGATCCCCCTCGCCCCCTCCGTCCTCGCCGCCGCCGTCGTCGCCCTGATCGCGTCGCTCGTGCTGCCCGTCCGCGCCGTCGTCCGCCACCGGCGCCCCCGCCTGCACGGCGGACGCGACGACGTGCTCACCGCGCGCCCCTCCCGGCGCCGCACGGTCTTCGAACTCACCCTGCTCGTCCTCGCCGTGGGCGCCGTCGCCTCGCTGCGACTGCGCGGCACCGGCGACTCCGGCGACCATCTGGTGAGCGCCGCGCCCGTGCTCGTCGGCCTGATCGCCGCCTCCGTCCTCGTACGGATCTACCCGCTGCCGCTGCGCTGGCTCGGCCGCCCGGCCCGCCGGCTCCGCGGGGCCGTCGGACCGCTGGCCCTCGCCCGCGCCGGGCGCGCCTCCTCCTCCGGCACCCTCCCGCTGCTCGCCCTCGTCCTCGCGCTGACCACGGCGGCCTTCGGCGGCTCCGTCCTCGCGGGCGTCGCCGACGCCCGCGACCGGGCGGCGCTCCTGGCGACCGGCGCGGACGCCCGGATCGGCAGCCCGATCGAGTGGACCCCGCTGCCCGCCGGTCTCGCCGAGTCGGTGCGCGGTGTGAAGGGGGTACGGGACCTGGCGCCCGTGCAGATCGAGTACGGGGTCGACCTGCCGTCCCACGAGGGGACCACCGCGGAGGCGATGAGCGCGCCGATCGTGGGCGTCGAGCCCGCCTCGTACACCCGGCTCGCGGACCGGACCGGCTTCGGCCCCTTCCCCGCCGGGCTGCTCGCCTCGACGGGGAAGGGCGGCGAGGGCTCCGTGGGCGACACCCAGCGGGTGCTGCCCGCGATCGCCTCGCCGAAGGTCGCCGAACGGCTCGGCAGCGCCCCGCAGGACATCATCTCGGCGGCCGGGGTCTTCCGCGTGAAGGTGGTCGCGGTCCGCTCCACCACCCCGGCCCTCGACGACGCCGACTTCCTCCTCGTCAACGGCGCCGACCTCACCCACCGGGGGGACACCTCGCTGCTCGTCACGGGGGCCGTGGACGGCAGCGCGCTGCGCGCCGCCGTGAAGGCGAAGTCGGACTCCCTCGCGGTGACACTGCGGACGGAGGAGCGGGCCACGTACGTGGACTCCCCCCTCCAGTCCGGTGCCGAGCGGATCTACCTGGGCGCGATCGGCGCGGGCGCCGCCTTCGCCGTGGTGGCGGTGCTGCTCTCCCTCATGCAGAGCGCGCCCGAGCGGAACACGCTCCTCGCACGGCTGCGGACCATGGGCCTCACCCGGAGGCAGGGACGCCGGCTCCTCGCCCTGGAAGCGCTGCCGCAGGCGGTGCTCGCCGCGCTCGGCGGCATCCTGGTCGGCTGGGCCACGGTGCCGCTGCTCGCCCCGGGCATCGACCTGTTCCGGCTGGCGCTCGGGGCGGAACCGGGCTTCGCCCCGCTGGACAGCGCCCCGCTGCGGGCGGACCCGTGGTCGCTCGTGCTGCCCTCCCTCGCCGTCGTCGTCCTGACGGGGCTCGCGGCGGTCGGACAGGCGTGGTGGGCGGGACGCAGGGGCTCGATCAAGGAACTCAGGGCAGGAGACGCACGATGACGAAGACCGACACGGCCTTGTCCGACACGACCCTGGAAGAGCTGGAGCGGCGGGCCACGGCGCACCGCGACCGGCCCTCGTACGGTCATGACGCGCTCATCGCCTGCGACCGCCTCGTCCGCATCTTCACCACGGACGGGGTGGAGGTGCAGGCGCTCCAGGGGCTCGACCTCCTCGTGAAGGAGGGCGAGCTGATGGCCCTGGTCGGCGCCTCGGGTTCCGGCAAGTCGACGCTGATGAACATCCTGGCGGGCCTGGACGTGCCGACCGCCGGCGCGGCCCGGGTCGCCGGCTGCGACCTGCTCGGCATGGACGGCAAGGCGCGGCTGCGCTACCGCCGCGAGGTCGTCGGCTTCGTCTGGCAGCAGACCGCCCGGAACCTCCTGCCGTATCTGACGGCCGCCCAGAACGTGGCGCTGCCCATGCAGTTGCGGGGCCGCTCCCAGCAGAAGACGGAGCGGGCCGAGGAGCTGCTCGCCATGCTGGGCATCTCGGAGATCCGGGACCGGCGCCCGCACCAGCTCTCCGGCGGCCAGCAGCAGCGGGTGGCCATCGCGGTCGCCCTCGCCAACAACCCGGCCGTGCTCCTCGCCGACGAGCCCACCGGCGAGCTGGACTCGGCCACCGGCGAGCAGGTCTTCGCGGCCTTCCGCCGCGCCAACGAGGAGCTGGGCACGACGATCGTGATCGTCACCCACGACCAGGCGGTCGCCTCCGAGGTGCGCCGCACGGTCGCCATCCGTGACGGCCGCACCTCCTCGGAGGTCCTGCGCCGCACGGAGGTCGACGAACAGGGACAGGAGTCGCTGGTGGCGCGGGAGTACGCGATGCTCGACCGCGCGGGCCGGCTCCAGCTCCCGGCGGAGTACACGCAGGCGCTCGGCATGGAGCACCGGGTGGCCCTGGAGCTGGAGCAGGACCACATCGGGGTCTGGCCGGACGACGCGGAGGGCTGAGGAAACCGTCCCCGGCGACCGGGCGTCCCTCATCCGGGGGTGATGTCCATGTCATCGACGGAACCGTCGGCGGAGTCATCGGCGGAGTCGTCCGCGGAGTCGTCGGCGGAATCGGCGGCGGAATCGGCGGCGGATTCATCCGCGGAATCGGCGGCGGAGTCATCGGCGAAGTCATCCGCGGAATCAGCGGCGGAATCGTCGGCGGAATCGGCGGCGGATTCATCCGCGAAGTCGGCAGCGGGCGTGGGGAGTTGGGTAACCGCTGCCCTGCCCGCCATCTGCGCGGTAGCCGTGTACGCATGGTCGGCCTGGTGCTTCGGTGGCGCCTCCTCGCCGTCCACCACCGTCGCGGTCTCGGTCGGCGGGGCGGCCGTCCTGGCCGCGGGCGTGGCGTACTTCCTGCTCGTCGACGGCGTCATGGGCTTCTTCGGCGCGCTCGCGCTGGTCGGCGCGCTGCTGCTCACCGTGGCCGCCGCCGACCGGGCCGCCACGCGTGAGGCGGTCGCCGGCTGCGTCGTCGTGAAGGTCCGCGAGGAGGAGCAGTCCTCGGTCGGCGAGGGCGGCGCCACGAGGGTGCTGTACCACCACACCCTCCGCTGCCCCGGCGGCTATCCGTCGACCCTCACGGAGGACCACCGGGCCGCCCCGGACGGCGGGGAGGTCCGCGTCGCCTACGATCCGCGGCGGCGGGTGGCCCCGGCCCTGGAGGGTTCCACCTCGCCGTGGCCGCAGGCGGTCCTCGCCGTGATCCTGCTGGCCGCCGCCACCGCGGGGGCGCGGCGGTTCAGCCGGTGGGGCCGTCGAGCGCCATGAGCCCGGCCGCCGTGGGCCGGAAGCCGCACCGCTCGTGGAAGGCGGTGAGGTGCGGCTCGTGGTCCACGTGCAGCCAGTGCGCGCCGCGCTCGCGGGCGGCCTCGGCCGCGGCCCGTACGAGGGTGACGCCGAGACCCCGGCGGCGCTCGTCGGGGTGGACGGTGGTGTCGAGGAGGAAGGCGTGGACGCCGCCGTCGCCGACGACGTTCACGTACCCGACGAGCCGCCCGGCGCGGCGGGCGGTGACGCGGAGGAGACTCCGGGCGAGGACGGGCCCGAAGTCGGTGTCCCGGTGCCCGGGCCAGGCGGCGTGGAAGAGGGCGTTGAGCTCCTCGCCGGAGAGGGGCGCGTCGACCCGGACGTCGACGTCGGCGTCGCTCATCGGGGGGCGACACCGAGGGAGATCGAGGATCCGGTGCGCAGCGCGATCGAGCCGTACGGGGTACGCAGCCGCAGCCACGGCCCGGAGGCGAAGAGCGCGACCGGCGCCTGCGCCTGCCCCGGCGCGTCTCCCGGCGGCAGGAAGCCGAGGGACTGGGCGGCGTGCACGGCGCGCAGCGGGAGCCCGGTGGCGCCGAGGGTCCGGGACCAGATCTCACGGCCGATGGCATCGCGCTCGGCCCGGGTGCGCCGCTCCTCCGGGAGCTCCTCGTCGCGCGCGCGGAACTCACGGACGGCGGCCGCGACGGCGCCCCGCATCCCGGCGGCGTCGGGGACACCGGGGACCGGCTCCCAGCCGCCGCGCGGCGGGAGGACCCCGGCCCACGGCGGGCCGGTCACCGAGTCCGGGACGACCGCCTTGCCGGCCGACTCCTCGATGCCTTCGAGGAGTTCACCGGCGGAGACGGTGACGTCGAGCTCGACGGCGTCGACGAGGCGGGCCGTGCGGATCGCGAGCACTTCGAACGACGGCGGCCGCCCGAAGACGGCCAGCGCCCCGCCGGCGGCCTGGAGGCGGACGGCGGCGGCGCGGTCGTAGTGCACCAGCCGGCCCAGGAAGGCGGCGAGTGCCGCCGCCTCCCTGGGGTCGGCGAAGTGCAGCGGAGCGAGCACGGTCATGCGGCGGACGACATCCCGTCGTCGACGTACTCCTGGAGGAACTCGCGCTCCTCGGCGGAGATCCGCCGGGGACGCTGTGCCTCCAGGTCGAAGGGCACGACGACCGTGGACGCCCGGACGTACACGACGTCGGCGTCCTTGACCTCGTACGCGATCGTCAGTGACGCCGCGCCTATCTTCGTGACCCACGACTCGATGGTCACCGGCTCGTGCCGGTGGACCAGCGGTCGCTTGTAGTCGATCTCGTGCCGGGCCACGACGGACCCGCCGGAGAACGAGGGGGAACCGTCCCCCGGCGCCAGCCGGAACATGAAGTCGATCCGCGCCTCTTCCAGGTACCGCAGGAAGACGACGTTGTTGACGTGCCCGAAGGCGTCCATGTCCGACCAGCGCAGAGGACAGCTGTAGATGTGCCTGGTCACTGACCTCAGCCTCGGGTCAGCTTCTTGTAGGTGGCACGGTGCGGACGGGCCGCGTCCGGGCCGAGGCGCTCGATCTTGTTCTTCTCGTACGACTCGAAGTTGCCCTCGAACCAGAACCACTTCGAGTCGCCCTCGTACGCCAGGATGTGCGTGGCGACTCGGTCGAGGAACCAGCGGTCGTGGGAGATGACCACGGCCGCACCCGGGAACTCGAGGAGCGCGTTCTCCAGGGAGGACAGGGTCTCGACGTCGAGGTCGTTGGTGGGCTCGTCGAGGAGCAGCAGGTTGCCGCCCTGCTTGAGGGTGAGCGCGAGGTTCAGACGGTTGCGCTCACCACCGGAGAGCACACCGGCCGGCTTCTGCTGGTCCGGACCCTTGAAGCCGAAGGCCGACACATAGGCACGGGACGGCATCTCGACGTGACCGACGTTGATGTAGTCGAGCTCGTCGGAGACGACGGCCCACAGCGTCTTCTTCGGGTCGATGTTGGCGCGGCTCTGGTCGACGTACGAGATCTTGACGGTCTCGCCGACCTTGACGGAGCCGGAGTCCGGGGTCTCCAGACCCTGGAGCATCTTGAAGAGCGTGGTCTTGCCGGCGCCGTTCGGGCCGATGACGCCGACGATGCCGTTACGCGGCAGCGTGAAGCTCAGGTCGTCGATCAGGACCTTGTCGCCGAAGGCCTTGGAGAGGTTCTCGACCTCGACGACGATGGAGCCCAGGCGGGGGCCCGGCGGGATCTGGATCTCCTCGAAGTCCAGCTTCCGCATCTTGTCGGCCTCGGCCGCCATCTCCTCGTAGCGGGCGAGACGGGCCTTGGACTTGGCCTGACGCCCCTTGGCGTTCGACCGCACCCACTCCAGCTCTTCCTTGAGCCGCTTGGCGCGCTTGGCGTCCTTCTGGCCCTCGACCTTGAGTCGCTCGGACTTCTTGGTCAGGTAGGTGGAGTAGTTGCCCTCGTAGGGGTGGGCGCGACCGCGGTCGAGCTCCAGGATCCACTCGGCGACGTTGTCGAGGAAGTACCGGTCGTGGGTGATGGCCACGACGGTGCCCTTGTACTGGGCGAGGTGCTGCTCCAGCCAGTTCACGGACTCGGCGTCGAGGTGGTTGGTGGGCTCGTCGAGGAGCAGCAGGTCGGGGGCCTCCAGGAGCAGCTTGCAGAGCGCCACACGGCGCTTCTCGCCACCGGAGAGGTTGTTCACCGGCCAGTCGCCGGGCGGGCAGCCCAGCGCGTCCATGGCCTGCTCCAGCTGGGCGTCGAGGTCCCAGGCGTTGGAGTGGTCCAGGTCGTCCTGGAGCTTGCCCATCTCCTCCATGAGCTCATCGGTGTAGTTGGTCGCCATCTCCTCGGCGATCGCGTTGAACCGGTTGAGCTTGCCCTTGATCTCGGCGACGCCGTCCTCGACGTTCTCCAGGACGGTCTTGGTCTCGTCGAGCTTCGGCTCCTGCATGAGGATGCCGACGGAGAACCCGGGCGACAGGAACGCGTCACCGTTGGACGGCTGCTCCAGGCCCGCCATGATCTTCAGAACGGTGGACTTACCGGCACCGTTCGGGCCGACCACACCGATCTTCGCGCCCGGCAGGAAGCTCAGCGTCACGTCATCCAGGATGACCTTGTCGCCGTGCGCCTTGCGCGCCTTGCGCATCGTGTAGATGTACTCAGCCAAGAGAAACCGTCCGGCAAAGAGTGAGTGGGCAGATACACCCCATCTTGCCTGACCGCCACCCTCAGGCGGAAACCGGTGAGACGCCGGGCGGGGGCGCGGAGGGGGCGGCGGGGGCGGAACGGGGGCGTTTCGGGGCGTGGACGTGCGACGACCCCGGGCGCGGGTGCGGTCCGGGGTCGTGCGGGGTCATGGGGTGGGGCGCGCGTGACGCGGATCACTCCGTGGGGTCAGGCGCTCACTCCATGCGGGCTTACTGGCCGGCGGTCTTCTTCTTGCGGAGGAAGAACACCGCGCCGCCGCCGATCACGACGAGCGCCGCGGCGATGCCGGCGATCATCGGGGTGGCGCTGGAGCCGCCGGTCTCGGCGAGGTCGCCGCCACCGGTCGTGGTGCCCGTGGTGTCACCGGTGGTGCCGCCCGTGGTGGACGGGGTGGAAGGCGTGGCCGAGGGGGTCGTGGAGGGGGTCTCCGACGGCTTCGGGCCGGGGGTGGCCGTCTTGCAGTCCAGGACGCCTTCGAAGGTCTCCTCGAAGCCGTTCGGGCCGGTGATCGTGAACTTGTACGCCTCGTCCTCGGCGAGCGGGACCGCGATGGTCTTCGTCTCACCGGCGGCGACCGTGTACGAGGTGCCCTTCAGGTCGAAGGTCCAGGCCTCGTCGCCCTTGTTGGAGGCGATGACCTCCAGGCCGCCCTTCGCGCAGTCCTTGGCGACCGAGACGGACGGGACCGCACCCTTCTTGGCCCACGTGGCGGAGGCCTTGGCGGTGACCGTGGAGTCGCTGGAGCCGGCCAGGATCAGGGTCTGCGAGGGGCCGTCGATGGAGACGAAGGCGCGGCCGAGGGAGACCTTGGTGGTGGCCTCGGCGGTCAGCTCGGCGGTGCCGTCGGCGGTGCCGGCCGGGACGTCGAAGTAGACCTTGTCGCCGTTCTTGGCCTCGGTGACCGGCTTGCCGGCCTCGTCGACGATCTGGACGCCGGCGGGCGCGCCGGGGGCGGCCGCGAGCTTGGCGGTGGCGTTGGTCGTGACGGTGATGGGGCCGAGCTTCTCGCCGGCCTTGCCCGCCACGGTGGCCGGGGAGAGGCTCAGGGAGGCCGTCGGCTCGTTGAGCTCGACCGCCTTCTCCAGCAGGTACTCCTTCAGCTTCTCGGCGTCCTCGTCCTTCGGCGTCGCGACGACGTTGTCGGAGAGCGTCCAGATCGCCGCCTGGGTGCCGGCCGCGGCCTCCTGCTTGGAGAGGTCGACGCCCACGGTGCCACCGAGGGTCTCGGCGGAGAGCTTCGGGTAGGCGTGCTCAAGGATCCAGAGGATCTTGCCCGCGTTGGCGTTGTTGTGCAGGGAGGACTCGTCCCAGCCGACTTCCTTGTAGTCGAAGTCGCGCTGCGCCGCCGTGCGGAGGTCGATGCAGTAGGTGAAGAGGGTGCCCCCGCCCTCGACCTCCATCTTGAACAGACCACCGTTGACCGGCCACTTCTCGCCGTCCTTCTCGGTGATCTCGACGGCGCCGGCGTCGTCGGTCATGCCGCCGAACTTCGCCGTGACACCGCCGGTGCCCGGGGCACCGTCATCGGCCAGCGCCGGACCGGCGGTCGCTATCGCGCCGGTCGCGACGAGGCCGGAGACCAGGATCGTGGCTGCCAGGCGGGCAACGCCACGCCCACGAACTGAAAACATTGGATTCCCCTCCGGGCGAGCGGCTCCGCGAACTTGGTCGATTCGCGTGGGGGGAGCGCACGCCAGCAGAACTCACTGACTCAATGGGCTCACGTGCCGCATGAGTATCCGGGAATCCTAGGGACGCGAAGCCACCCGATGCCCTGTCGTACGGTCAGATAACCATTCCGACTCGGAATCGTTATCACCCGGGCGAGTTGGTCGACAAATCTCCACAACGCAAGGTCAGGACACGGTTACCAGCTGCGGATTCACCGTCGTCCCCTCCTCCGCCGCCACCGTCCACGGGTCCTGCTCCGGCTGCGGTTTGGCCTCCGCCCGCTCCGTCCTCGGGGCGCGCCGGAAGGCCGCCGTGCCCCGGCTCAGGTCGTGCCCCACGGCCACCGCGTCGACGTCCACGAAGGTCTTGCGCTGCCCGTCCCGCTCCTCCTCACGGACCTTCAACCGGCCGTGCACCACGAGCGGTTCACCGACGGAGACCGAGGCCGCGAGATTGGCGCCGAGCGAGCGCCAGGCCGACACCGTGTAGAAGCTGGTGTTCCCGTCGGACCAGAGGCCCCGCTCCCGGTCCCAGCGACGCGCGGTCACCGCGAACCGGAAGCGGGCCACCCCGCCGGTCACCGTCTCCCGGTACTCCACCGCCGTCGCCACGTTGCCGACGAGCGTCACGGTCGTGTCGTTCATGGTCCGCCCCCAGTCTCCCGGTGTCCTGCTGCGTGGACACCCCGTGGGGACCATGCTGGGGCGATGCGCCGAACCCCGCTCGCACCTGTGGAAGCGCCCGGTTCTGTGGACAACTCCCTCACCCGGAGGGGTGATACCCGGGTCCGCCGGGAGCCCGCTACCTTCCCCGTACCCCCGTCCTCGTCGCTCCCAACCGCGTCGTCCCCATGCGGCTGCCGCCCACCACCCGGGCCGCCGCCGACGGCCGTGAGCCGACCACCGTCGCGTACTGCTCGCGGACCTCCCGGTAGCGCATCAGCTCCGCCGCCACCGGGTCGAGGACCCTGGCCCGGCCGCAGGCCGCGGTCGCCTCCCGCAGGCGGCGTTCGGCCTCCTGCCCGTACCGGCGCGCCGGGCCCTTCACCGCGCTCTCGCAGGCCCATTCGACGAGCGGGCCGCCGATGATCCCGCCGAGCATCACGAGGACCGGCGGCAGCAGGCCGGGCTCGACGACGCCGACGATCTGCGCCACCAGCCAGAGGGCGCCGAAGATCTGCAGGAGCGTCATGACCGCCTGCGCCAGGACGGCCGCCGGCCACCAGGCGGGCCGGGGCGGCCGGGCCGCCGGGTCCCCGATGGAGACCGTCAGCTCGTCCAGGGCCTCCGGCAGCCCCGCGGCCCCGCGCGCCGCCGCCTCGCGCACCGCCTGCGCCCACGGCACCGGGAGGCCCCGCGAGGCCTCGTCGGCGACGATCCGCACGGCCTGCTCGACGCGCTGGCGGGCCGTCAGTTCGTCCTCTGCGGGCAGGGCGAGGTGCGGGTCGGTGGAGCCGTGCGCGCGCAGCCGCTCGTACCAGCGGTAGAGCCGCAGCCAGGGGGTGCCACAGGCGCGGATGGCGCCCCGGCGCCAGACCCGTTCGGCGGCCTCGCCCGCGGCCTGCGCGCCGACGGCGACGGCGAGCCGGTCCGTGAAGGCGTCCCGGGCGCGTTCGTCGAGTCCGGCCCGCCCGTCGGCGACGTACGCCTGGCGCAGCCGGGCCGCGGCGGCGTCGACGTCGGCGGCGATGCGGCGTTCCGGTGCGGTGCGTTCCTGGACGAACCGGGCGACGAGTTCGCGCAGTTCGGGGACGCCCTCGCCGGTCAGCGCGGAGACGGCCAGGACGGTCGCGCCGGGCTCGCCGTGCTCGCCGAGCGCCACGCCGTCCTCGTCGAGGAGGCGGCGCAGGTCGTCGAGGACGAGGTCGGCGGCCTCGGTGCCGAGCCGGTCGATCTGGTTGAGGACGACGAAGGTGACCTCGGCGTGCCCGGCGAGCGGCCGCAGGTAGCGCTCGTGGAGGGCGGCGTCCGCGTACTTCTCGGGGTCCACGACCCAGATCACCGCGTCGACCAGGCCGAGGACCCGGTCGACCTGGTCGCGGTGCGCGGTGACCGCCGAGTCGTGGTCGGGCAGGTCGACCAGGACGAGGCCCTGGAGCTCCGTGTCGCCGGCGCCGCCCGCGAGGGGGCGGCGGCGCAGCCTGCTGGGGACCGCGAGCCGGTCGAGCAGCCCCGCGGCGCCCTCGGACCAGCTGAGCGCGATGGGCGCGGAGGTGGTGGGGCGGCGCAGTCCGGTCTCGGAGACGGGCACGCCGGCGAGGGCGTTGAAGAGCGTGGACTTGCCGCTTCCGGTGGCTCCGGCGAGGGCGATCACGGTGTGCCGGGAGGAGAGCCGCTGACGGGCCGCGGCCTCGTCGAGGACGCGTCCGGCCTCGGCGAGGGCCTCGCTCTCGACGCGGGTACGGGAGAGCCCGACGAGCTCGTGGAGGGCGTCGAGGCGGTGGCGCAGCGGCCCGCCGTAGCTGCCGCCGAGGGGCGGCAGGGAGTCCTCCTCCTGCGGCTCCCGCGGCTTCTCCTCGGCGACGGCGGCGGCGGCCCGCTCGGCCGCCCGCCGAGCGATCAACCCGTCGTCCCAACGCTGCCGACCGCCCTCCGGGCCGAGCGCGTGGCCGGGCGCGTGGCCGGGCGCATGGCTGGGCCCGGGGCCCCCTTCACGACTGCCCGCCGGGCCGGGCCCAAGCCCACGCCTGCGCTCCCCGCCACCCTCGCGGCTGTCCTCGCGGCCACGGCCCCGGTCGTCGTCCACCACGTCACTTCTCCTTCTGCAGTACGGAGAGCGCGGCGATCAGCTCCGCCTGCGGCTCGGGGGTGACGTCGAGCGCGTCGAGGGGTGCGAGGCGGCGGTCGCGCTCGGCGTGCAGGACACGGTCGACGTACGAGAGGACGAGTTCGCCGCCCTTGTCGCGCAGCCGCAGGGCGGCCTGGGCGCCGAGGAGTTCGGCGAGGCGTTCGCCGGCGGCGCGGGCGCGGCGGCCGCCGAGGAGGGAGGCGGCGAGGAGCGCGGCGACGGTGTCGGGTTCGGGGACGGCGGCGCGGGATCCCGAGGGGCGCTCCACGTTCCGTACCTCTTCCTCGGCCAGCTCTTCGAGGACGCGGCGCCAGCGGCGTACCTCCACGCCGATGCGTTCGGCCGTCTCCCGGTCGCCGCCGGTACGGAGCGGGCCGAGGGGCTCGGAGGCGGGTTCGCGGCGCCAGGTGTCCCGTACGCGCTCCTCGGCGGCGGAGACGGCGCAGTGGAGGAGCGCGGCGAGGGACTCGGCGAGGGCGTCCAAGAGCTCCTCGGCGGTGCTGTCGCGGGGGTAGCCGCGCCAGCGGGTGCGGGCGTCGCCGGCGAGGACGGCGCCACGGCCGAGCTCCTTACGCACCCGCTTGCCCTGCTCCCCGTACGCGGCTTCGACGACGCCGCCGAGGCGGACGGCGGTGGCGTACTGGGCGGCGACCGCGCCGGCCAGCTCGGGCAGCCGGGCGTCGAGGGAGTCGATGACTCCGGAGGCGGTCCGGTCGGCGGCCTGCTGGCGGGCGGCCGGGTCCTGGGCGCGGTGGGCGAGCCAGCCACGCAGGGCGGCGACGGCACTGTCGGGCAGCAGTCCGCTGCCGCCGCCCGCGGACTCGGGCAGTTCGGGGATGGTGAACCGGGGTACGTCGCCGAGTCCGGCCTTGTCGAGCAGCGCCTCGTACTGCCGGGAGACCTCGCCGATGACCTGGTGGGGGACGCGGTCGAGGACGGTGACGAGGGTGGCGTCGTACTCCTTGGCGGTACGGAGCAGGTGCCAGGGCACGGCGTCGGCGTACCGCGAGGCGGTGGTGACCATCACCCAGATGTCGGCGGCGCAGATCAACTCGGAGGCGAGGAGCCGGTTCTCGACGACGAGGGAGTCGATGTCGGGGGCGTCGAGCAGGGCGAGCCCGCGGGGCAGGGAGGAGGCCGTCTCGACGCGCAGCGCGTTCTCCTCGGGGGCGGGCTCGTCGACGGGGTGGTCCTCGTCGGCCTGGGGCAGCCAGACGCGGGTCAGCTGCGGGAGGACCCGCATGCCGGCGAACCAGTGGTGGTCCTCGGGGTGGCAGACGAGCACGGGCGTCCGGGTGGTGGGCCTGAGCACCCCCGACTCGCTGACGCGGCGCCCGACAAGGGAGTTGACGAGGGTGGACTTCCCGGCCCCGGTGGATCCGCCGACGACGGCGAGGAGCGGGGCGTCGGGGTCCTTCAGCCGGGGCACCAGGTAGTCGTCGAGCTGGGCGAGCAACTCGGCACGGGTCTGGCGGGCGCGGGGCGTGTCGGGGAGGGGCAGCGGGAGACGCACGGCGGCGACTCGGTCGCGCAGGGCGGAGAGTGCGTCGATCAGCTGAGGCCGTTCGTCCAAGGTCACCACATGCGAAGAATGCCCAATTTATGAGTTTTTTTGAAGCGTATTGCGACCCTGCGCGCCGAAGAGAAGGGTGGTGACCGGAAGGTCGGGCATAACGAGTGCACAACACCCGCCCCGAGCGGCGTGAAAAGCGCTGCGCGAATCGCACCTGCCTGCGATTATCGGTTCGCTTCACCGAACCTCCACATCGTGCCACGCAGGTGAAGCAACCGGGCCAAGGCGATCGGAGCCCTATCCTTGTCCCGGCAGGCACACCCCACCCACCAGGGGCTCCTGGCCACACGGCCACCACCCGGCCCCCGTAGCTCAGTGGATAGAGCAGGTGCCTTCTAAGCACTTGGCCGCAGGTTCGAGTCCTGCCGGGGGCGCATAGCGCGAGACCCTCCTTCGGGAGGGTCTTTTTGCTGGTCAGGGTTTGTTTCGGGCGGGGTTTGGGGTGCCGAGGAGAGGACTCGGGAGGGCTTCGCCTGTCCCGCTGGAACCGGCCAGGGGAGGCCGTCCCGGAGAACGCCCCGGACCGGCGAACTACCGTCCGGCGGCCGGATTCGCGCACCTCGGGCTTCCGTGGCCCGAGGCCCTCGTCGACGGGGTGCTGATGGGGAGTGCCGGCGGCCCGGCAGTGTGTCTGACGGGCCGCCACGCCGGTCAGTGGGGGTCCGTGCGCTTTTCGAGGCGGGTGCCGTCGCGAAGAGTGATCGACATCAGGTCGCTGGGGGCGTCCAGTTCCAGGCGGTGCCATCGACCGCGGGGGACGATCACGGCGGTGCCCGGCCGCAGCCGCACCATGTCCTCCGTGTCGCCGGGCACGTCGGGACGGAAGAAGAGGCGGATGCCGCCGGTCAGGCAGCACACCGCCTCCTCGGCTTCCGGGTGCGTCTCCCAGTGGTCGGCGTGCACGTCGGCGTCGGTCTCCACGTGAAAGGTGGCGATCTGCCAGGCGCCGGAGCCGCTGCTGGTCATCTGCCGTTCGACGGCCCGGACATCGCCGTCGGGGTGGAAGCGCAGCGCCGAGGCGAACAGGTCGACGGTGGTGGTCGTCATGAGGGGGTTCCTTCCAGCTGGTGTCCTGCGGGGGTGGTGGATCGCGGGAGGGGAGTGACGGCCCGGCGGCGCGGCAGCACGACGAGCGCCACGACAGCCGCGAGCACGAAAACGGCGGCGGCGACGGCCAGGCCCAGGGCGTAGCCGTCGTTGAGCGCGGCGGGGTCGGTGGCGGTGCCGGTGCGGTGCGCGGCGAGGGTGGCCAGGGCGGCCAGGCCGATGGAGCCGCCGAGTTGGCGGGAGCTGTTCATGAGGCCGGAGGCCATGCCGGCCTCCCGCGGAGCGACGCCGGTGACCGCGGCGGCGGCGATGGGGGCCAGGACCAGTCCAGCGCCGACGCTGGTGACGAGGGAGGGGCCGAGTACATCGGCGAGGAAGCTGCCGTCGGGGCTGATGAGCGCGAACCAGGCCAGGCCCGCGGCGGCCAGGAGGGAGCCGGGCACGAGGGACGCACGGGGCGTGCGGGCGGCGGTGACGCGGGTCGCGACGACGGTTCCCGCGACCAGCCCCAGGGAGAAGGGCAGGAAGGCGATGCCGGTCGCCGCGGCGTCCATGCCCAGGACCTGCTGCAGGTACAGGGACACGAAGTAGAACGCGGTGAACTGCCCGGCCGCCGCGAGGAAGACGAGCACGTTCGCGCCGGCGACCCAGCGGCCGCGCAGCAGACCGAGACGCAGCAGCGGTGCGGCGACCCTCGACTCGGCGAGGACGAAGGCGGCGAGCAGTACGCCCGCGGCGGCGAGAGTCGCCCATGTGCCGGGGGCTCCCCAGCCGAGGGTGTCGGTGCGGACGACGCCGAGCACCAGCAGTCCGACTCCGCCGGTCGCCAGGACGGCGCCCAGCGCGTCCAGTCTTTCGCGCCGGGCGGGTGGTGCCCCGGCAGGTACCGCCGCGGGGACGAGCGCGAGAGCCGCCGCGACGATCGGCAGGTTGATCAGCATGATCCAGCGCCAGCCCGCGTACTCGGTCAGCAGCCCGCCCGCCACCACGCCCAGCGCGCCACCCGCCGCGTTCACCGCGCTCCACACCCCGAGCGCGCGGACCCGCTGAGGGCCTTCGGCGAAAGTGGTGGTGAGCAGCGCCAGCGCGGCCGGCGCGGCTGCGGCGGCGCCCAGGCCCTGACCGGCGCGGGCGGCGATCAGTTGCCAGGGAGCCTGGGCAAGACCGCCCGCCAGTGAGCACAGGCCGAAGGCGGTCAGCCCCAGCACGAACATCCGGCGCCGGCCGTACAGGTCGCAGGCGCGGCCCCCCAGCAGCAGGAACCCGCCGAACGTGAGCGCGTACACGTGCACCACCCACGACAGGTCGAGCGGCGCGAATCCCAGCGCCGTACGGATCGCGGGTAAGGCGACGTTGACGACGGACATGTCCAGGGCGAACACGAACTGGGCGACGGCGGCTGCCGCCAGCACCGCTCCGGGCCGCCCGCGAGAGTTTCTATACATGTAAGAAAAGTAAGCGCGGAGGGTCGTCCGTGTCGACACCTGGGGGAGGATGGGGGGCATGCCGCAGCCGTCAGCACCGCGCAAGACCCAGGGCCGACCTCCCCGCATCTCCCGCGAGGAGATCATCAGGACGGCCCGCCGGATCGTGGACGAGGGAGGCGTGGACCGGCTGACCATGCGGCGACTGGCCACGGAGGTCGGCAGTACACCCATGGCGCTCTACCACCATGTCCGCGACAAGGAAGAACTGCTCGTCCTCCTCCTCGACGACTACGCCGCCACGACCCTGCGCCGGCCCGAACTGCCCGCCGACCCTCGCGAGCGGGTCGTGGTCGCCGCCGCCGCCGTCCACGAGGCGCTCGCCACCTGCCCCTGGATCGTGGAGGTCCTCACCGCCGACGACCTCATGTCCACGACCGCGCTGTGGTTCGTCGAGCAGATCGTCGACGGCCTCGTCGAATGCGGCCTCTCCCCCGACCGGGCCGTTCACGGCTATCGCGCGATCTGGTACTACTCCGCCGGCGAGATCGTGGTCAGGACGACGGCGGCCCGGCGGCGCGCGGACGACGACCGGGCGACCTACCGCGAGCAGGTCTTCGCCGATCTCGACCCGCGCGAGCTGCCCCGCCTGGCGCAGGTCGCGGACCGCTGGACGCCGCTGACCGCCGAGGACACCTACCTGGACGGGCTACGGGCCCTGGTGAACGGCCTTCTCGCCGGCCGCTGACGACGCGCGCCGCCCGAGCCGTGTCAGAAGCGGGTTCTGACGGCTGGTTCGCCCGAGAACGTGCCGACGTTTCGGCCCCGGCGGCCGACGGCCCACCCCGGCGGCCGCGTCGTCGGCCCGGTCTCCGTGCTGCCCCGGCGCGGCCGATGCGGCCGCCCCGCCGCCCGACTCACGCGGTCCAGCGGGCGAATCCCGCGGTCTGCCGGGTGACGCCCGTGGCAGCGGTGGCCAGGCCCTCGGCGTCCGGTTGTTCCTCCAGCCAGGGGCACCCCGCGTCGCCCATGGCGTAGGCGGCGGTGGCGAGGGCGTCGACGACGGTGAGCGAGGAGCCGACCACCGTCATCGCCGCGAGCGCCGACACGGGCGGTTCTCCCGTGTGCGGGTCGAGGATGTGGCAGCCGCGTTCCGCGAGCACGGCGGGCGTGTTCGCCCACCACAGCCACGTCACGGCCGCCGCTCCGGCCCAGGCGAGGACGATCAGGGGCATGGCGGGGGAACGCCTGGGGCGGATACGGCGCTGTGCCTGCCGTCTGCCCGCCCGGCTGTGCTGGATCGTCGTCACGGCTCGATTCCTCTGGTCGCCTCGGTGCCCGCGCACCCTATCGACCTCGGCCGTGGCGTCACGGTGAGCCCGGTGTCCGCTCCGACCAGAACGTCGACAGGGACGACTCCTTGAAGGGCTGCGAGCTCACGGTGAGGTCGCCCGCGAAGGGGCGGTCGAGGACCAGGACCAGGAGCAGGCTGAAGCCGATGAGGCCGGCGACGGTGGACACGAAGAGGAACTGCATCTTCAGGCTGCGCAGGCCGTAGAGGAAGGTCAGCAGGATGATGACCACGGCCCCGCCGTAGACCAGGACCTGGAGCAGGATCGGCAGCTCGTTCGTGGCGATGTTGATCCGTTCCCGCCGCATCGCCGCCGCGTCGTTGAGCCGGGTGACGGCCTCCCCGTAGAAGGCCTGGTCGCGCGGCGTGGCCGGGTCGTAGGCCTGCAGCGCGTCGTACATCTCCCCGAGCTGCGCGGACGTGGCGGCGAAGCTCGGCCGGCCCTCGCGCATCCTCGGCCACTGCACCTCGACCACGGCGTGCACGTACGCGCCGACCGCCCGGTCGACGCGCGCCCGCTCCACGGGCGGGAAGTGCCGGGTGGCGCGGACCACCAGGGAGACGTCGGTGGCCTCCTGGGAGACCACCGTCTGGGTGTGGTCCAGCTGGGTCCACAGGGTGACGACCACGAACGCGAGGATGATCCCGTAGATCGCGCCGAACATGCCCAGCACGACGCCGACCATCTCGTTGTGCTCGCCCTCGGCCAGGCGGGGGAACCGGCGGCGGGCGAGTGCGCTGCCCGCGACGGCGACGAGCACGATCGAACCGACCATGAGCAGGGTCAGGACGAACGTACTCAGGTGATTGAGCAGCCACAGCGCCACGAGCGGCCTCCTGGGACGTGAGTTGCCGAACGCCGACAGGCGAGGTCGTAGGGCGGCCACCGCGCTCGCTCGGCCGCCTCTCCACAGGCTAGGCAGGGCCGCATCAGGGCCACGACCTCGTAGACCCGCCTGGCCCAGTTCGCGTCCGGCCGATCACTCCCGGGGCGCCTCCTCGTCACCCTTCGGCCGCCCCGTGAGGGCGTTCACCAGGCCGTTCACCATGACGTTCACCTTCAATCATTGCAACGACGGAGAGGTGGAGCGTTGCTTTAACCTTCCCCCCATTGCAATGAAATCACGGGCTTTACCTGCAATTACTATCGATTCCTGGAGACTCCGCGTTGCCAGACTCGTGAATGCAACGTAGCTTTTCCTTCATCGGAAACGACGACTCCAAGGAGCAGCACCATGCAGAAGTTCGACACCACCTCCCCCGTCTCCGCCGTCCTCGACATCCCCTCCGGCCGTATCCGGTTCATCGCCGCCGACCGGGCCGACACCACGGTCGAGGTCCTGCCCGCCGACGCCTCCAGGAGCCGGGACGTGAAGGCGGCCGAGCAGACCGGGGTGTCCTTCTCCGACGGGGTTCTGCGGATCACCGTCCCGCCGGCCAAGAACCCGTACTTCGGTGCGTCCGGGGCCGTCGAGGTCACCGTCCAGCTGCCCGCCGGGTCCCGGGTCGACGCGAAGGCGGCCGCCGCCGAGCTCCGCGGGGTCGGGCGGCTCGGCGACGTGACGTTCGAAGCCGCACAGGCCACCGTCAAGCTCGACGAGACCGCGAGCGCCCGCCTCACCCTCCAGGACGGCGGCATCACGGTCGGACGCCTCGGCGGCGACGCCGAGATCAGGACCACGAAGGGTGACCTCCGGGTCGACGAGGCCATGCGCGGCACGGTCGTGCTGCGCACCGAGGCCGGCGAGATCAAGGTCGGCGCCGCCCGTGGCGTCTCCGCCTCCCTCGACGCCGGCACCGCCTACGGCCGGATCCACAACTCCCTCCGGAACGCCGAAGGCGCGGGCGCCGGGCTCAGCATCCGCGCCACCACCTCCTACGGCGACATCACCGCCCGCAGCCTGTGAGTCCGTCAGGGCGTTCATGCGAGCGGCCGACCGTGGGTATGTCAGTCCTGTGTTGTTCTTCGGAGGGGTGTCCGTGACCGTCGTCCACGCCTGCGTACGCGACGGTCGCGGCGGCAGCCCCACGGCCGTCATGGACGACGGGCCGTTCGGTGAGGACGAGCGGCGGCGGGTGCCCGGGGCCGCCGGGACCTCGCACGTCGTCTTCGTCTCGCCCGGACCCGAGCAGGACGGGCTTCCTCTCTTCTCCCTTCGGTTCTTCACCTCCGAGGGGGAGTTGCCCTCCTGCGGGCACGGCACCATCGCCGCCCTCGGGTACCTCGCCGCACGGGCCGGCACCGACTCCTGCCGGGTGTCCCTCCGGGTCGCGGGCCGCACCTTCCCCGCGTGGGCCGTACGGAGGGGGTCGTACGTCGACGCCGGCTTCGCCTACGGGTCCGTGGAGCTGCGCGAGCCGGCCCCGGGCGAGTCCGAGCTGGTCCTGCCCGCGCTCGGCATCCGTCCCGACGCGCTCGGGCCGGGCGTCCGGGTCGCCTCCGTCGGGCGGCCCCGGCTGCTGGTTCCGGTCACCTCCCGGGCCGTACTCGCCGCCCTCGCCCCGGACATGGAGCGGCTCCGCGACGCCTGCGACCGCCTCGGGCTCCTGGGCTGCTACGTGTACTCCACGCCGTCGCCCGCGGGGCGGGCCGCCGCCCGCATGTTCGCCCCGTCGATCGGCGTCCCCGAGGACATCGCCAACGCCAACAGCACCGCCTGTCTCGCCGCCCACCTCGCCGGCCACGGCTTCGACCGCCTCGCCGTCGACATGGGGGATTCCCTCGGCAGTCCCGCCACCATCCGGGCCGGGATGTCCGGCTCGGCGGTGCGGTTGGGCGGGGACGTCGTCGTCACGCGTCCCGACGCCCGCCCGTAGGCCCTTCCGCGGGCTCGTCACCCGACCGCGTGCAAGGACCTCAGCAGGTGCCGCAGGGCCGGGCCCGGCGGGCCGGGTCGCACGGCCAGCGAGGTGGCGACCGTGAGGCCCGCGAGCGGGCGCACCGCCACCCTCGGGACCCCCGGCAGTCCACGTACCTCGTAGAAGAGGGTCCACGAGGGCTCCCGGGCCGTGCCGATCGCGGTCAGCGTGCCCTGGAGGTCGCTGAACGGCGGGCCCGGGACCGGCTGGAGCCCGGCCGCCCGGAAGGCTCCGGTGACCAGGGCGTGGAAGGGCGGGTTCGCCTCCCGGGGCGCGAGCCGCAGCGGGAGGCCGGCCAACTGCTCCAGACGCGGCTCCGGTTCGGCGGCGAGCGGATGGTCCTCGGGCAGGGCGGCGTACAGCGGATCGGTCCACAGGGGCAGCAGTTCGAGGCCGGGCGCGGCCCCCGGCTCGTCCGGCAGCGCCCGTACGAGAGCCGCGTCCAGTTCCCCGGTGCGTACGGCCTCCAGGCGGCGGGCGACCGGCCGCCGGTGCAGGCGCACCTGCAACCGGGGTGCCCCGGCGGCGAGTTCGGCCAGGACGTGGTTGATCCGGTCACCCGGGCCGTGGATGCCGCCCAGGCGCAGGATCCCGTCGTCGCCCGCCGTGATGTCGGCGGCCACGCGGACGGTGCGGTCGGCGGCCGCGAGGACGGCGCGCGCCTCGGGCAGCAGCCGCTCGCCGGCGCCGGAGAGCCGCACGTGCCGGGTGGTGCGCTCGAAGAGTTCGACGCCCCAGGCGCGTTCGAGCCGGCGGATCTGCTGGCTGACCGCCGACTGGACGATGCCGAGACGTTCGGCGGCCCGGCCGAAGCCGCCCTCCTCGGCGACGGCCACGAAGTAGCGCAGCTGCCGCAGCTCCACGGCGTTCCCCTCCCCCTCCGTCATTCATCGCGAACGGTGATTTCTGTCGTCCTCAACCGCCTGTGGTGCGGCCTCGCTTCCCCGGATCGAATGGATTTCCCGCTCCCCGGCAGAAAGGGCCGTGAACGATGTCCGAGATCCAGAAGGCGCTGGTCGTGCACGCCGAGGAGGCCGAGCGGATCGGCCTCCCCCACGGCGGCGCGTTCCGCCTCCTCGCCGACGGCCGCGACACCGGCGGCGCGCTCGGGGCCAACCGGCTCTCCCTCGGGGCGGGCGCGGCGGGGGCCCGGTCGCACTTCCACGCGCTGTCGACCGAGCTGTTCTACGTACTGGACGGGATCATGCGGTTCACCCTGGACGGCGTGACGACGACCGTGGCGGCCGGCGGGCTGGTCTCCGTGCCGCCCGGGACGCCGCACTCCTTCGGTGCGGCCCCCGGCTCGCCCGCGGAGGTGCTCGTGGTCCTGACCCCGGGCGTCGACCGCTTCGGCTACTTCCGGGCGCTCGGCCGCATCCAGCACGGCCTGGGGACCTTCGACGACCTTCTCCCGGCATCCGCGCAGGACCGCTACGACGTGCACTTCCTGTGAGGCGTACGGATCAGGTGAGGTGTACGGACCAGGGGATTCGGGAGCGGGATCCACGCGTCGCGGTCCACGCCCCGCAGGCGCATCAGGGTGAGGGCCTTGACCCTGAGTTCCGGGGCGAAGAGGGCCGCGCGGTCGGCCCGGTTCTCCGGGGTGGCGGGCAGGGCGTCGTAGGCGCGGTCGGCGGCGGCCGCGACGATCGACCAGAGGCGGGCCTCGGCGGTGCGGTCGCGGTCGCCGAGCGCGGAGACGAGCGTGCCGAAGGTCGTGCCGAAGAGGTGGCCGAAAAGCATCGTGCGGAGCACGTCCGGGTCGTCGTCGATCACCTTCCCGCCGACGGGAGCGGCGTCGAAGCCGTGCCGGGCGAGGCGCCCCGGGCTCAGCCGGACGTCGGCGAGGTCCCGGTAGACGAGCCGGCGGGGGCGGGCGTGCGCGTCGAGCACGACCAGGAGGTTCTGGCCGTGCGCGGCGGGCGCGACGCCCCGGCTCAGGAGGCGGACGAGCGGCGGGACCGCGAGGTCGGCGAAGGCGGCCAGCCAGTCGGCGCCCGGGGCGCCGGCCGCGGCCAGGAGCGACCGGATCAGGGGCGGTCCGTCGCCGGAGGGGCGGGCGGCGAGCGCCGCCACCGGCAGGACCGTCTCCCCCTCGCGCGGGCGCGCGGCGGCGGACGGTGATTCGCGGAGCAGGACGGCGAGGTCGGCGCTGGGCTCCCCGCGTACGAGCGCGGAGGCGCCGGCGAGGTTGCGGGTGATCCGGAGGGTGTCGGCGAGGTCGGCCACGACGCTCGCCAGCAGCGCGGAGAGCGGCGCGCTGTTCACGACGCCGCTCGCCGAGATGTCGCGGATCGCGCTGGTCATCCGCGTGGTCAGCGCCGTCTTCAGGTGCGGTCCGCCGTCGAGCGGGGCGAGGGTCCGTACGCTCATCAGCGGCCGGGCGGGGATCGCTCCGGTGGCGTACGGCGTGTGTCCGAGGCCCGGCAGCAGGTGCGCGGTCTGCCAGGGGTGCACGGGCAGCAACAGCCGGTCGCCGTCCCGCAGCCGGTCGGGCCACTCCCCCGCGACCAGGCACCGGTCGGCGGGGACCGCCACCAGATCGAGGGCGACGACGGGGCGGTGCTCCGGCGCGTACGCGAGCTGTTCGGCGACGGAGAGACCGGGCCGGCTGCGGCAGCAGGGGTGGTACGGGTGCCCGTCGACGAGGCTCTGCTCGATGTACGGGAGCCCGGCCCCGGGAAGCCCCGCCTCTGGAACCCCCGCCCCCGAGCGCCCCGCCCCCGGGACCGCCGCCCGCGCCGCGCCCGCCCGGGACAGCGCCAGAGAGGCGACGCTGTGGCCGATTTCGGCGAGGAGGGGGTCGGCGCCCGGCAGGCCGAGGGCGGCGAGGAGGGTCGCCGGGTGGTCGTGGGCACGGCCGTCGAGCCGTACGGTCGTGTCGTCTCCGGGGACCACCAGGTCGTACGGGAGCCTGGGCGGCCCGCTCAGGACCCGGCCGTCGGCGAGCTCCACCCGCCCGGTGTGCGCGTCGCGCACCACGACCCCCGGCAGCGGCTCGTGGAGCAGCGCGCGCCACAGCCGCCCGAGGACCGCCGACCGGGCCGGGGGCAGTTCCCGGCGGTAGGCGGCGAGGAGCCGCGGAGCCACGTCCGCGAGGTCGTCGGCGAAACGGGCCTCGGTGTCGGCGGCGAAACCGGCCTTGGGGGCGGCGGCGGAAGCAGCCCCGGTGTCGGCGGCGAAAGCAGCCTCGGGGGCGGCGGCGAAACCGGCCCCGGTGTCGGCGGCGAAACCGGCCTCGGTGTCGGCGGCGAAAGCAGCCTCGGGGGCCGCGGCGAAACCGGCCTCGGGGGCGGCGGCGAAAGCAGCCTCGGGGGCGGCGGCGAAAGCAGCCTCGGGGGCCGCGGCGGAGGCTGCCTCAAAGCCGTCGGCCAAACCGGCCTCGGGGGCCGCCGCGGAGGCTGCCCCGAGGTCGTCGGCGAAACCGGCCGCGAGGTCGTCGGCGACGGTCTCCTCGGGGGCGCGCGGTTCGTCGTGAGCGCTCGTATCGTGATCCGGAGCGGAGTGCATGAAGGCTCACTACCCTGCGCAGGATGTCCCTACCGGTGGACGACCCGCCGGGGCACGGGTGGAAGGCGCTGTCGTGAGTGAAGCCAAGGGCCGGGCCGACGCCCTGTCGGCCACCGCCCTCCTCAACTGCCTGATCCGTGAGGTCGCCGAGACCGGATCGCACCCGGACGCCGGCCACGTCGTCCACCGTCTCCCCGCTTCCGGCCGGCTGGTGCGGGTGCGGGCCGGGCGACGGCCCACCGAGCCCTGCGTCCGTACCGACGGCGGCTGGCTCCCGCTGACCTTCGACGCCCTCGTGGCGCTGACCGCCGACGAGCTCGGCCGCCGCACCGGCGTCACCAACAGGGGCGTCGTCCGCGAGATGACCGACAGCCGTGACGTCGTCGCGGCGCTCCAGGACGCGCGCGCGTCCGCCCGCCCTCCGGCGGACCCGTATCTGCGGTCCGAGCAGGCCCTGCTGGCCGGCCACCGGTACCACCCGGCCCCCAAGGCGCGCGGCACGGGCGCCCCGGAGAGCTGGCTGCCCTACGCGCCCGAGGCGTACGCCCGCTTCCCGTTGGAGCTGCTCGGCGTGCGGGCCGATCTCGTCGCGGAGGACGGTGATCTGTCCCCGCTGGACGCGCTGGGGACCGCGGGGCCCGATGGTTACGTCCTTCTTCCCATCCACCCGTGGGAGATCGACCTCCTCGGTGATCTGCCCGCCTTCCGTGACGGGCGGCTGCTCCGGCTCGGTCCCAGTGCGCCGCGCGCGGGGCACGCCGTCGCGACCTCCTCGGTGCGGACCGTGTACCTGCCGGAGATCGACACCTTCTGCAAGTTCAGCCTCGACGTGCAGATCACCAACGGGAACCGCCGTCTGGAGCTGCGCGACCTCCTCTGGCTCCGGACGGTCGGCGAGCTCCTGGAGCCCGCCTTCGCTCCCCTCCCGACCGCGAGCTTCCTCGCCGACCGGGGCTACCGCACCGCCGACCTCGGCGGGCAGCACGCCTACGAGGGTTTCGCGGTGATCGCCCGCGAGGGGCTGCGGCCGCATCTGCTGCCCGGGGTGACCCCGCTGCTCGCGGCAGGCATCGGCGAGGGCTTCCCCGGCAACCCGCTGGACGGGCTCACCCCCGAGCGGGCGCTCCTCTGGTGGCAGCGCTATCTCGACCGGCTGGTGCCGCCGGTGCTGCACGCCTGGCGGGCGCACGGCCTGGTCCTGGAGTGCCATCTGCAGAACGTCCTCGTGGGCGTGGACACCGCCGGGCTCCCCGCGCAGGTGATCTTCCGCGACCACGAGGGGATACGGATCGTCGCCGAGCGGCACCGCGCGCTCCTGGACCGGTACGCGTCGCGGGGGCCCGCGCCGGTCCTCGACGCGGCGCACGGCTGGGAGCGGCTGGCGTACTGCCTGGTGACGAACAACCTCTCCGAGATCGCCGGCGCCCTCACCGACCGTCTTCCGGAGCTCGCCGGTGAGCTGTGGCCGCGGGCGCGGGCGGTCTTCGCCGGGTACGCGGCGGAGCACGGCGGTCCGGTGGAGATCACCGAGCTGCTGGGCTCGCCCCATGTGCCGGCGAAGACCAATCTCCTGCTGCGCTGGCTCGACGTGGACGGCGCCGACGCCCGCTACGTACCGATGGCGAATCCCCTGCGGCCGCCGTCCCGTCGAGGGCTCAGCGGACCGGGCGGTCCAGCCTGACCCGTACGAGCGTCGTGTCGATGCCGCTGTCGACGAGGCGGCCGTTCGCGTCGAAGGCCTGCGGGCCGTCCGTCATCCCGAAGTCGTTGTCGTTGAGCAGGACGAGCGTCGAGGAGCCCTCGACGGCGACGCCCTCGATCTTCCCGGGGACGCCCTCGACGGTGTTCAGGTCGATCACGAGCCGCTTCTCGAGCACCGGCACCCGGGCCGCCGCCGCGTCGTCGAGCTGTTCCAGGGTGGTTCCGGTGGCGGTGTCCCACGTCGAGCCGAGGATGTCGGCGCCGTCGCGGAGGCGGACCTCGTAGAGGCGGGCGGCCTTGTCGGTGCGCTCCTGCACGAGGAGGCGGTCGCCGCCGACGGCGACGAGCGCGGAGAGCTTCAGCTCGGAGGTCTTGGTCTGGCCGGGCTCGACGACGTCGACAGCGTCGAAGCGGTAGGCGTACTCGGCGGTGACCCGGTTCTCGCGGGGCGAGAAGCGGAGCAGCCTGGTGGTGCGGGAGTTCTCCCCGGAGACCTTGTCGGGGTTGAGCAGGGGGCTCTGGAGGCCGAGGACGAGGTCGCCGTCGGGCAGCAGCGCGAGGCCCTCGAAGCCCCGGTTGACCTTGCGCTGGAGGAAGATCGACGGCAGCGACTCGACGACCGGGTAGTCGGTGCCGGTCAGGTTGAGGCCCTCGGGGACGTGGCGGGCGAGGATCCGGCCCTTCGCGGAGACGTGCACGAGCGAGGGCCCGTACTCGTCGACCAGCCAGAAGCTGCCGTCCCGGTCCCGGACGAGGCCCTCGGTGTCCAGGCCGTTCGGGTTGTACGTGAGCGGGGTGGAGGCGTCGTAGGAGTACGGGGCCTCGTCGCGGCCCGGCTGGTTCGGCAGGCCCGTCACGGGGGCGCCGGAGGCGGTGGTCAGCGGGATGGACTTCAGGACCTGGATGCGGCCGCCGACGGTGCGGATCTTCACGATGGCCGGGTCGAAGCCGGGCACGGGGAAGGTGCGCCGCTTGTCCTTGCCGACGGCTATCTGGCCGTTGGGGCCCCGGTCGGTGACGGTCCAGTACTCGCCGCGCCGGCCGGCCGGGTAGAGGTCGCTGCCGATGCCGCCGAGGTCGACGCCCCGGTCGTCGGCGACGCTGCCCGGCAGCAGGTCGTTGCTGAACCCGGCCAGCGGGATGTCGGGCAGGGTCGAGGTGGAGAGCAGCCGGGCGGCGGGGCCGCCGTGGTGCGCCGGCGTCGCGTCGGCCGTCCCCACGACCACCGAGCACGCGAGCGCGGCGGACAGCGGCAGGACGACGAGGGCGGGCCGGCGCAGGAGGCGCGGATTCATCTGAACTCCCTGGATGACATGGAAAGTCGCCGGTGAGGGCGGCCTCATGGTCCAGTCCTTCACTCAACTCCGGGCGACGCGTTCGCGACGCCCGGGCGAGTCCTGGGTGAACGCACGCCTCCGCGCGCGCCCCGCTCAGTAGCGGTCGAGGATGAGCTGCGTCTTCAGGATGTCGCCGTGGTAGAGCCAGCCGTTGGCCTCGGCGACGGCGATGGCGTCCGCGTGCAGGTCGGCGGCGTCGGCGTACGAGCTGGTCTTGAAGGACAGCTCGATGACGTACTCCGTGCCCGTCCCGTTCGCGCCGACGACCGGCAGCACCTCGATGCTGGCGTCGTCGGAGGGGCCCCAGGCTCCCCCGTACACCTTCGAGGTCACCGGTCCGTGGGCGCGGGAGGCCTGGAGCGTGGTCTTGCCCCAGCCGGTGCTGCCCCAGTTCTCCAGCTTGCCGGGGATGTCGTTGACGAGCCAGGTGCGGCCGGTCGTGCTCGTCGGCATCGCGGTGCCCGAGTAGCCGCTGGAGCTGTGGGACTTCTCGTTGGAGAAGCTGAGGGTCTGCTTGGCGTAGCCCCAGTCGACCTCGGCGTCGTAGTTGGTGTCGCCGCTGTCGAAGCCGGCGGCGTTGGCCGTGGTGAGCGCGGCGTCGATGTCGCCGTTCGTCACGGGGAACCGCTTCTTGTACGTCTCCTCGAACGACGAGCCGCTCTTGTGGCGCAGGCGGACGCTCCAGCCCTGGGCGTCGAGCGCGAGCGCGTCGGTGTCGTAGTAGCTGTACGAGCGGGCCTTGGCCGAACCGGTGATCCCGAAGGCCGACTTGACCGCCGTGCTCGGGGCGAAGCTCGCGTCGAGGGCCGCCGCGGTGAGGTTGATCTTCACCTCGTACGTCGGGACGGCGTTGCTCGCGGCGTACGCCGGCGAGGTCGGGGCGAGGAGTGCGGCGGCGACGGCGAGGGCGACGGCGGAGCCGACGGCGGCCGGGCGCGTGGCCCGGGGCAGGAAGGTCATGCGCCGATGCTCACGAGCGCGGGTGAGAACGGCGTGACCCGCGGACGTGGCCCCGGTGAACCGACGGCGTCCAGCGCCCCTACCGCAGCAGCAGACCGGCGCCCACGTCCTCCGGGACGGCCTCCCGGATCGGGGTGCTGTCCGGGCCCGGGCGGCGCATGCCGGGGACGGGGGTGGTGGGGGCGGTGCGGTGGAGGAGGACGGTGCCGTCCTGGCGCCAGACCTCCGTGTAGCCGTGGGCGAGGAGGAGGTCGATCCGCTGTCGCTGTTCGTCGGTGGAGGCGAAGGGGAAGGTCCGGTCCTCCGTCCGCAGGAGGACCCAGTCGGCGCCGCGCGGGGTCCGGTCGGCGATGACCACGTCCGTACGGGCGGTCAGGCGGGGCGCGATGGTGTTGTCGGCCTCGACCGTCGCGCCGTCGGGTATGAGTGCGGCGGCCGTGGCGAGGGGCCGTTTGTCCGGGGAGGGCTGCCAGAAGTCCGGGCGGACGAGGAGGTTCAGGCCGAGGACGGCGGCCGCCGCCGAGGACAGGGCGAGCGCGGCGACCGCCCACCGCCGGGTGGCTCCGCGCCGCCCGTGCAGCCGGGCCAGTGTCTCCAGGGCCGCCGTCAGGAGGATCGGCCACAGGAAGGCGTCGTAGTGGTTGATCACCGGCCAGTGGTTCGGATTGTCGGAGAGGACCCGCTCCGCGAGGAGGGGGACGGCGAGCAGGAAGGTCGGGGAGCCGAGCGGGAGCAGGGCGAGGGTGCCCAGGATCCAGGCGAGCATGGCGACCTTGACGAAGGGCGTGACGGCGACCTGCAGCAGCACCCAGGGGGCGGTGAGGACGTGGGTCAGGGCGTCCCCCGGGTCGGCGCCGAGGCGCCCGTACGACCAGTAGTAGCCCTCGGGTCCGCCCATCGTCGGCAGGAACCAGGTGATGACGAGCGCCGACACCAGCGGCCCCGCCAGGGCGAGCGCGGCGCCGGTGGCGCGGCCCGTGCGGTGGCCGGCGCGGTGGGCGCGGACGGCGAGGACGAGGCCGAACGCGCCGACGACGAGGCCCATGTCCTCCTTGGCCGTGCAGAGCAGGGCCGCCCAGAAGGCGGCCGCGCCGTACTGCCGGGCCAGGCCCCGTTCCAGCATGAGGAGGGTGAACGGCACCGCGAAGGCGACCTCGTGGAAGCCGTTGTAGGAGGAGTTGAGGAGCGGCCAGCCCAGCGCGTACACGAGCCCGCCGAGGTCGGCGGCCCGGCGTACGACCACGGGTTCCGCGTCCGCGAAGGCGTGCCGGGCGATGCGGCGGACCACCGGCACGCCCGCCGCGAACAGCGCCGCCTGCGCGAGGATCAGCGTCCTCGGGTCGTCCCACAGCCAGTACAGCGGCGCGAGGAGGGCGAGCGCGGGGGTGAAGTGGTCGCCGAGGAGCGAGAAGCCGGGCGGGAACTCGTGGTGGACGTTCTTGATCGGCGACCTCGGCAGCTCGGCGTGCGCGTAGGCGCGCACGGCCTGGTCGAAGATGCCGAGGTCGAAGCCCGTGGCCCGCAGGGCCGTCCAGGACTGCAGGCCGAGGGCGGCGCAGACGAGGAGGCAGAGGACGGTGAGGGCGATGCCCCGGCCCCGGTCCGAGCCCCGGTCCCGGCCCCAGTCCCCGCCCCGGCCCCGGTCCCGGCCCCAGTCCCCGCCCCGGTCCCGGTCCCGGCCCCAGTCCCCGCCCCGGCCCCGGTCCCGGTCCCGGTCCCGCGCATCCCGTGGTCCGGAAGGCGCCGCCGTGCCCCGCCCCGGCACACGGTGGGTGTCCCCGACCGGCGGACCGGCCACCCCATGCGTCACTGCACTCCCCATGGCCACGACATTACGTTGGGTCGCTGTCAGTGCTGGGAGAGAGAATCGCGCCATGGTCATCACCGCGCGCGCCCTCAACCGCTCCACGCTCCACCGGCAGTTGCTCCTGGAGCGGGCGCCACTCGGCGTCGCGGACGCGGTACGGCGGGTGGTGGGCCTGCAGGCGCAGCACCCGGGCTCGCCGTACGTGGCGCTGTGGAACAGGGTCGCCGGCTTCGACCCGGACCGTCTCGACGGGGCCGTGACCGGGTTCGAGCTGGTCAGGTCGACGCTGATGCGGCTCACGCTGCACCTGGTGCACGCCGAGGACTACCGGGCCTTCCGGGAGGGCATGGAGCCGACGCTGCGCGGGTCGCGGCTGCACGATCCCCGGTTCACGAAGGCGGGGTTCACGGCCGCCGACGCCGACGAACTGCTGCCGGGCCTCCTGGAGTACGCCGGGAGCGCGCGGACCGGGGCCGAGCTGAAGGAGCACATCGAGGAGGGCCGGGGCGGGCCCGTGGAGAACGTGGTCTGGCGGATGGTCCGGCAGTACGCCCCGCTGTGGCACGCGCCGACCGGCCCGCCGTGGTCGTTCGGCACCGCGCAGTCCTTCGTCACCGCGAGCGAACTGCCGGTCCTCCGCGACCCGGAGGCCTCCGCCGCCGGCCTGGCCGTCCTGGTCCGGCGCTATCTGGAGGGCTTCGGGCCCGCGTCCGTACCGGACATGGCGCAGTTCACGACGGCCCCGCGCGGTCTGGTGCGGGAGGCGGTGAAGACCCTGGAGGGCGGGCTGGACCGCCTGGAAGGGCCCGACGGAGCGGTGCTGTACGACGTACCGGGGGCGGACCGGCCCGACGAGGACCTCCCGGCTCCGCCCCGGCTGCTGGCGATGTGGGACAGCGTCCTGCTGGCCTACGCGGACCGCAGCCGGGTGATCCCGCCCGAGTACCGCAAGCACGTCATCCGCGTGAACGGCGACACGCTCCCGACGCTCCTCGTCGACGGGCACGTGGCCGGGGTCTGGCGACCGGTCGAGGGCGGGATCGAGGCCTCGGCCTTCCACGCGCTCCCGGCCGGGGTGTGGGAGGGCCTCGCCGCCGAGGCCGAGTCGCTCGGACGGCTGATCGCGGCCCGGGACCCGCACGTCTACCGCCGCTACGACCACTGGTGGGTCAAGGGGCTGCCGACGGTCGAGTCCCGGGTCCTTCCCTACTGACGTGCCGCCAGTTCCCGCAGGGCGACGTTGAGTTCGAGGACGTTGACGCGGGGTTCGCCGATGAAGCCGAGCATGCGGTCGTCGGTGTGCTCGGCGACGAGCTCGTCGACCCGGGCGACGGTGAGGTGGTTCTTCTCGGCGACCCGGTGGACCTGGAGCTTCGCGTACTCCGGGGAGATGTGCGGGTCCAGGCCGGAACCGGAGGAGGTGACGGCGTCGGCGGGGACGTCGGCGGGGTTCACCCGGTAGCCGTCGACGGAGTTGTCCTTGACGACGGCCGCCTTGGCGTCGGTCACCCACTTGATCAGGTCCGCGTTGTCGCCGGAGCGGTTGGTGGCGCCGGAGAGGATCAGCTTGTACCGGGTGTTGACGCTGTTGGCGCCCAGACCGTTGGAGGGGCGGGGCTGGAACCAGCGCAGGTCCGGCTTGTCGCCGGTGAGGTAGGTCTGGCCGATGAGTGCCGAGCCGACGACCTTCCCGCTCGCGTCCTTGATCTCGGAGCCGTTCGCCTTGCCGGGGAAGGCCACTTGGGCGATCCCGGTGACGGCGAGCGGGTAGAGGACGCCGCAGATCACGGTGAGGACGAGGAGGGCGCGCAGGCCGGCCCAGAGCACACGGCCGGTGTTCGCCGCTGAGTTGTTCATAGCCGTCAGCCGATTCCGGGGATGAGGGAGAGGAGAAGGTCGATGATCTTGATGCCGATGAACGGGGCGATCAGGCCGCCCAGGCCGTAGAGGCCGAGGTTGCGTCGCAGCATCGAGTCGGCGCTCGACGGCCGGTAGCGCACGCCCTTGAGGGCGAGCGGGACCAGGGCCACGATGATCAGCGCGTTGAAGATGACGGCCGAGAGGATCGCGGACTCCGGCGAGGCCAGTCCCATGATGTTGAGCTTGTCGAGCGAGGGGTAGGCGACGGCGAACATCGCGGGGATGATCGCGAAGTACTTCGCCACGTCGTTGGCGATCGAGAACGTCGTCAACGCACCCCTGGTGATGAGGAGTTGCTTGCCGATCTCGACGATCTCGATGAGCTTGGTCGGGTCGGAGTCGAGGTCGACCATGTTGCCGGCCTCCTTCGCGGCCGACGTGCCCGTGTTCATCGCGACACCGACGTCGGCCTGCGCGAGCGCGGGCGCGTCGTTCGTGCCGTCACCGGTCATCGCGACCAGCTTCCCGCCGGCCTGCTCCCGCTTGATCAGGGCCATCTTGTCCTCGGGCGTGGCCTCGGCGAGGAAGTCGTCGACACCCGCCTCCTCGGCGATGGCCTTCGCGGTCAGCGGGTTGTCGCCCGTGATCATGACCGTGCGGATGCCCATGCGGCGCAGCTCGTCGAACCGCTCCCGCATGCCCTCCTTCACCACGTCCTTGAGGTGGATGACTCCGAGGACCCGAGCGCCGTCCGCGTCCTCCACAGCCACGAGCAGCGGCGTGCCACCAGCCTGCGCAAGGGCGTCGGTGAGTTCCCGGGCGTCCTCGGCGACCTCGCCACCGCGCTCCTCCACCCATGCCACGACCGCACCGGTCGCCCCCTTGCGGATCTTGCGCCCGTCCACGTCGACGCCGGACATACGGGTCTGGGCGGTGAACTCGATCCAGGTGGCGTGGGCGAGCTCGCCCTGGTGACGCTCGCGCAGCCCGTACTTCTCCTTCGCGAGCACCACGATCGAGCGCCCCTCGGGCGTCTCGTCGGCGAGCGAGGACAGCTGCGCCGCGTCGGCGACCTCGGCGGCCGTCGTCCCGGCGACCGGGACGAACTCGGAGGCCTGACGGTTGCCGAGGGTGATGGTGCCGGTCTTGTCGAGCAGCAGGGTCGACACGTCACCGGCCGCCTCGACCGCGCGGCCCGACATGGCGAGCACGTTGCGCTGGACGAGCCGGTCCATGCCGGCGATGCCGATCGCGGAGAGCAGCGCGCCGATGGTCGTCGGGATCAGGCAGACGAGGAGCGCGGTGAGCACGATCATCGAGGTCTGCTCGTCGGCCCCGGCGTAGATCGCGAACGGCTTCAGCGTCACGACGGCGAGCAGGAAGACGACGGTGAGGGACGCCAGGAGGATGTTGAGGGCGATCTCGTTGGGGGTCTTCTGCCGGGCGGCGCCCTCGACCAGGTTGATCATGCGGTCGATGAACGTCTCTCCGGGCTTCGTCGTGATCTTGACGACGATCCGGTCGGACAGCACCTTCGTGCCGCCGGTGACCGCGCACCGGTCGCCGCCGGACTCCCGGATGACCGGGGCGGACTCGCCGGTGATGGCGGACTCGTCGACGGAGGCGACGCCCTCGACGACGTCACCGTCGCCGGGGATGATGTCGCCGGCCTCGCAGACCACCAGGTCACCGACGCGCAGTTCCGTGCCCGGGACCCGCTCCTCGTCCGTGCCGGCGATCCGCCGGGCGACGGTGTCCGTCTTGGCCTTGCGCAGGGTGTCGGCCTGCGCCTTGCCCCGGCCCTCGGCGACCGCCTCCGCCAGGTTGGCGAAGATCGTGGTCAGCCACAGCCAGGCCGTGATCGCCCAGCCGAACCAGTCCCCCGGGTGCGCGACCGCGAGCACGGTCGTGACCACCGAGCCAACCAGGACCACGAACATCACGGGCGACGTGACCATCACGCGCGGGTCGAGCTTCCTGATCGCGTCCGGGAGGGACGTGAGCAGCTGCTTCGGGTCGAACAGCCCGCCGCCGACGCGTCCGGTCTCGGCAGGCCTTCCGGTGGACTCCCCTGGCTGCGGGGGCCGGGTGGGAGTGAGGGTGCTCATGCTGCGAGTCCTTCGGCGAGCGGGCCAAGGGCGAGGGCCGGGAAGTAGGTGAGACCGGTGATGATGACGATCGTGCCGACGAGGAGTCCGGTGAACAGCGGCTTCTCGGTGCGGAGGGTGCCCGCGGTCTCGGGGACGGGCGTCTGCTCGGCCAGCGAACCCGCGAGCGCGAGGACGAACACCATCGGCAGGAACCGCCCGAGGAGCATCGCGATGCCGATCGTGGTGTTGAACCACTGGGTGTCGGCGTTCAGGCCGGCGAAGGCGGAGCCGTTGTTGTTGGCGCCGGAGGTGTAGGCGTAGAGGATCTCGGAGAAGCCGTGCGCGCCGGAGTTGGTCATCGAGTCCGCCGGCGTCGGCAGGGCCATCGCCAGGGCGGTGAAGCCGAGCACGAGGGCCGGGGTGATCAGGATGTAGCAGGCCGCGAACTTGATCTCGCGGGTGCCGATCTTCTTGCCCAGGTACTCCGGCGTGCGGCCGACCATCAGACCCGCGATGAACACCGCGATGATCGCCATGATCAGCATGCCGTACAGGCCGGAACCCACACCGCCGGGCGCGATCTCGCCGAGCTGCATGCCCAGCATCGTGATCCCGCCGCCGAAGCCGGTGTACGAGGAGTGGAAGGAGTTCACCGCGCCCGTCGACGTCAGCGTCGTGGCCACGGCGAAGATCGACGAACCGCCGATGCCGAACCGGGTCTCCTTGCCCTCCGTCGCACCACCGGCAAGGTCGAACGCCGGTCCGTTGTGCGCGAACTCGGTCCACATCATCAGCGCGGTGAACCCGATCCAGATGGCCGCCATCGTGCCGAGGATCGCGTACCCCTGCTTCAGCGAGCCGACCATCCGGCCGAAGGTCCGGGTCAGGGCGAACGGGATGACGAGGATCAGATAGATCTCGAAGAGGTTCGACAGCCCGTTGGGGTTCTCGAAGGGGTGGGCACTGTTGGCGTTGAAGTAGCCGCCGCCGTTCGTGCCCAGCTCCTTGATGACCTCCTGCGAGGCCACCGCCCCGCCGTTCCACTGCTGCGAACCGCCCGTGAACTGTCCTACCTCGTGGATGCCGGAGAAGTTCTGGATCGCACCGCAGGCGACCAGGACCAGGGCGCCGATGACCGAGATCGGCAGCAGGATCCGTACGACGCCCCGGACCAGGTCGGCCCAGAAGTTGCCCAGCTCGCCGGTACGGGACCGGGCGAAGCCGCGGACGAGCGCGACGGCGACCGCGATGCCGACCGCCGCCGACACGAAGTTCTGCACCGCCAGACCACCGGTCTGCACGACGTGCCCCATGGCCTGCTCGCCGTAGTACGACTGCCAGTTGGTGTTCGCCACGAACGAGGCGGCGGTGTTGAACGCCTGGTCCGGGTCGATCGACACGAAGCCGAGCGAGCCGGGCAGCGAACCCTGCGCCCGCTGGAGCAGGTAGAGGAAGAGCACGCTCACGGCGGAGAAGGCGAGGACCCCGCGCAGGTACGCCGGCCAGCGCATCTCGACGTTCGGGTTGGCGCCGATCGCCTTGTAGATCCACCTCTCCGGCCTCAGGTGCTTCTCCGAGGAGTACACCTTCGCCATGTGGTCACCCAGCGGCCGGTACGACAGGCCCAGGGCGACGGTCAACGCCAGAAGCTGGAGCACTCCAGCAAGGACGGGACTCATCGGGGACCTCAGAACCTCTCCGGCTTGACGAGGGCGAGAACGAGATAGCCCAGCAGGGCGGCCGCGACGAGCAGGCCGACGATGTTCTCGGCACTCACAGCTTGGCCACCCCCTTGGCGATGAGGGCCACCAGCGCGAAGACCGCGATCGTGGTGACGACGAAGGCCACGTCGGCCATCGTGAGCTCCCGGATGCAGGAAGAAGGAAGAACGGATTCTCTGACCAGACGAGGAAATCGCCTTTCGGCCACCTCGCCGCCTCCGTTGACGTGCCCCTAACGCCGCCAATGCCCGTCTTGACGGTTTCCGTACGTCGGGGCCCCCGCGTCCCTCCCCCATTGCCAGCCACCGGGAACGCACATATCTTCGAGCCGAACACCTACGGACCGGGATGCTCGTCAGTCCCGGGGCGGTCCGCCGTTCACGGGCCGGACGGCGGGGAGCGCACCTCCAGGACGACGGAGGGAGCTGGACGCCGGGCGTACGGGATATCCGTATCCACGTACCCGCAGGAGCTGAGCAGCACATGAGCAAGCACGTCCTGGCCCAGAACCAGTACGGCAAGGCCGAGAACCGCATCGTCACGGTCACCCGCAAGGGCAACGACGGCGCGTGGCACGAGATCCGCGACCTGAACGTGTCGGTGGCCCTGCGCGGCGAGTACCGCGATGTCCATCTGACCGGCGACAACGGCAACTGCCTGCCGACCGACACCACCAAGAACACGGTCTACGCCTTCGCCAAGGAGCACGGCGTCTCCTCCCCCGAGGCCTTCGGCATCCTCCTCGCGCAGCACTTCGTGTCCTCCCAGGCCGTGATCCACGAGGCGCAGATCCGGATCGAGGAGTTCGCCTGGGAGCGGATCTCGGTGCCGAGCCGCAAGGAGCAGCACTCCTTCGCGCGCCAGGGGCAGGAGGTCCGTACGGCGCAGATCACGTACTCGGAGACCACCGGCCTCCAGGTCCTGTCGGGCCTGAAGGAGCTGACGGTGATGAACTCGACCAACTCCGAGTTCCACGGCTTCATCAAGGACAAGTACACGACGCTCCAGGAGGCGTACGACCGCATCCTGGCCACCAAGGTGACCGCCCGCTGGGCGAACTCGGCCTCGGCGGCGGCGAACACCGAGCACGACTGGGACGCCTCGTACGCCAAGGTGCGCCGTCACATGCTGGAGGCGTTCGCGGAGACGTACAGCTACTCGCTCCAGCAGACCCTGCACGCGATGGCGGACCGGGTCCTGGACCATGTCTCCACGGTCAACGAGGTCCGGCTCAACCTGCCGAACAAGCACCACTTCCTGGTGGACCTGGAGCCGTTCGGGCTGAAGAACGACAACGAGGTGTACTTCGCGGCCGACCGGATGTACGGCCTGATCGAGGGCACCATCCACCGTCAGGGCGTCCAGCCGGTGATCGCGACCAGCGACTGGATCACCGCCTGACCCGGTGGGTCAGCCGAGCCCGGCCGCCGTCTCCACTCCCAGCCATACGGCTCCGAGTCCGGCGGCCAGGCTCCCGGCCACGTTCAGCGCCGCGTAGCCCTTCGCCCCGTTCTCGTACAGCCTGAACGTCTCGTACGAGAAGGTGGAGTACGTGGTGAGGGCGCCGCAGAAGCCGGTGCCGAGCAGCAGGTGCGCCTGGGCCGAGGAGACGCCGGTCAGCAGTCCGAGGACGAACGATCCCACGACGTTGACGGCGAAGGTGCCCCAGGGGAAGACCGAGCCGTGGCGTGCCTGGACCGCGCGGTCGGTGAGGTAGCGCAGGGGTGCGCCGACGGCGGCTCCCGCCACGACGAGCAGCCAGTTCACGCGTGCCTCCCCCGGCTCCGTGCGAGCGCCCGGGCGGCGGTGACGCCCGCCCAGACGGCGGCGAGGGCGGTGAGCAGGGTCCCGCCCAGATAGAGGAGGCCCCGGGTCGGGTCGCCGGCGCTCAGCAGGCGCTGGGTGTCGAGGCTGTACGTCGAGAAGGTGGTGAACCCGCCGCAGAAGCCGGTGCCGAGGAAGGGCCGGAGCAGCGGGTGGGGGGCCGTCGTGGTCTCCGTGAGCAGCACCATGAGGACGCCGAGGACCGCGCAGCCGGACGCGTTGACGGTGAGGACCGTCCAGGGGAAGGCGCCGTCAGGGGTGGGCCAGGCGAGCGAGGCGCCGTACCGCGCGGCCGCGCCGAGGGCGCCGCCGACGGCGATCACCGCGACGACCTGCAGTTCCTTGCGCAGCGCCATGACCCAAGGTTAGAGGTGTCCTCGGGCGACGGTGCCGCGAGGCGAGGCGCACAGGCACGGCTCCCGGCCTGGGGCATTAACCGGGACCCGGCCCGTGCAGCCTCGCTCTGCGATGGTCCGGCCACTCCCCGCGAGGGGTCAAAGCGGGGCCGGCGAGTCTGTCAGATCCCCCTGCGGGGTATTCACCGGGTGCTCCCGGGGTATTTCGGAGGCCCATGACGGGGGTCCGTGACAGGGCGGTGGTGGGGTCGCTGACCTGCGGAGACGGAGGGGGAGGTGGTCCGGCCACCATCCGGAATCCATTTCGGGTGCCGGGTACACCTCGTCCCTGCGGGCGGGGCCGGGCGAGGGTGGTGGAGCAGCGGGAGGGAGCTGCGCAACCTTCGGGCAGGAGTGTCGTGAGTACATCCGTCGCAACCAAGCGCAGGGCCGTCACCGGGGCCGTCGCCCCGGCCGTGCCCCTGGGCGTCGTCAGGTCCTCCGGCGGCGCGGCCGATTCGCGCGAGGACGTCTACGCCGAGCTGTGTGCCGCGCTGTTCTCCGGCTTCCCGCGCCGCGACCAGCGGCTGAAGGCCGAGCAGTACCTGCACGGTCTGCTCACGGCGCAGGGCCGCAAGTCGATCCGCAACATCGCCGCGCAGATCGGCGGTCCCGCCGCCGAGCAGAGCCTGCACCACTTCGTCTCCAGCTCCACCTGGGACTGGCAGCCCATGCGGGCCGCGCTCGCCAAGTACCTGGAGCGGAACAGCTGCCCGCAGGCGTGGGTGGTGCGGCCGATGCCCATCCCGAAGGCCGGGGAGCACTCGGTGGGCGTGGACCGACGGTTCGACCCGGAGCGCGGGCAGGTCTTCCACGGGCAGCAGGCGTTCGGGGTGTGGTTCGCGAGCGACGAGCTGAGCGTGCCGGTCAACTGGCGGCTGTTCCTGCCGGATCCCTGGGTGAACGACCGTACGCGGCGCGACCGCGCGGAGGTTCCGCAGGAGGCCGGCGAGGAGACCCTCGAGGAGTGCGCGGTCGCGGCGGCGCTCGACACCGCCCGGTGGACCGACATCACCCGCAAGCCGGTGCTGCTCGACATCCGGGGCGGTGCGGGCCGGGCGGCCCTGACCCGGCTCGCCGGGGCGGGCGTGCCGGTGGTGGCCCGGATCAACCCGGGGTCGCGGCTCGCGATCGCCGACCGTTCGCTGCCGGGCTTCGGCGCGGGTCCGCTGTCCGCCGTGCAGATCCTGGAATCGCTCAAGGGGCTGCGCAGGCCGGTGAGCTGGGTGGACACGGTGGCGGGGGCGCGCACCTCGCGGACCTCGCTCGCGACGGCCGTGCGGGTCGCGCTGCCCACGCCCGGTGGGGAGCGGATGCGTCCGCTGGTGCTGCTGGGCGAGTGGGACGACCCGCGCAGGGCGCCGGCCCGGGTGTGGATCAGCGATCTGACGGGCTCTCCGGTCGGTTCGCTGGTGCGGATCACCAAGCTCGCCCGCAGGGTGGAGCGGGACTTCGCGGAGGTCGGCGAGGGGGCGGGGCTGCGGGACTTCGTGGGCCGTTCGTTCCGCGGCTGGCACCGTCACATCACGCTGGCGTCGGCGGCCCACGCGGCGACGGTCCTGGCCGGCGGCTGGGACGCGGCGTACGACACGGGCTACGTCTCGGGGCGCTCGGCGAGCTGACGGCCGGGCGGGCTGCGCTGACGGCCCGGCGGGTCAGCCGGGTCCTGCGGGTCCTGCCGGGCCCGCGGGGCCACGGCCCCGTGCGAGGACCTCCCGGGTGCGCTGGAGGCGCAGCGCCAGCTGGACCTCCAGGACCTGGCCGGGCTTCTGCCATTCGGGGCCGAGGAGTTCGCCGATCCGTTCCAGGCGGCGGGAGACCGTGTTGGGGTGGACGTGGAGCGCCTCGGCCGCGTTCGTGGGGCTGCCGCCGGAGGCGAAGTACGCCTCCAGGGTGTGGGTGAGGTCGGTGAACCGCTCGGCGTCGTAGTCGAGTACGGGTCCGATCGCCGCCTCGACGAAGCCGTCGACGTCGTTGTCGTCGGAGAGCAGCAGGCCGAGGAAGCCGAGGTCCTGCACGGAGGCCGCGGAGCCGGTGGCGCCGAGCGCGCTCATGGCGTCCAGGCAGCGGCCGGCTTCCTGGTACATCCGTCCGACGCCGTCCGGGCTCTGGGCGGGTCCGGCGGCGGCGACGGAGACGGGGTGCCCGAGCAGCGGGGACAGTTCGGCGGCGACGGCCTTGGCTGCGGCCGAGGCGTCGATGCCGGGGAGCAGCAGCACGATGCAGCCGCCCTGCACGGTCTTGAGGCCGGAGAGCCGGTACGCGTACGAGGAAGCCCAGACGACGGCGCGGCCCTGCTCGCCGCCCTCGGGCCTGGCGAGGACGAGGACGTGCGGCTTGCGGAGGTCGACGCCGAGACGGCGGGCGCGCTGGGCTATCTGCTGCGGGGCGTGCGGCGGGTCGGCGATGAGGTCGTCGAGGAGTTCGTCGCGGACGGGTCCTTCGGCGACGGCGGTGGAGCGGCGCATCAGGAGGAGGAACGCGACGGACTGGGCGGCGAGTTCGAGGAGCCGTTCGTCCTCGCCGGTGAGGCCGCCGGCGGCGCGGATGACGAGGCCGCCGAGGTCCTCGGAGCCCGCGATGACGGGGGCGACCCACGTGTCGTCGTCGGCGAGGACGGGGCGGCGGCGGGCGTGGGCGTCGAGGGAGGCCTTGGCGACGGCCTCCTCGTCGAGGCCGGGGATGTCTCCGGCGGTGGCGAGGGGTCGGCCGCCGGGGTCGCGGATCAGCACGGTGGCGTCGAGGGCGTCGGCGGCCGCCTTGGCCACGTTGCACAGGTCGCCGCCGGCGAGGACGAGGTTCATGATGCGGCCGTGGGCCTCGCTGACGTGCCGCATCCGGGTGAGGCTCGTGCGCACCCGGGAGCTGTCCCGCTCCAGTTCGGAGACCTCGGCGCGGGTGCGGTCGAGGAGGCCGGCCTTCTCGACGGCGAGGGCGGCGAGGTCGGCGAGCCCGGCGAGGAGCGCGATCTCGTCCGGGGTGTGGTGGCGGACGCGCCGGTCCGCGCCGTAGAGGGCGCCGATGACGGTGTCTCCGCTGCGCAGCGGCGCGGCCACGATGGCGTGGAGTCCCTCGGCGCGCAGGGCGGATTCGGCGGCCTCGTCGAAGGCCGGGGCGTGGACGCCGGCGTCGAGGGAGCCGGAGGGGGCGAACCGCTCGTCGGCGAGGTAGTCGGCGGTCCAGACGGGTTCGCCGTGGAGCTGGACGGCGCCGCCGAGTCCGTACCCCTCGGCGATCCGGAGTCCGGGGGTGAGGCGCGGTCCGGGGCCGGTCGCGGTGCGGGAGCCCTCGGTGGTGTGGACGTAGCAGGCGCCGTGCGGGCCGCGCAGGGTCACATAGGCGAGGTCGAGGCCGAGGAGCCGCCGGGCGCGCCGGGTGATGACCCGCAGCAGGCTGTCGAGGTCGTAGGAGAGGGTGAGGTCGCGGGCGGTGTCGGTGAGGGTGGCGAGTCCGGCCTCGCGGCGGGCGTCGCGGGCGCGTGCGCCGTGGACCTCGCCGGCGAGTTCCACGGCCCGCTCCAGCCGGTGGAGTTCGGCGCCGGTCAGTCCGGTGCTCCGGGCCTCGTCGAGGAGGGTGTCGAAGTGGGCGGGCGGGGCCTGCCGGGCGAGCAGTTCGAGGACCGTGAGCAGCGCGTCGGCACCACCGGCTCCGTCCGCGCCGTGCGCTGTCATGGCTCCTGCTCCCCGTGGTCGAGCGAAATCGGGCACCTGGGAGGAAACCCGTACTGCTCGCCGAAAATAATTCGGCTTCGGGAGTCGGTCAACGGTGAGTTGCCGCACTTCATTCCCCGTGGTGGCGCTGCCGTCCCGTCGGACGGTCAGCCGACGGAGCCCGCGGGGACGAGCCGGGCGCGCGCGGGATCGTACGGTGCCGTGTCGTACCGGGCGGGTGCGTACGGGGCGGGCCGGCCGGGGACGTACTGCGCGGGGATCCGGGGCGCGTACACGGGGCGGCCGGCGGTGTCCCGGACGGCGAGGACGGAGCGCTGGAGCCGGCGGAGCCGCGCGGAGGGTTCCATGCCGCTCTCGCCCTTGAGGTTCATGCGCAGCCGCTCATAGACGACGAGGGCCTCGTCGTGCTGTCCGCTGCGCAGCAGGGCGACCATGAGGTGGGCGTGGAGGGGCTCGTTGGTGCGGTAGCGGGCGACGAGTCCGGTGAGTTCGGAGACGAGTTCGGCGTGCCGGCCGAGGCCCAGCTGGGCTTCCATCCACTGGTCGAGGACGCTGAGCCGGGAGGTTTCGAGGCGCTCGATCTCCCTGCGGAGCCGGGGTCCTGCGGCCACGCCCGCGTAGGGTTCGCCGCGCCACAGGGCGAGGGCCTCGCCGAGGCGGAGCGCGGCCCGGGACAGGTCGCCGGCCTCCATGGCCCGGTAGCCGGCGCCGGCGGCGCGCTCGAACTGCCAGACGTCGTTGGGGCCGCCGCCGGTGTCGAGCCGGTAGCCGCCGGGCTGGGAGACGAGGATCGCGTCGGCGCTGCGGCGGTCCGACCAGCCGGGGCGCGGCTCCGCCGGTTCGGCGTCGCGCAGGGCGCCCGCGATGAGGCCGCGCAGCTCGGCTATGTGCGCCTGGAGTTCGTGGCGGGCGCCGCGGGGCGCGCCGGACGGCCACAGCTCCTCGGTCAGGACCGTCACGGGGACGACCTGGTCGGCGCTGGCCGTGAGCAGGGCGAGGAGCTGCCGGGGCGCGGCCGCCGTCGGGGTGATGGACACCCCGTTCTCACGGACCGACAGTCCCCCCAGGATCCGGACGTCCACCTTGCCCCCTCATGCCTGTGCGGTGTCTGCGCGCGGGTCGACTCTCGATGATTAGAAAAGACCCCCGTAGGCATGTCAATAAGAAACCGGAGGGTACGGAATGACGCTCCCGGATATCGTGGTGATTCACCCCCTTCATCCAGATTTCCGCGCGTCAGATTTTCGTCAGTGGCGGAGATCTTGTGCATGCCAAGAGGTGGTTTCAGGACTCAGGGGTACGGTTTCGCAGGGTCCCGGTGGATGCGAGGAGGGCCGACACCCGCGAGTTCACGCCAGAAACCGGCAGCGGGGTACGGTTCTACCGGGTCCCTTCGGAGGCTCTCCCGGGTTCCGCTAGAGCACGGCGGCGGCGGTGAGCAGCCCGAACGCGAGGGTGATGAGGGCCGTACGCACGCGGTGGAAGCCGTTCCAGCGCTTCTCGAAGGCGGCCCGGACCGCCGAAGGGTCGTCCTCCGGGGTCTTCTCCGAGGCCGCCAGGGCCGTGTTGAGCGGGACGTTCCCGCCGATGGTCACCGCGTGGTTGAGGGCCGCGCAGACGAGCCCCGCGAGGACCAGCCACTTCTGGGTGTCCGTCCGCCCGTCCTGGGGGACGAAGAACGCGGCGGCGGGGAAGGCGATCACACCGAGGAAGACCGTGAGGAACACGGCCCTCGGCACGTACTCGTTGATCCGGCGCATCGCCGTGACGAACTCCGGGTCCGTCAGACGGGCGAGCGCGGGCATGATCCCGGTCTGGAAGATCAGCAGGAAACCGGCGTAGAGCCCGGTGCTTCCGACGGCGAGGGCGAGCAGCAGGGTGGCCATGCGGCCATTCTGACCCGTTGCCCGCCCCCTCGCATACGTCAGCTGTACGGATCACCCGACCTCAACTCGCCCTCCTGGGACGGGTTCTCGCCCTCCCGGGGGCCGAGCAGTCCTGAGGCCTGCCGGATGGCGTCGGCCAGTTCGCGGACCACCGCCGAACCCGAGCGGTCGGCGATCGCCCCGGCGCGGTTCGTGAGCGCCGGAAGGCCCGGGAAGCCCGGCAGGTCGCCGCCGCGCAGGGCGTCCGCGAAGTAGGCGGCGATCGCCGTCAGCTGCAGGCTGTCGTGGCCCTCGGCCCAGATGTCGGCGGCCAGCGCCGGCGCGCCCGCCATGACCGTGTCGGAGCGCTCGTGCGGAGCCCGGGTGACCGGGTCGAGCCAGCGGACCGTGGCCGTGGCCATCGGGCCGGACGCACCGGGCCTGGTCTTGACCGCGTAGAGCGCGGTGACCGTGTGACCGGCCCCGATCTCACCGCCGTCCACCCGGTCGTTCCGGAAGTCCTCGTCGGCGACCGCCCGGTTCTCGTAACCGATCAGCCGGAACTTCTCGACGTTTCCCCGTTCGAAGGCGACCTGCGCCTTGGCGTCGCGGGCGCGCAGCTCGACATGGGCGGGCAGCTGGTCGACGAAGACCTTCCGGGCCTGCGCCGAGTTCGAGACGTACGTCGTCTGCCCGTCGCCCTTGTCGGCGAGCCGCTCCATGAAGTCGTCGCCGTACTCGCTGCCGACGCCGACACCGAAGAGGGTGATCCCGTACTCCCTGCGCTCCTCGTCGATCCGCGCGAGGATCGACTCGGCCTCGGTGTCACCGGTGTTGGCGAGGGCGTCGGAGAGCAGCACCACCCGGTTGGTGGCGCCCTTGCGGTGACCGGCGACGGCGACGTCGTAGCCGGTGCGGACGCCCGCCTCCACATTGGTGGAGGAGCTCGTCGCGAGCTCCTCGACGGTCTCGCGGATCCGCCCGCGGGCGTCCCCGACGCGGGTCATGGGCAGCTTGGTCTCGGCCTCGTCGCTGAAGGTCACGAGCGCGATCGAGTCGTCGTCGCGCAGCTGGTCGGCGAGCAGCCCGAGGGACTCCTTGACCAGGTCGAGCCGGCCCGGCTCGTCCATCGAGCCGGAGACGTCGACGACGAAGGTGAGGGCGGCGGGCGGGCGTTCGGCCTTCCGGTCGGCGCCCCGGGTGGCGAGCCCGACCCTCAGCAGGGACCAGCCGTCGGTGCCGGTGCGGGCCCCGTCGAGGGTCACGCTGAAGCCGTTGTCCTTCGGGCGCGGGTAGTCGGGGCGGAAGCTGTTGACGAACTCCTCGGGGCGCACGGTCGTGGGGTCGGGCAGCCGCCCCTCGGCGAGGGTGCGGCGGGCGTAGCCGTACGAGGCGGTGTCCACGTCGAGCGCGAAGGTGGACAGGTAGTCGGGGGCGGGCGTCGGTGAGCGCTGTTCGCCCTCCCGGGGCGCGACGGTCCCGGCGTCGGGGGCGGCACGGCCGCCGCTCTTCCGTGCTCCGTCGGAGCTGGTGCGTTCGCCGGACGCACCGCAGCCGCCGACGGCGAGTCCGGCCGCGAGCAGAGCCGCGAGCACGGCCGGGAGCCGGGCCCCTCTGCGCCGGACCCGCCCCTGCTTCTGTCGTTCCATCTCATCTCCCCCTCTTCGTCGGGCACTTGTGAATGTGACGAACGAGAGGCCCGCGGGGAGCAGTCGAAGGAGTTGCGGATGGATCTCGATGCGGCAACGGCGACACGGGTGACGCCGGGTGGCATGGATTCGCCATCCTTCTCAACAGGGGTTGTCACCGTGTGCAGTCACATGCGTACATGGAGTGGACATCGATCGGGCGGGGGTGGTCAGCGGTGGCAGAGAGCGCGGGCTCCGTGATGCTCGCCCGTTCGGCGATGAACCGGGCCGCGACCGAGGGACAGCGGCCCGCCGGGCGGCCGGTCCGGGGTGCGCGGCGCATCAGCGCCGCACTCGCCGGGCTGGCCGCCTCCACCCGGCACGAGTTGCTGACCTTCGACGACCCGGTCGCGTCCGCGGGCTGCGCGATCCCCGAGCCGTTCCTGGAGCTGGCGGGAGCGTGCATGCGGGCCTCGGCGGAGCGGGCCGAGGAGGTCAGACGGATCGTCCCTCGGCATGCGCTGCCCCGGCTCGAAGGGGGGCTCCGGATCCCCGGCCGGGCCCGCCTCGCGGAGGCCATCCCGTTCAAGATGATCCTCGTCGACCGGACGGTCGCCGCGGTCCCGCTCGATCTGGAGCTGCTCTACAACGGGCTGCTGCTCATCCGGGACCCGGTCGTGGTGCAGGCCCTCGTCCGGGCCCATCACGCCTGCTGGGAGGCGGCCGAGGACCTTGCGTACGCGGCGCCGCCACCGCCGCCGCCGCGCGATCTGCCGCACCAGCTGCGCCCGGTGCTCGACGCCCTCCTGTCGGGGGTCACGGACGAGACGGCGGCCGCCCGGCTCGGCATGTCCGCACGGACGTACAGCCGAAGGGTGGGCGAGCTGATGGCGGCCCTCGGCACGACGAGCCGCTTCCGCGCGGGCGCGGAAGCGGCTCGGAGGGGGTGGTTGTAGGACCTTCTACGACACGATGTCCTTGCGGGCGAAGCCGCGGAAGGCGAGCGCGAAGAGGACCAGGGCGTACGTCAGGGAGATCGCCGTGCCCTTCACCATGCCGCCCCACTCCAGCTGGGGCTGGAGCGCGTCGATCCAGGCGAACTGCCAGTGCGCGGGCAGGAAGTCGCGCCAGTCGCCCAGGGCCGTGACGGCGTCGAGGACGTTGCCGACGATGGTCAGGCCGACGGCGCCGCCCACCGCGCCGAGCGGGGCGTCGGTGCGGGTGGACAGCCAGAAGGCGAGGCCCGCGGTGACCAGTTGGGAGGCGAAGACGAAGACGACGGCGATCCCGATCCTGAGCAGTGCGTCCCCGGCCGGTACCGAGCCGCCCGTCGGCAGCTGGAGCGGACCCCAGCCGTAGGCCACCGTGCCCGCGGCCAGGGCCACGAGCGGGAGGAGGAGCATCGCGGCCGCGCTGTAGCCGAGGGCGACCGTCAGCTTGGAGGCGAGGAGCCGGGAGCGCGGCACGGGCGCGGCGAGCAGATAGCGCAGGGAGGACCAGCTCGCCTCGGAGGCGACCGTGTCCCCGCAGAACAGGGCCACCGGGATGACGAGGAGGAAGCCGGCCGAGACGAAGAGGCAGGTCGCCGCGAAGTTGGCGCCGGAGGCCGTCGCCGTGTCCATCAGGGTGATGCGGCCGTTGCGGTCGCCGTCCCCGGAGCCGCCGATCGCGAAGGCCACGATGAGGACGAAGGGCAGGGCGACGAGGATGCCGCCCATGACCATGGTCCGCCGGCGCTTCCACTGGCGGAGGGCCTCGACGCGCAGGGGCAGGGTGCGTCCGGGCCGGTAGCCGGGGGCGCGCGGCGACGGGATGGGCGGGGTGGCCGTGGCGGTCACGCGGCTCCTCCGATCAGGGTCAGGAAGGCGTCCTCCAGACGCCGGTGGGGGCCGACGCCGGTCAGCGGCACGTCCAGGCGGACGAGTTCGCCGATGAGGGCGGTCGGGTCGAGGCCGTCGAGGCGGACCAGGAGACCGCCGTCGGTGCGGGCGGCGGAGCCGACTCCCGGCAGGGCGCCGATCTTCTCGACCAGGGCGTCGGCGACGGTCTCCGCGAGGGTGACGAGCAGGGTGTCGCCGGAGCCGGTGATCTCGGCGACCGGTCCGGCCTGCACGAGCTGCCCCCGGTCCATGACGACCAGATGGGTGCAGGACTGTTCGACCTCGGCGAGGAGATGGCTGGAGACGATGACGGTCCGGCCTCCGGCCGCGTACCGGATCATCACCTCGCGCATCTCACGGATCTGCGGCGGGTCGAGGCCGTTGGTCGGCTCGTCGAGGATCAGCAGGTCGGGCAGGCCCAGCATGGCCTGGGCGAGGGCGAGGCGCTGCCGCATGCCCTGCGAGTAGGTGCGGACGGCCCGGTCGAGGGCGCCGCCCAGGTTGGCGATCCGCAGGGCCTCGTCGACGTGGGAGTCCTCGGCGGGGCGGCCGGTGGCCTTCCAGTACAGGTCCAGGTTCTCCCGGCCCGACAGGTGCGGCAGGAAGCCCGCTCCCTCGACGAAGGCGCCGACGCGGGAGAGCACCGGGGCGCCCGGCCTGATGGCCCGGCCGAAGACCCGGATCTCGCCCTCGTCGGGGGTGATGAGGCCCATCAGCATGCGCAGGGTGGTGGTCTTGCCGGCGCCGTTCGGCCCGAGGAGGCCGAGGACCTGGCCCTGTTCGACGCGGAAGGAGAGGTCCCGGACGCTGTACCGTTCGCCGCCCTTGTACTTCTTCGACAGGCCGGTGATCTGGAGCGGTACGGCGGCGAGTTCGGGGTCGGGTGCGGGCGCGGCCGTCCTGCGGCGGGCGGTGAGCAGCAGGGCGGCGGCACCGGCGAGGCCGAGGAGCGGCAGGCCCCACACCCACCAGGGCAGGGCGGCGGCCTGGGTGGCGAGGCCGGGCGCGGTGGGCAGGGTGAGCGGGCCCTGGACGGCGACGGTGTAGCCGGCGGGGACCGCCGGGGAGGCGTAGCCGAGGTCGGTGGCGGCGACGACGAGCCGCAGCCGGTGTCCGGCCTCCACCTCGTGGTCGATCGCGGGCAGGGTCAGCGTGACGCTCTTCCCGGCCTTGGCGCCCTCGACGCGGACGGGGGTGACGAGCTGGGCGGGCAGTACCTGCTGCCGTCCGTCGGGCCCCACGTCGTACACCTTGGCGAAGAGGACGGCGGAACCGTCCGCGGCGGTGGAGGTGACCTTGACGCGGACGGTCGGCGTGCCGGTGATCCGTACCGCATCGGCCTGCGGCTTCGCGTCGAAGCGGGCGTGCTGGCCGGGGAAGTCGAAGGAGAGGCCGACGCCGAGGGAGGAGAGTCCGGAGAGTCCGCCGCCGAGGCCGGGGACGGCGGAGACGGCGGGAGGTGCGGCGCCCGGCGGGTTGGTGAAGGTCTGGGGCGGCCCGCCGAGGGCGAGGTTCACGGTGCCGGAGGTGAGCCCCGGGTAGCGGTCGGCGGTGGCGGCGCGCAGGGTGGCCTGCCCGTCGGTGGAGTCGACGCCGCCGGTGCGGCTGACGCGGAACGCGGGGCCGGTGTCGACGGAGGTGTCGCGCTTCAGCCAGCGGTCGAACCAGGTGGTGACGCGGCGCTCGACGCGGCCGGTCTCGCGGTCGCCGCCGTCGTGGCCGCCGGCGATCCAGTCGACGGCGACGGGGGCGCCGTTGGCCGTGAGGGTGCGGGCCATGGCGTCGGACTGGGCGAGGGTGAAGAGCGAGTCGGACTGGCCCTGTACGAGGAGCGCGGGCACCTTGACGCGCGCGCCCACGGCGGAGGGGCTGCGGGCTTCGAGGAGGGCGCGGGCGGCGGCGTCGGGTTTTCCGGCGACGGCGACGCGCTGGTAGAGGGAGCAGAGTTCGGTGGTGAACCGGCCGCAGGAGCCGCCCGGAGCCGGGGAGCCGCCGACGGCCGGGCCGCCGCCCTCGGCCGGGGAGCCCGCCGAGAAGAAGATCCCGGCCCAGAGCTTCTTGAAGACGCCGTTCGGGAAGAGGGCGTCGGCGAGGTTCCAGTAGGTGATCTGGGGGGCGATGGCGTCGACGCGCGGGTCGTGACCGGCGGCGAGCAGGGAGATCGCGCCGCCGTAGGAGGCGCCGGTGACGCCGACGCGCGGGTCGCCGGGCCTGTCGAGGAGGACCTCGGGGCGGGCGGCGAGCCAGTCGATCAGCTTCGAGACGTCCTTGACCTCGTGGTCGGGGTCGTTGAGGCCGATCTCTCCGGTGGAGGCGCCGAAGCCGCGGGCGGACCAGGTGAGGACGGCGTAACCCTCGCGGGCGAGGCCCTCGGCCTGGGCGCGGACGTCGTCCTTGGAGCCGCCGAAGCCGTGGCCGAGGAGGACGGCGGGCCGGCGGCCGTCGCCCGCGCCCGTGAAGTACGAGGTGTCGAGCCGTACCCCGTCGACGTCGAGCATCCGGTCCGCGCGGTGCACGGGCGGCGGATCGTCCTGGGCGACGGCGGTCCAGGTGCCGGCGCCCGCGAGGACGGCGAGCGCTGCGGTGACCGCGGCCCACCGGGGAAGTCGGAGTCGCATGGGGTCGAGCCTAGGGGCCCGGGCTGTGCGGCACGGCTGCCCGGAGAGGGAGGTGTCGCACCTCCTGGAGTCGTACGGGGTACGGTCCGCGTACAGCGGGCGCGGTACACGGACGGTACAGGGGCGGCGGGTACGGGGACGGCCAGGACGCGGACGGCCCGTACGGGGACTGCCCGTACGGGCCGTCCGGCGTGCCGAAACGGGAGACGGACCCAGGGAGACGGTGTGGAGATCCGGCGGGCGACGACGGTGGCCGAACTGCTGGCGGCGGAGCACCTGTACGACGGTCCGGCCCGGGAGGACTGGGCGGCCCGCTTCCTGGCGGCGCCGGGTCATCTCATGCTGATCGCGTACGCGGAGGACGGTTTCCCGGCCGGGTTCGTCTCCGGGATCGAGATGCTGCACCCCGACAAGGGCGCGGAGATGTGCCTGTACGAGTTGGCGGTGGACGAGTCCCGGCGGCGGCGCGGGATCGGGCGGGCACTGACGGAGGCGCTGGTGGCCCGGGCGCGGGCGCGCGGCTGCCGGGGCGCGTGGGTGCCGGTGGACACGGACAACGAGGCGGCGCTCGCCACGTACCGGTCGGCGGGCGCGGTCGACGAAGGGGGCTTCGCGATGCTCGGCTGGACGTTCGGCGGGGCCGGCTGACACGGGGAAGGCCCCCGGGGTGTGCTGTCCAGCACCCCGGGGGCCGTTCTCGGGACGGGTCCCGTCAGTGGTTGCGCGGGAAGCCCAGGTCGACGCCCGCGGGGGCCTCGGACGGGTCCGGCCAGCGGGTGGTGACGACCTTGCCGCGGGTGTAGAAGTGCACGCCGTCGTTGCCGTAGATGTGGTGGTCGCCGAAGAGCGAGTCCTTCCAGCCACCGAAGGAGTGGTAGCCGACCGGCACCGGGATCGGCACGTTGACGCCGACCATGCCGGCCTGGACCTCCAGCTGGAAGCGACGGGCGGCGCCGCCGTCGCGGGTGAAGATCGCGGTGCCGTTGCCGAACGGCGAGGCGTTGATGAGGGCGAGGCCCTCCTCGTACGACTCGGCGCGCAGCACACAGAGCACCGGGCCGAAGATCTCGTCCTGGTAGGCGGCGGCCGTGGTGGGCACGTGGTCCAGGAGGGAGAGACCGATCCAGTGGCCGTTCTCGTGGCCCTCGACCGTGTAGCCGGTGCCGTCGAGGACGACCTCGCAGCCCTCGTCCGCGGCGCCGTGGACGTAGGAGGCGACCTTGTCGCGGTGGACGGCCGTGATGAGCGGGCCCATCTCGGAGGTCGGGTCGTTGCCGGGGCCGATCTTGATCTTCTCGGCGCGCTCGCGGATCTTCTGGACGAGCTCGTCGCCGACGGAGCCGACGGCCACGACCGCGGAGATCGCCATGCAGCGCTCGCCGGCGGAGCCGTACGCGGCGGAGACGGCGGCGTCGGCGGCGGCGTCGAGGTCGGCGTCCGGGAGGACCAGCATGTGGTTCTTCGCGCCGCCGAGCGCCTGGACGCGCTTGCCGTTGGCGGAGGCGGTGGTGTGGATGTAGCGGGCGATCGGGGTCGAGCCGACGAAGGAGATCGCGGAGACGTCCGGGTGCGCCAGGAGGCGGTCGACGGCCACCTTGTCGCCGTGGACGACGTTGAAGACGCCGTCCGGGAGGCCCGCCTCGGCGAGCAGCTCGGCGATCTTCAGGGACGGCGAGGGGTCCTTCTCGCTGGGCTTGAGGATGAAGGTGTTGCCGGTCGCGATGGCGATCGGGAACATCCACATCGGCACCATGGCCGGGAAGTTGAAGGGCGTGATGCCGGCGACGACGCCGACGGGCTGGCGGATCGAGGCCACGTCCACGCGGTTCGAGACCTGGGTGGAGAGCTCGCCCTTGAGCTGGGTGGTGATGCCGCAGGCCAGGTCGACGATCTCCAGGCCGCGGGCGACCTCGCCGAGGGCGTCGGAGTGGACCTTGCCGTGCTCGGCGACGATCAGCTCGGCGATCGCGTCGCGGTTGGCGTCGAGCAGCGCGCGGAACTTGAAGAGGATCGTGGTGCGCTGGGCGAGCGAGGAGGTGCCCCAGGTCGCGAAGGCGTCCTTCGCGGCCTGTACGGCGGCGTCGACCTCGTCGACGGAGGCGAGCGCGACCTGCGTGGTGACGGCGCCGGTGGCCGGGTCGGTGACCGGGCCCCAGTTCCCCGACGTGCCCTCGACGGTCTTGCCACCGATCCAGTGGTGGACGGTCTTCGTCATGACGAGTTACTCCTTCAGAGATGGCGGCGTCGGGCGGTGACGTGCCGGTCGTACTCCTCGCGGGCCTTGGCCGCCGACGGGCGGGTCGACGTCTCGGCCACGGGCACATCCCACCACGCCTGGGCCGGGGGCGGGCCCGACACACTGTCTGCCGTTTCGGTCTCGACGTAGACACATGTGGGATCCGTGGCCGCCCGCGCGTCCGCGAGGGCTTCCCGCAGGTCACGCACGGTGCGGGGGCGCAGCACCCGTAGGCCGAGGGAGGCCGCGTTGGCGCCGAGGTCGACGGGGAGCGGCGGTCCGGTGAAGCTGCCGTCGCCGGCCCGGTGGCGGTAGTCGGTGCCGTACCGCTCGGCACCGACGGCCTCGGAGAGACCGCCGATGGAGGCGTAGCCGTGGTTCTGCAGAATCACCAGCTTCAGGGGGAGGCGTTCCTGGACGGCGGTGACGATTTCGGTGGGATTCATCAAGTATGTACCGTCGCCGACGAGCGCCCAGACGGGCCGGCCGGGCGCGGCGAGGAGGACGCCGATCGCGGCGGGGATCTCGTAGCCCATGCAGGAGTAGCCGTATTCGACGTGGTACTGGTCCCGGGAACGGGTCCGCCAGAGCTTGTGCAGGTCGCCGGGGAGCGAGCCGGCGGCGTTGATCAGGATGTCGCCGGTGTCGACCAGAGTGTCGAGTACGCCGAGGACCTGGGTCTGGGTGGGGCGGGCGTCCTCGTCGGGGACGGCGTACGCGGCGTCGGTCCGCTCCTGCCAGGCGGCCTTCGAGTGGGACCACTCGGCCCTGCTCCGCCGGTGGCCGCCGAGTGCCTCGGTGAGGGCGGTGAGGGCCTCGCGGGCGTCGGCGACGAGGGGCAGCGCGGCCTGCTTGTGGGCGTCGAATCCGGAGATGTTGAGATTGAGGAACGGCGTGTCGGGGCGGAAGAGGGTGCCGGACGCGGTGGTGAAGTCGGTGAGCCGGGTGCCGACGCCGATGATCAGGTCGCCGGTGCGGGCGAGGGTGTTGGCGGTGTCGGTGCCGGTGTGGCCGATGCCTCCGACGTCGCAGTGATGGTCGTACGGGAGGACGCCCTTGCCGGCCTGGGTGGTGGCGACGGGCAGGCCGGTGCGCTCGGCGAATTCGCGCAGCGCGTCCTCGGCGCCGCTGTACTTCACTCCGCCGCCCGCGATGATCAGCGGCCGTCGCGCCGCCTTCACGGCGCGGACGGCGGCGTCGAGTTCGGCGGTGTCGGGGCGGGGGCGGCGGACGTGCCAGGTCCGCTCGGCGAAGAACTCCTCCGGCCAGTCGTACGCCTCCGCCTGGACGTCCTGGGGCAGGGCGAGGGTCACGGCGCCGGTCTCGACGGGGTCGGCGAGGACCCGTGCGGCGGCGAGGGCGGCCGGGATCAGGGCCTCGGGGCGGCTCACCCGGTCGAAGTACCGCGAGACCGGGCGGAGGCAGTCGTTGACGGACACCTCGCCCGCGTACGGGACCTGGAGCTGCTGGAGGACGGGGTCGGCGGGGCGGGTGGCGAAGGTGTCGCCGGGCAGGAGCAGCACCGGGAGGTGGTTGATGGTGGCGAGGGCGGCGCCGGTGACGAGGTTGGTGGCGCCGGGGCCGATGGAGGTGGTGACGGCGTGCGCGGAGAGCCGGTTGCTCTGGCGGGCGTAGCCGACGGCGGCGTGCACCATGGCCTGCTCGTTGCGGCCCTGGTGGAAGGGCATGTGCTGCTCTTCGACCAGCGCCTGGCCGATCCCGGCGACGTTCCCGTGGCCGAAGATGCCCCAGGTGGCGGTGATCAGCCGCTGCCGGACGCCGTCGCGCTCGGTGTGCTGGGCGGCGAGGAAGCGGACGAGGGCCTGGGCGACGGTCAGTCGGACGCTCATGCGTATCCCTCCGTGTGGTCCGGGTGGAAGCAGATCTTCCACTCCCTTTCGGGTCCCGGGCCCGCCATGACGTTGAGGTAGTAGAGGTCGTGACCCGGCTGGGCGATCGAGGGCCCGTGCCAGCCGTCGGGGACGAGGACCGCGTCGCCGCCCCGGACCTCGGCGAGGAGCTCGGCGCCGCCGGGCCGGGACGGCGAGATCCGCTGGTAGGCGAGACCGTGGGGGCCGTCGATCTCGTAGTAGTAGATCTCCTCCAGGACGGACTCGGCGCCCGGGCGGTGCTCGTCGTGCTTGTGCGGCGGGTAGGAGGACCAGTTGCCGCCGGGGGTCACGACCTCGACGGCGATGAGCCGGTCGCAGTCGAAGGCGTCGGCCGAGGCGAAGTTCCGCACCTGACGGGCGCGGTTGCCGCTGCCCCGGGTCTCGACGGGAACCTCCGGCGCGGGGCCGTAGCGGGCGGGGAGTCGTCGCTCGCATTTCGCTCCTGCCAAAGCGAAGCGGCCTCCCGCGCCGGAGGCGATCTGGGCGTGGGCGTCGCGGGGTACGTAGGCGAAGTCGGTCACCCCTTCGAACACGCTCGCGCGGCCCAGGAGTTCGAAGATCTCGCCGTCGAGGCGCACGCTACAGGCACCGGAGAGGGGAAGCACGACCCATTCGGAATCCCCGCTCTCGAAGGCGTGGCTCTCCCCCGGTCCGAGGGTGAGGACGCGCAGGGCGGAGTACGTCCATCCGGCCTGCCCGGGGTCGACGGAGACGGCGTACGGGCCGTGGGCGGCGGTCCCGGCGGGGAGGTGGAGGTTCGTGTCCATGGCGGATCCCTACCCCCGTTCCGGCAGGGTGCCGCTGCCCGTCGCGAGGGCTTCCGCGATCTCCGTGGCGTCCGGCATGGCGGAGGAGCAGGCGAGGCGGCCCGCGACGATCGCGCCGGCGGCGTTCGCGCGGCGCAGGACCGTGCCGAGGTCCGGTCCGGCGAGCAGGCCGTCGACGAGCGCCCCGCCGAACGCGTCGCCCGCGCCGAGCCCGTTGACCACCTCGACCGGCAGCGGCGGCACCTCGGCGCGGGTCCCGTCGGCGGCGAGGGCGAGGACGCCCGCGGGGCCCTGTTTGACGACGGCGAGCCGGACCGGGCCGCTCGCGAGGAGGGCGCGGGCGGCGGCCTCCGGCTCCCGCTCCCCCGTGGCGACCTCGCACTCGTCGAGGTTGCCGACGGCGACGGTCGCGTGCCGCAGCGCCTCGGCGTAGTACGGGCGGGCCTCCGCCGGATCCGTCCAGAACATCGGCCGCCAGTCCAGGTCGAGGACCGTCGTCTCCCGGCCGGACCGGGCGCGGAGCGCCTCCAGGGTGGCGGTGCGGCTGGGTTCGGCGCACAGGCCGGTGCCGGTCGCCCAGAAGACCCGGGCGGCGCGGATCGCGTCGAGGTCCAGCTCGTGCGGCCGGATCTCCAGGTCGGGGGCGTGGGGGCGGCGGTAGAAGTACAGCGGGAAGTCGTCGGGCGGGAAGAGCGCGCAGAAGGTGACGGGGGTGGGGTGTGCGGGGACCTCGGTCACCCACTGGCCGTCCACGTCGAAGCCCTTGAGCTCGCGGCGCAGATAGCTGCCGAAGGGGTCGGCGCCGGTGCGGGAGATCAGCGCGGTGCGGCGGCCGAGGCGGGCGGCGGCGACGGCCACGTTGGCCGCGGAGCCGCCGAGGAACTTGCGGAAGGTGTCGACCCGGTCGAGTCCGACGCCGGTCTGGAGCGGGTACAGGTCCACGCCGAGGCGCCCCATGGTGATCAGCTCGTACGGCTCCGTCTCCACGCGCCACCTCTCGGTCGGGCCGCCCTGGGCTCCGTCCCCAGGTCTAGTCGTCCGCCCGGAGGCCTGTCAACGATATGTCCGGACATTCGGACCACCGGACGGCTTGACGGTGCTGTCGGGCCCGGCCAAGGTGGCGCTCATGACGAAGCCGTCGCCGCAGCCGTCGCCACCGTCCCGTATCCGTATCGGCTCCGCCCCCGACTCGTGGGGGGTGTGGTTCCCCGACGATCCCCGGCAGGTGCCGTGGCAGCGCTTCCTCGACGAGGTGTCGGGCGCCGGCTACACGTGGATCGAGCTCGGTCCGTACGGCTATCTGCCCACCGATCCGGCCGTCCTCCTGGAGGAGACCGCGCGGCGCGGGCTGCGGGTCTCGGCGGGGACCGTCTTCACCGGCCTGCACCACGGCACGGACGTCTGGGACCGGACCTGGGCGCACGTCGCGGAGAACGCCGCGCTGGCGCAGGCCGTGGGCGCGGAACACCTGGTCGTCATCCCGTCGTTCTGGCGGGACGACCGGACGGGCGAGGTCCTGGAGGAGCCCGTGCTGACCGCCGGGCAGTGGCGGGACCTGACACGGCTGACGGAGCGTCTGGGCCGGGAGGTGCGCGAGCGGTACGGGCTGCGGATCGTCGTCCATCCGCACGCCGACACCCACATCGACGGCGAGGAGAGCGTGACGCGCTTCCTGGACGCCACCGACCCGGAGGCCGTCGCGCTCTGCCTGGACACCGGGCACTACGCGTACGCCGGCGGGGACAGCGTCAAGCTGATCGAGACGTACGGGGAGCGGATCGGCTACCTCCACCTCAAGCAGGTCGACCCGGAGGTCCTGGCCGGGGTGGTGGCCGAGGGGGTGCCGTTCGGGCCCGCGGTGGCGCGGGGCGTGATGTGCGAGCCGCCGTCCGGGGTGCCCGCGCTGGAACCGGTGCTCGCCGCCGCGTCGGCGCTCGACGTGGACCTCTTCGCGATCGTCGAGCAGGACATGTACCCGTGCGAGCCGGACGTCCCGTACCCGATCGCCCTGCGGACCCGGAGCTTTCTCCGCTCGTGCGGCGTGTGACCGGCTCGGCGTGGGCCGCGTGACCGGCGCGGCAGGGAGCGCGGCGACCGGCGCGGATGGGGCGCGGCAACCGGCGCGGCAGGGAGCGCGGCGACCGGCGCGGCAGGGAGCGCGGCGACCGGCGCGGATGGGGCGCGGTGACCGGCGCGGCATGGGGCGCGGCGACCGGCGCGGCATGGGGCGCGGCGACCGGCGCATACCGCTCTGACCAGGGCTGACGCACGCGGACACACCGAGGGGCGCGTGTGCCGCTTCGGTCACACGGGTCCCTCCCCCGTCACGCTTGTCTCCGTTACGCGGGCTTTCCGTCACAGGCGCTCGACAGCCGCTCTCCTCCTGTCGGGAGGGCCGTTGCACCGGGCACAGGCTGATTGATCGCTTGATCGCCATCGCCCGCCCGCAGCGCCCCCGAACGGCACCCCCGCCGCCGCTGCGCGGCGCGCAGGGAGGTACCGGGCATGACGAACAGAAGGCTCTGGTCGTACAAGGACATCGCCACACACATCCGGGTGCAGCCGGACACGGTCCGCTCCTACCGGAAACACGGGCTTCTTCCGGCACCGGACCACGTGGAGTCGGGCAAGCCCTACTGGTACGAGGACACGATCCGCGCCTGGGTCGCCGGCCGCCCCGGCAACCGGGCCCGCCGAGACTGACGCGCCGGCGGCGGTCCCGCCGGACGCGGACGCCGGGCCCCGGAGGTCTCCGGGGCCCGGCGTCGTGCCGTGCGGGTTCGGCGGGGCGCCGGACGATCAGAAGATGGTGTCGTAGATGTTCCAGCCGGCGCCGATCAGGGAGCGGGTCGACGAGGGCATCGGAGCGCTCGTGACGACGCCGGAGTACTCCCAGAGCCTGCCGCTCGTGTCGCGGGCGAGGACGTCGGGCACACCGCCGCGGTGCAGGTCGCCGGTGCCGACGACGGCCGAGTAGATGTTCCAGCCGCCGCCGACCTTGACCCTCGGCTTGAGCGGGCGGGCGCCCGCGCTGGTGCCGGGGGCGGCCGATGCGTACGACCACAGCACGCCGGCCTTGTCACGGGCCAGGAGGCCGCTGCCGAACGAGGTGATCGTGTTGTAGCCGTTCCAGCCGGCACCGACCTTGACGCGCGGCTTGAACGGGGCGGTGGAGGACGACGCGTTCCGGTCGTAGTTCCACAGGACGCCGTCCCGGTCACGGGCGAGCAGGCCGCCGTCGTGGGCGGAGAAGGCGGTGTAGATGTTCCAGCCGGCGCCGACCTTCACGCGGGGCGCGAAGGGGGCGGCCGGGTTGCCCGTGCCCTTGTAGTACCAGAGGACACCGGCCTTGTCCCGGGCCACCAGGTCACCGTCGCCGCTGGCCCGCGTCGTGGTGACCGGGAGGATCGAGGTGTAGATGTTCCAGCCGCCGCCCACCTTCGTGCGGGGCGCGAGCACCCGGCGCACATTGCCCGTGCCCTCGTACCGCCAGAGCACGCCGTCCTTGTCACGGGCGTGCACGGCGCCACGGTCGTACGCGTTGGGCACGCCCTCGAAGACGTCGATGCCGACCTTGCCCTGGGAGACGACCGACCCGCTCGCGTCCTTCAGCTCGACGGGGGCGTCGAGCGAGCCGATCCAGGCGAGCTCGGCGGGCAGGTCCATCGTGACGGCGAACTCCAGCGTCGCCGAGGCCTCCACGGCGGGCAGGTCGAGGACGACCCGGGCCGGCTTGTCCTCCTCCTCGAACCGCGTCCCGTTCCAGGCGCACGGCGTGAACGCGCCGCCGCCGACCGAGCAGGTGGACACGATCCGGGCCGCGGTCCGGTAGTCGGTCCAGCCGCCGCCCGGCCAGTTGGTGATGGGAAGGGTGACGCGGGCCTTCACCGGGCCGGTCACCCCGGCCGGCAGCGTGGCCTTGAAGCGCAGCGTCTCCGGGCCCTCACCACCGGCGGGAAGCGCCAGGCGGGGTCCCACCTGGACGACGGTCCCCAGCTCGGCGGTGGAGGCGGCCGGGGCCGCGGCGACCGGCGCGGGCGCTGCGACGGCGGCGGCGCCCCCCAGCGCCACCGGTGCGATCCCGGCGACGAGTGCCGTCGCCAGAACCAGAGTTGCACGCATGCTTGCCATGAAATTCCCCCCGGAATATCGCTTCAACTCAGCACATGGGTCAGGGTCATGACCTTCTGTCACTTGCCTGACACCTGTTGGACTCTGTCGGGATGCGAACGGTTGCACGCCCGTCCGAGAAAGTTCGCTCAGAAGATCAGGTCGTAGATGTTCCAGCCGAGGCCGACCGGGGTGCGGGTCGACGAGGGCACCTGTACGCCGTTCTTGAACACGCTCTGGTAGAGCCAGAGCTTGCCCGTCCGGTCGCGGGCGACGAGGTCCGGCTCCCCGTCCCCGATGACGTCCGGCATGGTGGTGATCGAGGAGTACGCGTTCCAGCCGGCGCCCACCCGTACGCGCGGCTCGTAGATCCGCCTGGGCTCGCCGACGGTGCCGTCGTACTTCCACAGCACGCCGCTCGTGTCGCGGGCGAGGGCGCCCCAGCCGAACCGGCTCAGGGTGGTGTAGATGCTCCACCCCGCCCCTTCCCGCAGGCGGGAATCGACGGCGAAGGGCTCGCTCTCCCGGTTCCAGGCGTGGAACCAGAGGACACCGGCCTTGTCCCGGCCCACGAGCTCTCCCCGGGGGCTCACGGCGAGGGCCGTGTAGATGTTCCAGCCGCCGCCGAGGCGGACCCGGGGCGCGAAGGGGGCGTCGGGGTTGCCGGTGCCCTTGTAGTACCAGAGGACTCCGGCCTTGTCCCGGGCCACGAGGTCGCCGTGCCCGCTCGCAGTGGTTCCGCCGAGCGGAACGATCGCGGTGTAGATGTTCCAGCCGGCACCGACCTTCTTGCGCGGCTTGAACGGCCTGTCGACGCGGCCCATGCCCTCGTACCGCCAGAGCACGCCGGCCGTGTCCCGGGCATGGATGGCGCCCATGGACTCGGGGTCCGGCAGGACCCCGGCGACGAAGTCGAGCCCGGCCTCGCCCTGGGCGACGACGGCACCCGCGGAGTCCCGCAGCGTGACGGGCGCGTCGAGGGAGCCGACCCAGCTCTGGTGCGAGGAGGTGTCGATCGTGACCGCGTAGGTGAGCGTGGTCGCCGCCCGGGCGGCCGGGAGCCTGAGCCGCACCGAGTACGGGTAGTCGATGCCGTCGACCCACGGGGCGTCCCACGAGCAGGGCGCGAACGCCCCGCCGTCGACCGCGCAGGTGGACCGCAGGGCGGAGGCCAGCCGGATCGGATTGGGGCCGCCGGGCGGGTAGTTCAGGACGGGCAGACCGATGTCCGCGTTCACCGGTCCGGTGACCCCGGCCGGCAGTGTGGCCTTGAGCCGCAGCGTCACCGGGCCCTCGCCGCCCGCCGGAACCGTCAGCCGGCCCCCTTCCTGGACGACCGTCCCCACCTCGGCGGCGACCACGGGGGCCGCCGGGGCGGCCGCGGCCGCTCCCGCGAGCGCCGCCGGGGCGACCCCGGCGAAGAGGACCGCCGCCAGGGCCAGCGCCGTGCGCGTACGTGCCATGCAGAACTCCTCAGAAGATCAGGTCGTAGATGTTCCAGCCGGACCCGACCGATGTGCGGGTCGGGCCGGGCACGAGGGCGCCGTTCTTGATGACGCCCTGGTAGAGCCAGAGGTGGCCGGTCCTGTCCCGGGCGACGACGTCCGGGTAGCTGCGGCGGCCGAGGTCGCCGGTGCCGGCGAAGGCGGTGTACGCGTTCCAGCCGGCGCCGACCCGCAGCCGCGCCCGGAAGGGGTAGCCCTCGGGGTCGCCCATGGAGCCGGTCTCGCCGTACTTCCACAGCACGCCGCCGGTGTCCCGGGCCAGGGGCCCGCCGCCGTATCCCGCGAGGGCGTTGTAGACGTTCCAGCCGGCGCCGACCCGGAGCCGCGGGCGGAACGGGGCCGTGGAGGAGCCGAAGTTGCGCTCGTAGTCCCACAGGACACCGTTGCTGTCGCGGGCGACAAGCGTGCCGTTCCCGCGGCCGGCGAAGGCCGTGTAGACGTTCCAGCCGGCGCCGACCCTCGTGCGCGGCGCGAAGGGGGCGGCCGGGTTGCCGGTCCCCTTGTAGTACCAGAGGACACCGGCCCTGTCGCGGGCGACCAGGTCGCCGGTGCCGTTCGACATCGGGGTGGAGACCGGGACGACCGCGGTGTAGACGTTCCAGCCGCCGCCGACCTTTCTGCGCGGCTTGAACGGCGTTTCGGGCCGGCTCGTGCCCTCGTACCGCCAGAGCACTCCGTTCTTGTCCCGGGCGTGCAGGGCGCCGAGGTGGTTCGGCTCGGAGGTGCCGAGGACGAAGTCGAGTCCGGCGGTGCCCAGGGCGACCACGGCGCCCGTGGCATCGGTGAGTTCCACGGGCGCGTCCAGGGAACCGACCCACGCCTGGTCCGACGACGTGTCGATCGTGACCGCGTAGGTGAGGGTGGGTGCGGCTTCCGTGACGGGCAGCTTGAGCCGTACCGGGTGCGGATAGTCCTCGCCGTCCATCCAGGGCGAGTCCCAGGCGCAGGGCGCGAACGCCCCGCCGTTCACCGCGCAGGTGGACGTCAGCGCCCCGGCCAGCCGGAGCGGGCTGGGGCCAGCCGGCGGGAACGCCGTCACCGGGAGGGCGAGTTCGGCCCCAACCGGTCCGGTGACCCCGGCCGGCAGCGTGACCGTGAGCCGCAGCGTCACCGGCCCCTCCGTGCCCGCCGGGACCGTGAGACGGCCGCCCTCCTGGACGACCGTCCCGACCTCGGCCGCCCCGGCCGCCCCGGTCACCGGGGCCGGGGCGGCGGCGGGCGCGGCCGCCGCCGGTCCGCCCAGGGCCTGGGGGGCGATTCCGGCGACGAGCACCGTCGCCAGGACCAGAGCCGTACGTGTGCGTGCCACGAATCCCCCCAGGAATGCTTCTCAACCGCGCAGCGAGGTGGTTTCCCTCCACCTCCCGGACACCTCTTCGACATCCGGGGCCGGCGAAAGGTTGTGCCCGTCCGACTCGCTGACGCCGAAGCGGTCGTGGAAGCGGCGCAGCGGGCCCGGGGCCCACCAGGTGAGGCGGCCGGTCAGCTTCATCACGGAGGGGACGAGGAGGCTGCGGACCACCATCGCGTCCATGAGGACGGCGAGCGCGACGCCGAGTCCGAGCATCTTGGTGTTGGTGACGCGGGAGGTGCCGATGGCGACCATGACGACGGCGAGGATCACGGCGGCGGCCGTGATCAGGCCGCCGGTGTGGCGCAGTCCGAAGCGGACGGAGTGCTCGTGGTCGCCGGTGGCGTCGTACTCCTCCTTGATGCGGGAGAGCAGGAACACCCCGTAGTCCATGGAGAGTCCGAAGGCCACGCAGAACATGAGGACGGGCAGGGTGGTCTCGATGTCGCCGGTGGAGGTGAAGCCGAGGAGTCCGGCGAGGTGTCCCTCCTGGAAGACCCAGACGACGGCGCCGAACATGGCCGTGAGGCTGAGGGCGTTGAGGAGGACGGCCTGGACCGGGACGACGACGCTTCCGGTGAGCAGGAAGACGAGGAGCAGGGTGACGAGGACGATGATCCCGGCCGCCCAGGGCAGTCGCTCGGCGATGGCGTCCTTGGAGTCGACGAGGACGGCGGCCGGCCCGGTGACGGAGGTCGCGAACGGGGCCTCGGCGGCGCGCAGTTCCCCGACGACCCGTTGGGCGCCGGCGCCGACGGTCTCGCCCTCGGGCACCACGGTGAAGTAGGCGGAGCCGCCGCCGGTGGTGACGGGCCCCTCGGCCCGTCCGACGCCGTCGAGCGCGGCGATCCGCTCGCGGTAGTCGGCGTACTGCGCGGGGGTGGCGGTGCCTTCGGCGAGGACGGTGATGCCGCCGCCCGGGTTTCCGGGGAAGCCGTCCCGCAGCTGGTCCTGGACGACCCGGGAGGAGGCGGTGACGGGGAGCTGGCGGTCGTCGGCGGTGCCGAACGTGACGCCGAGGAAGGGCAGTCCGAGGAGGACGAGTCCGGCGGTGGTGACGACGGCGAAGACGGGCGCCCGTCGCATCACGAGGGCGGCGGCCCGCCCCCACCCGGCACCGGCGGCGTCGGTGGCCTCGTCCCGGCCGCTGCCCGCGGTGTCCTGCGCGGGCTTCCCGCCGCGCCGGAGCAGGCGCCGGAGGTCGAGGGCGTTGACCCGGTCGCCGAGCAGCACGAGGGCCGCCGGGAGCAGGGCGAGCGCGGCGGTGGCGGCGAGCAGGACGACGGCGATCCCGGCGTACGCGAAGGAGCGCAGGAAGTACTGCGGGAAGACCAGCATCGCGGCGAGCGAGACGGCGACGGTCAGGGCGGAGAAGAGCACGGTCCGTCCGGCCGTGCGCAGCGTCACGCGGACGGCGGTGTACGTGTCGGCGCCGGCCGCGAGCTCCTCGCGGTAGCGGCGGACGACGAACAGGGCGTAGTCGATGGCGAGTCCGAGGCCCAGCGCGGTCGTCAGGTTCTGCGCGAAGACGGAGACGTCGGTGAACTCGGTGATGCCGCGCAGGACGGCGTTGGTGCCGAGGATGGCGACGATGCCGACGCCGAGCGGCAGCAGGGCGGCGACGGCGCTGCCGAAGACCATGACGAGCAGGACGAGGGTGAGGGGCAGGGCGATGAGCTCGGCCCGCAGCAGGTCCTCCTGGATGACCGTCTGCATCTCGTGCCGGACGGCGAGCCCGCCGCCGAGGGAGACCTCGACGGGGCCGTGGGTGCCCCGGTACGCGGGGGCGATCCGGTCGAGGACGGCGGCGGCGTCCTTCTCCTCGCCGGCGATCCGGGCGGCGATCACCGCCTGGTGTCCGTCCTCGGAGCGCAGGGCGGGCGAGCCGGTGGACCAGTAGGAGCCGACGCCGTCGACGCCCGGCTCGGCGTCGAGCCGCTCGGCGAGCTTGCGGGCCTCGGCGGCGACGGCGGGGGTGTCGACCCCCGCGTCCCCCGCGTCGACGAGCAGCAGCACGTTCGGCTGGGAGCCCGGGAACCGGTGCTCCAGGGCTTCGGTGGCGTACGTGGACTCGGCGGCCGGATCCTCCCAGCCGCCGCTGCCCATGCGGTCGGCGACGCCGCCGCCCGCGAGGACGGCGAGGGCGGTGAGCACGAGGGCCACCAGGAGGGTGAGGCGCGGCCTCGCGGTCACGAACCGCGTCCATCCCCCGCCGCTCCCGCCGCCGGCAGGTGCTTTCTTGACTTCGGACATGACGCGGTGTCCCCTTCACCGTGGCCCCCGCACGCGCTTCCCGGCAGGTCGCAGGGGCCGCCCATTGCCATAGACTGGCAAACACGAGTGATCACTCGCATTCCCCAAGAATGCGAGCGACCTCTCGTGTTTGTCAAACGTGTTGAGGAGACCTGGGGACAGCCATGTCCGAAGACGTGTCCGAAGAACCGAAGCCGCGCCGTCGTCAGGCCCGCGGCGAGCGCCGCATCGCGCAGCTGCTCCAGGCCGCCGCCAACGTCTTCTGCGCGTACGGGTACACGGCGACCAGCACCAACGCGATCGCCCGGGAGGCGAGCGTCTCGCCCGGCACGCTCTACCAGTACTTCCCGAACAAGGAGGCCATCGCGATCGAGCTCGGCGAGCGCCTCCTGAACGAGATGCGGGAGGCCCACGGCCAGGCGTTCACCCCGTCGAACCTCACCCTGCCGCTGCCGGAACTCCTGGACGTCGTCGTCGACCCGATGATCGCGTTCAACTGCGAGCACCCCGTCTTCCTCGCCCTGATGCACGGCTCCGAGGTGCCCGGCCGGATCGCCGAGGAGCACGACGCCCTGCACGCCAGTCTGCTGACCTCGGTACGGGACGTGATCGCGCACTACGCGCCCGAGCTGTCACCCGAGGAGCGCGCCCGGATCGCCGACATGACCTTCGCGATCTTCAAGGGCGGCCTGGGGCTCGTCCTGGCCGCCCCGGAGGGCGCCGAGCGCGACGCGACGATCGCCGAGCTGAAGACCGTCCTCCTCCGCTACCTCTCCCCGCTGACCGGAGAGCCGGTCACACCTCCGCACCACTGACCCCGGGGGCCGGTCACCACACCTCCGCACCACTGACCCCGGGGGCCGGTCACCACACCTCCGCACCACTGACCCCGGGGGCCGGTCACCACGACGACTCCGCCCTGCCGACCCCGGGAGCCGGTCACCACGACGACTCCGCCCTGCCGACCCCGGGAGCCGGTCACCACGACTCCGAACCGCCGACCCCCGGGGCCGGTCACCACGACTCCGAACCGCCGACCGACTCCGAGGACCGCACCCTCTCCTCCGCTCCCGCCCGCGCCCGCAGCTTCAGGGCGAGCAGCGGGAAGACGAGGACGGAGAGCATCCCGGCCCCGACGAGCGCCGCCGCCTCACCGGCCGTCATCTCCTTGTCGTCCACGCCGATGGTGGTGATCGCGACGACGAGCGGCAGCGCGGTGGAGCCGTACAGGACGAGCCCGCCCCGGTCCCCGCGGTCGAGGTCGCGCGGGGCGAGGAACCAGATCGGCCCGCCCCGCACGACCAGGAAGAGCAGCAGGAAGACCGGCAGCAGGAGCAGGGTCCTGCCCCCGTCGAGGAGCGAGTCGAGGTCGAACTCGATGCCGGTGACGACGAAGAAGACCGGGACGAGGAAGCCGAAGCCGACGCCCTCGACCTTCTCCAGGATCTGCGGCCCGGATTCGGGCGCGGCCCCGGTCAGGACGAGCCGGGTGATGAGTCCGGCCGCGAAGGCGCCGAGCAGTACGTCGAGTCCGAGCGCCGTGGACGCCCCGAGCATCAGGGCGAGCAGCAGGAAGACGAAGCGGACGGCGAACTGGCCGCTGCTGTGCAGGGTCTTGGCGATGACCGTCGAGAACCACGGCGGGCGGGGCCGCAGCGCCCAGAGGACGGCCCCGGCGGTGAGTGCGGCGAAGACGGCGAGGAGGGCCGTGGACTCGGCGGCGCCCCGCCCGCTGAGCAGCAGCGCCATCGCGATGATCGGGCCGAACTCGCCGACCGCGCCGAAGGCCATGACGACCGAGCCGAACCGCCCGTGGAGGTCGCCGGCGTCCCGCAGCACCGGCAGGACGGTGCCGAGCGCGGTGCTGGTCAGGGCGACGCCGATGAAGACGCCCTTGGTGTAGCCGCCGCCGAGCAGGACGCCGGCGCCGAGCCCGACGCCGAGGGCGATCACCCAGGCCCATACGGAGCGCCTGAGGGTGTCGCCGCGGACCTTGCCGAACTCGATCTCGTACCCGGCGAGGAAGATCAGCATGGTGAGGCCGAGCTGCGAGAGCCCGTCGATCAGCGCGTCGGTGTGCGCCCAGCCCAGGACGTCGGGGCCGATGAGGATGCCGAGCAGGATCTCGAAGATGACGAGGGGGACGGGGAGCCTGCGCCCCACCCAGTAGGCCAGCAGCGGCGCCAGGACGGCGATCGCCATGATCAGGACGAGCGTGCTCCCCGAATGCGACATATCGGGTATTTACCATAGGCCCCGACGGGATGCCGGGCCGCACCGCGACCGGGGGCGACTGGATTTATACCCCCCAGGGGTATAGTCTCGGTATCGTAAGACCCTGAATCCCCAGGAGGAGAGCGCCATGTCCGCAGAGACGAAGACCGAACTCACCACCGTCTACCAGGTCAAGGGCATGACCTGCGGCCACTGCGAGGGCGCTGTCTCCAGTGAGATCTCCGCGATCGCCGGCGTCTCCTCGGTCACGGCCGTCGCCAAGACCGGCGAGGTCACCGTCGTCTCCGACGCCCCCCTCGACCGCGCGGACGTCGCCGCCGCCGTGGACGAGGCCGGCTACGAGCTGGTCTGACCCCTCTCGGAACAGACGTCGCAGGGTCGTACCGTTACTGGTACGGCCCTGCTCCCCTTTGGAACCGCACATGCCAAGCACCACCGTCACCGAGCTGACGATCGGCGGGATGACCTGCGCCTCCTGCGCCGCCCGGATCGAGAAGAAGCTCAACCGGATGGACGGCGTCACCGCCACGGTCAACTACGCCACGGAGAAGGCGCATGTCGAACACGCGCCGGACGTCGCCGTCGACGAGCTGATCGCCACCGTCGTGAAGACCGGCTACACCGCCGACGTGCCCCTGCCGCCGGTGGAGGAGCAGGGGGAGGAGCCGGCGGACCCCGAGCTCGCCTCCCTCCGGCAGCGGCTCACCGTCTCCGCGCTCCTCTCGGCGCCCGTGGTCCTGCTCGCCATGGTCCCCTCGCTCCAGTTCGACAACTGGCAGTGGCTCTCGCTCACCCTCGCCTCCCCCGTCGTCGTCTGGGGCGGGCTGCCCTTCCACCGGGCCGCCTGGACCAACCTCCGGCACGGCGCCGCCACCATGGACACCCTCGTCTCGGTCGGCACCCTCGCCGCCTACGGCTGGTCCCTGTGGGCCCTCTTCCTCGGCGACGCCGGCATGCCCGGCATGCGGCACGGCTTCGACCTCACCGCCGACCGCGCCCACGCCTCCTCCTCCATCTACCTGGAGGTCGCCGCCGGCGTCGTCACCTTCATCCTCCTCGGCCGCTACCTGGAGGCCCGCGCCAAGCGGAAGGCGGGCACCGCGCTGCGGGCCCTGATGGAGCTCGGCGCCAAGGACGTGGCGGTGCTCAAGGGAGGCGGAGAGGTACGGATCCCGGTCGACGAGCTGCGCACGGGCGACCTCTTCGTCGTGCGCCCCGGCGAGAAGATCGCCACCGACGGCACCGTCACCGAGGGCGCCTCCGCCGTCGACGCCTCCCTGCTCACCGGCGAGTCGCTGCCCCTGGACGTCACCCCCGGCTCCGCCGTCACCGGCGGCTGCGTCAACGTCTCGGGCCGCCTCGTCGTCGAGGCCACCCGCGTCGGCTCCGACACCCAGCTCGCCCGGATCGCGAAGCTCGTCGAGGACGCCCAGAGCGGCAAGGCCGAGGTGCAGCGGCTCGCCGACCGGATCTCCGCCGTCTTCGTGCCGGTCGTGATCCTCCTCGCCCTCGCCACCCTCGTCACCTGGCTCCTCGTGACGGACGACGTCACCGCGGCCTTCACCGCCGCCGTCGCCGTCCTGATCATCGCCTGCCCCTGCGCCCTCGGCCTGGCCACCCCGACCGCCCTCATGGTCGGCACCGGCCGCGGCGCCCAGCTCGGCATCCTCATCAAGGGCCCCGAGGTCCTGGAGTCCACCCGCAAGGTCGACACGGTCGTCCTCGACAAGACGGGCACCGTCACCACCGGCCGCATGCGGCTGACCGGCGTCCATGTGCACGGCGGGCGGTACGGCACCGACTCCGCCGACGAGACCGAGCTGCTGCGGCTCGCCGGCGCCCTGGAGCACTCCTCCGAGCACCCGGTCGCCCGCGCGATCGCCGCCGGAGCCGCCGAGCGCTGCGGGGAGCTCCCCACCCCGAAGACCTTCGAGAACGTCCCCGGCCTCGGCGTGCGCGGCTCCGTCGACGGCCGGCTCGTCGTCGTCGGACGCGCCGCCCTGCTCGAGGCCGAGGGCGTCGAGGCGCCCGCCACCACGGAGCCCGGCGCCGTCCACGTCGCCTGGGACGGGGTGGCCCGGGGCACCCTGACCGTCGCCGACACCGTCAAGGACACCAGCGCCGAGGCCGTCGCCCGGCTGCGCGCCCTGGGGCTGCGGCCGGTGCTGCTCACCGGCGACCACCGGGCGGTGGCGGAGGCCGTGGCGGCCGAGGTCGGCATCGACGAGGTGATCGCGGAGGTGCTGCCCGAGGAGAAGGCCGAGGTGGTCCGGCGACTGCGGGCCGGGGGCCGTACGGTCGCGATGGTGGGCGACGGGGTGAACGACGCCGCCGCGCTCGCGACGGCCGACCTCGGGCTGGCGATGGGGACGGGCACCGACGCGGCCATCGAGGCGAGCGACCTGACGCTGGTCCGGGGCGACCTGCGGGTCGCGGCGGACGCCATCCGGCTGGCCCGGCGGACCCTGGCGACGATCCGGGGAAACCTCGGCTGGGCCTTCGGCTACAACGTCGCCGCGCTCCCCCTCGCGGCGGCCGGACTCCTCAACCCGATGATCGCGGGCCTGGCCATGGCCTTTTCGTCCGTCTTCGTCGTATCCAACAGCCTTCGCCTGCGGCGGTTCACGTGAATTCACCCACGTGTGACGCACAGGACCTTCACAAAGAGATCTAGATCACAGATATTGGGGGGTAACCATCTGGGCTGTTCGCGAGTCTAAGTGGGCGATGCCAAGAACGTCTTGGGGGACGTTCATGGGATGTCTTGGGGGACGTCCCAGGCAAGCGCGGCCGGGGCACGTGCACCGGGGAGCTTTGAGCGGCCCTCCCGTACGTGCCCCCGGCAGACCGCGCGTCAGACGCCCGGCCAGGATCCCGTGGGGGGAATCCGCACCGGGACATGGAAAGCGCCCCGCTCGCCGACCCGTGGGGGGATCGGTGGCGGGGCGCTTTTCGCTTGCGGCGACCGCGGAGGCGGCTGAGGTCAGCGGGCCTCGACCGGGACGAAGTCGCGGAGGACCTCACCCGTGTAGATCTGGCGCGGGCGGCCGATGCGGGAGCCCGGCTCCTTGATCATCTCGTGCCACTGGGCGATCCAGCCCGGAAGGCGGCCGAGGGCGAAGAGGACCGTGAACATCTCGGTCGGGAAGCCCATGGCGCGGTAGATCAGACCCGTGTAGAAGTCCACGTTCGGGTAGAGGTTGCGCGAGACGAAGTACTCGTCGGAGAGCGCGTGCTCCTCCAGCTTGAGCGCGATGTCGAGCAGCTCGTCGGACTTGCCGAGGGCCGAGAGGACATCGTGCGCCGCCGCCTTGATGATCTTGGCGCGCGGGTCGAAGGACTTGTACACCCGGTGGCCGAAGCCCATCAGGCGGACGCCGTCCTCCTTGTTCTTCACCTTGCGGATGAAGGAGTCGACATCGCCGCCGTTGGCCTGGATGCCCTCCAGCATCTCCAGGACCGACTGGTTGGCGCCACCGTGCAGGGGGCCCCACAGGGCCGAGATGCCGGCGGAGATCGAGGCGAACATGTTCGCCTGCGAGGAGCCGACCAGACGCACGGTGGACGTCGAACAGTTCTGCTCGTGGTCCGCGTGCAGGATCAGCAGCTTGTCGAGCGCGGAGACGACGACCGGGTCCAGGTCGTACTCCTGCGCCGGGACCGAGAAGGTCATGCGCAGGAAGTTCTCGACGTACCCGAGGTCGTTGCGCGGGTAGACGAACGGGTGACCGATCGACTTCTTGTACGCGTACGCCGCGATCGTCGGCAGCTTGGCGAGCAGCCGGATCGTGGAGAGGTGACGCTGCTGCTCGTCGAACGGGTTGTGGCTGTCCTGGTAGAAGGTGGACAGCGCGGAGACCACCGAGGACAGCATCGCCATCGGGTGGGCGTCCCGCGGGAAACCGCGGAAGAAGTTCTTGACGTCCTCGTGGACCAGGGTGTGCTGCGTGATCTCGTTCTTGAAGGTCGACAGCTCGTCGACCTTGGGCAGCTCACCGTTGATCAGCAGGTACGCCACCTCAAGGAAGGTGGAGCGCTCGGCCAGCTGCTCGATGGGGTAGCCGCGGTACCGCAGAATGCCCTGCTCACCGTCGAGGTAGGTGATGGCGGATTTATAGGCGGCGGTGTTGCCGTATCCGCTGTCAAGGGTGACCAGACCGGTCTGGGCTCGGAGTTTCCCGATGTCGAAGCCCTTGTCGCCGACGGTGCTCTCGACCACCGGGTAGGTGTATTCACCGTCCGCGTACCGCAGTACTACAGAGTTGTCGCTCACGTCATCCCTCACCGACGTAGTGCCTCTTCTTCGAGGTGCCCTGACTGTCTCTACCATCCCCCATTTGGCTCAGGAGAGTGCACTCGGGGTCGCTCATTGGGCCATTCGGCGGCACTCAGTGCCGCCAACCTTCATATCCTGCCCCCTTCGCCCTGGTTCCGGTAGTCCTCCGTGATCTTTCACACGAGGGCGTCCCCTGTGAGCCGATGGGCGAGTGCGGTAAAGCGCCTGCCCGCCGAGACCGTACGGACCGCCTGGGCGATCGCCCGGCGGGAGCCGACCAGGACGACCAGCTTCCGGGCCCGGGTCACGGCCGTGTAGAGCAGGTTCCGCTGGAGCATCATCCAGGCGCTCATGGTGACCGGGATCACCACCGCCGGATACTCGCTGCCCTGCGAGCGGTGGATGGTGACCGCGTACGCGTGGGCGAGTTCGTCCAGCTCGTCGAAGTCGTACGGCACCTCCTCGTCCTCGTCCGTCCGCACGGTCAGCCGCTGCTCGACGGTGTCCAGTGCCGTGACGACGCCGACCGTACCGTTGAAGACCCCGTTGGCCCCCTTCTCATAGTTGTTCCGAATCTGGGTCACCTTGTCGCCCACCCGGAAGACCCGGCCGCCGAACCGCTTCTCCGGCAGGTCGGGGCGGGCCGGGGTGATCGCCTGCTGGAGCAGGCCGTTCAGCGAGCCCGCGCCCGCCGGACCACGGTGCATCGGGGCGAGGACCTGGACGTCCCGGCGCGGGTCGAGGCCGAACTTGGCCGGAATCCGCCGGGCCGCGACGTCCACGGCGACCCGTGCGGCGTCCTCGGTCTCCTCCTCGACGAAGAGGAAGAAGTCGGGGAGGCCCTGGGTGAGGGGCGGCGTGCCGGCGTTGATCCGGTGCGCGTTGGTGACCACCCCGGACTGCTGGGCCTGCCGGAAGATCCGGGTCAGCCGCACGGACGGTACGGGGCTGCCGGGGGCCAGCAGGTCGCCGAGGACCTCGCCCGCGCCGACCGACGGCAGCTGGTCGACGTCCCCCACGAGCAGCAGATGGGCACCCGGTGCCACCGCCTTGACCAGCTTGTTCGCCAGGAGCAGGTCGAGCATGGAGGCCTCGTCGACGACGATCAGGTCCGCGTCGAGCGGCCGGTCCCGGTCGTAGGCCGCGTCCCCGCCGGGCTTCAGCTCCAGGAGCCGGTGCACGGTGGACGCCTCGGCGCCGGTCAGCTCGGCGAGCCGCTTGGCGGCCCGGCCGGTGGGCGCGGCGAGCACGACCCTGGCCTTCTTGGCGCGGGCCAGCTCCACGATCGAGCGGACCGTGAAGGACTTGCCGCAGCCGGGGCCGCCGGTGAGCACGGCGACCTTCCGGGTGAGGGCGAGCCGCACGGCCTCCTCCTGCTCGGGCGCCAGGGAGGCCCCCGTGCGGTCCGCGAGCCAGGCCAGGGCCTTGTCCCAGGCGACGTCCCGGAAGGCCGGCATCCGGTCCTCCTCGGTCCGCAGGAGGCGCCGCAGCTGCCCGGCGAGGGAGAGCTCGGCCCGGTGGAAGGGGATCAGGTAGACGGCGGTGACGGGCACGCCTTCGGGCCCGGGCACGGTCTCCCGTACGACCCCCTCGGGATCGAGGGCGAGCTCGCCGAGACACTCGATGACGAGCCCGGTGTCGACCTGGAGGAGCTTCACGGCATCGGAGATGAGCCGCTCCTCGGGGAGGAAGCAGTGCCCCTGGTCGCTGGACTGCGACAGCGCGTACTGCAGACCGGCCTTCACCCGGTCGGGGCTGTCGTGCGGGATGCCGACGGACTGGGCGATCCTGTCGGCGGTGAGGAAGCCGATGCCCCAGACGTCGGCGGCGAGCCGGTAGGGCTGGTTGCGCACGACGGAGATCGAGGCGTCCCCGTACTTCTTGTAGATCCGCACGGCGATCGACGTGGACACCCCGACCCCCTGGAGGAAGACCATCACCTCCTTGATCGCCTTCTGCTCCTCCCAGGCGGCGGTGATGTTCCTGGTCCGCTTCGGCCCGAGCCCGGGGACCTCGATCAGCCGCGCGGGCTCCTCTTCGAGGATGTCGAGGGTGTCGAGCCCGAAGTGCTGCGTGATGCGGTCGGCGAAGACGGGCCCGATGCCCTTGACGAGCCCGGAGCCGAGATAGCGCCGGATGCCCTGGATGGTGGCGGGCAGAACGGTCGTGTAGTTGTCGACGGTGAACTGCTTGCCGTACTGCGGGTGGGAGCCCCAGCGCCCCTCCATCCGCAGCGACTCCCCCGGCTGCGCACCGAGCAGCGCCCCCACCACCGTGAGGAGGTCGCCGGCACCCCGCCCGGTGTCGACCCGGGCGACCGTGTACCCGCTCTCCTCGTTGGCGTAGGTGATCCGCTCCAGAACCCCTTCGAGCACTGCGGGCCCGCGACCGTCGTTGGACATGCACCGACCGTAGCGAAGCCCACCGACAACGGGGGCGGGACTGTGGACGACGCCCGCCCCGGGGGACCGGAGCGAGCCAGGGACGCCGAGATCGGAGCGGGTGCTGCCGGCGTGGACGAGGCCACGTGCGGTCACACCGCCCGGAACGACTCCAGCGTCTCCTCCAGGAGCTCCACGCCGTCCCTTGCCCACAGGTCGTCGTTGAAGAGTTCCACCTCGACCGGGCCCGTGTAGCCGGCCTTCTCCACCAGGGCCGCCCAGGCCGCGAGGTCGATCGCGCCCGTGCCCAGTTGTCCGCGGCCGTTGAGGACGCCGGCCGGGAGGGGGGTCGTCCAGTCGGCGAGCTGGAAGGAGTGGATGCGGCCGGCCGCGCCCGCGCGTTCCACCGCCGCCGGAGCCCGGTCGTCCCACCAGAGGTGGTACGTGTCGACCGTGACGCCGACCTGGGAGGCGGGGAAGCGCTCCGCGATCTCCAGGGCCTGGTCGAGCGTCGAGACCGCGCACCGGTCGGAGGCGTACATCGGGTGCAGGGGCTCGATCGCCAGGCGGACGCCCCGCTCCCCCGCGTACGGGGCGAGGGTGCCGATCGCCTCGGCGATGCGGGCCCGGGCGGACGGCAGGTCCGGGCAGGCCGGGGTGAGGCCGCCGGAGACCAGGACCAGGGTGTCGGTGCCGAGCGTCACGGCCTCGTCGATCGCCGCGCGGTTGTCCGGTTCCCAGCCGTCCGAGGTGAAGAAGCCGCCCCGGCAGAGGGTGGTGACGGTCAGACCCGCGTCCCGCACCAGGTCGGCCGCGGCCTCCACCCCGTACTCCTGGACCGGTTCGCGCCAGAGCCCGATGCCAGGGACGCCCAGCCGGACGCAGTGCCGGACCAGTTCGGGCAGGGCCAGCTGCTTCACGGTCATCTGGTTGACGGAGAAGCGGTCGAGGTTCATCGCGGGACTCCGTACACGGTGAGGAGCGAGCGCATCCGGGACGCGGCGCGCGCCGGGTCGGGGAACAGGCCCAGGCCGTCGGCGAGTTCGTACGCGCGGCCCAGGTGCGGCAGCGAGCGGGCGGACTGCAGACCGCCGACCATCGCGAAGTGGTCCTGGTGGCCCGCCAGCCAGGCGAGGAACACCACGCCCGTCTTGTAGAAGCGGGTCGGGGGCTCGAAGAGGTGCCGGGAGAGGGCGACCGTGGGGTCCAGCGTCTTGCGGAAGGCCGCCACGTCACCCGTGTCGAGGATCCTCACCGCCTCCGCCGCCAGCGGGCCCAGCGGGTCGAAGATGCCGAGCAGGGCGTGGCTGAAGCCCTGTTCGTCGCCCGCGATCAGCTCCGGGTAGTGGAAGTCGTCGCCCGTGTAGCAGCGGACGCCCTCCGGGAGGCGGCGGCGCAGCTCGACCTCGCGCCGGGCGTCGAGGAGGGAGACCTTGATGCCGTCGACCTTGTCGGGGTGGGCCCTGATCACGTCGAGGAAGGTCTCGGTCGCCGCGTCGAGGTCGGGCGATCCCCAGTAGCCGTCGAGGGCCGGGTCGAACATGGGGCCCAGCCAGTGCAGGATCACCGGCTCGCTCGCCTGGCGGAGCAGGTGGCCGTAGAGGTCGAGGTAGTCCTCGGGGCCGGTCGCCGCGGCGGCGAGGGCCCTGGAGGCCATGAGGATGGCCTGCGCCCCCGACTCCTCGACGACCGCGAGCTGTTCCTCGTACGCCGCGCGGATCTCCGGCAGGGCGGCCGGGCCCGTCAGCTGGTCCGTGCCCACGCCGCAGGCGATGCTGCCGCCCACGCCGTGCGCCTCCGCCGCGGACCGGCGGATCAGCTCCGCCGCGCCCGCCCAGTCGAGGCCCATCCCGCGCTGGGCGGTGTCCATCGCCTCGGCGACCCCGAGGCCGTGGGACCAGAGGTGGCGGCGGAAGGCGAGGGTGGCGTCCCAGTCGACGGCGGCCGGGGAGTCGGGGGTGGTGTCGGCGTACGGGTCGGCGACGACGTGCGCGGCGGAGAAGACCGTACGGGAGGTCAGGGGGCCGCCCGCGGAGAGCGCGAGCGGTTCGGTGCGGGGGGTGTACGCGCGCGTGGAGCCGTCCGGGGAAGGGAGCCGGATCGTCACAGGGTCACCTCCGGGACGTCCAGGCGGCGGCCCTCGGCGGCCGACCGCAGACCGAGCTCGGCGAGCTGGACGCCGCGGGCGCCGGCGAGGAGGTCCCAGTGGTACGGCTCGTCGAGCGCGATGTGCCGGAGGAACAGCTCCCACTGGGCCTTGAAGCCGTTGTCGAACTCGGCGTTGTCGGGGACCTCCTGCCACTGCCCGCGGAAGGACTCGGTGGCGGGGATGTCGGGGTTCCAGACGGGCTTCGGGGTGGCCGAGCGGTGCTGGACGCGGCAGCCTCGGAGCCCGGCGACGGCGGAGCCGTGGGTGCCGTCGACCTGGAACTCCACCAGCTCGTCGCGGTGGACGCGTACGGCCCAGGAGGAGTTGATCTGGGCGATGGCGCCGCCCTCCAGCTGGAAGATGCCGTACGCGGCGTCGTCGGCGGTGGCGGCGTACGGCTTGCCCTGCTCGTCCCAGCGCTGCGGGACATGGGTGGCGACGTGGGCGGTGACGCCGGTGACGCGGCCGAAGAGCTCGTGGAGCACGTACTCCCAGTGCGGGAACATGTCGACGACGATGCCGCCGCCGTCCTCCGCGCGGTAGTTCCAGCTGGGGCGCTGCGCGTCCTGCCAGTCGCCCTCGAAGACCCAGTAGCCGAACTCGCCGCGTACGGAGAGGATCTCGCCGAAGAAGCCGCCGTCGACGAGGCGCTTGAGCTTGAGCAGGCCGGGGAGGAAGAGCTTGTCCTGGACGACGCCGTGCTTGATGCCCTTCGCCTCGGCGAGGCGGGCGAGTTCCAGGGCGCCGGCGAGGTCGGCGGCGGTGGGCTTCTCGGTGTAGACGTGCTTTCCGGCGGCGATGGCCTTGGTGAGGGCCTCGACGCGGGCCGAGGTGACCTGGGCGTCGAAGTAGACGTCGACGGAGTCGTCGGCGAGGACGGCGTCGAGGTCGGTGGACCACTCGGTGAGGCCGTGGCGCTCGGCGAGGGTGCGCAGGGCGTGCTCGCGGCGGCCGACGAGGACGGGCTCGGGCCAGAGGGTCTCGCCGTTGCCGAGGTCGAGGCCGCCCTGTTCGCGCAGGGCGAGGATCGAGCGGACGAGGTGCTGGCGGTATCCCATGCGCCCGGTGACGCCGTTCATGGCGATGCGGACTGTCCTGCGTGTCACGAAAGGTTCCTCTCCGCGGTGTTCACTCGACATCTCGATAGAAAGCGCTTTCCATCGAAGATGACGCTAGCCTGCCGACATCGCCGCCGACAAGGGCCCTGGAGGTACGCACGCGATGACCGTCACCCTGGCGGACGTGGCCGCCCGCGCACGGGTCTCCCCCGCCACCGTCTCCCGCGTCCTGAACGGCAACTACCCGGTCGCCGCGTCGACCCGGGAACGGGTGCTGCAGGCCGTGGACGAGCTGGACTACGTCCTCAACGGCCCCGCGAGCTCCCTCGCCGCCGCCACGTCCGACCTGGTCGGCGTGCTGGTCAACGACATCGCCGACCCCTTCTTCGGGATCATGGCGAGCGCGGCGCAGAGCGCGATCGGGGAGAGCGCGACGGGACGCGGCGGGGGCGAGAAGCTCGCCGTCGTCTGCAACACCGGCGGCTCCCCCGAGCGCGAGCTCACCTACCTCACCCTGCTCCAGCGGCAGCGGGCCGCGGCCGTCATCCTCATGGGCGGCTCCCTGGAGGACCCGGAGCACCTCGCGGCGACGGCCGGAAAGCTGACGAAGCTGGCGGAGGCGGGGACCCGGGTCGTGCTGTGCGGGCGGCCGCCGACCCCCGGCGACGCCGGCACGGCGGCGCTCGTCTTCGACAACCGGACCGGAGGGCGCCGCCTCACCGAGCACCTGCTCGACCTCGGCCACCGGCGGATCGGTTACGTGGCGGGGCCGGCCGACCGCACCACCACCCGGCACCGCCTGGAGGGCCACCGGGAGGCCCTCGCGGCGGCGGGCGTGGCCGAGGGCCCGACGGTCCACGGGCCGTACGACCGCCGCTCGGGTCACGAGGCGACGGCGGAACTCCTCGCCCGGGACCCGCACCTCACGGCGGTCGTCGCGGCCAACGACACGGTGGCGCTCGGCGTCTGCGCGGCCCTGCGGGAACGGGGCCTGTCGATCCCCGGCGACGTGTCGGTCGCGGGCTTCGACGACCTCCCGTTCTCGGTGGACGCGGTCCCGTCCCTCACGACGGTCCGCCTCCCCCTCCACGAGGCGGGCATCCGCGCGGGCCGCCTGGCCATGAACGCGGAGGAGCCTCCGGCGGGCGGCGTGGAGACGGTGCCGGCGGAGCTGGTGGTACGGGGGTCGACGGCCGGGCCGCGGGGGTAGCCGGCGCGGCTCGGCGCTCGACCGAGGGACTGATCGGGGACGTCAGCGGTCGCTACGAGCCGGCCGGGCCGCGGGGGTAGCCGGCGCGGCTCGGCGCTCGACCGAAGGACTGATCGGGGACGTCAGCGGTCGCTACGAGCCGGCCGGGCCGCGGGGGTAGCCGACGCGGCTCGGCGCTCGACCGAGGGACTGATCGGGGACGTCAGCGGTCGCTACGAGCCGGCCGGGCCGCTCGGCTTCGCGTCCGCGTGGGCGGCCAGGCCGGTCGCCGCGAGGACCGCGTCGACCGTCTCCTCGACCGTCTGGTCCGCGTTGTCGATCCAGACGCCCTCGCCGGAGAGTTCGGCGCGCATGGCCTCGTCCAGGAACGCCCAGTTCGTCGTCAGCTTCTTGTGGCGGGCGTTGTTGCGCTCCCAGGCCTTGTCCGGGCCCGGGGCCAGGATCACCACGTGGAGCGGGACCGCCTGAGCATGGGCGCGGTAGAAGTCCAGGTGGGAGCGGCGTACGACCACGTCGTCGAGGACCGGCAGGAAGCCCGCCGCGGCGAAGCTGTCCGCGAGCAGGCTGCCGTTGCGGGCGCGCAGCAGGATCTGACGGTCCGCCTCCGGGTCGCCGTCCGGAGTCGGCCAGTGGCAGCCCTGGACGATCAGCTCCTGGAGGTGGTCGACCTCGATGTGCGCGGCGCGCGCGAACCGCGCCGCGAGCGCCGCCGCGACCGTGGACTTCCCGCTACCGGGGATCCCCGCCAACAGGACGATTCCGGGGGCGGGTTCGACGCTGTCGACGGTGACGTTCTCGAAGGTCATACGGGCCTTTCCTCACGGGTGGGACGCGGGAACGATACGGCCTCGGGCTCGTCGGACGCCACGGGTTTCCGGCCCGGGCCCCCTCCCGTGCCCCGTCGCGGCGCGAACGACGTCAGCGCCACTCCCCCCACGAGGAGCGCCGCCGCGCACCAGCGGAGGGGGCTCACCGGTTCGCCCAGGATCAGGGCCGCCGAGGACATGCCGAAGACCGGGACGAGGAGGGAGAAGGGGGCGACGGAGGAAGCGGGGTAGCGGCGGAGGAGCAGGCCCCAGGCGCCGAAGCCGAAGACGGTCGTGATCCAGGCGACGTACGCGATGACGCCGACGCCCGTCCAGTCGAGTCCGCGCAGGGCCGCGAGGTCGCGCTCGGGGCCCTCCAGGAGGAGGGAGAGGGCGAGGAGCGGCAGGACCGGCACCGTACTGACCCAGACCATGAAGTTGAGGGCGTCGGGCGGGGCGGCCTTGCGGGTCAGGACGTTGGAGACGCCCCAGCAGGCCGCCGCGGCGATCACCAGGGCGAAGCCGGCGAGCGGGCCCGAGCCGCCCTCGTCGACGGCGGCGACGCCGATGCCGGCGAGGGCCACCGCCATCCCGAGCACCTGGAGGCGCCGGGGGCGTTCGCCGAGGGCCGCGAAGGCGAAGAGGGCGGTGAAGACGGCCTGGACCTGGAGGACGAGGGAGGAGAGTCCGGCCGGGGCGCCGAGGTCCATGCCGGTGAAGAGCAGGCCGAACTTGGCCACGCCGAGGACGAGTCCGACGCCCACGATCCACTTCCAGGCGACCTTCGGGCGGCCGACGAGGAACACCGCCGGGAGGGCGGCGACGAGGAAGCGGAGAGCGGAGAAGAGCAGCGGCGGGAAGTGGCCGAGGCCGATCTCGATGACGACGAAGTTGACTCCCCAGACGGCGGCGACCAGGGCGGCGAGGGCGAGGTGGGCAGGGCGCATGCGATCGAGCATGGCCGCCGCCGACCGTGTAGCACCAGCACGGGTTCCTTCATGGTGGGATGAAGCATCGCTACATCCAGGAACGCCCACAGGAGGTGCCCGTGCTGGATCTCGGCCGTCTGCGCGCCCTGCACGCCGTCGCCGTCCACGGCAGTGTCGGCGCCGCCGCCACCGCCCTCGGCTACACACCGTCCGCGGTCTCGCAGCAGATCGCCAAGCTGGAGCGGGAGACCCGTACGACCCTGCTCGAACGCAGCGGGCGCGGTGTCCGGCTCACCGACGACGCCCATCAACTCGCCTCCACGGCACGGCAGTTGCTCGCCCTCGTCGAGGAGGCGGAGGTACGTCTCGAGGAGCGGCGCGGCCGGCCCGCCGGGCGGCTCACGATCGCCTGCTTCGCGAGCGCGGCGCGCGGCCTGATGCCCCGGGCGCTCGCCGAGCTCGCCCGGCTCCACCCGGACCTCGACGCCCGCCTCTCGGAGGTGGACCCGCACCTCTCGGTCGACCTGGTGGCGCGGGGCGTGATCGACCTTGCGGTGGCGCACGACTGGGACATCGCGCCGCTGCCGACGCCGCCGGGGGTCGAGCAGGTGGTCATCGGCGACGACCTGTGCGACATCCTCGTCCACCGGGACCATCCGCTGGCGGCGCGGGCGTCCGTGCGCCGGGAGGAGCTGGCGGCGGAGCGGTGGATCTCGCAGCCGCCGGGGACGGTCTGCCACGACTGGCTGACGCGGACGCTGCGGGCGACGGGGTACGAGCCGCTGATCGTCCATCAGGCGGAGGAGAACCACACGCAGGTGGCCTTGGTGGCGGCCGGACTCGGCATCGCCCTCGTCCCGCGCCTGGGCCGCGGGACCCTGCCGCCGGAGGTCGTGACGGTGCGGCTCGACCCGACGCCGACGCGCCGGCTGCACGCCATGTGGCGGACCGGCGCGGCGCGGCGCCCGGCGATCCGGGAGACGGTCCGTACGCTCCAGGAGCTCTGGCCCACCATCGCCTCGGCCGCCTGAGGCGGGCGGGAACGATTCCTGCGCGGGTCCTTGACCTGGCAGTTACTTTCGGGCTATCCGTGACACCTTGGAAGTTTCCTTCAACCTTGCACGGCCGGAAGGAGCATCAGTGCACCACCGCGCCCCCGCCCCCTCCCGACGCACCCTCCTCACGGTGACCGCCGCAGCCGCCGCGGCGGCCGTCACCGGACTCACCACCCCCGCCGCCCACGCCGAGGCCGACGACCTGAAACTCCAGCGGCTCATCGACCGGATGTCGCTGGAGGAGAAGGTCGGCCAGCTCTTCGTGATGCGGGTCTACGGCCACTCCGCCACCACCCCCGACCAGGCCGACATCGACGCCAACCTCGCGGAGATCGGCGTCCGCACCGCCGCCGAACTGGTCGAGCGCTACCACGTGGGCGGCGTCATCTACTTCTCCTGGGCCCACAACACCCGCGACCCGCAGCAGATCGCCGCCCTCTCCAACGGCATCCAGCAGGCCGCGCTCGCCCAGCCCACCCCGGTCCCCGTGCTCATCTCCACCGACCAGGAGCACGGCATCGTCTGCCGGGTCGGCAAGCCCGCCACCCTGCTGCCCGGGGCGATGGCGCTCGGCGCCGGGGGCTCGCACGCGGACGCCCGCAAGGCCGCGCAGATCGCGGGCGAGGAGCTCGCCGCCGTCGGCATCCGGCAGAACTACGCCCCGGTCGCCGACGTGAACGTCAACCCGGCCAACCCGGTCATCGGGGTCCGCTCCTTCGGCTCCGACCCGCAGGCCGTCGCCGGTCTCGTCGCCGCGCAGGTGAAGGGGTACCAGCGGGCCGGGGTCGCGGCCACCTCCAAGCACTTCCCCGGCCACGGCGACACCGCCGTCGACAGCCACTACGGCCTGCCGACCATCACCCACACCCGGGAGCAGTGGGCCGAACTCGACGCGCCGCCGTTCCGGTCGGCGATCGACGCCGGAATCGACTCGATCATGACCGCGCACATCGTGGTCCCCGCGCTCGACCCCAGCGAGGACCCGGCGACGCTCTCCCGGCCCATCCTCACCGGCATCCTGCGCGAGCAGCTCGGCTACGACGGCGTGGTGGTCACGGACTCCCTCGGCATGGAGGGCGTACGCACCAAGTACGGGGACGAGCGCGTCCCCGTCCTCGCCCTCAAGGCCGGCGTGGACCAGCTGCTCAACCCGCCCAAGCTCGACGTGGCCTGGAACGCGGTCCTGAAGGCCGTCAGGGACGGCGAACTGACGGAGGCCCGGCTCGACGAATCGATCCTGCGGATCCTGCGGCTCAAGGCGAAGCTGGGCCTCTTCCGGCAGGCGTACGCGACCCGGGCGGCCGTCGAGCGGGTCGTCGGCACCGAGTCCCACCTCGCCCACGCCGACCGCATCGCCGAGGCGACCACGACGCTCCTCCTCAACGAGGACGGCTTCCTCCCGCTGAGCCCCGCCTCCCACCGCTCGGTCCTCGTCGTCGGCGCCGACCCGGCCTCGCCGTCCGGCACGACGGGCCCGCCCACGACGACGCTCGCGACGGCACTGTCGGAACTGGGCTTCGACGCGACCGCGCTCTCCACCGGGATCACGCCGACGGCGGCGAAGATCGAGGAGGCGGTGGCGGCGGCGGCCGGCAAGGACGTGGTGCTCGTCGGCACCTACAACGTGTCCGCGACCAGTCCGCAGCGGACGCTCGTCGCGCGGCTCGTCGCGACGGGGGTGCCGGTCGTGACGGTCGCGATCCGCAACCCGTACGACGTCGCGCGGCTCGGTGGGCAGCGGGCGACGCTCGCCGCGTACTCCTGGACCGATGTCGAACTCCGGGCCGCCGTACGGGTGCTGGCGGGGCGGGCGCGGCCGCGGGGGCGGCTTCCGGTCCCGATCCAGAACGCGGAGGACCCGACGAAGGTCCTGTACCCGCTGGGGCACGGCTTGTCGTACTGACCCCCCGGAACCCACGCCCCACCCGTGCGGCCCCCGCCCGTGTGGCCTGCGCCCCGCCCGTGTGGCCCGCGCCCCGCCCGTGTGGGCAATCGTCCCGCAGGGCGGGACGGGTGGGCACACGGGACGGCGCCCCTAGCGGCGCCTCCGTGTTCCGTGCCCTGGCCCGCACCACGTTGTGCTCCGTCACTCGCGGTGCGGGTTCAGGCGCGGGAGCCTCTGGCGCCGGCAAGGGCGCCGTTCCGTTGTGCCCACCCGTTCCGCCCCTTGCGGAACGCCTGCCCACAACGGGGTGGGCGGGGTCAGCGCCCACAACGGGGGGCGGCGGGTGGGCGCCGCCCCCGGGGAGCGGCGCCCGGTTGGGGTTAGGGGCGGAGGCCGTGTTCGCGGGTCGTGTCCTCGTCGGCCGGCGCGTCGATGCGGGCATCGAACGCCGCCAGCGGCTGCGCCGCCTGGACCGCCGGGGCCGAGACGCCGGCCCAGGCGAGGATCCGCGCGGTGGCGGCGTCGCGCTCGGCGGGGACGAGCCCGGCGACGTTCGCGCCGTGGTTCATGCCCGGCGCCACGTAGACGTAGGAGTCACGCGCGCCCTTGTCGACGTGGAACTGCTCCGAGCCCCACGGGTCGTTGCCGCCGTAGACGAACAGCATGTGGTTCGCGTTCTTGCGGACCCAGTCGTCGACGTCCCGCATGACCCAGGGCTTGAACTTCATGGGGATGGAGCTCGGCACGAAGCTGCTGGCCGGCTGGTAGCCGTAGCGGCTGAGGCCGTCGAGGTGCGGCTGCTTGATGGTCGGCGAGCCGAGCTCGGTCGCCGCCTGGTAGTAGTACGGCGTGTAGTACTCCAGGCCCTGGTCGGTGTAGGCGGACCAGCCGGAGTACGCGTCGATCGTGTCGTACACGACGTCGTCGCTCGCGGTCGCCGCGTCCGGGATCTGGTCGCAGACGTTCTCGCCGTAGTACTGCCAGAAGCCCCACACGAAGTCGAGGACGACGGCCTCGTAGGCCTTGTCGAGGGAGCCGACCGTGTTGAAGGTGGCGCCCTCGGACTCGGCCCAGGCCTTGTACTTCTTCTCCAGCGGCTCGCGGCGGACGAGGGCCTCGCGCTGCATGTTGTTCAGGCGGTCCCGGCAGTCCTTGGTGCCGACGGTCTCGAAGAACCGGTCGTAGGCCGAGTCCTCCTTGTTGACCACGTCGTTCGGCGCCACGTACGCGACGACGCCGTCCATGTCGCGCGGGTAGAAGCGCTCGTAGTACGTGGCGGTCATGCCGCCCTTCGAGGCGCCGGTGGAGAGCCACTTCTGGCCGTAGACCGACTTCAGCGCCGTGTAGATCCGGTGCTGGTCGCTGGCCGCCTGCCAGATGTCCAGCTTCGACCAGTCGGCCGGTGCCGGGCGGGACGGCGTGAAGAAGCGGTACTCCATGGAGACCTGGTTGCCGTCGATGATCCGGGTCGGCTCGGTCCGGCTCGGCGTCGTGGAGAGACCGTAGCCGCTGGTGCGGAAGACGGTCGGGCGGCTCGTGTCCTTGTGGAGGATCGAGATCCGCTGCTGGAACGTGCCCGCCCACGGGCGCTTGTGGTCGATCGGCTGCTCGTAGTTGAGGACGAAGTAGCGGTAGCCCGCGTACGGCTTCTCCTCGATCAGGCTCATCCCGGGGATCGCCAGGATGCGGTCCTTGATGTCGGTGCTCGTGCTCTGCGAGTCGACGACGGCCGCGCTGCCGGTCTCCGTGTCCGCGGCGGTAGCCACACCGGTCGACCCGACGGTGCCTATGAGCACCGAAAGCGACAGCGCCCATCTCAGCGACTTGCGCATTCACCCTCCCCTTGGTTCACAACGGTGTCGCGAACCTAGCGGGGACAACGTGCGGACCGCCAGACCCAGTTGATCCTTACCCTTAGACTTTCCTGCACATCAGCACAGGATCCAGCCCGTCGCCGTCCCCCGGCCGGCCACCGAACCGCTCGCCCGGACGCAGCGGTTGAGCGCGTGGACGGTCACCGGGCCCGCCTGCCGGTCGAACCGCCCCGAGCGGACGACGGCCCGCCCGCCGCGCGGCTGGAGCGAGACGGCCATCGGGCGGCGCGGGCCCGGCCCCTTGGCGACGGTGACGGCACAGACGTACTGGCGGGTCCGGTAGAGGCGCAGTTCGCCGGTGGCGAAGGTGATCGTCCGGGTGGGTCGGCCGTGGCAGACGGAGGCGGCGTCGGCGGTCCCGCCGCCGGGCCCCGGGCCGGGGAGGAGGAGCAGCGCGAGCGCGGCGAGGAGCGGGACAAGCACACGGGCGAGGGTTCGGGTCCGGACCGTGCCGACGTCTGTGGTCATGCGTTCCTCTCCCGGGCGAGTCGTCGTACGGCCGTACGACGCACGAGGCCCAGGAATGGTTGCCTCCGCATGTCTGCGCTATGCGAAGGTCGTCATGACCAGCGTCAGGAAGACGGCCTCCGCGCCGAGCTGGACCCGGAACGCGGTCCGGCCGACGGTGAGGCGGGTCGCGCCCTGGGCGATCCCGAAGGCGACGGCCGCCGGCACCAGGCTCACGACGTACGCATAGCCCGGGGTGGAGCCGCAGCCCTCCCCGTACCCGAGGCAGCGGCCCGCGTTCTCCGCGGTGAGGGCGACGATGCCGGCGAGCACGGTCGCCGGGACGAAGAGCCCGGCCCAGATCAGGGACCGCTTCCGCAGCCGCCGGCCTTCCACGTCGGAGGCGGAGGGAACGGCGGGCGAGGCGGTGGCGCGGGCGCGGGACTCGTTGCTCATGTCCCCGATTCAAGTCCGGCGGACGCGGACGGGGAATCCGCCGGGGTACTCACCCGGCGGATTCCCCGTACTCAGGCCCGCCTCTCGGAAGCGGTCAGACCCGCTCCGGCTCCGCCTCCCCGATGAACGTGTTCCACAGCATCGCGTACCGGCCGCCCAGGGCGAGGAGTTCGTCGTGGGTGCCGTCCTCCGCGACCCGCCCGTGGTCCATGACGACCACCCGGTCCGCACGCGCGGCCGTCGTCAGGCGGTGGGCGACGACGAGGGTCGTACGGCGGCCCGCGAGCCGGTCGGTGGCCTGGTTGACCTGGGCCTCGGTCGCCAGGTCCAGGGCCGCCGTGGCCTCGTCCAGGAGCAGGATGTCCGGGTCGACGAGTTCGGCGCGGGCCAGGGCGATCAGCTGGCGCTGCCCGGCGGAGAGGTTGCGGCCGCGCTCGGCGACCTCGTGGAGGTAGCCGCCGTCGAGCGTGGCGATCATGTCGTGCGCGCCGACCGCGCGGGCCGCCGCCTCGACCTCGGCGTCGGTCGCCTCGGGGCGGCCGTAGGCGATGGCGTCGCGGATGGTCCCGGCGAAGAGGTACGCCTCCTGGGGGACGACGCCGAGCCGGTGGCGGTACGCGGTGAGGTCGAGGTCCCGCAGGTCGGCGCCGTCGGCGGTGACCCGGCCGGCCGTCGGGTCGTAGAACCGGGCGACCAGCTTGACGAGGGTGGACTTTCCGGCGCCGGTCTCGCCGACGAAGGCGACGGTCTGCCCGGCGGGGATGCGGAGGTCGATCCCGGTGAGGGCCTCCTCCTCGCCCCCGTACGCGAAGGAGACGTCCTCGAAGGCGATCTCGCCGCGCAGCGACAGCACGTCCAGGGGCGCGTCGGCGGCGGCCGTCGACGTCGGCTCCTGGAGGAGTTCCTGCATCCGCTTCAGCGAGACGGCGGCCTGCTGGTAGCCGTCGAAGACCTGCGAGAGCTGCTGCACGGGCGCGAAGAAGAGGTCGATGTAGAGGAGGTAGGCGACGAGCGCGCCGGTGGTGAGGGTGCCGGCCTCGATGCGGTTCGCGCCGACGATCAGGACGGCGGCGGCCGCGACCGAGGACAGCAGGGTCACGAACGGGAAGTAGACCGAGATCAGCCACTGGCCCCGGACGCGCGCCTCGCGGTACGAGTCGCTGCGCTCCGCGAAGCGGGCCGCGCCCGAGCGCTCGCGGCGGAAGGCCTGGACGATCCGGAGGCCGGCGACGGACTCCTGGAGGTCGGCGTTGACGACGCTGATCCGCTCGCGCGCCAGCTCGTACGCCTTCACGCTGGAGCGGCGGAAGTAGTAGGTGGCGAGGGCGAGGACCGGCAGGGTCGCGAAGACGACGAGGGCGAGCTGGAGGTCGAGCACGAGCAGCGCGACCATGATCCCGAAGAAGGTGACGACCGAGACGAAGGCGGTGACCAGGCCCGTCTGGAGGAAGGTCGACAGGGCGTCGACGTCCGTGGTCATCCGGGTCATGATCCGGCCGGTGAGCTCGCGCTCGTAGTAGTCCAGGCCGAGCCGCTGGAGCTGGGCGAAGATCTTCAGGCGCAGCGCGTACAGGACCCGCTCGCCGGTGCGGCCGGTCATCCGGGTCTCGGCGGTCTGCGCGACCCACTGCACGAGGACGGTGACCAGGGCGAGCGCGGAGGCCGCCCAGACGGCGCCGATCGCGAGCCGGTTCACGCCCTCGTCGATGCCGTGCCGGATCAGGACGGGAAGCAGCAGGCCCGCGCCCGCGTCGAGGGCGACCAGGCCGAGGCTGATGAGCAGCGGGGCGCCGAAGCCGCGGAGCAGCCGGCGCAGCCCGTACGCGTCCTCGGGGGACACGGCCCGGGCCTCGTCGATGTCGGGGGTGTCGGTGGCGGGCGGCAGGGCCTCGACGGCGGCGAGGAGTTCGGGGGTGGCTCCGGGCGCGGGGGTCTCGCGGCCGGTGGTCTCGTCCCGTACCCACAGGGTCGGGGTGATGCCGCGCTCGGCGTCGAACTCGGCGTCCAGCTCGGCCCGCAGCGTGTGGTCCTCGGGAAGCTCGTCCGGCGGCGCCAGGTGGCCGGGCGAGACGGCGCCGAGTTCCTCGGGGTCGGTGAGGAGGCGGCGGAAGAGCGGGGAGCGGGCCTCCAGCTCGGCGTGGGTGCCGATGTCGGCGAGCCGGCCGTCCTCCAGGACGGCGATGCGGTCGGCGAGGCCGAGGGTGGAGCGGCGGTGGGCGATGAGCAGGGTGGTACGGCCCGCCATGACGGACTTCAGGGCCTCGTGGATCTCGTGCTCGACCTTGGCGTCGACGGCGGAGGTGGCGTCGTCGAGGAGGAGGAGCCGGGGGTCGGTGAGGATCGCGCGGGCGAGTGCGACGCGCTGGCGCTGGCCGCCGGAGAGGGTGAGGCCGTGCTCGCCGACCTTGGTGTCGTAGCCGTCCGGGAGCTCGGCGATGAAACGGTCCGCCTGGGCGGCGCGGGCGGCGGTCTCGATCTGCTCGCGGGTGGCGTCGGGGACGCCGTAGGCGATGTTCGCGGCGACGGTGTCGGAGAAGAGGAAGGAGTCCTCGGGGACGAGGCCGATGGCGGCGCGGAGGGAGTCGAGGGTGAGCTCGCGGACGTCGTGGCCGCCGACGAGGACGGCGCCGTGGGTGACGTCGTAGAAGCGGGGCAGGAGGAGCGAGACGGTGGACTTGCCGGAGCCGGAGGCGCCGACGACGGCGACGGTCTCGCCGGGCCGGATCTCCAGGGAGAACCCTTCGAGGACGGGGTTGCTATTGCCGGAGGCGCCCTCGTACGCGAAGGAGACGTCGTCGAACTCGACGGTGGCGGGCGCGTCGGCGGGCAGTTCCTTGGCGCCGTCCTTGATCACCGGCTCGGTGTCGATGAGGTCGTAGACCCGCTCGACGCCGGCACGGGCCTGCTGGCCGACGGTGAGGACCATGGCGAGCATGCGGACCGGGCCGACGAGGGAGGCCAGGTAGGCGGAGAAGGCGACGAAGGTGCCGAGGGTGATCTGGTGCCGGTAGGCGAGCCAGCCGCCGAGCGCGAGGACCGCGACCTGGCCGAGGGCGGGTACGGCCTGGAGGGCGGGGGTGTACCTGGAGTTGAGCCGGATCGTCCGCAGGCGGCCGGCGAACAGCTTCCGCCCGGCTTCCCGGATCTTGCCGGTCTCCTGGTCCTCCTGGCCGAAGCCCTTGACGACCCGGACGCCGGTCACGGCCCCGTCGACGACGCCGGCGACGACGGCGGCCTGCTGCTGCGCGTGCCAGGTGGCGGGGTGGAGACGGGTGCGGCTGCGCTTGGCGATCCACCAGAGGGCGGGGGCGACGGCGAGCGCGACGAGGGTGAGCGGGATCGACAGGTAGGCCATGACGGCCAGCGAGATGAGGAAGAGCAGGATGTTCCCGATGGTCATCGGGAGCATGAAGAGAAGGCCCTGGATGAGCTGGAGGTCGCTGGTCGCGCGCCCGACGACCTGCCCGGTGGACAGCTCGTCCTGCCGCCGCCCGTCGAGCCGGACGACGGTGTCGTACATGTCGATCCGCAGGTCGTGCTGGACGTCGAGGGCGAGCCGGCCGCCGTAGTAGCGGCGGACGTAGGTGAGGGCGTAGACGAGGACGGCGGCGCCGATGAGCAGCCCCGTCCAGACGCCGAGGTCCCGGGTCTTCGTCCCGATGACGTCGTCGATGATCACCTTGGTGACGAGCGGCACGAGGGCGAGCACGGCCATGCCGGCCAGGGAGGACCCGAGCGCCAGCAGCGTGTTCGCCTTGTACCGCCACGCGTACCCGGCCAGCCTGCGCGCCCAGCCCTGCTGTGTCCGATCCGGCTCTTTGTGCCCCACCGCCGCCACGAGTGGCCTCCCATCCGTCCTGCTCTACCGGAAGCCCCAACACGGCCGACGTGGGATTTCATCCCGCCGCAACAATTCCCGCCGGAGCGGGTAGGGAGTCCCGGGGCCGCCGGCCGGGCGGTGCCGCGGACGGAAGGGGAGATCCGTGGGGAAGGTCGAGGACGGGAAGCCGTACCGGTGGGGGCGGCTGCACGCGGCGGTGCAGGTTCTCGAAGGGCTGGCCGAGGGGAGGACCGGGCTGGGCCTGCCGTCGGAGCGGAAGAAGACGACGAGCACCCCGCGGAACAACTTCGTGATCCTCCTGCGGGACATGGGCCTCCAGCTCCTCGCCGCCCGGGAGAAGGGCGGCGACCACGCCCGGGCCGCGGCCGCGGTCGTCGGGGACATCACGGAGCTGATAGCCCCGGAGCCGATGTACGGCAAGGGCTTGAACCCGAAGGAGATCGCCGCGTTCCACGAGGGGTACGAGCATCAGATGGGCCTCTACCGGGAGAAGTGGGAGAAGCTCGTGCTCTGAGCCGGGACGGCGTCGGGCCCCGGTCCCGCGACCGGGGCCCGGGGGCGGGAGGGGTCAGAAGGGGCCGGGCAGGGTCACGGAGATGCCGTTGCCGGTGTCCGTGACGACCACGTTGCTCCACACCAGGCTCATCGGCGGGGAGCACTTGGGCTGGAAGGTCGCCGTGACGGTCACGGAGAAGTTGGCCTTGCCGTTCTGCACGGGGAAGGTGCCGCCGCCACCGGTGGACTGCTTGTTGGCGGCGTTGGGGTCGTTGCCGCCGGGGTTGACGCACTGGGCCTCGGCGGTGACGGTGATGTTCACGGACTGCTGGTTGCCGAGGCCGGCCTCCTTGCCCTTGACGGTCAGGCTGCTGCCGGAGGCCGTCGCGGTCGGGGTGCCGACGAAGTGCGCGCTCACGGCGCCGGCGGTCGGGGCGAGGAAGCCCACGAGGCCGAGCGCCACTGAGGCGGGCACGAGGAAGACGGAATGGCGTCGCATGAGGTCCCACCTCATCGGAAACGGGTGCCGTTGTCCCCGCGGAGTGCGCCGCTGTCCGCAGATGCCCCCAGAATATGCCTCCGGGGGCATTGCGGCCCGTCACAGATGCGTCGGCTCGAACATCCTCAGGAGGGCCGGGAGGACCACCACCGACGGGCCCGGGGCGGCGAGGGCCTTCGTGAGGTCCGTGGCCAGGGTGTCCGGGGTCGTCAGGGTGGCCGGGACGCCGAAGGACTCGGACAGGGCGACGAAGTCCGGGCGGGTCAGTTCGGTGCCCGTGGCCTCGCCGAACGCGTCCGTCATGTACTCCCGCAGGATCCCGTACCCGCCGTCGTCGACGATCAGCCACGTCACGTCGAGCCCGTACTGCTTCGCCGTCGCCAGCTCCGCGATCGAGTACATCGCGCCGCCGTCGCCGGACACCGCGAGGACCGGCTGCGAAGGGTCGGCGACGGCCGCGCCGAGGGCGGCGGGGAAGCCGTACCCCAGGCCGCCCGCGCCCTGGGCCGAGTGCATCGTGTTCGGGTGGCGCGCGTCGAAGGCCGACCACGCCCAGTACGACAGGATCGTCATGTCCCAGAAGCTCGGCGCCCTGTCCGGCAGCGCCTCCCGCACCGCCGCGACGATCCGCTGCTCCAGGCCGAGGTCCTGCGCGGCGATCCGCTCCCGGACCTTGGCGAGGACGGCGGCGACCCGCTCGGGCGCCGCCGGGTCCCGCCGTTCCCCGGCGGTCTCCAGGAGCGCCTGGAGCGCGAGGCGGGCGTCCGCGTGGATGCCGAGCGCCGGGTGGTTGGACTCCAGCTTGCCCGGGTCGGCCTCGATCTGGATCACCCGGCCGCGCGGCGCGAACGTGTGGTAGTTCGAGGACAGCTCGCCGAGGCCCGAGCCGACGACGAGGAGGACGTCGGCGTCCTCCAGGAAGTCCGTGGTGTGCCGGTCCTCCAGCCAGGACTGCAGCGACAGCGGGTGCTCCCAGGGGAAGGCGCCCTTGCCGCCGAAGGTGGTGACGACGGGGATGTCGAGCCGCTCGGCGAGCGCCAGGAGCTTGCCGGAGGCGTCGGAGCGGACGACGCCGCCGCCCGCGATGACGGCGGGTCGCTCGGCGGTCTCCAGGAGGTGCGCGGCGAGCGCCGTCAGCTCGGGGCGCGGGGCGACGTCCTCGGGCGTGGCGTCCATGGCCGTCACGGCGGGGAGGGCCGTCTCCGCCAGGAGCACGTCCTGCGGGATCTCCACCCAGACCGGCCCGTGCGGGGCGGTGAGCGCCGACTCCCAGGCCGCCGCGATCGCGGACGGGATCTGGGACTGGGTACGGACCGTGTGGACGGACTTCACGACGTCCCGGAACGAGGCCTGCTGGTCGCGGAGCTCGTGCAGGTAGCCGTGCCGGCCGCCGCCGAGCCCGGCGACCGGGATCTGGCTGCCGATCGCGAGGACCGGGGCGGAGGCGGCGGCCGCCTCCTGGAGCGCGGCGAGCGACATGAGCGCGCCGGGGCCGGTGGAGAGCAGCAGCGGGGCGGCCTCGCCGGTGATGCGGCCGTAGGCGTCGGCGGCGAAGCCGGCGTTGTTCTCGACGCGGAGGCCGACGTACGTCAGCGACGAGCGGCGCAGGGCGTCGAACATGCCGAGGGCGTGCTGGCCGGGGAGACCGAAGACGGTGGTGGCGCCGAGGCCGCTGAGGGTCTCGATGACGAGGTCGCCGCCGTTGCGCCCGGCGGGCGGGTTGAGGGCCGCGACTCTCTGGGCCTCGGTGGGGCGCAGGACGAGGTCGTGGTCGTGGGTCATCGGCGGGTCCCTTGGCGTCGTCGGTCGGGTGCGGGCCGGTGGTCGGGGTGTGCCCACCCGTTCCGCCCCTGCGAAACGTATGCCCACACCCCGACGGGGTCCTACTTCGCGTCTCGCGCCGCCGCGATCTGGCGGGACATGATCGTCGTCAGCTCGTACGCCGTGTGCGACGCGGCGACCGCGGTGATCTCGGCGTGGTCGTACGCCGGGGCGACCTCGACGACGTCGGCGGAGACCAGGTTGCAGGAGGAGAGTCCGCGGAGGATCTCCAGGAGCTCGCGGGAGGTCATGCCGCCGGCCTCGGGGGTGCCGGTGCCGGGGGCGTGGGCCGGGTCGAGGCAGTCGATGTCGATGGAGATGTACAGCGGGCGGTCGCCGATGCGCTGGCGCAGCTGGTCGGCGACCTCGTCGGCGCCGCGGCGGTAGACGTCGGACGAGGTCACGATGCCGAAGCCGAGCTTCTCGTCGTCGGTGAGGTCCTGCTTGCCGTAGAGCGGGCCGCGGGTGCCGACGTGGGAGAGCGCGGAGGTGTCGAGGATGCCTTCCTCGACGGCGCGGCGGAACGGGGTGCCGTGGGTGTACTCGGCGCCGAAGTAGGTGTCCCAGGTGTCGAGGTGCGCGTCGAAGTGGAGCAGGGCGACGGGGCCGTGCTTCTTGGCGACGGAGCGGAGCAGCGGCAGGGCGATGGTGTGGTCGCCGCCGAGGGTCATCATGCGGGCGCCGGTGCCGAGGAGGTCGTCGGCGGCGGCCTCGATGGTCTCGACGGCCTCGTTGATGTTGAACGGGTTGGCGGCGATGTCACCGGCGTCCGCGACCTGCGCGAGGGCGAACGGGGAGGCGTCCTGCGCGGGGTTGTAGGGGCGGAGCAGGCGGGAGGCCTCGCGGATGGCGTTGCCGCCGAAGCGGGCGCCGGGGCGGTAGGAGACGCCGGTGTCGAAGGGGACGCCGACCACGGCGACGTCGGCGGTGCCGACCTCGTCGAGGCGCGGCAGCCGGGCGAACGTCGCGGGACCGGCGTACCGCGGGATGCGGGACGAGTCGATCGGGCCGCGGAAGGCGTTCTGGTCGCTGCTGCTCATGGTCGGGGTCCTCCTGGGTGTGTCGTTGGGGTCCGGCTCGACCGTAAGTCGCCCGAAGCCCTCGTTGAAGTGTACGTTTCCTCCACTGTCCGGGCGGGGGATGTACGAAGGGCCCATGTCGATGACTCCGACGCCTCCTTCGGAGCGAGGCTCCACTCCCCCGGCGCCGCCCGTGCCGCTCGCCGCGCTGCTGGCCCGGCCCGACCTGGGCCTGCGGCTGCTCGCCGGGCCCGAGGACGTGCCGCTGCACTGGGTGCACACCTCGGAGATGGCCGACCCGTACCCGTATCTGCTCGGCGGCGAGCTGCTCATGACGGCGGGCGTGCAGCTCAGCGACCCGGCGCGCTACGTCGAGCGGGTCGTGGAGGCGGGGGCGGCGGCGCTGGCCTTCGGGGTGACCCCGGTGTGGGACACGGTGCCGCCGGAACTCGTCGCGGCGTGCGAGCGGCACGGCCTGCCGCTCGTGGAGGTCCCTCCCCGCACCCCGTTCACGGCGGTGGCGCGGGCGCTGTGGCGGCTGATGGCGGAGGCCCGGCTGCACGAGCTGCGCCGGGTGACGGAGGCCCAGCAGTCCCTGGCGGCGGCCGCGGCCCGGCCGGCGCCGGTCCCGGCGGTGCTCGGCGCGCTGGCCTCGCGGCTCGGGGGGCGGGCGGTGCTGTTCGGGGCGGACGGCGCGGAGTCGGCGGCGGCCGGCCGGGAGGTGCCGGCGGAGGCGGGGCGGGCGCTGCGGGAGCTGGCGGGGGTGCTGGGTCCGCGCCCGGGCGGGCCGGCCTCGGCGAGCGGGGACGGCGGCGGGCTGCGGCTGGCGGCGTACGCGCTGGGCGGCGGGGACGGGCTGACGCTCGGGGTGGCGACGGAGCGGCGCGGCCCGGGCGACCACACCATCGCGGGCGTGGCGGTGGTGCTGCTCTCCCTGCTCACGGCCCCGCACCGGGCCGCGGATGTGACGGTACGGGACGGGGCCCTGGTCCGGCTGCTCCTCGGCGCGCCCCCGGCGGAGGTCGCCGGCGCGCTGGGCGAGGGCCCGTGGAGGGTGGTCCACGCGCGCGGCGGCGACGGCACCCCGTTCGCGGCGGCGAGCCTGGCGGCGGCGCTCGGGACACCGCTGATGACCCAGGACGGGGGCACCGTACGGCTCCTGCTCCCCGCTTCCACGCCCGTCACCGCGCAGGAGGGGTGGACGCTCGGGGCGAGCGCGCCGTCCCCGGCGGCGGAGCTCGCGGCCGGGGACGCGCAGGCGGCCCGGGCGCTGCGCAGGGCGGAGGCCTCCCGGGCGGCCCTCGTCCGGCACCGCGCGAGCGGCTTCGCCGCGCTCGTCGACCGCGACGAGGCCGCTGCCTACGCCCGGGAGGTGCTGGCCCCGCTCACCGAGACGCTCGCCGAGACGCTCCGGGTCTGGCTCTCCCTCCACGGCAGCTGGGACCGGACGGCGGTGGCCCTGGAGATCCACCGGAACACGGTCCGTCAGCGGATCACCCGCTGCGCGGCCCTGCTCGACCGGGATCTGGACGATCCGGACGTCCGGATGGAGCTGTGGTTCGCGCTCCGCGCCCGGTGACCGGGCGGTCCCCCGTCACCAGAGCTTGTTCACCGCCGTCTTCGCCGTCGTGCGGAAGGCGGCCACGGGCGCGTCCTTCAGGTCGCCCATCTGGCCCCAGCGGACGAAGGTGACGGTGCGGCCGTCGCGCCCGACGGAGAAGAGGTGGATGTCGGTGATGCCGATCTGCGGGTCGTCGGTGTCCAGGCTGTAGACCCAGGCGCCCTCCTCCACGGCGATCTTGCCGTGGTAGGCGCTGACGGCGTGCAGGCCCGGGTTCTGCCGCTCCAGCAGGGGCCCGCAGCCGGCGAGGGCCTTGCGGAGGGTGTCGACCAGCTTCACCGCGTCGGCCTCGGTGCGGGCCACGGTGGTGATCTGGACGCCGTTGGTGTCGAGCTCGGTGGTGAACTCGCGGTAGCGGGTGTTCTGCGCCGGGATCTTGTACGGGGCGCAGAGGGCGCCGTTCTCCGGGACGCCGGTGTAGACGGGGGTGGCGGTCCACGGCGTCGACGACGCGGGCATCTGGGCGGCGGAGAGGAAGGCGGGCCGGGCGGCGGCCTGCGCGGGGCCGGCGGCGAGGGCCGCGAGGCCGAGGGCGGCGGTGGCGGCGGTGGCGAGCGCGGCGCGGAGCTTGGACATGACGGTGGTTCCCCCGTGGTTCGTCCGGTCAGGTGCTGACCAGCGTCGGGCCGCCTCGGGGGCCGTGGCAACGCCGGCACGCCCGTCGCCCGTCCCGGAACCATTCCACCCCCTCTGACGTGGGAGAACGAGACAGGGGTGGAACGAGCTTGCGGGGGCCGATGAGCGAGGTCGAGGAGTTCGCGGCGCGGGTGCGCGCGCTGAAGGCGCGCGACGGGCGCAGTTACGAGGCCCTGGGGCGGCGCCTCGGGGTCAGCGCCTCGACCCTGCACCGCTACTGCTCCGGTGCGGCCGTCCCGGAGTCCTTCGCCGTCGTCGGGCGCCTGGCCCGGCTGTGCGGGGCCGAGGCGGACGAGGTGCGGGAGCTGGAGGAGCACTGGCGGCGCGCGGACCTCGTGCGCAGGCCGCCCGCGGAGCCGGTGTCCGTGCCGCCCGCGCCCGTCTCCTCCTCCCCCGCGACCGTCCCCTCCTCCCCGGCGACCGTCCCCTGCCCCTCCCTCTCCCCCTCCCCCGCGCCCGTCCGCGCGCCCGCGCGCCCCCGTCGGAAGGCCTGGCTCGTCGTCGGCGCCGTGGCCGGCGTCGTGGCGCTCGTGGTCGGGGCCGTCCTGCTGGCCGGACGCGGCCGGACGTCGCAGCACCGCGCGGAGACGGTGACGGCGCCCCCGTTCACGTACACCGTCGCCTCCCTCTGGGAGAACGGCTGCGGGCACACCTATCTCGCCGACCGGCCCCCGGCGCGGGTCCCCGCTCCCCCGGTGCCCGCCGACGCCGCCCGATGGGCCGGTGCGCTGGGCGCGGTGGACGGCGGGCAGACGCTCGTGCGGGTCTCGGTGCAGGGGAAGGGGGCCTCCGCCGTCGTCCTGCACGGGCTGCACGTGCGCGTGGCGGGACGGGCGGAGCCGCTGCCCTGGAGCGGCTACCGCATGGACGACGGGTGCGGCGGGGCCGTCACCCCCCGCCTCTTCGCCGTGGACCTCGACGCGCCGCGCCCGCTCGCGCGGCCGGTCGACGGGTACGACGCCTCGGGAGAGGAGGGGCGGACCCTCCCGGCCGTGTCGTTCCCCTACGCCGTCACCGCGGCCGAGCCCGAGGAGCTGCTGGTCTCCGCCCGCACGGCCGGCTGCGACTGCCGCTGGTACCTGGAGCTGGAGTGGAGCTCGGAGGGACGGAGCGGTGTGGTGAGGATCGCGGACCGCGGCGGGGAGGCCTTCCGTACGAGCGGGCGGGCGAAGGGGAGCCCGGTCCACGCCTACGACCCGGCGAAGGGGCGCTGGATCACAGGCGCGGAGTCTGGACAGGGCGGGTGACCGCTGGGTAACTTCGAACGGAACACCCTGAGCAAGCGCTTAGACAACCGGCAGCGACAAGGAGGCGGCTCGTGCGCCGTACCGTATTCAACGAGGACCACGAGGCGTTCCGGGAGACCATCCGCGCCTTCATCGAGGCCGAGGTCGTCCCCGTCTACGACGAGTGGTTCGCCGCGGGCCAGGCGCCGCGCGAGTTCTACGACAAGCTCGGCGAGCTCGGCATCTTCGGCATCAACGTCCCCGAGGAGTTCGGCGGCGCGGGCCTGGACACCCACAAGTTCGAGGCCGTCCTGTACGAGGAGACCTCGCGCGCCGGCGTCCAGTTCGGCGGCTCCGGCGTCCACGTGCTGCTCGCCCTGCCGTACATCAAGATGCTCGCCACCGACGAGCAGAAGAAGCGCTTCCTGCCGAAGTTCGTCACCGGCGAGGAGATGTGGGCGCTCGCCATGACCGAGCCGGGCACCGGCTCGGACGTCGCGGGCATGAAGACCACCGCCAAGCTCTCCGAGGACGGCACCCACTACGTCCTCAACGGCGCCAAGACCTTCATCACCGGTGGCGTCCACGCCGACCGCGTGATCGTCTGCGCCCGCACCTCCGCCCCGTCGGCCGAGGACCGCCGCTTCGGCATCTCCCTCTTCGCCGTCGACACCAAGTCCGAGGGCTACTCCATCGGCCGCAAGCTGGACAAGCTCGGCCTGCGCACCTCCGACACGGCCGAGCTGGCCTTCGTCGACGTCAAGGTGCCCGTCGAGGACCTGCTCGGCGAGGAGGGCAAGGGCTTCTACTACCTCGGCCACAACCTGGCCTCCGAGCGCTGGGGCATCGCCTTCGGCGCCTACGCCCAGGCCAAGGCCGCCGTCCGCTTCGCCCAGCAGTACGTCACGGACCGCACGGTCTTCGGCAAGCCGGTCGCCTCCTTCCAGAACACCAAGTTCGAGCTGGCCGCCTGCCAGGCCGAGGTCGACGCCGCCGAGGCCGTGGCCGACCGCGCCCTGGAGGCCCTGGACGCGGGCGAGCTCTCCCCGGCCGAGGCCGCGAGCGCCAAGCTCTTCTGCACCGAGGTCGCCCACCGCGTCATCGACCGCTGCCTCCAGCTGCACGGCGGCTACGGCTACATGAACGAGTACCCGATCGCCCGCCTGTACGCCGACAACCGCGTCAACCGCATCTACGGCGGCACCAGCGAGATCATGAAGTCGATCATCGCGAAGTCGATGGGCCTGTAAGTGCCGCAACCGCACACGGCACTGGATGACCTGCTCGATCTGCTCGACCTGGAGCGGATCGAGCGGGACATCTTCCGGGGCGAGTCCCGCCAGTCGATCGTCCCCCGCGTCTTCGGCGGCCAGGTGGCCGCCCAGGCGCTGGTGGCGGCCGGCCGGACCGTCCCCCAGGACCGCCTCGCGCACTCGCTCCACGCGTACTTCCTGCGGCCCGGCGACCCGGGCGCGCCGATCGTCTACACGGTCGACCGCATCCGCGACGGCCGCTCCTTCACCACCCGCCGGGTGGTGGCCGTCCAGCACGGGCAGCCGATCTTCCACCTCTCCGCCTCCTTCCAGGCGTACGAGGAGGGGCTGGAGCACCAGTACGACATGCCGGCCGCGCCGGACCCGGAGTCGCTGGAGACCCCGGCCGAGATGCTTCCCCGCCACCTCCCCCGCGAGGTCGCGGACCGGCTGATCGAGGCCCGGGCCGCGGTCGACCTGCGGTACGCCGAGACGCCTCCCTGGGGGACGGTCGGGCAGCCGCGCGAGCCGCGCTCCCAGGTCTGGTTCCGCACCAACGGCAAGCTGGCCGACGACCCGCTCCTGCACGTCGTCCTGGCCACGTACGTCTCCGACATGACCCTGCTCGACTCGGTGCTCCTCGCCCACGGGCGGGGCGGCTGGGCCGTCGGGGACGTGGTCGGGGCCTCGCTGGACCACGCCATGTGGTTCCACCGCCCCTTCCGGGCCGACGAGTGGCTCCTGTACGACCAGGAGTCCCCGACCGCGTCCGGCGGGCGCGGCCTCGGCCAGGCCCGGATCTACACGCAGGACGGGAAGCTGGCGATCTCGGTCATCCAGGAGGGTGTCGTTCGCGTCCCGCGCTGATGATCGGACATACCGTCCGATGCATGGCGGAACAGGGCGAGAGTACCTTCACAGTGATCGTGGCGGCGATGGCCAACCTGGGCATCGCCGCCGCCAAGGTCGTCGCGGGCCTCGTCAGCGGCTCCAGCGCCATGCTCTCGGAGGCCGCCCACTCGGTCGCCGACACCGTCACCGAGGGCATGCTGCTCACCGCGCTCAAACGGAGCGAGAAGCCGGCCGACGAGGACCACCCCGTCGGCTACGCGGGCGAGCGCTACGTCTGGGCGATGCTGGCCGCGGTCGCCACCTTCGTCGGCGGCGCGGTCTTCTCGGTCTACGACGGCATCCACACCCTCACCCACGGCGAGGAACTCGGCGACCCGACGATCTCGTACGTCGTCCTCGGCATCGCCTTCGTCCTGGAGGGCTTCTCGCTCCGCACCGGGATCAGGCAGGTCAAGGCCGAGGCGGAGCAGATGAAGGCCCCCTTCGCCCGGTACCTGCGGCTCACCGCCGACACCACCGTCAAAGCGGTCGTGATGGAGGACTCCGCCGCCCTCGCCGGCCTCATGCTCGCGGCGGGCGGCCTGCTCGGCGGCCAGATCACCGGCTCCGGCGTCTGGGACGGCGTCGCCTCGATCCTCATCGGCGTCCTGCTCGTGTACGTGGCCTGGGTCCTCGGCCGCTCGAACGCCGAGCTCCTCATCGGCCGCCCGGCTCCGCGCCGCATGCGCGAGGGCATCCGCGAGGAGCTCCTCTCGGTCCCGCACATCATCGACGTCCTCGACCTGATCACCCTGATCCAGGGCCCCGGCGAGGTCCTGGTCGCGGCGAAGATCGACTTCAGGGACGTGTCGTCGGCGGAGCAGGTGGAGTGGGCGTGCGAGGACGCGGAGTCCCAGCTCCGCGAGCGTTACCCGGCGATCCGCCGCGTCTACCTGGACCCGACGCCGGGCGTGGAGCAGCGCCGGGCCCGGCCGTCGGAGCCGTCCTGAATCAGGCCAGGCCGGCCGCGTTCAGGGTGTACGCCGTCAGGGGTTCGTAGAAGCGGGGGTCCAGGACGTGGTCGTCCAGGGGGATCGTGACCTGCATCGAGCCCTCGGCCTCGCCGATGAAGAGCGCGGGGTCGTTGCAGTCCGCGTAGCCGACGGAGTCGATGCCCCGCTGGCCCGCACGGCCGGCCCAGCCGTGGTCCGCGATCACCAGGTCCGGCCGCCCGTCCTCGCCGAGCGCGTCGAGGATCGCGTTCATCGGCTCCGGGGAGTGGGTGTGCCACAGGCTCGCGCCGCGCTCGAAGACGGCGACGTCGGCGAACTGCACGACGTACCCCTCGTCGGCGACGAGCCCGCCGGGGATCCGGACGATGTCGCAGCCCTGGGCGCGCAGCGCGGCCGCGACCCGGCTGTGGACGTCGATGAGCGAGCCGGGGTGCCCGGTCGCGAAGAGGACCCGCTCACGGCCGGCGGCGGCCTTGCGGAGCCGGGCGGCCATCCGGTCGAGGCCGTCGACGGTGAGCTCGGGGTCGATGGTGTCCTGGCCGGCCCGGTGCGCGGGGTCGTCGACGACGCCGCACCGCTCGGCCATGACGGCGAGCACGTCCTGCTCGTCGGTCCAGCGGTCGCCGAGTTCGAGGCCGAGCCAGTAGTGCCGGTCGCCGTTGGCGAGCTTGCGGTAGTGGGAGAGGTTGTTGTCGCGCGGCGTGGCGACGTCTCCCGCGATCCGGGTGCGGACGAGGTGCTCGACGAGGGCGGGGCGGCTGAGTATCGGCATGGGGTTCATTCTGGCCGAGCCCCGGAGGCGATGGGCAACCCGTTCCGGCCCGTGGACCGGGAGGGCCGCGTTCCGCACCGGGACGGGACGGCCGCCCCGCCGCTACCCGCCCAGCGCCCCGAACGCCCCGTGCGCCAGCTTCCGCAGCAGGTCCTCCATGGGGCGGCGGCCGAGCGCGGCCAGGTGCGGGGTCGAGTTGAGGAGGCCGAAGACGGCGTGGACGGCCGTGCGGGACTCGGACTCCCCCGCGTCGGGGTACAGCTCGCGGACGACCGCGACCCACAGCTCGACGTACTGCCGCTGGAGCTGCCGGACCCGCTTGCGGTCCTCGTCCTTCAGCCGGTCGAGCTCGCGGTCGTGGAGGGTGATGAGCGGCCGGTCGTCGAGGGCGAAGTCGATGTGCCCGTCGATGAGGGAGCCGAGGAGGACGCGCGGGTCCCCGTCGGCCTCGGCCACGCGCAGGCGTCCGCCGGACAGCAGCCGCTCGCTGATGCCCACCAGGAGCTCGGCGAGCATCGCGTCCTTCCCGGGGAAGTGGCGGTAGAGGCCGGGGCCGCTGATGCCGACCGCCGCCCCTATCTCGTCCACGCCCACGCCGTGGAAGCCGCGCTCGGCGAAGAGGCGGGCGGCCTCCTTGAGGATCTGCTCGCGGCGGGTCGGCGCGTCCATCCGCGTCGGGCTGGTGGTCATGGATTCGATTCTAGACAACCCGGTTAGCGGTCGTTAACCTGGGCGACATACGTTAACGCTCATTAACCGAGCAAGGGAGCTCGAGGGATGCAGCAGGCACCTGTGCTGACGAGCGCGGCGGATCCCGCGTCCGCGGCCTGGCAGGCCAACGAGGCGGCCCATCACGAGCTGGCGGCGACCCTGCGCGCCAAGCTCGCGGCGGCCGCCCTGGGCGGCGGTGAGAAGTCCAGGGCACGGCACACCGCGCGCGGCAAGCTGCTGCCGCGGGACCGGGTGGACACACTCCTCGACCCGGGCTCGCCCTTCCTGGAGCTGGCGCCGCTCGCGGCGAACGGCATGTACGGCGACCAGGCCCCGGCGGCCGGCGTCATCGCGGGCATCGGCCGGGTCTCCGGCCGCGAGTGCGTGATCGTCGCGAACGACGCGACCGTCAAGGGCGGCACGTACTACCCGATGACGGTGAAGAAGCACCTGCGCGCCCAGGAGGTGGCGCTGGAGAATCGTCTCCCCTGCCTCTACCTGGTCGACTCGGGCGGCGCGTTCCTGCCGATGCAGGACGAGGTCTTCCCGGACCGGGAGCACTTCGGCCGGATCTTCTACAACCAGGCCCGGATGTCCGGCGCGGGCATCCCGCAGATCGCGGCCGTCATGGGCTCGTGCACGGCCGGCGGCGCGTACGTCCCGGCGATGAGCGACGAGGCCGTGATCGTACGGAACCAGGGCACGATCTTCCTGGGCGGTCCTCCCCTGGTGAAGGCGGCGACCGGCGAGGTCGTCACGGCCGAGGAGCTCGGCGGCGGGGAGGTCCACTCCCGGATCTCCGGCGTCACCGACCACCTGGCCGAGGACGACGCCCACGCGCTGCGGATCGTCCGGAACATCGTCGCCACGCTCCCCGAGCGCGGCCCGCTGCCCTGGTCGGTCGAGCCGGCCGAGGAGCCGAAGGTCGACCCGTACGGTCTGTACGGCGCGGTGCCGGTGGACTCCCGCACCCCGTACGACGTGCGCGAGGTGATCGCCCGGGTCGTGGACGGCTCCCGCTTCCAGGAGTTCAAGTCCGAGTACGGGCAGACGCTGGTCACCGGCTTCGCCCGGATCCACGGCCACCCGGTCGGCATCGTCGCCAACAACGGCATCCTGTTCGCCGAGTCCGCCCAGAAGGGCGCGCACTTCATCGAGCTGTGCGACCAGCGCGGGATCCCGCTCGTCTTCCTGCAGAACATCACCGGCTTCATGGTGGGCAAGGCGTACGAGCACGGCGGCATCGCCAAGCACGGCGCCAAGATGGTCACGGCCGTGGCCACCACCCGGGTGCCGAAGCTGACGGTCGTCGTCGGCGGTTCGTACGGCGCGGGCAACTACTCGATGTGCGGCCGGGCGTACTCCCCCCGCTTCCTGTGGATGTGGCCCAACGCCAAGATCTCGGTCATGGGCGGCGAGCAGGCCGCGTCCGTCCTCGCGACCGTCAAGCGCGACCAGCTCGGCGACGAGTGGAGCGCCGAGGAGGAAGAGGCCTTCAAGGCCCCGATCCGCGAGCAGTACGAGAGCCAGGGCAACGCCTACTACGCGACCGCCCGGCTGTGGGACGACGGCGTCATCGACCCGCTGGAGACCCGGCAGGTCCTCGGCCTCGCCCTGACCGCCTGTGCCAACGCGCCCCTGGGTGACCCCCAGTTCGGCGTCTTCCGGATGTGAGGGGCCCCCAGGAGATGCAGAGCATGTTCGACACCGTCCTCGTGGCCAACCGGGGCGAGATCGCCGTCCGCGTCATCCGCACCCTGCGCGAGATGGGCGTGCGCTCGGTGGCCGTCTACAGCGACGCGGACGCCGACGCCCGGCACGTACGGGAGGCGGACACGGCGGTACGGATCGGCCCGCCGGCGGCCGCCGAGTCGTACCTGTCCGTCCCCGCGCTGCTCGACGCGGCGAAGCGGACCGGGGCGCAGGCCGTCCACCCCGGCTACGGGTTCCTCGCGGAGAACGCGGGCTTCGCGCGCGCGTGCGCCGAGGCGGGGCTCGTCTTCATCGGGCCCTCCGCCGAGGCGATCGCCCTCATGGGCGACAAGATCCGCGCCAAGGAGACCGTGCAGGCCGCGGGCGTCCCCGTCGTGCCCGGCGCGGCCGACCCGGAGATCGCCGCCGCGGCCCGTGAACTGGGCGCCCCCGTCCTGCTGAAGCCCAGCGCGGGCGGCGGCGGCAAGGGCATGCGCCTGGTGCGGGACCTGGCGGTCCTGGACGAGGAGATCGCGGCGGCCCGCCGGGAGGCGCGGGCGTCCTTCGGCGACGACACGCTGCTCGTGGAGCGGTGGATCGACCGGCCCCGGCACATCGAGATCCAGGTCCTGGCGGACGCCCACGGGAACGTGGTGCACCTGGGCGAGCGCGAGTGCTCGCTCCAGCGCCGCCACCAGAAGATCATCGAGGAGGCACCGAGCGTCCTCCTCGACGAGACGACCCGCGCGGCGATGGGCGCGGCGGCCGTGGAGGCCGCCCGGTCCTGCGGCTATGTCGGCGCGGGAACGGTCGAGTTCATCGTCCCGGGCGGCGACCCGTCCGCGTACTACTTCATGGAGATGAACACCCGTCTCCAGGTCGAGCACCCCGTGACCGAGCTGATCACCGGGCTCGACCTGGTGGAGTGGCAGCTGCGGGTCGCCGCCGGTGAGCCGCTCGGCTTCGGCCAGGACGACGTCCGGCTCGACGGCTGGGCGATCGAGGCCCGCATCTGCGCCGAGGACCCCTCGCGCGGCTTCCTGCCCTCGGGCGGCACGGTCCTCGCGCTGAACGAGCCGCGGGGCAACGGCGTCCGCACGGACTCGGGCCTCTCGGAGGGCGCGGAGGTCTCGTCCCTCTACGACCCGATGCTGTCGAAGGTCATCGTCCACGCGGCCGACCGGCCGACGGCCCTGCGGAAGCTCCGCGCGGCCCTCGCCGACCTGGTCACCCTGGGCGTCCCGACGAACGCGGGCTTCCTCCGGAGGCTGCTGGCCCACCCGGACGTGGTGTCCGGGGCCATGGACACGGGCCTGGTGGAGCGGGACGCGGAGAGCCTGGTCCCGGTGGGCGTCCCGGAGGAGGTGTACGCGGCGGCGGCCGCCGTGCGGCGCGCGGAGCTGGCCCCGGTGCCCCGGGACGGCTGGACGGACCCGTTCTCGGTGCCGAACGGCTTCCGCCTCGGCGGCACCGCGAAGCCGCTCGCCTTCCCGTTCCGGGTACCGGGACTCGAACCCGTGACGGGGGAGGCACCCACCGGGTCCCGGGTCACGGACACCGACGTCACCGTGACCGTGGACGGCATCACCCACACCTTCCACCGCGCGGGCGACTGGCTCGGCCGTGACGGTGACTCCTGGCACGTCATGGACCACGACCCCGTGGAGGCCGCGCTGAGCGGTGCCCGGCACGGCGGTGCCGACACCCTCGCCGCGCCGATGCCCGGCACCGTCACCGTCGTGAAGGTGGCCGTCGGGGACGAGGTGGAGGCCGGGCAGAGCCTGCTCGTGGTCGAGGCGATGAAGATGGAGCACGTCATCTCCGCCCCGCACGCCGGCACCGTCACCGAGCTGGACGTCACGCCCGGCACCACCGTCGCCATGGACCAGATCCTGGCCGTGGTGACGCCGCACGAGGAGGCCGCGGAATGAGTCTGCCGATGACCGTCCGGGACCCCGGGCTCCCCGCCCGGGTCCGGATCCACGAGGTCGGTGCCCGGGACGGGCTGCAGAACGAGAAGACGGCCGTCCCGACCGAGGTGAAGGCCGAGTTCGTGCGGCGGCTCGCCGCCGCGGGCCTGACGACCGTCGAGGCGACGAGCTTCGTGCACCCGAAGTGGGTGCCGCAGCTCGCCGACGCCGAGGAGCTGTTCCCGCGCGTGCGGGACCTCCCCGTGCGGCTCCCCGTCCTCGTGCCGAACGAGCGCGGTCTCGACCGGGCCCTCGCCCTCGGCGCCCGTGAGGTCGCGGTGTTCGCCTCGGCGACCGAGTCCTTCGCGAAGGCCAACCTGAACCGGACCGTCGACGAGGCGCTCGCGATGTTCGCGCCGACCGTCACCCGGGCCATAGAGGCCGGTCTGAAGGTCCGCGGCTACCTCTCGATGTGCTTCGGCGACCCCTGGGAGGGAGCCGTCCCCGTCGAGCAGGTCGTCCGGGTCACGAAGGCCCTCGCCGACATGGGCTGCGACGAGCTGAGCCTCGGCGACACCATCGGCGTCGCGACCCCGGGCCACGTCACCCGGCTCCTCCGGGAACTGAACGAGGCCGGGGTTCCCACCTCCCGTATCGCCGTGCACTTCCACGACACGTACGGGCAGGCCCTGTCCAACACCCTCGCGGCCCTGCGCCACGGGGTGACCACGGTCGACGCCTCCGCCGGCGGCCTCGGCGGCTGCCCGTACGCGAAGAGCGCGACCGGAAATCTCGCCACCGAGGACCTCGTGTGGATGCTCGACGGTCTCGGCATCGAGACCGGGGTCGATCTGGCCGCCCTCACCGCCACGAGCGTGTGGATGGCCGAACAGCTGGGCCGGCCCAGCCCTTCCCGTACCGTCCGCGCCCTCTCCCACAAGGAGTGACGAAAGACATGTCCCTCGACCACCGGCTCACCGAAGAGCACGAGGAACTCCGCCGTACCGTCGAGGAGTTCGCGCACGACGTCGTGGCGCCGAAGATCGGCGACTTCTACGAGCGGCACGAGTTCCCGTACGAGATCGTCCGCGAGATGGGCCGCATGGGCCTGTTCGGGCTGCCGTTCCCCGAGGAGTACGGCGGCATGGGCGGCGACTACCTGGCGCTCGGGATCGCCCTGGAGGAGCTGGCCCGCGTCGACTCCTCCGTGGCCATCACCCTGGAGGCGGGCGTCTCGCTGGGCGCGATGCCGGTCTTCCGCTTCGGTACGGAGGAGCAGAAGCGGGAGTGGCTGCCGAAGCTGTGCTCCGGCGAGATGCTCGGCGCGTTCGGTCTGACCGAGCCGGGGGCGGGCAGTGACGCCGGCGGCACCCGGACGACGGCCGTCCGCGACGGCGACCACTGGGTCATCAACGGTTCGAAGTGCTTCATCACCAACTCCGGTACGGACATCACGGGTCTGGTGACGGTCACGGCGGTCACCGGCCGCAAGGACGACGGCCGTCCGCTGATCTCCTCGATCATCGTGCCGTCCGGCACCCCGGGCTTCACGGTCGCCGCCCCGTACTCCAAGGTCGGCTGGAACGCCTCGGACACCCGTGAGCTCTCCTTCGACGACGTCCGCGTCCCCGTGGAGAACCTGCTCGGCGAGGAGGGCCGGGGGTACGCGCAGTTCCTGCGGATCCTGGACGAGGGCCGGGTCGCGATCGCGGCGCTCGCGACGGGCCTCGCGCAGGGCTGTGTGGACGAGTCGGTGAAGTACGCGAAGGAACGTCACGCCTTCGGCTCGCCGATCAGCACCTACCAGGCCGTCCAGTTCAAGATCGCCGACATGGAGATGAAGGCGCACATGGCCCGGATCGGCTGGCGGGACGCGGCCTCGCGGCTCGTGCTCGGCGAGTCCTTCAAGAAGGAGGCGGCGATCGCGAAGCTGTACTCCTCCACGGTGGCCGTGGACAACGCCCGCGAGGCGACCCAGATCCACGGCGGCTACGGCTTCATGAACGAGTACCCGGTCGCCCGCATGTGGCGCGACTCGAAGATCCTGGAGATCGGCGAGGGCACCAGCGAGGTCCAGCGGATGCTGATCGCCCGCGAACTCGGCCTGCCCGCCTGACCGGACGAGGAGAGAAGAAGAAGGGGCGCGCGGCCCGAGCCGCGCGCCCCTTCTCTGTGCCCTGCTAGCCGGCCGTCACTCCGGCGCCCTGGCCCGGAGTGGCGTTCCACTCGCGGATCCGGGCGGCCAGGTCGACGAGCCGCGTGTCGAGCGGGCCGACGGCGATGTAGAAGAGGGACTCGTCCACCGGCTTGTCGTCACCGCCCCACCGGACCACGCCGCCGCAGTCCGCGAGGATGGAGCGGACGGTGTCGAGCTGGAGCGGGAACAGCGACCCCTGCGTCGCACCGATGCCGGGGCGGATCCGCACCGCGGTGCCGGACGCGAGGTTCGACTCCGGGTGGCGGCGGCGCACCTCCTTGGCGGGACGCCAGCCGACGAGGTCTCCGGTGTGGAGCTCCTCCACCTCGTAGTGGAAGCGGCGCACCACGTGGAGCAGGACGGTCTCGACGTCGCCGATCCACACCGGCACGTCGAGGCCGGTGCCGGACACCGAGCGCGTCCACACCTGGGAGTCGCGGTCGACGTTGGTCTGGATCGTCCAGCCGTTGGCGGACGTCGCCGGGCGCTTGGGCTTCCGGGTCCCCGCGACGGCGGCCGTGGCGGCGCCGGGGTTCGGCGCGGCCGAGGCGGTGGCGGACAGGACCGGGCCGAGGGCGGCGGCCGCGCCCACGACGGCGGCGGTCCGCACGACCGTACGCCGCGTCATCTTCTGCTGCATGTGCTTCGTTCTCCTCTCAAGTCTTCGTCAGAACAGCCCGATCGCGAAGAAGGGCACCAGGGAAGCCGCCGCGCACACCGGCCAGTACACGGACCTCGGGACCGGTGTCCGGCGCCTGAGGCGCACGTTCACCAGGCCCCAGACGAGGCCGTAGAGCCCGACGACCGGGACGAGGACGACCAGCCACAGCCACATGCCGTCGTTCTCGTTCGGGTCCCGTGTCGTCCACCCGAGGGCGGCGAGCGGCCCGTTGGCCAGGACGTACCAGACCAGGAAGACCGGAACGATTCCCGGCACGCCGAGCAGCAGGTTCACCCCGGCCGGCACGAGCAGCTTCCTCATGTGCACATTCTTCGCGATCGGTGGGGGCCGCTAGACGCGGCAGAGCGCGTTGTAGTTCTCCAGGACCTGGTACAGGCCGATGAGCTGCTGCCCGTACTGCTGGGCGTCGCTGTTGGTGCCGTTGTACCGGGCGAGCAGCGCCTGCGTGTCGGCGAGGCTGGTGGTCAGCGACGGCGAGGGAATGCCCAGCTGGTAGGAGTTGTACATCGTGAGGTACGCGACGGAGCGGAGGTTGTACTCGACGTCCTGGTAGAGCTGGTCCCAGACCGCCTTCTTGTCGGCGGTGGTCAGCGGGGTCGCGTTGAGGTAGCCCTGCTGGATGCAGTAGTTCCGGGCCTCGATGGTCACCCAGGCGAAGATCTGGCCCCAGCCCGTGCTGCAGTCCTCCTTCAGGCCGGCCTGCACGGCCTCGTCGGCGAGCGGGTCGAGCGGGTTCAGCTTGCGCAGCTCCCACAGGACGGGGGCCTGGATGAGCGCCTTGCGGATCTTGAGCGTCCTGGCGAGGTTGGTGAACAGCCAGTCGTAGCTGAGGACCGCGTCGAAGGCCTCGGTGGTGCTGTTGATCCCGTAGGTGACCCAGTCGTCGTCGACCCAGCCCTCGCCGCCCGTCTCCGGGACGCCGATGGAGGTGAGGTAGGACTGGACGTCCGCGAGCATGGACGCCCGGTACTTGGTCTTGTCGAAGTCCTTGTCCAGGCCGGAGACGATGCCCGCCGGCGGGTAGAAGTCGTTCTGACCCTGGTCCCGGCCGGAGGCCATGTCGTTGTCGATGTTGATGGCGCCGGTGCCGGAGCCGACCGTGATCGTGGAGATCTGGTCGAAGGCCCACTTCGTCGGCAGCGGGTAGCCGAGGTTTCCGGAGAAGCCGGCCGACATGTCGGAGACGAAGGCGGTCTCGGCGTACCCGGCGTCGGTGACGCGCTGGCAGATGTTGCGGGGGCCGTAGACGCCGACCCGGTAGCCCGAGTTCTCGGTGACCGTGCGGGAGATGCCGCGGAAGTGCGGGAGGATGAAGTCGGTGACCTCGCCGTCCATGGCGTCGTAGTCGACGGCGAAGTAGATGATCGAGCCCGGCTTGAAGCCGTGCGCCTTGGCCCACTCGACGGCGTTGGACGCGTCGACGCAGCCCTGGCCGTACTTGAAGTAGCTCGCCGAGTCGGAGAACGTCTGGTAGATCGGGAAGCAGCGGAGCCCGTACGCCTTGATGGTCTCGAGCTCGCCCGGCTGGATCTGCTTCTCCGGCAGGCTGGTCTTCGACGGGTTGTAGAGGTAGCGGCCGACGTACGTGTAGCCCGCGTTGACGAGGGTCTGGGCGCGCTCCGGCGTGATCTTGGTGACGCAGTCGCAGGCGCTGCCCTTGCGGGTCTGGTCGCCGTACGAGACGAGCAGCGAGGACCAGGTGGAGTAGTCGCCGACGCCGGTGACCGGCAGCATCGAGAAGGCCTGGAAGCTCTCGACCTCGCTCTGGACCCCGCCGGTGAACTCGCCGAAGATGACGTTGCGCTTGTTGAGGACCATGGCGGCCGTGAACAGGTACGCCCAGGTGCTGCTGTTGCCCAGGCCGACGGTGTGGGACTTCAGGCCGGACTGGGTGCCGGGGCCGAAGTTGCCGTTGGCGACGCCGTCCGCCATGCCCAGCTCGTACTGGATGGCGAACAGCATGGACTTGGCGACGTCGCGCGAGTGGTGGCCGTCGCACGGGATGATGTAGAAGTCCCGGCGGTTCACGTAGCGCGCGTTCAGCCAGCGCTGGACGGTGCGGATCTGCTCGTTGGCACCGGCGGTGCTGACGTAGGCGTCCATGTTGAGAAGGCCCTTGACGACCTTCGGCTCCAGGGACGTGCCCGGGTAGGCGCCGTCCACGCCCATGTGGAGCTTGAGCTGTGCCACGGCGCTCTGGACCCGGCTGTTGTAGATGCCGTCGATCTCGCCGCCGTCGTAGCCCTTGCAGTACAGGGCGGACTGGATGATGCGGCAGAAGTTCGCCGACGGCATCGTGGAGGCGTTGAGGCTCGGGTACTTCGACTGCAGCGTGGACAGCGTGGTGGGCCCGAAGGCGTTCGACAGGCTGGTGAGGCCCATCTCGTACTGGAGGGCCCGGGTGAGGGCGTACATGACCGTCCAGCCGGTCTTGCCGTCCTCGTCCAGCTTGGATATGCCCAGCATCGCCCCGTTGTTGTAGGTCGAGTTGATGAAGCGCTGGGCCCTCTCGACCATAGCGTCGGCCATGGATCTCCTTCGTTCTGTGGCAACGCACGCGGAGAGGCGTCACGCCGTCGCCGAAACGAGGAGCCCCCTCTCCAAATTCAGCCAGACCCTAGCGCAGAATCGCCCCCTATTGATCAAGATGAGGTTAGGCTAACCTTTGTTTTCATGACGAACGCCGAGACCGCCCCCTTCCAGTTCTTCTCCCTCCAGGTCGACCGGACCAGGCGACTCGGCCCTTCCCTGGTCCGGATCACCTTCACCGGCGACGACCTGAAGAACTTCGCCGCCGGGGGCCGCGACCAGTCGCTCTCGCTCTTCCTGCCGCATCCCGGCCAGAAAGCGCCGGTGCTGCCACCCCTGGACAACCCGGACATGTACGCGATCCTGGGCGCCTGGCGCGCGATGCCCGACGACGAGCGGGCCGTGATGCGCTCGTACACCGTCCGCGCGCAGCGCACGGTCCCCGTGAACGAGGTCGACATCGACTTCGCCCTCCACGCCGAGACATCAGCCGCCGGCGCGGCGGGCGTCGGACCGGCCTGCCGCTGGGCGGGCCGCGCCGAGCCCGGCGACCGGGTGGTCGTCCTGGGCCCGGCGGTCGCCGAGAACACCGGCGTCCGCTTCCAACTGTCCGAGGACGCCGACTCCGTACTGATCTGGGCCGACGAGACGGCCCTCCCCGCCGCCTCCGCGATCCTGGAGTGGCTGCCGGCCGAGACCCGCGCCCAGGTGTTCCTGGAGGTGCCGTTCTCCGGCGACCGGACGGAGCTCGCGACCGAGGCGGACGCCACGGTCACCTGGCTCGTTCGCGAGGAGGGGGCGCCGTCCGCCGTGGACGCGGTGTCCGGCGTCGAGCTGCCCGGGAAGGCCCCGTACGTCTGGATCGCGGGCGAGTCCGGCTCGGTGAAGGCGCTGCGCCGCCACTTCGTACGGGAGCGGGGGCTCGACCGGCGCCGGGTCACGTTCGTCGGCTACTGGCGCAAGGGCCTGTCCGAGGACGCCCTGCGCGAGGTCCCGGACGAGACGGCCCAGGACGCGGCGTAGCCACTGGAACCCCCCACAGGGCCGACGGCCCCCCAACCTCATCGGGTCGGGGGGCCGTTGTGCGTCTTGGTTAGGTTAGGCTAACCTAACCAAGACCGACCGAGTCCGCTCCCGGAAGGGCCCCCACATGCGCTCCCACCTGCTCAACGACACGACGGCGGAGTCATACCGACGCTCCGTCACCGAAGGAGTCGAGCGGGTGGCGAGGAAACTCGCCACGGCACGCGGTCCGTTCACCGGCATCACCCCCGCCGAGCTCGCCCCCGTCGTCGACGCCGTCGACCTCGACCGTCCGCTCGGCGACCCCTCCGCCGCCCTCGACGAGCTGGAGAGCGTCTACCTCCGCGACGCCGTCTACTTCCACCACCCCCGCTACCTCGGGCACCTCAACTGTCCGGTGGTCATCCCCGCCGTCCTCGGCGAGGCCGTCCTCTCCGCCGTCAACTCCTCCCTCGACACCTGGGACCAGAGCGCCGGCGGCACCCTCATCGAGCGGAAACTGATCGACTGGACCACCGGCCGCATCGGCCTCGGCCCGCTCGCCGACGGCGTCTTCACCAGCGGCGGCACCCAGTCCAACCTCCAGGCCCTGCTCCTCGCCCGCGAGGAGGCCGGCTGCACCGACCTGTCGAAGCTGCGGATCTTCTCCTCCGAGTGCAGCCACTTCAGCGTCCAGAAGTCCGCCCAGCTGCTCGGCCTCGGCCGCGAGGCCGTCGTCGCCGTCCCGGTCGACCGGAACAAGCGGATGCAGTCCGTCGTCCTCGCCGCCGAGCTGGAGGCCTGCCGCGCCGAGGGCCTCGTCCCGATGGCGATCGTCGCCACCGCCGGCACCACCGACTTCGGCTCCATCGACCCGCTGCCCGAGATCGCCGCCCTCGCCGCCGAGTACGGCGCCTGGATGCACGTCGACGCCGCCTACGGCTGCGGGCTGCTCGCCTCCCGGACCCGCCGCCACCTCCTGGACGGCATCGAGCACGCCGACTCCGTCACCGTCGACTACCACAAGTCCTTCTTCCAGCCGGTGAGTTCCTCCGCCGTCCTGGTCCGCGACGGCGCCACCCTGCGCCACGCGACCTACCACGCGGACTACCTCAACCCCCGCCGGACGCTCGCCGAGCAGATTCCCAACCAGGTCGACAAATCCCTCCAGACCACCCGCCGCTTCGACGCGCTCAAGCTCTGGATGACCCTGCGCGTGATGGGCGCCGACGGCGTCGGCGAGCTCTTCGACGAGGTCTGCGACCTGGCCCGCGAGGGCCACGCGCTGCTCGCCGCCGACCCGCGCTACGACGTCGTGGTCGAGCCGCAGCTCTCCACCCTCGTCTACCGCTACGTCCCCGGGGCCGACGCCTCCCCCGAGGACGTCGACCGGGCCAACCTGCACGCCCGCAAGGCCCTGTTCGCCTCCGGCGAGGCCGTCGTCGCCGGCACCAAGGTCGACGGCCGCCAGTACCTCAAGTTCACCTTGCTCAACCCCGAGACCAGCGCGGCCGACATCGCCGCCGTCCTCGATCTGATAGCCGGCCACGCCGAGCAGTACCTGGGAGAGAACCTTGTCCACGCCTGAGCCGTACGACTTCATCGGGATCGGGCTCGGTCCGTTCAACCTCGGACTCGCCTGCCTGACCGAGCCCATCGCCGAGCTGAACGGCGTCTTCCTGGAGTCCAAGCCGGACTTCGAGTGGCACTCGGGGATGTTCCTCGAAGGCGCCCACCTCCAGACCCCGTTCATGTCGGACCTGGTCACCCTCGCGGACCCGACCTCGCCGTACTCCTTCCTCAACTACCTGAAGGAGAAGGGCCGGCTCTACTCGTTCTACATCCGCGAGAACTTCTACCCGCTGCGGACCGAGTACAACGACTACTGCCGCTGGGCCGCCGGGAAACTCACGTCGATCCGCTTCTCCACGACGGTCGCCTCGGTCGCGTACGACGAGAAGACCGAGCTGTACGCGGTCGGCACGGAAGCCGGAGAAACGTTCCACTCGCGCCGGATCGTCCTCGGCACCGGCACCCCGCCGTACGTCCCCGAGACCTGCCGGGACCTCGGCGGCGACCTGATCCACAACTCTCGCTACCTCCCGCACAAGGAGCAGCTGCAGAAGAAGAAGTCGATCACGCTGGTCGGCAGCGGCCAGAGCGCGGCGGAGATCTACTACGACCTCCTGAGCGAGATCGACACCCACGGCTACCGGCTGAACTGGGTGACCCGCTCCCCCCGCTTCTTCCCCCTCGAATACACCAAGCTCACCCTGGAGATGACCTCCCCGGAGTACGTGGACTACTTCCACGCGCTGCCCGAGCAGACCCGGTACCGCCTGGAGACCGAACAGAAGGGCCTCTTCAAGGGCATCGACGGCGAGCTGATCGACGCCATCTTCGACCTGCTCTACCAGAAGAACCTGAACGGCCCGGTCCCCACCCGCCTGCTCACCAACGCGTCCCTGAACACGGCCGCGTACGACTCCACGACGGGCACGTACACGCTCGGCTTCCGCCAGCAGGAGCAGGAGAAGGACTTCACGGTCGAGACCGAGGGCCTGATCCTCGCCACCGGCTACAAGTACGCCGTCCCCGCCTTCCTGAAGCCGGTCGAGGACCGCCTCCGCTACGACGGCCGGGGCCGCTTCGACGTGGCCCGCAACTACGCGATCGACACCACCGGCCGCGGGATCTTCCTGCAGAACGCCGGCGTGCACACCCACTCGATCACGTCGCCGGACCTGGGTATGGGCCCGTACCGCAACGCGTACATCATCAGGGAGATGCTGGGTTCCGAGTACTACCCGGTGGAGAAGACGATCGCGTTCCAGGAGTTCGCCGCATGAGCATCAAGATCCGCCCGCTCGACCCCCTGAAGGACGCCGAGCTGATCCACCCCTGGGTCACCCACCCCAAGGCCACGTTCTGGATGATGCAGGACGCGAAGCTCCAGGACGTCGAGCGCGAGTACATGGCGATCGCCGCCCACCCGCACCACGACGCGTACATCGGCCTGGTCGACGGGGAGCCCGCCTTCCTGATGGAGCGGTACGACCCCGCCCGGGTCGAGCTCGTCGGGCTGTACGAGGCGCGGCCCGGCGACGTGGGGATGCACTTCCTCGTCGCACCGACCGACACCCCGGTCCACGGCTTCACGCGTACGGTCATCACCGCCGTGATGGCGGAGCTGTTCGCCGACCCGGCGACCGCCCGCGTGGTCGTCGAGCCCGACGTCCGCAACAAGGCCGTGCACGCGCTCAACGAGGCCGTCGGCTTCGTGCCCGAGCGCGAGATCCAGAAGCCCGAGAAGAAGGCCCTGCTGAGCTTCTGCACCCGCGCCCAGTTCGAGACCGCCGTCGGAGCCGCCATATGAACCCCGTCGCACACCTCACCCCCGAGCGCTGGGCCGCCGCCAACCGCGCCCTGATCCGCAAGGGCCTCGCCGAGTTCGCCCACGAGCGGCTCCTCAACCCCCAGGAACTGGGCGAGAGCCGCTACCAGGTCCTCAGCGACGACGGCACCACCGAGTACCGCTTCACCGCCGACCGCTTCGCGCTGGACCACTGGCAGGTCTACCCGGATTCGATCAGCCGGCACCGCGGGGAGGAACAACTCCCCCTGGACGCCCTGGCATTCATCACCGAACTCCGCGGCTCCCTCGGCCTGAGCGACGAGATCCTGCCGGTCTACCTGGAGGAGATCTCCTCCACCCTGGCCGGTACCGCCTACAAGGCGACGAAGCCGCCCGTGACCTCCGCCGAGCTGGCCCGCGCCGGCTTCCAGGCGATCGAGACCGGGATGACCGAGGGCCACCCCTGCTTCGTGGCCAACAACGGCCGACTGGGCTTCGGAGTCGACGAGTACCGCGCGTACGCCCCCGAGACCGCGAGCGAGATCCATCTGATCTGGCTGGCCGCGCACCGCGACCGGACCACGTTCACGGCGGGCGCGGACATCGCGTACGAGTCGTTCATCCGTGCCGAGCTGGGCGACGTGGCGGTGGACCGGTTCGCCGCGACCCTGGCCGCCCGGGGCCTGGACCCGGCGGACTACCTCCTCGTGCCGGCCCACCCCTGGCAGTGGTGGAACAAGCTCTCCGTCACCTTCGCCGCCGAGGTCGCGCAGCAGCGCCTGGTGTACCTGGGCGAGGGCGACGACGCGTACCTGGCGCAGCAGTCGATCCGTACCTTCTTCAACGCATCGGACCCGGCGAAGCACTACGTGAAGACGGCCCTCTCCGTCCTCAACATGGGCTTCATGCGGGGCCTTTCGGCCGCGTACATGGAGGCCACTCCGGCGATCAACGACTGGCTCCACGGTCTGATCGAGTCGGACGCCACGCTGAAGGCGGCCCGCTTCTCGATCATCCGCGAGCGGGCGGCGATCGGCTACCGGCACCTGGAGTACGAGGCCGCCACCGACCGCTACTCCCCCTACCGCAAGATGCTGGCCGCGCTCTGGCGCGAGTCCCCGGTGCCGACCCTCGCCGAGGGGGAGCGCCTGGCGACGATGGCCTCGCTGCTGCACGTGGACCACACGGGGGCGTCGTTCGCGGGTGCGCTGGTCAAGGAGTCGGGCCTGGAGCCGACGGCGTGGCTCCGCCGGTACCTGGACGCGTACCTGCTGCCGATCCTGCACTGCTTCTACGCGTACGACCTGGTCTACATGCCGCACGGCGAGAACGTGATCCTCGTCCTGGACGAGCGGGGCGCGGTGGCCCGGGCGGTCTTCAAGGACATCGCGGAGGAGATCTGCGTGATGGACCCGTCGGCGGTCCTCCCGCCGGCGGTGGAGCGCATCCGCGCCGAGGTCCCGGAGGACATGAAGGTCCTCTCGGTGTTCACGGACGTCTTCGACTGCTTCTTCCGCTTCCTGGGCGCGACCCTGGCGGCGGAGGGCGTCCTGGACGAGGACGACTTCTGGCGCACGGTGGCGGAGTGCGTGAAGGGCTACCAGCGCGCGAACCCGGCCCTGTCGGACCGCTTCGCCCAGTACGACATGTTCGCGGAGACCTTCGCGCTGTCGGCCCTGAACCGCCTCCAGCTCCGCAACAACAAGCAGATGGTCGACCTGGCGGACCCGTCGGCGGCCCTCCAGCTGGTCGGCGACCTGGTGAACCCGATCGCCCGCTTCGCCTGACCCTCCCGGAACCGACACGGGCCCCGGCGGAGTACGGTCCTCCGCCGGGGCCCGTCGTCGTCTCAGCCGTCCAGGGCGTTGGCCAACAGCTTCGCGTCTGCGTACCGGCTGCTACTCCGCCGGCCAGGGCACCTGCGGTGAGCGGTAGTACGGGATGCCGAGGGCGTCGAACCTCGGGGCCTGTTCCGCCAGGCGTTCCTTGTAGGTGTCCCAGTCGTGGGTGGAGGCCGGGGACCAGCCCAGTTCCGCCACGCCCGGGAGCCGCGGGAAGGCCATGACGTCGAGGTCTCCGGTGGAGGCGAGGGTCTCGGTCCACAGGGGGGCCTCGACGCCGCGGACGGCGCTCTCCGGGGCGCCCGCCAGGTAGGTCGCCGGGTTCCAGTCGTACGACCTGCGGACCTCGACGTAGCCGGCCCAGGCCAGGCCGAGGGGGGTGTCCTTGGTGTACTTCATGTCGAGGTAGGTGCGGTCCGCGGGCGAGAGGATCAGGCCGGTGCCGTTGCGGGCGGCGGCCGCGACCCGTTCCTTCTCGGCGGCGGGGGTGCGGTCGAGGCCCCAGTACTGGACGAGGGCGCCCTTCGCGGGGGTGGCGCCGGTCAGCTGGTGCCAGCCGACGACGGTCTTGCCGTACTTGGCGACGATCGGCTGGACCTTGTCCATGAAGGCCACGTAGTCCTCGTGGCTGGTGGAGTGGGCCTCGTCGCCGCCGATGTGGAGGTAGCGGCCGGGGGTGAGGGCGGCGATCTCGCGGATCACGTCGTCCACGAAGTCGTACGTGACGGGCTTCGGCACGCACAGGGAGCTGAAGCCGACCTTGGTGCCCGTGTAGAGCGGCGGGGCAACGCCGTCGCAGGTCAGGTCGGCGTAGGACGCGAGCGCGGCGTTGGTGTGGCCCGGCATGTCGATCTCGGGGACCACCTCCTGGTAGCGGGAGGCGGCGTACTCCACGATCTCCTGGTACTGGGCCTTGGTGTAGAAGCCGCCGGGGCCGCCGCCGACCTCGGTGGAGCCGCCGTAGGTGGTGAGCCGGGGCCAGGAGTCGACGGCGATGCGCCAGCCCTGGTCGTCGGAGAGGTGCAGGTGGAGGGTGTTCACCTTGTAGAGGGCGAGCTGGTCGATGTACCGCTTCACCTCGTCGACGGTGAAGAAGTGGCGGGCGACGTCGAGCATGGCGCCCCGGTAGGCGTAGCGCGGGGTGTCGGTGACGGTGCCGCCGGCGATCTTCCAGGGGCCGGGCTGGACGCTCTTGTGTTCGACGGCGGAGGGCAGCTGCTGGCGGAGGGTCTGGACGCCCCGGAAGAGGCCGGCGGGTTCGCGGGCGGTGAGGGTGAGGCCCTCGGGTGCGGAGCGGAGCCGGTAGCCCTCCTCGCCGAGGGCGGTCTCGTCGGGGTCGAGGCGGAGCCGGATGCCGCGTCCGGCGGCGCTGTCGTCGACGACGGGCAGCGGGAAGCCGGTGGCGGGGCGGAGGAGTCCGGCGAGGTAGCGGCCGATGGCCCGGGACTCGCCGGAGGTCTCGTCGACGCCGATGCGGGTGGTGGTGGTGAGGGTGTAGGGCTCGCCCTCGGGGGTGACGGAGGCGGGTACGGGCACGATCCGGCCGAGCGGGCGCACCTCGGGCTCGGCGGCGGCCCGGCCGGGCGCCTTGCCGTCGGCGCTGTCGCTGTCGGCGGCGGCCTCGCCGCAGCCGACTCCGGCGGTGGCGAACAGGAGCAGGGATCCGATCAGGCGTGGAATCGTCAGGCGCTGTCTCACAGGCGGGCTCCCCTTCGGGTGAGATCTACACGTCCGTCGTTCTGTATATCCCCTCGGCCACCATGCGTACCGCGACCCCTACTCCGGGTCAAGGTCTGGACCAACAGGGCGGTTCTTTGTATGGACCCTGGCAAGCTTGCCCGAATTCGGGCAGGATTCTTGCGTAGGGCAGGGGGGACCCCTCAGTATTCACGGGTGCTCGAACGCCGCCCGTCGCACGACGACCTCATCGACCACCTGGTCCGCAGCACCGCGCTCCAGCGCGGTGAGGCCGCCCGGGTGGTGCTCGACGTGCTGGCGTACTTCGACGAGACGACCGAGGAGTTCGTCCGCCGCCGTCACCGCGAACTGCAGTCCGGCGGCGCCGTGAACGCCGAGATCTTCGAACGGATCGCGGCGGAGCTGCCGCACCGGGCGGTGGCGCCACCGGAGCTCTCGCTCCGGCAGCTGCGCCGGATCGTCTACGGCTGAGCTCCGTACGTCCGAGTACATCCACCAACCTGGAGGGGTTTCACCTTTATGTGCGGAATTGTCGGTTACATCGGTAAGCGCGACGTCGCCCCGCTGCTCCTGGAGGGCCTGGCCCGCCTGGAGTACCGCGGCTACGACTCGGCCGGCATGGTCGTCACCAGCCCGAAGGCCACCGGCCTGAAGATGGTGAAGGCCAAGGGCCGCGTCCGTGACCTGGAGGCCAAGGTCCCCAAGCGCTTCACCGGCACCACCGGCATCGCGCACACCCGCTGGGCCACCCACGGCGCCCCGAGCGACATCAACTCGCACCCGCACCTCGACCCCGAGAACAAGGTCGCGGTCGTCCACAACGGCATCGTGGACAACGCCCAGGAGCTCCGCGCCAAGCTGGAGGCCGACGGCGTCGTCTTCGCCTCCGAGACGGACACCGAGGTCATCACCCACCTCATCGCCCGCTCCCAGGCCGAGACCCTCGAGGAGAAGGTCCGCGAGGCGCTCAAGGTCATCGAGGGCACCTACGGCATCGCCGTGATGCACGCCGACTTCAACGACCGCATCGTGGTGGCCCGCAACGGCTCCCCGGTCATCCTCGGCATCGGCGAGAAGGAGATGCTCGTCGCCTCCGACGTCGCCGCCCTGATCGCCCACACCCGCCAGGTCGTCACCCTCGACGACGGCGAGATGGCCACCCTCAAGGCCGACGACTTCCGCACCTACACGACCTCGGGCGCCTCCACCACGGCCACCCCCGAGACCGTCGAGTGGGAGGCCGCCTCCTACGACATGGGCGGCCACGACACCTTCATGCACAAGGAGATCTCCGAGCAGCCCGACGCGGTCGACCGCGTGCTGCGCGGCCGGATCGACGACCGCTTCTCCACCGTGCACCTGGGCGGCCTGAACCTGGACCCGCGCGAGGCCCGCACCATCCGCCGCATCAAGATCCTCGGCTGCGGCACCTCGTACCACGCCGGTCTCATCGGCGCCGGGCTCATCGAGTCCATGGCCCGCATCCCCGCCGACGCCGAGCCGGCCTCGGAGTTCCGCTACCGCAACCCGGTCGTGGACCCCGACACCCTCTACATCGCCGTCTCCCAGTCCGGTGAGACCTACGACGTGCTCGCCGCCGTCCAGGAGCTCAAGCGGAAGGGCGCCCGCGTCCTCGGCGTCGTCAACGTCGTCGGCTCCGCCATCGCCCGCGAGGCCGACGGCGGCGTGTACGTCCACGCCGGCCCCGAGGTCTGCGTCGTCTCCACCAAGTGCTTCACCAACACGGTCACCGCCTTCGCGCTGCTCGCCCTGCACCTGGGCCGCATCCGCGACCTGTCCGTCACCGACGGCAAGCGGATCATCGAGGGCCTGCGCAAGCTGCCCGCGCAGATCGAGGAGATCCTCAAGACCGAGGAGCAGATCAAGGAGATCGCCGCGGAGTACGCCGGCGCCCAGTCGATGATGTTCATCGGCCGTGTGCGCGGCTACCCCGTCGCCCTGGAGGCCTCCCTCAAGCTGAAGGAGATCTCCTACATCCACGCCGAGGCGTACCCGGCCTCCGAGCTGAAGCACGGCCCGCTCGCCCTCATCGAGCCGGCCCTGCCGACCGTCGCGATCGTCCCCGACGACGACCTGCTCGAGAAGAACCGCGCCGCCCTGGAGGAGATCAAGGCCCGCAGCGGCCGCATCCTCGCGGTCGCCCACCAGCCGCAGGCCAAGGCCGACCACACCATCGTCGTCCCGAAGAACGAGGACGAGCTGGACCCGATCCTCATGGGCATCCCGCTCCAGCTCCTCGCCTACCACACGGCGCTCGCCATGGGCCGTGACATCGACAAGCCGCGCAACCTGGCGAAGTCCGTCACCGTCGAGTAGGTCCCCCCAGCCGTCGCGGCCGAGGTGCGGTGTCCGGGCCTGTCCCCCTGACGCCGCACCCCTCCGGGCCTGTCCCCCGGAGCCTCGGCCGGACACGGCAGCGGTCCCCGTGCACACACCTCCCGTGCACGGGGACCGCTGTGCTTTCCGCGGGGATCAGCCCGCGGCCGGGGCACCGCCGGCCGCGCGGCGCAGGGCCGTCGGCCAGCCGGCGACCGCGGCCGTGGCGCCGTACCAGGCGACCAGACCCGCGACGGCGGCCACCCAGCCGCCCGCCTTCCCGAGGCCGCCGTTGTCGGCGAGGGCGCCGATGCCGAGCAGCAGCAGCGCGACGAACAGCAGCCCGTACACGCCCTGTCCGAAGAGTCCGCTGCCCGCGGCGGCCATGGTCAGCGTGAGCGCGAGGAGCGCCCACAGGAGCAGGAAGAGCCCCATGGCGTCGGCCGAGGCGTGCCCGCCGGCCCCGCTGCCCCAGGTGAACCAGAAGGCGCCGAGCGCCGCGTACGCCGTGCCTTCGCCCTTGTCGCCCGCGCGCAGGGCGAGCAGTCCGACGAGGAAGAGCGTCACGCCGCCGACCCAGGTGGCGAGACCCGCGGCATCCGCTGCCGCGACGTTGTCGATGACACCGGTTCCGCCCAGGCCGAAGGCCAGCAGGGTCAGTCCGAGTGCCAGGTGGCCGAGCGTGGAGGTGGTGTTTCCCGCGGCGACTTCGTTGTTCACGGCGGGCTCCCTTCAGGTGTGCAGTTGTCCTGCGTGAGCTGCTGTGTTCCGTGAGCTTTATGTACCCTTCACAAGCGCACAATTCACCTGAGGAAGGCCGAAATTATGGCCGGATGACGGCAGTTGAGGGAGAGACCTGACGGACCGTGGGGACCCGTGGGGTTACGGGATGACGATGACGGGCCGCTGGGCGCGGCGCGCGAGGCGGCCCGCGACCGAGCCGAAGATCCGGCCGACGATCCCGTGCGTGGAGCCGACCACGATCGCGTCGGCCGAGTACTCCCGGCCGACCTCCTCCAGCTCGTGACAGATGTCCCCGCCGCGCTCGACCAGGATCCACGGCACCTCGGAGAGGTGATCGGCGCAGGCCAGCTCCAGACCGAGGACCTCGGTGCGGTGGTCCGGGACGTCGACGAAGACCGGGGGCTCGCAGCCGGCCCACACCGTGGTGGGCAGCCGGTTGGCCACATGCACGATGATCAGGCCCGATCCGGAGCGGCGGGCCATGCCGATGGCGTACGCGAGGGCGCGCTCACTGGACGTCGAGCCGTCGAAGCCGACGACCACCCCGTGCCGGAAGGCCGGGTCGCAGGCATGACGTGGCTGTTCTACCGCCAGGGGGTCGACCGTGGAATCGGCGACGCGCTTGCGGTCCGCGGGTTCGGGGAATTCGTGACCGGCCATCGGTGTCTCGGCGAAGAGGGTCCTCGTGGGAAGGGACGGGGAAAGGAGGGGACGAACGACGGGTGACGGCGGAGCTGTGTCCGGGAATCATCTTCCCAAGCCCATACCCCCAAGGGTACGGCGCCACTCCTCTCCTGCCCAGAGCCCGCCGTGCCACTCCTGGCGTGCCCGCCGCTCGCGCGCGGCGTTCCAGGGAGCATGCACGAGCGGTTCGGGATCTGGCAATGCCGGATGTGCCTTACAGGCGTCCGTACGGGGGCCAAACGGACGTCGCCGAGAGTGACCGGAACGTTCCGCTCCTCGTTGCCACAGGTCCGGCCCACCGCCACCACAGACCCGCTCCGCCACCACCGCGGACCGCCGCCCCACCACCACAGGCCCGCCCCACCACCACAGGCCCGCCCCACCACCACCGCGGACCGCCGCCCCGCCGCCGCCACAGACCCGCCCCACCACCACCGCAGACCGCCACCCCGCCATCGCCGCAGACCCGTCCCACCGTCGCAGGGAGACCGCCCGTGCCCGCACCATCGACCGCCGCCGGCCAGACCTCCGCCGTCCCCACTCCCACCCCCGCCCCCGCGCTCGGCGCGCCCCGCGGCCGCCGACGGGCGCCCGCCCTCCCGCCGGCCGCCGGCGCCGACCCGGAGCCGGGCACGGAGGCGGGCACGGGCGCGGCGGAGCAGGCCGGTGACGTGGTCCGCTGGGCGGCCTTCTGCTGTGTACTGGTCCCCGTGGTGCTCGTCGTCTACGGCACCTCGCTCGGCGGCGCCGCCGGGACCGCGCTCGGACTCGTGTCGGTGACGGCGGCCTGCCGGCTGCTGCTGCGCCGCTCGGAGCGCGGACTGCACACGGAGACGGTCCGCCCGAGGCGCCGGAACTAGCCCCGGAGGGGCCCGGAGCCGCCCCCGCCCCCCTTCGAGTTGACAGGTTCGTACACCCGACCCCATATGTTTTCAGCCAACTTCCGGCCGCCGGCGAGTCCTTGGCGGAACGGTTGGCCAACCCCGGCTCCGGAGGCGGCGAAAGCCTTGTCCCGGGGGTCCACACCCCCCGCGTACGGGGGCGTTGACCGTACCGCCCTTCCCTCGGCGGCCGTCGGACGCAAGACTTCGCGATCGATCGCTTCACGCCAAGTTGCCTTGTCGACAATCCACCGGATGGAGAACTTGTCACGCCGGCGCCACGGGACACAGTAGATTCGATCATGGGTACCGAAGACTGGGGTCTCGTGCAAAACCGAGGGGAAACGTGCAGGAGCGACACGACCAGGGAGACGCGAACACCGAGGGGGGCTTAGCGTCATGAGCCAGGACTCCGCCGCACCGGAGGTCGCACGGAAGCTGTCCGGGCGCCGCCGTCGCGAAGTCGTCGCGGTGCTGCTGTTCAGCGGCGGCCCCATCTTCGAGAGCTCCATCCCGCTCTCCGTGTTCGGCATCGACCGGCAGGACGCCGGGGTGCCCCGCTACCGGCTGCTCGTCTGCGCCGGCGAGGAGGGCCCGCTGCGGACCACCGGTGGGCTCGAACTCACCGCGCCGTACGGCCTGGAGGCCATCGGCCGGGCGGGCACCGTCGTCGTCCCGGCCTGGCGGTCGATCACCTCGCCGCCGCCGCCGGAGGCGCTCGAAGCGCTGCGCCGTGCGCACGAGGAGGGGGCCAGGATCGTCGGGCTGTGCACCGGGGCGTTCGTCCTGGCCGCGGCCGGACTGCTCGACGGCCGCCCGGCGACCACGCACTGGATGTACGCGCCGACGCTCGCCAAGCGCTACCCGTCGGTCCACGTGGACCCGCGGGAGCTCTTCGTCGACGACGGGGACGTGCTGACCTCCGCCGGCACCGCGGCCGGAATCGATCTGTGTCTGCACATCGTGCGGACCGACCACGGCACCGAGGCCGCGGGCGCGCTGGCGCGCCGGCTGGTCGTCCCGCCGCGGCGCAGCGGCGGTCAGGAGCGCTACCTCGACAGGTCTTTACCCGAAGAGATCGGCGCCGACCCGCTGGCCGAGGTCGTCGCCTGGGCGCTGGAGCACCTCCACGAGCAGTTCGACGTGGAGACGCTCGCCGCGCGCGCCTACATGTCACGGCGGACCTTCGACCGCCGGTTCCGCTCGCTGACGGGCTCCGCCCCGCTCCAGTGGCTGATCACCCAGCGGGTGCTGCAGGCGCAGCGGCTCCTGGAGACCTCCGACTACTCGGTCGACGAGGTCGCCGGCCGGTGCGGCTTCCGCTCGCCGGTGGCGCTGCGCGGCCACTTCCGGCGCCAGCTGGGCTCCTCGCCGGCCGCCTACCGCGCGGCGTACCGCGCCCGGCGGCCGCAGGGTGAGGCCGGTACGGCGGTGCTGGAACCGGCGGTGCCCGCCCAGGGCTCCGTGGGGCTCCGCAGGCCGCTGGAGCCGGGCAAGCCGCAGTCGGACGCGTACGCGCCGGGCCGCCCGGCCCTGCCGGGCCAGCGCAGCGCGCCGTAACAAGACCGCCGCCGCCACAAGCGGTGCGATGCAGGACCGACGGGCCCTCGGGGACACCTCCCCCGGGGGCCCGTCGGCCTGCTCGGGCCAGGGGGTGCCTTGTCGATCGGCCCGGATCAGGGAGCGGCGTCTGAGGCACGGTGCCGGACGCCGCGAGCCCGGCCCGATCGGCACGACACCCCCTGGGGCGGGAGCCCCTAAGGTAGGACGCATGAACGATCGCATGGTGTGGATCGACTGCGAGATGACCGGGCTCTCGCTGACGGACGACGCACTCATCGAGGTGGCCGCGCTGGTCACCGACTCGGAACTGAACGTGCTCGGCGACGGGGTGGACATCGTGATCCGCCCGCCGGACGCGGCCCTGGAGACCATGCCGGAGATCGTGCGCCAGATGCACACGGCCTCGGGGCTGCTCGACGCGCTCGCCGACGGCACGACGCTCGCGGACGCGGAGGCCCAGGTCCTCGCGTACATCCGCGAGCACGTCAAGGAGCCGGGCAAGGCGCCGCTGTGCGGGAACTCGGTCTCCACGGACCGCGGCTTCCTCACGCGCGACATGCCCGCGCTGGAGAGCCACCTGCACTACCGGATCGTCGATGTCTCCTCGGTCAAGGAGCTGGCCCGCCGCTGGTACCCGAGGGCGTACTTCAACAGTCCGGAGAAGAACGGCAACCACCGGGCGCTCGCCGACATCCGCGAGTCCATCGCCGAGCTGCGCTACTACCGCGAGGCGATCTTCGTCCCGCAGCCCGGCCCGGACTCGGAGACCGCGAAGCGGATCGCGGCGCGTCACGTCCTCCCCGCCGAATAGTCGGCCGAACAGCCGCACGAAGGGGCCCGCTCGCGCCCGCCGAACAATGCGTGCGCGAGCACCCCTCGGAACCCTGTAGACTTCTTCTCGGCCGGTCGGGGAAACCTTCGGGAAAACCGCCGGTCGTGGTGGGTATAGCTCAGCTGGTAGAGCACCTGGTTGTGGTCCAGGATGTCGCGGGTTCGAGTCCCGTTACTCACCCTGATGGCTCAGGCCCCGGTTCGAAAGAACCGGGGCCTGAGTCTTTTTCCGCTGCTCTGGGAGCGCTCCCGGACTTCACCCGTACGGGCGAGGCGATGATCCACTCCAGCCGACCCGCTGTTAGCTTCCCCTTATGTCCCACATTCTTACTATTCACACCCATTGGGCTGGGTGAGGCCGCGTGGGAGTCCTGCGTGACCACCCCGAACTCGCCCTCTTCCTCTGCCTCGCCGCCGGCTACCTCCTCGGCAAGGTCCGCGTCGGGCCCATCACGCTCGGCGGCATCTGCGGCACCCTGATCGTCGCGCTGCTCCTCGGCGCCTGGACGAAGGTCACCGTCTCCGACGACGTGAAGACGATCTTCTTCGCGCTCTTCATCTTCTCGCTCGGCTATCTGGCGGGTCCGCAGTTCTTCGCCAACCTCAACAGGAAGAGCCTGCGCTACTTCGCCCTCTGCCTCATCGAGGTCGTCTGCGTCGTCGGCATCGCCCTCGGGCTCGCCAAGGCCTTCGACCTCGACGTCGGCACCGCCGCCGGCATCCTCGCCGGCGCCGCCACCGAGTCCGCGGTCGTCGGCACGGCCACCGAGGCCATCGGCAAGCTCTCCGACCTGACGCAGCAGCAGATCACCGAGTACCAGGGGCACGTCGCCACCGCCTACACGGTCTGCTACCTCTTCGGCCTCGTCACCATCGTCATCTACACCAGCCAGATCATGCCGATGCTGCTGCGGATCAACCTCCGCGACGCCTCCCGCGCGCTGTGGGAGAAGATGCGCGGCTCCGGCGGCGGCCTGGAGGCCGACGAGCGCGAGGCGCTCCCCGGCATGGTCGGCCGGACGTTCCTGGTCACGCTCGCGGACGGCGCCACCGTCTCCCAGGTGGAGCGGCAGAACGGCAGCCGGGTCACCGTCGAGGCGGTGAAGCGGGGCACCAGGGTCCTTTCCCCTCCCCCGCCGGACTTCGAGCTGACCCTCTCCGACCTGGTCCTGATGGTGGGCCGGCGCTCCAACATCATCGACGCGGGGCGGCGCGTCGGTCCCGAGACCCCGGCGATCCCCGGCCTCGACACCCCGCTCGCCACCACCCAGGTCTCCCTGACGGACAAGACGGTGGCCGGCAAGTCCATCGACACCCTCACCAAGGAGCACCCGGAGTTCTCCTCCGGCGGGGTGTACGTGACGGACGTGCTCCGCAACGAGCAGCATCTGCCCGCGACCCCCGAGACGGTCGTGCACCGCGGTGACGTGCTCACCCTGGTCGGCGCCCGCTCCGGCCTCGGCAGGCTGGCTGCGAAGGTCGGCGCGACCGTGAAGAACGACGCCACCGACTTCATCTATCTGGGCTTCGGCATCGTCTGCGGCTCGCTCCTCGGCCAGGTCGTGGTCACGTTCGGCGGCGTCCCCATGTCGCTCGGCACGGGCGGCGGCTGTCTGATCTCGGGGCTGCTCTTCGGCTGGTTCCGCTCCCGCAGCCAGACCTTCGGCGCCTTCCCCCCGCAGGCCGCCACCACCCTCAAGGACATGGGCCTCGCCATCTTCATCGCCTGCACGGGCCTGGTGTCGGGCCCGCAGGCCTGGCCGCTGCTCAAGGAGTACGGGGCGTTGCTGCCGTTCGCGGGGATCGCCATGGTCCTGGTGCCGGCGACGATCTCGCTGATCATCGGCCGCAAGCTGCTGAACATCGAGAAGCCGCTGCTCATCGGCGCCATCGCGGGCCAGCAGTGCTCGACCCCGGCGATCACCTCGGTGACGCAGGTCGCCCAGAGCTCGGTCCCGATGCTCGGCTACACGGTCACGTACACGCTCTCGAACTTCCTGCTCCCGCTGACCGGCCCGCTGCTCGTCGGCATCCTGGGGGCGTGAGGAGCCGCCATGATCGATTTCCTCAACCGGAACATCTTCCAGCCCCACCCCGAGCTGCTGATCTTCATCACCGTGGCGCTCGGCTTCCTCTTCGGCAAGCTCCGCTACAAGGCGATCGCGCTCGGCGCCGTCACCGGCTGTCTGGTGGCCGGTCTGCTGCTCGGAGCCCAGTTCAAGGTCACGATCGACGGCACGGTGAAGAACCTCTTCTTCACCATGTTCCTCTTCGCCCTCGGCTACAAGGTCGGTCCCCAGTTCTTCCGGGGCCTGAAGAAGGACGGCCTGCCGCAGGTCGTCAACGCGGTCGTGGTCTGTGTGACGGGCCTCCTCGTCTCCTGGGGCTTCGCCGTGATGCTCGGGTACGGCCCCGGACTCTCGGCCGGCCTCCTCGGCGGCGCGCTCACCCAGTCCGCCGTCATCGGTGTCGCCCAGGACGCCATCGGCAACCTGCCGGGGCTCTCCGCCGACCAGATGAAGAACGAGGAGAACCTGGTCGCGATCGGCTACGCCGTCACGTACCCGCTGGGCACGATCCTCTGCGCGATGCTCCTCGCCAACGTCCTGCCCAAGCTCTACAAGCGGGACCTGGCCGCCGAGTCGGCGCAGATGGCGAAGGAGCTGGACGCGCCCGGCGACAACCCCGACCTGGCCGAGGGCTACTACGAGGTCGTCCTCCGCGCGTACGAGATGGACCACTCCCCGCTCGTCGGCCGGACCATCGACGACTTCGAGAACCAGCAGAAGGAGCTCGGGCACCGGATCTACATCACCCGGGTGCGGCGCGAGGGGCAGATCCTCGCGCCCAGCCAGCAGACGGTGCTGCGCTCGGGCGACGTGCTCGCGGTCAGCGCCCTGCGCGGCTCGCTGATCGACTTCGACGCCCGCACCCACATCGGGCCCGAGACCGACGACGTCGAGCTGCTCGGCTACCAGACCGAGTCCCTGCACGTGGTCGCCTCGGAGAAGGCGCACCTGGGCCGTACGGTCGCGGAGCTGCGCCGTGAGCCGTTCATGGTCGGGGTGTACATCGACAAGATCTACCGCTCGGGCGCGGAGTACCCGTACCGGCTCTCGACGAAGCTGGAGCGCGGCGACACGGTGATCCTGACCGGTCCGAAGCGGCTCGTGGACCCGGCGGGCAAGGCGATCGGCAAGCCGGTGCCGACCTCGTTCGCCACCGACATGCTGTGGGTGGGGCTCGGGATCTTCCTCGGCGGCTGCATCGGCATCCCGGCCCTCACCGTCTCGGGCGTCCCGATCTCGCTGTCCACCTCGGGCGGCGCGCTGATCATGGGTCTGGTCTTCGGCTGGATCCGCGGCAAGTACCCGACGTACGGCAATGTGCCGCCCGGCGCCCAGTGGTTCATGGACACCCTGGGGCTCTGCCTCTTCGTCGCGGTCGTCGGCATCAACGCCGGGCCCAGCTTCACCAGCGGTCTGTCGACGGCCGGCTGGGGGCTGCTCGTCTGGGGCGCGGTGGCAACGGTGGTGCCGCTGATCGTGGGCTTCCTGTACGGCCACTACGTGCAGAAGATCCGCTTCCCGATCCTGATGGGCGTCCTGGCGGGCGGCCAGACGACGACCGCGGCGATCGGCGCGATCAACGAGCAGTCCAAGTCCCAGATCCCGACGCTCGGCTACACCATCCCCTACGCGGTGGGCAACGTCCTGCTGACCATCTGGGGCGCCGTGATCGTCATCCTCAACCACTGACGTACGTAAGGACACGCGCATGCCCAAGACCACGTTCACCCGCCAGGAGATCCAGTCCTTCGCGCAGCTTTCGCCGTTCGAGCTGAAGGACAAGTTCATCCAGCTCGCGCAGGCCGCGCAGGCGGACAAGCCGGGCCAGAAGGAGAAGTCGCAGGCGCAGATGCTCAACGCGGGCCGCGGGAACCCCAACTGGGTCGCCACCGGTCCCCGCGAGGCGTTCTACGCGCTCGGCCACTTCGCGCTCTCCGAGTCGCGCCGGGTCTGGACCGCCGACAACCTCGGCGGCATGCCCGAGCTCCCCGGCTCCGCCGAGCGCTTCGACACCTTCGTGCGCCGCCACCCGGACCTGCCGGGCATCGAGCTGCTGCGGGACTGCGTGGAGTACGCGGTGGAACGCTTCGGCTTCGACAAGGACGCGTTCGTGCACGAGCTGACCGACAGCACGATCGGCGACAACTACCCCGTGCCGGACCGGATGCTCACCCACGCCGAGCAGATCGTCCGCGGCTACGTCCACGACGAGATGTTCGACGGGCGCCCGCCGGCCGGGAACCTGTCGCTGTTCGCGACCGAGGGCGGCACGGCCGCGATGTGCTACATCTTCGACTCCCTGATGAAGAACGGGATCCTGAGGAAGGGCGACCGGATCGCGCTGATGGTGCCGGTCTTCACCCCGTACATCGAGATCCCCGAGCTCGACACGTACGAGTTCGACGTCGTCACCGTCAACGCGAGCCTCTTCGCGGAGACCGGTGTCCGCGAGTGGCGCTACCCGGCCGAGGAGGTCGCGAAGCTGGCCGACCCGTCGGTCAGGCTGGTCTGCGTCGTCAACCCGTCCAATCCTCCCTCCCTGGCGATGAGCGAGCGCGTCGCGCAGCAGATCAAGGACATCGTCGCCGGCCCCAACCCGAACCTGCTGGTCGTCACGGACGACGTCTACGGCACCTTCGTGGAGGGCTTCCGCTCGCTCGCGGCCGACATCCCGCGCAACACGCTGCTCGTGTACTCGTACTCCAAGCACTACGGCTGCACCGGCCACCGGCTCGGCGTCATCGGCCTGCACGACGACAACGTCATCGACGAGATGCTCGCGAACCTGCCGCGGGCGGAGAAGGACCGGCTGAACCTGCGGTACGGCTCCCTCAGCCTGGAACCGGAGAAGATCCGCTTCATCGACCGGCTCGTGGCCGACTCCCGCCAGGTCGCCCTCAACCACACCGCCGGGCTCTCCCTCCCCCAGCAGGTGATGATGACGCTCTTCTCCCTCTTCGGCATGCTGGAGGAGGGCCAGGCCTACAAGCACAAGATCCGGGACATCGTGCGGCAGCGCCTCGACCTGCTCCTCGAAGGCGCCCGGATGAGGATCGCCGACGACCCGCAGCGGGCCGCGTACTACATCGAGCTCGACCTCCTCGCCGAGGCGGAGCGGGTGCACGGCAAGGACTTCGCGGACTTCCTGGAGAAGAACTACGAGCCGGTCGACCCGCTGTTCCGGCTCGCCGAGCAGACGAGCGTGGTCCTGCTGAACGGCGGGGGCTTCGACGGCCCCGAGTGGTCGGTCCGCGTCTCCCTCGCCAACCTCGACGACCTGGACTACCTGAAGATCGGCCACCACCTGCGGGGGATCTTCAACGACTACGCGGAGGAGTGGAAGGCCACGCGCGTCGTCTGAGTCCGCGCAGAGGAGAAAAAGGGGGGCGCGCCCCGGTCGGCGGTGGGGTGGTTTCCGACCGGGGCGCGCGGTGTGGGGGGACACGGGGGTCCGGTTGCCCGTAGGCGTCCTACTTGTACGCGCCGAAGGCCTTCGTGAAGGCGAGGGGCTGCTGGAGGATCGAGGAGCAGGTGGGGTCGGCGTAGGTCACGGCGCCGGCCGCGCACTGCTTGTCGCGGGTCGAGGACCACATGGAGAGCCAGCCGAGGCCCTTGGACTTCGCGAAGTCGACGAGCTGGGTGGCGTCCTCGACCTTGAAGACCTCGCTGCTGACGTCGTTGACGCCGATCATCGGGGTGACGGCGACGGCCTTCCAGGCGGCCGCGTCGGAGAGGCCGAGGACGCCCTTGATCTGGGCCTGGGTCGCGGTCGCGGCCTGGATGGCGTAGGTGCCCATGTCGGCGCTGTACGCGGGGCCGTAGTCCATCGCCATGATGTTGACGGCGTCGACGCGGACCCCGTTCCGCTTGGCGTCGGCGATCAGGTCCACGCCCGGCTGGGTGAGGCCTTCGGGCATGACCGGCAGGGTGAAGGAGACGTTCAGGCCGGGGTGGGACTTCTGGAGCTGGGCGATCGCCTGGGAGCGGCGGGTGTTGGCGGCGGTGTCCGGCAGGGCCGCGCCCTCGATGTCGAAGTCGACCTTGGTGAGCTTGTACTGGTCGACGACCTTGCCGTACGCGGCGGCGAGGGCGGAGGAGGTCGAGCAGTTCAGGGCCAGCTCGTGGCCGGCGGCGCCGCCGAAGGAGACGCGGACGTCACCGCCCTTGGCGCGCAGGGCGCCGATCTGGGCCGCGACCTTGTCGTTCGCGAGGTCGGTGACGCCGCCCCACAGGGGGGCGCAGGAGCCGCCGGAGGTGATGAAGGCGAGGTTGAACTCCTTCACACCGGTGGCGTCGGCGGTGGCGAGCAGGTCGTACGCCGGGTAGAGCGAGGTGTCGACGTACGGGGCGTACCTGGCGGCCGTGGCGGGGGCGCCGGTCGTGGTGGGGGTCGGGGTCGGGGTGGGGGCCGTGGTCGCCGTGGCGGTGGGCTTCGGACTCGCGGTGGCCGTGGCGGTCGCGGTCGGCTTGGGGGTGGTGGTCGCCGTGGCCGTCGGGGTGGGCGTGGGCTGGTCGGTGGGGCGGCCGCTGGGGGTGGGGGCGGGGCCTCCGGCGGAGCAGACCGCCTTGTTGATGAGGCAGTTGGCGGGGTCGCCGGCCTGGCCCGCGGCGGAGGTGACGAAGCCGACGGTGACGGACTGGCCGGGCGCCAGCTGCTTGTTCCAGCTCGCGGGCTTCACGGTGACGTGGCTGCCGGAGACGGTGTGCTCGCCGTTCCAGAGGGAGCCGATGGTGGTGCCGGCCGGGAGGTCGAACTCCAGGGTCCAGTCGGACTGGGTGGTGGTGGTCTCGTTGGTGACGACGTACTGGCCGGTGTAGCCGCCGGTCCAGGAGCTGGTCCGGGTGTAGGCGGCGCCGACGGAGGCGGCCTGGGCGGTGCCGGTGAGCCAGAAGGCGGCGCCGCCGACGACGGCCGCGGTGACGACCGCTCCGACGGCCTTGGTCCGGGTGCTCGTCCTGCGCCGGTGCGAACTGCTGCCCATCGCGTGCCTGCCTCTGTGTGCCGGGGGTGGGGGTGGGGTGCGGCAGCACGCTAGCGAGCGGGAAACGGACAAATGCCTTGGCGGGGGCCGGGGGTGGGATTCTTAGGCTCCGCTTAAGGAAGGCATCGGGACGGCAAAAGGTTGGGCGGTGACCGGGTGGGTCAGGCCTTGCGGCGGCGGCCGCGACGGCCTCCGCCTCCACCCGTACCGGCTCCGCGTCCGTCGAGGCTGATCCAGATCCGTACCTCGGTGCCGCCGAGGACCGAGTGGCCGATGCGGACGTCGCCGCCCGTCGACTCGGCCATGCGGCGCACGATGTCGAGGCCGAGGCCGGTGGAGCCGTCGCGTCCGCTGCCCGCGCCGCGCGCGAGCGCGGCGGTGGGGTCGGCGATGCCGGGGCCCGCGTCGGAGACGAGGACGATGACGGCGTCCTCGCCGTTGTGGACGTCGATGGAGAAGGCGGTGCCCTCGGGGGTGTGGCGGAAGACGTTGCCGAGCAGGGCGTCGAGTGCGGCGACGAGTTCGGGGCGGGCGACGGGGATGCGGACCGGGCGCTCGACGCCCGCGACCCGCACCCGGCGGCCCTCGTCCTCGGCGAGCGCCGACCAGAACTCCATCCGCTCGCGGACCACTTCGGCGGCGTCGCAGCCGGCACCGGGTCCCGTCGCCTGGGTCTGCGGCTTCGCGTCGCGGGCGGTGCGGATGATGATGTCGACCTCGCGCTCCAGCTGTTCGACGGCCGCGCGGGTCTGCTCGGCGGCGGGCCCGGAGCCGAGGGAGGCCGCGTTGAGCCGGAGCACGGTCAGCGGGGTGCGGAGCCGGTGGGAGAGGTCGGCGGCCAGCTCGCGCTCGTTGGCGAGGAGCTGGACGACCTGGTCGGCCATCGAGTTGAAGGCGACGGCGGCCGATTTGAGTTCGGGCGGCCCCTCCTCCGGGACGCGGGCGCCGAGCTTGCCCTCGCCGAGGTCGTGGGCGGCGCCCGCGAGCCGCTGGGCGGGCTGGACCATGCGGACGCCGAGGCGGTCGGCGACGGCGACGGAGCCGACGATCAGGGCGATGCCGACTCCGGCGAGGACGAGCCAGGCGGTGGCGACGCCGTTGCTGACCTCGCCCTCGGGGACGAAGAGTTCGACGACGGCGACCTGGGCGCTGCTGAGCGCGGTGGGCTGGAGCAGCGCGAAGCCGCCGGGCACCTCGGCGATGGAGGCGCGGCCGAGGCTGCGGGTGGCCGCGAGATCCGCCGGGTCGGCCCGCCCGGTGCCGATCTCCAGGGCGGTCCCGCCGGGTTCGGCGGCGGGGAGGTGGATGGCGAGCCGGCCGGCGGCGCCGTCCTCAGTGGTGGCGACGGCCTTGTCGAGCTCGTCCCGGTCGGTGGTGATCGCGAGGACGGGGGCGAGTCCGGCGGCCCGCCGTTCGGCGTTGGAGAAGGCCCGGTCGCGGGCCATCTCCTTGACGACGAGCCCGAGGGGGACGGCGAAGGCGAAGACGACCATGGCGGTGACGGCCAGCGACACCTTGACAAGCGCCCATCTCACGGCTGCGACCCCGGTTCCTGCTCGCGGGGCGGCTCCAGCTTCACGCCCACCCCGCGCAGGGTGTGGAGGTAGCGGGGCCGGGCGGCCGTTTCACCCAGTTTCCGCCGCAGCCATGACAAATGTACGTCGATGGTCTGGTCGTCCCCGTACGACTGCTGCCAGACCTCGGCGAGCAGCTCCTTGCGCGGGACGACGACGCCGGGCCGCCCGGCGAGGAAGGCGAGCAGGTCGAACTCGCGCCGGGTCAGGTCCAACGGCGTCCCGTCGAGCTCGGCCTGACGGCGCAGCGGGTCGACGGTGAGCCCGCCGACCCGGACGGCCCGGGAGGGCGGCAGCTCGCCCGCGGCGGCCCGGGAGCGGCGCAGGACGGCGGCCATCCGGGCCGAGAGGTGCTCGACGGAGAAGGGCTTCACGAGATAGTCGTCCGCCCCGGCGTGCAGGAGCCGTACGATCTCGGCCTCGTCGTCCCGGGCGGTCGCGATGATCACCGGGACGTCGGTGATCCCGCGCAGCATCTTGAGCGCCTCGGACCCGTCGAGATCGGGCAGACCGAGGTCCAGGATCACGACGTCGAAGCGGAAATGGGCGACCTCGCGCAGCGCCTCCAGAGCCGTGCCGACGCTCCGTACGGTGTGGGAGGCCTCGGACAGCTGCCGGATCAGGGCGGAGCGCACGAACTGGTCGTCCTCGACCACGAGCACACTTGCCATGGGCCGCACCGTACGCCATTCGAGTGCGGCCCCGGGCAATGTCCACCCTCCGGTACGGACCTGATCCGGGTGGTGCACTATGTCCCGGTGCGAAGAGGACTCGTTCACGCCCTGGCCTGGTCGCTCGCCACCGGCGCGGCGGTCACCCTGTCCTGGTGGGGAGTGCACACGGTGCTGTCCGGCACGGTGTACGACCCGCCACTCGCACTGCCCCTCCCCGCCGGCACCACCATCGGCACGCCCGCGTCCGGCGGCGACCCGCAGACCTCCTCCACCCAACCGCCCGAGAGCGCCGATCCCTCCGCGCCCGCCACCGCGAAGTCCACGCCGAGCGAGGCCCGTACGGCCCCGGCCACACCGTCCACGACCTCTTCGCGGCGCCCGACGCCCACGACACAGACGCCCGCCGCGCCCCTGCCGGACGAGTCCTCCTCCGTGAAGACCTACCCCGTGGACGGCGGCCGGGTCACCTTCGACCTCGGCGAGACCTCGGCCGAACTGGTCTCGGCGACGCCCGCGTCGGGCTGGCAGATGCAGGTGTGGAAGCAGCCGACCTGGATCCGGGTCACCTTCACCAAGGACGGCCGCGAACTGTCGGTCTTCTGCGTGTGGCACGACACTGCGCCCCGCGTGGAGATCGACGACCGGCAGACCTGATCGCCCGGGTCAGCGGAAGACGGACGCCGGCGGTACGGGCGAGGGCTTGGCGCTGGCGTCGTCGACCGGGGACGCTCCGCCGGCGAAGTCGGCGAGGGCCCGGCCGTGTTCCACCCGGCCCGGGTGCGGGTCGGTGGCGACCCGGCGGGTCAGTTCGGCCACCGGCAGTTCGCGGTCCGAGGCGAGCAGGACGGCGTTGCCGAAGCGGCGGCCGCGCAGCACCGTCGGGTCGGCGGTGAGCGCCAGCTCGGGGAAGACGGCGGCGGCGGTGGCGATCTGGCCGCGCAGATGGGTCAGCGGCGGACCGTCGGCGAGGTTCGCCGCGTAGAAGCCGCCGGGCGCCAGCACCCGCCGTACCTCGGTGAGGAACTCGGTGCTGGTCAGATGGGCCGGGGTACGGGCCCCGCTGAACACATCGGCGATGACGAGGTCGGCCCAGCCGTCCTGGACCTTGGCGAGCCCCGCGCGGGCGTCGGTGGAGCGGACCCGGATGCGGGCCCCCGCGTCGAGGGGCAGTTCGCGGCGGACCAGCTGGACCAGGGGCCCGTCGAGCTCCACGATCTGCTGGGTGGAGCGGGGCCGGGTCGCGGCGACGTACCGGGCGAGGGTGAAGGCGCCCCCGCCGAGGTGCACGACCTGGAGCGGCCGGTTCGGCGGGGCGGCGAGGTCGGCGATGTGGCCGAGGCGCCGCTGGTACTCGAAGGTGAGGCGGGCCGGGTCGTCGAGGTCGACGTGCGACTGCGGGGCGCCGTCGATGAGCAGCGTCCAGGCGCGCGGGCGCTCCCGGTCGGGTATGAGTTCGGCGAGACCGCCGTCGACGGTCTCGACGACGGAGACGGCCGCCGCCGCCCGGTCACGCTGTTTGTTCCTGGCCACGGGCCCATTATCCGGGCAAGCCCGGACAGCAGCTCAGTGGCAGCCGTCGGCCGCCTCGATGAGACGGGCCGCCTCGCCGAGCGCCTCGCGCAGGACGACGGGGTCGGTGACGGGGTCCGTGTCGCCAGGGGGCAGCAGCCAGCCGGCCGGCCGGGGCGCGTCGCCCGCCGGTTCGGGGAGCTCCGGCAGCTCGGGGAGGCGCAGACCCCGGCCCGAGGTCCTCGTACAGGCGCTGCCCGGCATGTCCCAGGCGGCGGCGGTGCCCGGGGGCACCAGGAAGCCGAGGGTGTCGCAGGTGCCGTCGTGGACGACGGGACCGACGGCCGGGGCGGCGGCGCGGCGCAGGATGTCGACGGCCTCCAGGCCCTGGCGGACCGGGACGGTCACCAGGTCCCAGGGTCCGGCGGCGGGCCTGTGCCCGTCGGCCTCCGCGGCGGACGTCTGGCGCACGGCCTCCGGGGCGGATGTGTGGCGCACGGCCTCAGGGGCGGGCACGTGCCGCGTGGCCGACTGCGAACCGATCTCCGACATGGGGACCCCTCCTCGCTCCAGAGGAGACACGTTCCGTCTCTCCCTTACGGTTCAACGCCCGTGCGCGTCAACGGCTACGGCGGGATGCCGCCGCAAAGGATGGCAGTTCATGGCAGATCACAGGCGAGATATCCGATTTGTAGCCAAACTCAGCGTACGCATCCGGTCACAGCAGGTACGTTCATGCCCGCCGGACACCCGGCAGCACCAGGAGAGGGCTCGGCCATGGCGATGTCACGGGCAGTTCCCAATCTCGCCTTCCGTCGGCTCCGCGGACAGCATTCGCCGGCGGAGTTCGCCGCGGCGGTCCGCCGCGCGGCGCGGGAGATCGGCGAACAGGTCGCGTGCGACGCCCGCTACATCGGGCGCGTGGAAGCGGGCGAGATCCGCTGCCCCAACTACGCGTACGAGCGGGTCTTCCTGCACATGTTCCCCGGTCTGAGCCTCTCCGACCTGGGGTTCTCCGCGCGGGAGACGGTGCGCGGCCGGCGGCAGGCCGTCCCGGCCGGGGCAGCGCCTCCCGCCGCCATCACCACCCGGAACGATGAGGAGAGCGACGTGCTGCGTCGCGCATTCATGACGAGCGGCTCCGCCACCCTGGCGGCCGCCTCGCTGGGACTCGGCGGCCCCGCCGTCGCGATCCCCTCCCCCCGCGGCAGCCACCGGATCGGCGAGTCCGAGGTGCGGGCCGTCGAGGACGCCGTACGGCGGATCCGGCTGCTGGACGACCGGCACGGCGCCGACGGGCTCTACAAGGTGGCCGCCCAGCCGCTCCGTACCGCGTACGCGCTCCTCGACACCGGCACCATGACCCGCCGCTCCACCGAGGACCGGCTGCACGCGGGCGCGGGCGAGCTCTCCCTCTCCGTCGGCTGGCTGGCCCACGACTCGGGGAGGCACGAGGACGCGCGCTCGCACTACGCGGAGGCGCTGGCCACCGCGCGCGTGGCGGGGAACGCGGCCCTGGAGGCGCACGCCTTCTGCAACACCTCGTTCCTGGCCCGGGACACCGGCCGCCACCGCGAGGCGGTGCGGGCGGCGCAGGCCGGGCTGCGGGCCGCGCAGCCGCTCGACTCGGCCCGGCTGCTCTCGCTGCTCTCGCTGCGTGAGGCGGGCGCGTGGGCGGGGCTCGGCGACCGGTCCGCCTGCGAGCAGGCCCTCGGCCGCGCGCACGGCTGGTTCGACCGGGGCCCGGCCGAGGGCGACCCCGAGTGGATGTCCTTCTTCGGCGAGCCGGAGCGGGAGGCCCTGGAGGCCGGGTGCTGGGCGGCGCTCGGCGACTGGGGCCGCGCGGCGCGCCACGCCCAGCGGGCGGCGGTCCTGCAGAACCCGCACTTCGCCCGGAACCTCGCCCTCTACCGGGCCCACCTCGCCAAGGCCCTGGCGCACGCGGGCCGCCCGGACGAGGCGGCGGCGGAGGCGCGGCGCGTCGTGGACTCCCTCGACGGCATCGCCTCGGCCCGCATCCGCGACCTGCTGTCGGAGACGAGCCGCGTGCTGGCCACCACACGCTGACCCGGGGCCTGGCTCGTACGGACCCGGGGCGCCTGCTCGTACGGACCCGGGGCGCCTGCTCGTGCCGACCGGGGCGCCTGCTCGTACGGACCCGGGGCGCCTGCTCGTGCCGACCGGGGCCTACGCCTCCAGGTGGCCCGTGTCGTTCCAGCGTTCGACCGCCGGGGCGCCGTACGCCCAGCCGAGGACCGAGAGGCTCGTCGGGTCGAGGCGGATGCGGGAGGCGAAGGAGACGTCCTCGCCGAGCCAGCGCGCGCCGATCGACCGCAGGATGTGGCCGTGGGCGAAGACCAGCACGTCGCGGTCGGCGGAGCGGGCCCACTCCACGATCTCGTCGGCCCGGTCCGACAGCTCGCCGAGGGTCTCGCCCTCGGGGACGCCGTCGCGCCAGATGAGCCAGCCCGGCTGGATCTTCTGGATCTCGGGCGGGGTCAGCCCCTCGTACGCCCCGTAGTCCCACTCCATCAGCGCGTCCCAGGGCTCGGCCCTGTCCCCGAAGCCGGCGAGCTCGCAGGTCTCGCTCGCCCGGACCAGCGGGCTGGTGCGCACCTCGACACCGGGCAGCCCCTGCCAGGGACCCCGGTGCAGGCGCTCGCCGAGCAGCTTCGCGCCGCGCCGCCCCTCGTCGAGCAGCGGTATGTCGGTCCTGCCGGTGTGCCGGCCGAGAAGTGACCACTCGGTCTGGCCGTGCCGGGCGAGCAGGATGCGCGGTGCCATGGGAAAGACGCTCCAGGGGTTCACGGGTGCGGACGTGCCTCTCCCCATCATCGCCGACCTGAATTCGGGGTGGACTCCGGGCAACCCCCCGGGGCCGTGCGGCGTCCCTCCCCCGGGGCGATCACCGACGGGGGGACCCAATTCATGCGCAGGCCACGCTGGTGGGCGGAGCTGTCCCTGATCGCCGTCGTGTACGCGGCCTACTCGGGCGGGCGGCTCCTGGCGAGGGGCGACGAGGCCTCGGCCGTGGAGCACGGGCTCGCGATCCTGCGGTTCGAGGAGAGCCTCGGGATCGACGCCGAGCACGCTCTGAACCCGCTGTTCACGGGCGTCCCCGCGCTCGGGATCCCGGCGGACTTCGCGTACGCCTCGCTGCACTACCTGGTGACCCCGGCGGTCCTGATCTGGCTCTTCCGGCGCCGCCCCGCCCAGTACCGGGCCGCCCGGACCTGGCTGATGGTCTCCACCCTGCTCGGTCTCGTCGGCTTCACGCTCCTGCCGACCTGCCCGCCCCGGCTGCTCGACGCGGCCCACGGCTTCACGGACACGATGGCGCACTTCAGCGCGTACGGCTGGTGGGGCGGCGAGGCCAGCGCGCCGCGCGGGCTCGGCGGGATGACGAACCAGTACGCGGCGATGCCCAGCCTGCACGTCGGCTGGGCGCTGTGGTGCGGCGTGATGCTGTGGCGGTACGGGCGCACCCCGCTCACGAAGGCCCTCGGGCTGGCGTATCCGCTGGTCACGGCGCTGGTCGTGATGGGCACCGCCAATCACTATCTGCTCGACGCGGTCGCCGGGGCCGCGGTGATGGGCGCCGGCCTGCTGCTCGCCCCGTACGTGCTGCGGCTCGCCGACCGGATCCGCGGAAGGGCGGAAGCTCCCCCGGTTGTCAGTGGCGGATGCGAGACTTCCACGGGTGAGCGCATCCCTGGACAGCGGTCTGTCCGCACCACCGCAGACAACACGTCGAGCGCTGCTCGCTGAGCTGCGCGGACCGGGCGTCGTGCCGCGTCCGCTGGACGCGCGGGCGCTGGCCGCGCTCGCCGCCAATCCGGGCTGCAAGCGGCGGGCCATCCTCGACGGCGCCGGGGTCGACAAGTCGGCGCTCGCCGCGAAGCTCGGCTCGCCTGCCCCGTTCGGCCAGTCGCAGTTCGCGATAGTCCGGGGCAACTCCTTCGAGGCGAAGGTCAAGGCGGACGGCGGCCGTGAGCTGCTGCGGCTGATCGGCGTCGAGGAGCCGGGCGAGGTGTCCGTGCCGGACCTCGCGGCGGCCGGGCCCGAGGGCCGGGTGGCGCGCACCGCGCTCGCGCTGCGGGAGGCGACCGCGGCAGGGGCCTGGGCGCTGCTCGACCATCCGCTGCTCGCCCTGGAGGTCGCCGGCTCCCCCGTCCATCTGGAGCCGGACGCGGTGGTCGTGCACCCCGACGGCGGGTGGACGGTGGTGGAGATCAAGTCGTTCCCGATGATCGACGGCTCGGCCGACGCGTCGAAGGTGGGCGCCGCGGCCCGCCAGGCCGCCGTGTACGTGCTCGCCCTGGAGCGGGTCGCGGCGCGTACGGAGGGGGCGCGGGTCGCGCAGTCGGTGCTCCTCGTCTGCCCGAAGGACTTCTCGAACGTGCCGGCGGCCTCGGTGGTCGACGTGCGCAAGCAGCGGTCGGTGACCCGGCGGCAGCTGGCCCGGCTGACCCGGATCGACGAGATCGCGCGGGCCCTGCCGGAGGGCCTCAGCTTCGACGTGGTGGAGCGGACGGCGCAGGAGCTGACGGCGGCCGTGGAGTGCGTGCCCCACCAGTACGCGCCGGAGTGCCTGGCCGCCTGCGAGCTGGCCTTCCACTGCCGGTCGCGCTCCCGGGAGGCGGGCGCGGTGGAGACCCTGGGCCGTTCGGTACGGGGAGAGCTGGGCGGCCTCACGACGGTCGGCGCGGTCCTGGCGGCGGCGCGCGGCGAGGAGGGCGACCCGGAGGACCCGGCGGTGGCGGCCCTGCGCCGGGCGCGGGCGCTGCGCGAGGAGGCCCTGGCGGGGGTGGCGGCATGTCGCTGATCTCCACGCTCGCCCGGATGGAGGCCGTCGAGTCGGGCCGGGCGCAGCCGCTCGCGACCGTCCGGCACCGGCGCCTGTCGGAGCGGCCGCTCGTGCTCGTGCCGCTGACGACCGCCGGTGAGGCGGGCGCCCCGCTGGGCGCCCTCGTCGGCACCGACCCCGGGGAGCCGAGGCTCCTGGTGGTGTCGCAGCCCCGGGACCGTGACCTGCGCTTCGCGTTCCTCGCCGACCTGGCCGAGGAGATCCTTCCGTACGTCGACTCGTTCACGGACGTCGTCGAGGCGGCCGAACGGAACGAGGTCGACCCCGAGACCGGCAAGAAGGTGAAGGTCGAGGTCGAGCTGTGCGCCGACGCGCCGCAGCTGATCGTGCCGAGCCGGGCGGGCATCGAGTACGTACGGCTGCTCGGGCGGTCCACGCGGTTCCGGCGGACGGCCGAGCAGGACCCGGAGACGCCGTTCCCCGCCCCGCCGCGGGTGCCGCTGCTGGGGCGCTGGCTGACGCACTTCGGCGAGCGGGCCCGCGTGCCCGGCTCCTCGCTGCTGCTCGCCGCGACGGACCTCCTCAACCGGCACTGGGCGACCGGCCAGTCGTCCCTGGAGGACCAGCACCTGGGCGCGCTGCTCGCCTGGATCGACCCGCGCGACGGCGAGCCGGGTCCGGAGGGGGCCCTGCGGGCCGAGGTCGGCCGTGACCCCCAGGGGCAGCTGCTCTGTCCGCCGGCCGGCCCGGCCACGGACCCGGCCTTCGACAACAAGCTCCTGGCGCCCGCGATCGAGCGGTACGACCGGGCCCGGCAGGCGCTCGGCGCGGCCGAGGACGGCGAGGCGGCGGACAGCGGCCTCGGCGAGCTGCACGCGGCCGAGCGGGAGCTGCGCCGGCTCGTCGCCTCGCAGCTGAAGCCGACCTGGGACGCGGTCTGGCAGGCGATCGGGCTGCTGAGGGAGCTGCCGGAGGGCGCCAGGGTCGAGGACCGCTGGACCCGGGACCGCTGGTCCTTCACCGGCCACCGCGACCGGGTCGCGGCCGGCGAGCCTCCGCAGCCGCGCCGGGACGACGCGGTGACGGCGGCGCAGAAGCTGGCCGCCCGCGAGCAGGCGCAGGGCCAGCTGGAGGCGCAGGAGGCCCTCGACGACCCGCTGGTCCTGGCGGGGCGGCGGCTCGCGGGCGAGGCGTTCACGGCCGAGGTGGTCGAGGTGACGATGGCGTGGACGGAGTCGAAGCGGCCCGCGCCGCGCCCGCTGGTCACGGTCCGCACGGACGACCGGCCGCACCTGGGCGAGAGGGTGAAGGTGTACCGCTCGCTGGACGGCAAGCCGCAGACGGCCGAGTTGGTGCGGTTCGAGGAGGACGGCTCGCTGCTCCTGCGGATCCTGGACCGGATGGGACGGTCCAAGGAGCCCGCGGAGGGCTCGGTGCCGGAGAAGGGCGAGCGGATCGCCTGGACGCTGTTCGAGCACGACCAGCGGGTGGGGCCGAAGCTGCCGGACCCGGAGGAGACGCCCTGGACGCACGGCGGCCCGCCGCGTACGGACGCCGTGGAACTGCCCGACGCCGTGACCCCCGAGGACGTCCTATGACCGTGTTCGACGCCGTGGCCCCCGAGGACGTCCTGTGACCGTGTTCGACACCGCGACCCCCGAGGACGTCCTGTGACCGTGTTCGACACCGTGACCCCCGAGGACGTCCTGTGACCGTGTTCGACGCCGTGACCCCCGAGGACGTCCTGTGACCGTGTTCGACCCGTCCGCGGAGGCCGCCCGCGCGACGTCCGCCATCCTCGCGGACACCCTGCACGGCACCGCGCGCGGCGTCGTCGTGGACTCCCCGCCCGGCGCCGGGAAGTCGACGCTCGTGGTCCGTGCCGCCCTCGAACTGGCCGCCGCGGGACGGCCCCTGATGGTGGTCGCCCAGACGAACGCGCAGGTGGACGACCTGGTGCTGCGGCTCGCCGAGAAGGAGCCGGACCTGGAGGTCGGCCGACTGCACTCGAGCGACTCCGACCCGTACGACAAGGCGCTCGACGACCTGGCCAACGTACGGAAGTCCGCGAAGGCGGGCGAGCTGACCGGGCTGCCGGTCGTGCTGTCCACGGCCGCCAAGTGGGGGCACGTGAAGAACGTCGAGCCGTGGGCGCACGCGATCGTCGACGAGGCGTACCAGATGCGCTCGGACGCGCTGCTCGCGGTGGCGGGCCTCTTCGAGCGGGCGCTGTTCGTGGGCGACCCCGGGCAGCTCGACCCGTTCTCGGTGGTGGGCGCGGACCAGTGGGCGGGGCTCTCGTACGACCCGTCGGCGAGCGCCGTGTCCACGCTGCTCGCGCACAATCCGGAGCTGCCGCAGCACCGGCTGCCGGTCTCCTGGCGGCTGCCCGCCTCGGCGGCGCCGCTGGTGTCGGACGCGTTCTACCCGTACACGCCGTTCCGCAGCGGCACCGGGCACGGGGACCGGAAGCTGTCCTTCGGGGTGGCCTCGGACGGTTCGGGGACGGACCGGGTCCTCGACGAGGCCGCCGAGTCCGGCTGGGGCCTGCTGGAACTCCCGGCCCGGCACACCCCGCGCACCGATCCGGAGGCGGTCGGGGCGATCGCCCTGATCGTGCGCCGGCTTCTGGACCGGGGCGGCGCGGCGGTCTCGGAGCGTTCGGAGACCGCGGTCCCGCTCACCCCGGACCGTGTCGCCGTCGGCACCGCCCACCGCGACCAGGCGGCGGCGGTCCGGGCGGCGCTCGCGGACCTGGGCGTGGCGGGCGTGACGGTGGACACCGCGAACCGGCTCCAGGGCCGTGAGTACGACGTGACGGTCGTCCTGCACCCGCTGTCGGGCCGCCCGGACGCGACCGCCTTCCACCTGGAGACCGGCCGGCTGTGCGTGCTGGCCTCCCGGCACCGGCACGCGTGCATCGTGGTGTGCCGCGCGGGCGTGGCGGAGCTCCTCGACGAGCACCCGTCGACGGATCCGGTGCGGCTGGGGGTCGCGGTGTCGTTCCCCGACGGCTGGGAGGCGAACCACGCGGTCCTCTCCCACCTGGAGGAACACCGGGTCAGCTGGACGCCCTGAGCGCGGCCGCGTGGGTGAGGAGTTCGTCCACGGACCACTGGTCGTAGGCGTGTTCGCCGTACTTCGCGGCGGCGATCCGGCCGTCCGGGGTGATCAGGAAGTCGGCGGGGAGGCCGAGCCGGCCGGCGGGCTGGGTGGTGGCCGGGAGGTGTTCCCGGCCGCGGAGGACCTGCCAGGTGCCGCTGAGCACGGCCCGGACGATGGCCGGCCAGGCGCGCGGGTCGAGCAGTGCCCGGCGGTGGGACTCCACGCCGAACTCCGCGTACAGCAGCCGGTCGGGGTCGGCGACCACCGGGAACGGCAGGTGTTCCACGTGCTCGCGGAGTTCCTCGGCCGGCGAGTGGAAGAGCACGACCTCCCGGATCCCGGCCCGTTCGATCTCCTCGTGCCGCAGGACCACCGACCGCAGGTGCAGGTTGCAGACCGGGCAGCCGGCGAAGCGCCGGAACTGGACGTGGGTGGGGCGCTCGGGGTCCGGGAGGGTGAGCGGGGGCCCGAGGACCGCGGCGAGCGTCCGGGCGGGGACGGACCGGCCGGGCCGCAGACGGCCGTGCGTGCGGGGCGGGGTCGGGGCTGAGCGCATGGGACACCTTCCTCGGGGAGGCACGGAGGCATACGGGCGTACCCCCGAAAGCGTAGGCGTACGCCGTACTCCTAACAGCGTAGGCGTAGGGCGTACGCTGTCAACCACCATGCCCCGCCCCCGCTCCCTCTCCCCGGACCAGCCGGCCGCCGCCGCCCTCGCCGTCATCGACCGCGACGGCCTCGCCGCCCTCTCCATGCGCACGGTCGCCAAGGAGCTCGGCATGAGCACCATGGGGCTCTACCGGTACGTGGCCGACCGCGACGAGCTGGAAGGGCTCGTGGTCGAGCGGATCCTGGCCGCCGTCGACACCACGCCGCCCGCCCCGGAGATCCCCTGGCGCGACCGCGTCGAGCTGATGGTGGCGCGGTTGCGCGACGCCGTCGTGCGGCATCCGGCGGCCATCCCGCTGACCGTCACCCACCGGCACCGGGCCTCCGGCGGCCTGCGCTGGTCGGAGACCGTGCTCGGGATCCTCGCCGGGGCGGGGATCGACGGCGGGAACCGGGTCGTCGCCCTGCGCGCGCTCCACGGGTACGTGACCGGCGCCATCCAGCTCGAACACCTCGGGCCGCTCGCCGGCCGGGGCACGGAGGCCATCGCCGCACTGCCCGCCGACCGCTTCCCCCGGCTCGCCGAGACCGCGCGCGACGCCCGCGCGATCGGCCCGGACGAGGAGTTCTTCGGCGGCCTGCGCCTGCTCCTGCGCGGCCTCGGCAGCGCGTAGGGCGGGGCGCTTGGGGCAGCGCGCGGGGCGGGGCGCACGGGGCAGCGCGCGGGGCGGGGCGCACGGGGAAGGCTTCGCGCTCTTGCGGGGCGCGGGACAATGGAAGGTGGCCCGGGTCTCCGGGCCGTGCCTGTGCGAGGAGGAGAAGAACGATGGCGGAACCCGCGGAGCGGAGCGCACAGCGGAGGCTTCGGCCGGCACCGCTGATCTTCGAGCCTGCCGAGGCGACCGCCGATCCGGAGCACTTCTTCGACCTGGAGTCGATAGAGGATCCCCGCGAGCTGCTGTCCCGGGCGACGGAGCTGACGCTCGCGTTCCGGGCGGCGACGGACCGGGCGACCGAGTTCCAGGCGATCGCGGCCGCGCAGCTCGCGGATCCGCGCCGGTTCGACCGGCTGACGGCGGCGGACGTCGCCGAGCGGGCGGAGTGGACCGAGGACTACGCCCGGAGGATGATCGAGTTCGGCCAGGACCTGATCCGTACGAACGGCCGCCCGTCGGAGGACTGAGCCGCGTCGGACCGGCCCTCCCGGGCGAGGCCGCACCGCCTGGCCCGGAGACGTACATCTGACCGAAAAAGCCCCCCTGGCATATGCCGAGGGGGCACGATACTCCTCGCCCACCCCTCCTGTCCGGGATTCCGGGAACACTCGGCAATCGCGACGTCACGCCCGGTAGACCTGCTCCATGACGACCTGGCTGCGCGACGAGACCCCGCACGACATCTTCCGGTTCCTCCGGGAGGGCGACGAGGGACGGCACCAGACGGCCCGGGTGACCGCCGACGGGGCCTCCTGGCTCGCCTCGGCCGCCGGGGGTCGCGACGGCTCCGCGCTGACCCGCTGGGAGTCCCGGCCGGCCTCTCCGGCGGCGCTGCCCTGCGGCACGGTCTTCGACGTCGTCAACGTGGACCCGGTCTTCGGGCGCCGGATGCTGGACCGGCTGTGGGAGGAGGGCCCGGGTTCGGGGCCCGTGGCGATGCACCGGGGCCGGATGATGCTGTTCGCCGCGCCGGGGACGGCGCAGCGGCTGCCGGCCCTGCTCGACTGGGAGGAATGGGGGGAGGCGGTCCCCCGGCCGCTCTGTCACGGCCTCGGGGACGCGGTGACCGTGCCGCCGCTCGTGCCGTCCGGCCCCTCCGGACCCCGCTGGCTGGTGGCCCCCGACTCCCGGAGCCCGTGGCTGCCCGGCCCCGAGGTCGTGCTCTGGGCCTGCGTGCGGGCCGTCCGGGCGGCCTCCGCCGCCGACGTGCGGGTATCGATTTTTCCTCCCGCCGATCCGGATGCTAATGTCTACGACGTCAGCAGGCGCCGCTAGCTCAGTTGGTTAGAGCAGCTGACTCTTAATCAGCGGGTCCGGGGTTCGAGTCCCTGGCGGCGCACAGACGGAAGAAGCCCCTCGCGGAAGCGGGGGGCTTCTTCGTGTTCCGGGTCACCCCCTGCCGGGCGGGGTGATCTTCACGTTCCAGACGCCGGACCCGGTGCGTTCCAGCACCTCCACGCGGACCCCCGTCCCGGGCACGGTCAGGGTCTCGCCCTCCTCGACGGGGGCGTCCGCGAGCGGCGGGTAGACGGAGCGCTCGACGCACGCCTCGGTGTCCGGGTGCGCGTCCACCACCTCGACCGGGCCGTCGCCGGAGGCCGCGCCGTTGCGGACCCGGTAGACGAGGACGCCCTCGGTGCAGGTGTCCGCGTCGTTCCCGGCCTTGCTGCGGGCCTCGATCGCGAGGACGCTGTCGGGGCCGGTGCGGACGACGGCGAGCCGGGTGCCGAGACTGCCGCCGGCGGCCGGCGGGACGTCGGTCGGCTCCAGGCTGACGAGCCGGGCCCCGGCACCCTGGACGCAGGTGACCTGGGCGCGGGAGAGCCAGCCGAGCTTCCACTTGTGCCAGCCGAAGAGGTCCGGGGAGAGCCCGAACTGGCTGCCCATGACGTCCCAGTCGCCCACATAGGTGTCCCAGTCGCCCTTGCCGTCCAGCGGGCGGCGGTAGAGGTCGGGCAGGTCGAAGACATGGCCGGTCTCGTGGGCGAGGACGTTGCGGTCGGGCGGGTGCCGCTCGAAGACGGTGACCACGCGCTTGATCTCGGTGCCGTCGGCCTCCAGCGGGTGCTCCAGGTTGACGACCTTGGTCGCGTCGGAGTCCACGCCGGGCGCGTCCGGGTCGGCGACCAGGTAGACGATGTCGTACCGGGAGAAGTCGACGTCCTTGTCGGCGGCGGCGATCGCGTCGCGGAGGTAGGCGGCCCGCTTCCCGGCGTCCCAGTCCCGCCGTATGTCGTAGTCGCCCGACTCGTGCGGCATCGGGGTCCAGCCGGCCCGGGGGTGCGGGCGCAGGCTGAAGCGCCCGTAGGAGGCGCGGTCGAAGAACTCGCTGGTGGCGGGGAAGTGGTCGGCGGCGAGTTCCGCCGGTTCGGTGAGCGGGGCGGAGTCCGGGAAGGACAGGAAGATCATGACCGCGTCGAGCGTCCGGTTCGGGCGCGGGTAGGAGCCGTTCCAGGTGTCGAGGCCGAGCGAGTGGTGCGCTGCGGTACGGGGCAGGGCGCAGGGACTCGCCGAGGACGCGCCGACGGCGGGGCCCGCGACGAGCCCGGTGGCGGCCAGGGCGGCGAGCGAGGTGAAGGCCGCCGCGCCGGCACGCAGCCGTGGGCGTTCCACTCCCCCGGGTGGCTGCTGAGCCCTCACGTGGACCTCCGGATCGGGAATGCGGGACACCCCACCCACCTTGTGCCGGTTCGCGGCGTTTCGCATGTTTCCGCTGCCCCGGTCGGGTGAGGGTCCGCCACGGGGTCGACGCGACACGAGCGCGCTTCAGCTCACGGAAAGTCACATTCGGTCATGACCCCGACGGCCCGTGTCAGACCTGCGCAGAAACGATCGGGCGGGCTGTCGCGGTGGGCCGCCTCACAGCAGCCGGACTCCGTCACCTCGGCCTCGGAGCTGGAAGGCTCCCCCGGCTGGCTCTATGATCGGCTCACTCTTCCTTGGCCGACCATCCCGACCACATGTGACCGGCCCGACTGCACACGGGAGCGAGCGGTGAACGGAACCCCCGAAGGACCGGTGCACCCAGAGCCGGCGGAGACACACGCGGCCGAGCCCGCACTCACGGAGCGTCACCTCGCGCGCCGGGCGGCCGAACTCAGCGACTGCCGCGCCGCCTTCCGGGTCGCCCAGCTCGCCATGGCCGTCGTCGACGAGGACGGCGTCGTCGTCCTCGCCAACGACTCCTTCGGCACCCTCCTCGGCGCCGAGCCCTCGGCCCTCCGGCAGCAGGCCGCGGCCGACCTCGTCGACCTCGCGTCCGACGGTCGCACCTGGCACGCCTACCGCGAGGTGCTCGGCGGCCGCCGCTCCCGCTTCCGCTGCACCCGCCGCCTCAAACACGCCGACGGGCGCTCGCTCTGGGCCGAGGTCACCGTCGCCCCGGTGCCCGACAGCCGGCGCGTACTGCTGTCCATCGCGGACATCAGCGACCGGCGCGAGCTCCACGCCCGGCTGCGCCACCTCCAGATGCACGACCCGGTGACCCGGCTGCCCAACCGCGCGCTGTTCTTCGAGCGCCTCTCCGCCGCCCTGGAGACCGCGGCCCAGGACGCCGCCGCGAGAACCGAACCGGTCGTCCCGTCACACGAATCCCATGAGTCATACGAGTCGTACGGCTATGGCAGAACAGGGCGGATCGGTCTCTGCTACCTGGACCTCGACGGCTTCAAGGCGGTCAACGACACCCTCGGGCACCGGGTCGGCGACCGGCTCCTGGCCGCCGTCGCCACCCGCCTGACGGAGTGCGCCGACAGCGACGGCTACACCCGCAACGGCGGCCACCTCGTGGCACGGCTCGGCGGCGACGAGTTCGCGATCCTCGTCGAGGACTCCACCGGCACGGAACAACTGGCCGACCTGGCCCGCTCGGTGCTCGACGCGCTCCAGCGCCCCTTCGACCTGGGCGGCCGACGGCTCTCCGTCTCCGCCTCCATCGGCGTCGTCGAGCGGACCGGCCGCGGGACGACGGCGACCGCCCTCATGCAGGCCGCGGACACCACGCTGTACTGGGCGAAGGCCGACGGCAAGGCCCGCTGGACGCTCTTCGACCCCGAGCGCAACGCCCACCGGATGACCCGGCAGGCGCTCTCCTCCACCCTGCGGCCGGCCGTGGAGCGCGGGGAGTTCGCCCTGGAGTACCAGCCGCTCGTGGACCTGGCCGACGGGGCGGTGCGCGGGGTGGAGGCGCTGGTGCGCTGGAACCACCCGCAGTTCGGCTCGCTCGCGCCGAATCGGTTCATCGGGATCGCCGAGGAGGACGGCTCCATCGTGGAGCTGGGGCGGTGGGTGCTCAACACCGCCTGCCGGCAGGCCCGTCAGTGGCAGAAGGACCATCCGCGCGAGCGCCCCATCTTCGTCAGCGTCAACGTGGCGGTCCGTCAGGTCTGGGACTCCGACCTGGTCGCGGACGTGGCCGGCATCCTCGCGGAGACCGGCCTCGCGCCGCACCTGCTCCAGCTGGAGCTGACCGAGTCCGCCGTGATGGGCTCGAACGGCCGGCCGATCCAGGCGCTCCAGGCGCTGAGCGACATGGGGGTGCGGATCGCGATCGACGACTTCGGCACCGGCTACTCGAACCTCGCCTATCTGAGCCGGCTGCCGGTCTCGGTGCTGAAGCTGGACGGCTCCTTCGTCCGCGGCTTCCAGGACGAGGAGCACGCCAACCCGGCGGACGAGCTGATCGTCGAGGCGCTCGTGCACCTCGCGCACCGGCTCGGTCTCACCGTGACCGCCGAGTGCGTGGAGACGGCCGGGCAGGCCAGCCGGCTGCGCCGGATCGGCTGCGACACCGGGCAGGGCTGGCTGTACTCACGGGCGGTGGCCCCGGACCGCATCGCCGAACTGATCGGCACGGAGCCGCAGCCGGCGTGAGGCCCGCGGGCATGGAACTGCCCCCGGCCGGAGGGACATTCCGGGCGGGGGCAGTGGTTCATGCGGGGCAGTGGATCATGCGGGGCAGTGGTTCACGCGGGGCGGAGGATCAGCAGGCGCCCTGGTCCTTCCAGACGCCCCACTCGCCGGTCGTGCCCGGCTCCTCGTTCTGGGTCCACCACTGGGCCTTCCAGGTGTGGCCCTTGTGGGAGACGAGGCTGCCGCCGGTGTAGACGGTGCCGGCCACGTACGCCGGGGCGGTGCAGCCCGTGGGCGGCGTCGTCGGCGGGGTGGTGGTCGGCGGGGTCGTGGGCTCCGTCGTCGGCGGGGTGGTGGGCGGCGTGGTCGGGGTCGTCGGGGACGAGCCGACCGCCGTCACGATGTCCTTGAAGAGGGTCGCGTTGGCGTCGAGGCCGAGGAGCGAGTACATCATCGCGCCGGCGAGACCGCGCTGGTGGGCGTAGTCGGCGCGGGCCTGGATGGTGCGCTTGTCCAGACCGGTGAAGAACTCGCCGTCCTTGAAGAAGTACGCGGACTTGGCCTGGTCGTCCCAGAAGGTGGTGGCGGCGTTGTCGACGATGCCGCCGAGCTCCTTGTAGTACGCGATGCCGGCCGCCTGGCTCAGCGGGCGGGCGTTGGAGCCGCCGGTGGCGGTCTGCGCGAGGCCGTTGGTGGTCCCGGCGGGGACGCCCTTCCAGCCGCGGTAGTAGAACTCGTAGCCGAGGGTCAGCTTGTTCGCCGGGAAGCCGCCGGTGATGCCGTAGGCCGGCTTGCCGTCGATCCAGGAGTCGATCGCGTTGTCGATCGAGTACTTCTCGGTGCCCGGCTTGATGACGTCGGTCGGGTCGTTCGTGCCGGAGTACAGCGGGGACTGGTGGTACGTCGGCCCGTCGCCGTCCCAGGCGCCGTGCATGTCGTACGTCATGATGTTCGCGTAGTCGAGGTACGCGCCGATCTTGTCCGTCTCGATGTTCTTGATCTTGTCCTGGCCGGCCGGGAGCGCGGCGGTCAGGAGGTACTTCTTGCCGCCGTGGGCCGCGCCGTACTCGTCGAGCTGCTTGCGGAACTCGGCGAGGAGGAGCGTGAAGTTCTGCTTGTCCTCGGGGGCGTAGTGGTTGCCGAGGTGGCCGTCGGGCGAGCCGGGGTACTCCCAGTCGATGTCGATGCCGTCGAAGATGCCGGCCGCGGTGCCGGGGCCGCCGAAGCCGCCCTCGACGGGCAGGTCGCCCTGGATGTACTGCTTGATGCAGGAGGCGACGAGCTTCTTGCGGCTCGCGTCGGTCTTGGCCGCGTCCGAGAAGTACTTGGAGTAGCTCCAGCCGCCGATCGAGATGTTGATCTTCAGCTGGGGGTGCTTCGCCTTCAGCTCCTTGAACTGGTTGAAGACGCCCACGATCGGCTGGTCCCACTTGTCGGCGACGCCGTCGACGCTGTCCGCCGCGGAGAAGGACTTCTGGTAGTCGGCGTACGAGTCGCCGGCGCCGTCACCCGCGCTGGGGTTGTTGTCGTCGCCCGCGGCTTTGTTGGCCTCGAAACAGGTGAGGTCGGTGGGGTGGATGTTGCCGAACGAGTAGTTGATGACGTCGAGGTTCGCCGCGATGCCCCGCTCGTCGAGGTGCTTCGGGTAGAAGGCGTTCCCGTAGACGCTCCACTGGTCGTAGTACGCGATCTTCACGCCGCCCGTGGAGGCGGTGGTGGTGGTCTCGGCGGCCTGGGCGGAGCCGAGGCCGGCGGTGGCGGCGAGGGCGCCGGCGGCGAGGGCCGAGCTGAGGAGCGCGGCGATCAAGGGCTTACGGGGGTGCACGTGCTGCCTCCGGAAGGGGGTGGCGGTACGGAAGTTGGAGCAGTGATATCCGCCGCATGAACAGCGCGTCAATGGTCTGAACCAGATTGAGGACTAGACCAATTTGAGCAAGAAAGCCCTTGTCAGAGCCGTGAAGCACAAAACGGAACCGCTCGCCACCATCGGTGACGAGCGGTTTAAGGTTCGCTTAGGGGAGGACGGTGGTTCGTTCGGGAGTGAACCAACCGGCCCCCGACATCAGGGTTTTACGGCTCGGGAACTTCCGGCAGCTCCGGAAGCTCGTACGCGTCGGCGATCAGCTCGTAGCTCCGCACCCGCTCCTCGCCGCCGTGCCCGTTGGCCGTGATCATCAGCTCGTCCGCGCCCGTCCGCTTCCGCAGGTCGTCCAGGCCCGTGCGGACCTCGTCCGGGGTGCCGTACACGATGTTCGCGAGCCAGCCGTCCACGAACTCCCGCTCGGCGGGGCTGAATCCGTACGCCTCCGCCTCCTCCGGCGTCGGCACCAGACCGGGCCGGCCGGTCCGCAGCCGCAGCATCGCGAGCGCGCCCGCGAGGACCTGGCGGCGGGCCTGCGCCGCCTCCTCGGCGGCGAAGGCCGAGACTCCGATCATCGCGTACGGGGCGTCGAGCACCCCCGAGGGCCGGAACGAGTCCCGGTAGAGGTCGAGCGCCGGGATCGTGTTCCTGGCCGAGAAGTGATGGGCGAAGGCGAACGGCAGCCCGAGCAGACCCGCGAGGCGGGCGCTGAAGCCGGAGGAGCCCAGCAGCCAGATCGGCGGCCGCCCCTTCGGGCCCTGCACCGGCCCCGGCACGGCGTGGATCCGGGCGTACGGGTGCCCGTCCGGGAAGTCGTCGTCCAGGAACCGGGTCAGCTCGGCGAGCTGCTCGGGGAAATCGTCCGCCCCCTCGTTGAGGGTGTCGCTGCGGCGCAGGGCGGCGGCCGTCGCGCCGTCGGTGCCGGGCGCGCGGCCGAGGCCGAGGTCGATCCGTCCGGGGGCGAAGGCCTCCAGGGTGCCGAACTGCTCGGCGACGACGAGCGGGGCGTGGTTGGGCAGCATGACGCCGCCCGAGCCGAGCCGGATGCGGCGGGTGTGCGCCGCGAGGTGGGCGAGGATCACGGCCGGGGAGGAGGAGGCGACCCCGGGCATGGAGTGGTGCTCGGCCACCCAGTGCCGGTGGAAGCCGCGCCGCTCGGCGAGCCGGCTCAGCTCGACGCTGGTGGCGAGCGCCTGGGTCGCGGTCCGCCCGCTGCCGACGGTCACCAGGTCCAGTACGGACAGGGGTACGGGCGCGGTCCCCCGCGCCTCTCCTCGAATAGCGTCGGTCACCGTCGGGGCCCTCCTCGGCACACGGGCAGATGCTTCCGGATGCATCTGGCCAGATACATCCGAGCAACAACAGGAGGGCGCCTCCGCTTATTCCGCCGCGGCCTTCCCGACGCCTCTTCTTCTGCCGCACGGCACCCCACGGTGTCCCACGGCGTCCCGCGGCGTCCCGCGGCGAAAATTTCTCCTCCGGCCCCGTGGCCGAACACCGACGCCCGACACCCCGGCGCACGCCCCTGACCTGAGGCTCTGCGCACCACCCATGACATGGGCATATGCCAGAGTGGCGAAGCCCAGCCCAGGGGCCCGGTGCTCCGCATCATTCTCGCCAACAGCCGCCCCGTAAACGGTCCTTGGCGGCTATCGTGGTACGAAAGCTTGCGGTCACAACCTGGTAGGGGGAAACCGTGGCGCTGAAGCCCGAGCCCACCGCGCCGTTCCACTCGGTGCAGTACGCCCTTCGCGTCCTCGAGACGGTCTCACGGCACGGTGGCGGAGTGACAGACGTCCAGATCGCGCGCGAGACCGGCCTGCCCGTCGCCCACCTGTCCTCACTTCTCCTCATGCTCCGCCGCGAGGGGTACGTCGAGCAGGTAGCCGACGGCGCGTATGTGATCGGGGACTCCCTCGTCCTCCTCGGCTCCGGCCTGACCCGCCGCGAAGCCCTGGAGGCCAAGCTCCAGGAGACCCTGACCGAGCTCCGCGACTCCGTCGGAGCAGCGGTCTACATCAGCCGGTACATCGACGGCGAAGTGAAGATCACCCAGTTCGCCGACGGCCCGCGCACACCCAAGGTCAACGAGTGGGTGGACTTCCGCTCGGCCGCGCACGCCAGCGCGGTCGGCAAGTGTCTGCTCACCCAGCTCGATCAGAACGGCCGCCGGGACCACCTCTCCCGGCACAAGATCGCCCGGCTGACCTCCCGGACGATCACCAGTGAGCGGATCCTCTTCTCCAAGCTCGACAGCCAGCCGGCCACCGTCCCCGTGCTCGACCTCCAGGAGTACGCGGTGGGCACGGTCTGCGCGGCCGTCCCGCTGACGGCGGGCTCGGCCGTGGGCTGCCTGGCGCTCTCCCTGCCGATCGAGCACGCCCACCGGCTGCGCGCGGCGGCCGACACGCTGAACCGTCGGGCCGCTCCGGTGGTGCTGTCCCTGGCCATCTGAGGCCGCCGACGGACCTGGTCCCGAGGGGTGGTCATGAGCACCCCTCGGGACCAGGTAGTATTTTCTCTGTCAGCAGGCGCCGCTAGCTCAGTTGGTTAGAGCAGCTGACTCTTAATCAGCGGGTCCGGGGTTCGAGTCCCTGGCGGCGCACAGACAGAGAAGGCCCCCTCACTTCGGTGAGGGGGCCTTCTTGTCGTGTCCCGCACCCGGCGGTCACGCCCGGAGGTCACACCCGCCGGTCCCGCGCCCGGCGGTCACACCCGAAGGTCACACCCGCCGGTCCCGCGCCCGGCGGTCACGCCCGGAGGTCACACCCGCCGGTCCCGCGCCCGGCGGTCACGCCCGGAGGTACGTGAGGACGGCGAGGACCCGGCGGTGGGTGTCCTCGGCCGGCGGCAGATCCAGCTTCGCCAGGATGTTGCCGATGTGCTTGCCGACGGCGGCCTCCGTCACGACCAGCCGGCGGGCGATCGCCCCGTTGGAATGGCCCTCCGCGACCAGGCCCAGAACCTCGCGCTCGCGCGGGGTCAGCGCCCCCAGGGGGTCCCGGTGCCGGCGCAGCAGCTGCCGTACGACCTCCGGGTCGACGACGGTGCCGCCGTCCGCGACCCGGGCCAGGGCGTCCGCGAACTCCTCCACCTGCCCGACCCGGTCCTTCAGGAGATAGCCGACGCCGGTGCCGTCGCCCGCGTCGAGCAGGTCGGCGGCGTAGCTGCGCTGCACGTACTGGCTGAGGACCAGGACCGGCAGGGTCGGCCGCTCGGCGCGGAGCGCGACCGCCGCGCGCAGGCCCTCGTCCTGGAAACCGGGCGGCATCCGGACGTCGGTCACGACGATGTCCGGCTCGTGCGCCTCGACCGCCGCGCGGAGGGCGTCGGCATCACCGACGGCGGCGGCGACCTCGTGGCCGAAACGGGCCAGGAGTCCGATCAGTCCCTCCCGGAGGAGGACGCTGTCCTCGGCGAGGACGACGCGGAGCTTTCGGACAGTGCGGGACACGGAATCTCCACTCGCAGGAGGGTCGGCCCGCCCGGCGGGCTCATGATCGTCAGTGTGCCATCGAGGACCGCGATCCGGTCGGCGAGTCCGGTGAGGCCGGAGCCGCGGGCCGGGTCGGCGCCCCCGCGCCCGTCGTCCTCGACGTCGAGCCGCAGGACACCGCCGGTGTGCCCGGCCGTGATCCGCGCCCGGCGGGCGCCGCTGTGCTTGCCGATGTTGGCGAGGGCCTCGCAGCCGGCGAAGTACGCGGCGCTCTCGACGGCGCGCGGCAGCCGGGGCAGTACGTCGGTGTCGGTGTCGACGGGGACGGCGGAGCGGTCGGCGGCGTCCGCGAGCGCCGGGCCGAGCCCGTAGTCGGCGAGGACCTGCGGGTGAATGCCGTGGATCAGCTCCCGCAGCTCGGTGAGGACCTGCCCGGCCTCCGCGTGGGCCTTCTCCAACTGCTCGGCGAGCGGGCCGCCCGGCAGGGCGTCCAGCCGGGCCAGGCCCAGGGTCATGGTGAGGGCGACGAGGCGCTGCTGGGCCCCGTCGTGGAGATCGCGCTCGATCCGGCGCCGCTCGGCCTCGAAGGCGTCGACGAGCCGGGCTCGGGAGGCGATGACCTCGCCGATGCCGTCCTGCCGCTCGCCCTCGCGGGGCGTGAGCAGGGCCCGGGCGAGAGCGGCGCGGGCGCCGGCGACGACCGCGAGCGGATAGGCGAGGGCGACGAGGAGGACGGCACCGAGGAGGGCGGCGGCGAAGGCCTCCGGATAGGAGGTGACCAGGTACGCCTTGACGACCTTGGTCTCGTGGCCGTCCGCGGCCAGCCGGAAGGGGGCGCTGAGGAGCGCGACGGGCAGGCCGACGCCGACGGCGAGGGCGAGGAGGTCGAGCGGCCACAGGACGGTGGCGAGCAGCAGGGCGTACGCGAACTCCCGCCAGGTGGCCTGCTCCGTCGTCCGGGTCCGGAGCCAGGCGACCAGGCCGGGCGCGGCGGGGAGGCGGTGCGGGTCGGGGACGGGGTCGAGCTCGACGATCCTCATCCGGAGCCGCTCGACACGGCCGAGGGGGATTCCGGCCAGCAGAAGCAGCGGCAGCCCGACGAGGAAGAGCGAGAACACCCCGAGGACCAGGAGCACCAGCCCGGCGGCGGCCCCGACGAGCCCGCCGGACCCGAGGTAGCCGACGACCCGCCAGGGCCAGGGCCCGAGGACGAACCGGGGGCGGGTGAGGGCTTGCCAGGGGGTACGGGGGTCCATGGGGGCCAACGGTAGGACGGGGCGCGGGGGTGGGGCCATGGAGTTGGGGGGTGTGGCGGGGGTGGGCCTGGGACTACCCCGCGCCCGCCTGGACGGCGCCCACCGCCGTGTGGGCAATCGTCCCGCAGGAGCGGGGCCCACCCGCCGGACCGGCACCCCCGCCCGTGTCGGCAATCGTCCCGCAGGGGCGGGGCCCACCCGCCCGGACGGCGCCCACCCGCCGTGTGGGCAATCGTCCCGCTGGGGCGGGACGGGTGGGCACACGGGACGGCGCCCTCAGCGGCGCCTCCGCGTTCCGCGCCTGGACCCGCACCACTTGTGCGCCGTACCTGCGGGTGCGGGTTCAGGCGCGGGGGCCTCTGGCGCCGGCAGGGCGCGGGTCCGTTGTGCCCACCCTCCCCCAAGTCTCGGCTCCCGCTCGAGCAGGGGGGACCCCCATCGCCCCTTGCGGAACGCCTGCCCACAACGGCGGCGGGTGGGGACCGTCCCGGCGGGGCCGGCGCCCGCGACGGGGGTGGCGGCGGGGTGCGGCTCGTAACGGGCCCGGCTAGTTGCGGGTGTGCTCTGCGTGGAGGGTCGCGCGGGTTGCCGGGGTCAGGGGCTCGTACGGCGCGCCCCGCGTCGGGCGCCACCAGACCGGGTCCTCGCAGTGGAAGGCGGCCCGCCGGAGGGCCACGCGGTGGATCTTGTTCGTGGCCGTGAGGGGCAGCTCCCGCATCACCCGGACGAAGCGCGGGGGCATCTTCGTGCCCAGGTCCGCCTGCGCCTCCAGGAAGGCCGCGAAGGCCTCCGGGTCGAAGACCTCCCCCTCCCGCAGGGCCAGCGCCGCCATCACCTGGTCCCCCGCCACCGGGTCCGGTACCGCGTAGACCGCGACCCCCGCCACCCGCTCCCAGCGCGCCAGGATGTGTTCGATCATCGCCGCCGCCAGGTTCTCGCTGTCGACCCGCAGCCGGTCGTCCGTACGGCCCGCGAAGTACAGGAAGCCGTCCGCGTCCCGGTAGAAGAGGTCGCCCGTCCAGTACCAGCCGCCGCGCAGCCGCGCCGCCTCCGCCTCCGGGTTGCGCCAGTACCCCTCGAAGGGCGAGCGGCCCCGGTTGACGAGCTCGCCGACCGCCTCGGTGGCGTTGAGGAGCCGGCCGGTCGGCGAGAAGCGGGCCGGGGCGCATTCCTCGCCGGTGTCGGGGGCGATGACCGCGAGGTCGTCGCCCGGTGCCGCCCGCCCGATCGCGCCCGCCGGCGTGTCCGGGGTCCGCTGGATCGCCGCGCCTCCCTCGGAGGAGCCGTACCCCTCCACGAGCGGGACCCCGAAGCGCTCCCGGAAGCGGGCCGCGTCCACCGCCCCCGCCTCCGTGCCGAAGCCGAGCCGCAGCGCGTGCGCGCGGTCGTCGGGGCCGGGCGGGGTGGCGAGCAGGTACTGGACGGCCCGGCCCACGTACGTGAAGTACGTGGCGCCGAAGCGGCGTACGTCCGGCAGGAAGCGGGAGGCCGAGAAGCGGGCCCGCAGCGCCACCCCGGCGCCGGCGACCAGCGCGGGCGCCCAGTCGGCGATCACGGCGTTCCCGTGGAACATCGGCATGCAGATGTAGTGGACGTCGTCCCGGCCGACCCCGAAGTGGGAGACGAGGGACGCTCCGGCGGCCGCCAGGCGCCCCTGGCTGCACAGGGCCGCCTTCGGCGCGCCCGTCGAACCGGACGTGAAGGAGAGCAGGAAGCGGCTGTCGGGGCGTACGGGACCGAGGACGGCGTCTCCCGGCCGGGCGTCCCCGTAGGGGGCGAGGAGCTCCCGGTACGCCTCGGTGTCGGTGACCAGGATCCGGACGCCCGGCAGCGCGAGCCCGTCCAGGAGCGGCAGGTGGGCGCGCTGGGTGACCAGGACCCGGCATGCGGTGTGCCCGATGTCGCGGGCGAGTTCGGCGCCGCGCCGGGTGGGGTTGATCCCGGCGACGGCGGCCCCCGCGAGGGCCGCCGCGCTGAGCCAGAGCGGGTACTCCGGCGTGTTGTCGAGCAGGATGCCGAGGTGCGGCTCGCCCCCCGGCACGGGTGGCATCAGGTCCACGAGCAGTGCGGCCCGCGCGGCGGCGCCCGCGGCGACCTGGTGGTGGGTGAGGGTGTGGTGCTCGTCCCTCAGGCCGGTCCGGTGGTCGCCCCACTGGCGCCGTACGAGCTCCGCGACGGTGTCCGCGCTCCTCATGGGCCGGACTTTAACTGACGTTCCGTCAGAACTGAACGGTCAGAACGAGACGTCCGAGCAGGCGTAGAAGGCGTTCGCGGTGTCCGCGACCGTCCACACCGCCAGGATCAGGTGCCGGCCCGTCTTGCCCGCCGGGATCGTCCCGGAGTGGGTGAGCGTCGACGGCGGCTGCTGGTTGTTGTAGGGGATGGTCAGGAACGGCTGGGGGTCGAGGTCCGCCCGGGTCAGCGCCTTGGTGCCGGTCCAGCCGTTCCTGGTGATGTAGTAGCGGAAGTCCGTGGTGGCGTGGCGGGCGGTGAACTGCCACCGGAAGCCGTAGCTCTGCCCCGCCACGAGCTTCGTCGTGGGCCAGGCGCCGCCGCGGGGGTCGTCGAGCTGCGAGAAACGGGAGTTCCCGCCGGCGCAGATCTTCCCGTCGGCGGGGCCCGCGGCCGGGAAGCCCTTGAGCCCCTCGACCGACTGCGGCTCCCACTGGATGTCGCCGCAGTTGGTCACGGTGCGGTTGGCGCAGAGCTTCTGACGGCTGATCGGCGCGTCGGTGTAGCCGTGGCTGCCTGCCGTGCCGGTGGCGAGGACGGTGGCGCCGGCTATGCCGAGCGCCACCACCGCCGCCCCGAGTGCCTTGTTGCGCATGCTGTCGCTCCTGGAGAACGTGGGGAGTTCCGTGGGGCCGTGCGCGCGCGTACGGGTGATGCCTGGGGACTGCTTTTGGTCTGGACCAAGTATCAAGGTAGGGACGGAAGTTGACGCTGTCCATCCCCTCAGGCGCCCTCGACCGGCCCCGTCCTGCCCGTGTAGAACGCCACCGTCAGGTCCTTGACCAGCGCCTTGCGCTCGTAGTCGTCCAGCTCCACCAGACCACGACTGGTCAGCCGGTGGACCACGTCGTCCACCGCGTCCACCACCGAGGTCAGGACGCTGTCCCGGTGCTTCGCGTCGATCGCCGCGATCCGGCGCCGGCGCATCGCCGCCGCCACCTCCGGTGCGTACTCGATGCGCGTCGGCTGCGCCGAGAACACGTCCACGCCGACCGGAGCGCACTCCGCCGACAGCATCCGCGTCAGGGCCGCGCCGACCGCCTCCGCGTCCCGCAGCGTCGGCGCGTCCTCGTGGAACGCGTCCGCCGGCAGCTGCGAGAGCACCCGGGCCATCGCCGCCTCCACCTGCTCCCGCAGATAGTCCTCGTGCCCGTCGACCCCGAGCGACGCCCGGACCGTGTCCCGCACCCGCCACACCACCAGGACGGTCACGTCGAGCGCGGTGCCCTTCGCGTCCACCGCCGGCAGCGGCTCACTGCGCCAGTGCCGCAGCCGGACGTCCACCCGGCGGCGCAGCAGCAGCGGGCTGACCCACAGCAGGCCCGTACGGCGGACCGTGCCGCGGTAGTCGCCGAACAGGGTCAGCACCCAGGCGTATCCGACCCGGCCGCGGCCGAGACCGCCCAGCGAGAAGAGGGCGAGCACCACGCCGAGGGCCAGGAGGGCCCACTGTCCGAGATGGATGCCGTGGTACGGGCGCGCCGGCAGCCGCAGCATCCGCGCCGCCTCTGCGGGCACCGCCCCGGCCCACCACACGATCGCCGCGCAACCGGCGACCGCCAGGGCGCCGCCGACCACGCCGACCCACCCGGGCAGCACCGGCCCGGACCGCTCGACGAGAGCGGGGTCGGCGGTGGGGGCGGGGCGGGAGGTGTTCCTGGGCTGTGCCGTGGCCTGCCCCTTGGACTGCGCCTTGGACTTCGGCGTGGTCACGGACCGCGGGTCCGGCTCGACCGGGGCCTGGACCTTCGACGGGGCGGGGATGGCGGCCCGGCGGGCCGACGCCGTGGGCGGAGTGGGCGCGGCCATGGCGATGGTGTCGGGGCCCCCGTCGTCGCCCTCCGCGACGGGGCTCCCCGGCTCGTCCCGGAACAGCAGGTGCACCGGGATGGAGCCGGTGGTCTCGGACCCGATCACGTTCTTACGCCGCGCGACCCGCACGACGCCGGCGACGGGCACCGCGACGGACCCGACCCGGGCCCCGCGAATCCGCCCGAAGTCGAGCGCGCCGGGGGCCGGGGCCTCCGGTGAGGCGCCGGAAACGGCCGGGGCCGTCCTGGTATCGGACCCGCCCGGGGCCGCGCCGGAGCCGGCGCCCGCGGAGGGGGCCGGCGCGGCGCCGGGCGCGGGGCGCACCGGGGCCGGGGCCGAAGACCCGTCGGACGCGGCCCCTGCCGGGGCGACGGGCACCGCACGGGACGGGGAAAGGGGACCGGCGGGGGCAAGCGGCGCCGCGCCGGGCCCCGCCGTACGGCAGGTGGACGCCGCCGGGGCCGCCCCGGGCGCACCCGCCGCGACCCCAGCCCGGGCCACCGGCTCCGTACTTGACGCGGGACCGCCCGAGGCGGGCCCGGCCACGCCGGAGCCGGGCGCCGCCGGTGCCGCCGCCGGAGCACCCGACACGGATCCAGCCCGGACACCCGGCGCCGTACCGGACGCGGGACCGGCCGAGGCGGACCCGGGCACAGCCGGTGCCGCCGCCGGAGCACCCGACACCGACCCGACCCGGACACCCGACGCCGCACCCGACGCGGGACCGGCCGAGGCGGACCCGGGCACAGCCGGTGCCGCCGCCGGAGCACCCGACACGGATCCAGCCCGGACACCCGGCGCCGCACCCGACGCGGGACCGCCCGAGGCGGGCCCGGCCACGCCGGACACGGGCACCACCTGGGCCGCCGCCGTCGGCGTACCCGACGCCGCACCCGACGCGGGACCGCCCGAGGCAGGACCGGCCACGCCGGACACGGGCACCACCTGGGCCGCCGCCGTCGTACCCGACACGGATCCGGCCCGGACACCCGGCGCCGTACGGGACACGGGACCGCCCGAGGCGGGCCCGGCCACGCCGGACACGGGCACCACCTGGGCCGCCGCCGCCGGAGCACCCGACACCGACCCGACCCGGACACCCGGCGCCGCACCCGACGCGGGACCGCCCGAGGCAGGACCGGCCGCGCCGGAGCCGGGCACCACCCGGGCCGCCGCCGTCGGCGTACCCGACACCGACCCGACCCGGACACCCGACGCGGGACCGCCCGACGCGGGCCCGGCCGCGCCAGGCGCAGGCACCACCTGGGCCGCCGCCGTCGTACCCGACACCGACCCCGCCGGGGCACCCGGCGCCGCACCCGACGCGGGACCGGCAGATGCAGGCCCTGTCGAGGCGGGCGCCGCCGTTCGGGAGGGGGACGCCGCCGGGGCCGCCCCGGGCGCACCCGCAGCGACACCCGCCCGGGTCAGCGGCTCCGTACCGGACACGGCTCCCCCCGGGCGTGACCCGGGAGTACCCGTCGCCACATCCGCCGGGGCCCCCGGCGCCGTACCGGCCGCGCCGGAGCCGGGCGCCGCCGTCGGCGTACCCGACACCGACCCCGCCAGGGCCCCCGGCTCCGGTCCCTTCGGGGTCTCCGGTGTCGGGTCGGAGGCCGGGGCCCGTGTGGGTTCCGGGGTCGGTGGGGACGTGCGCGGGAGGGTGCCGTCCGTCAGGCGTCTGGCCGTGCGGGCCGCGTCACGCGAGGCCGCCGCGCCGGAGTCCGCGGGGTTCGGGGTCGATGCCGTCATTCGGGTCCACCTCATGCTCTCGGGGTCATCGGAACAAACGCCGCCAGGTCTCCGGGCCCGGGTAGCCGTCGGCCGCTCCGCCGCGCCATCCCTGTGCCCGCTGGAACGCCTCGACGTTGCGGCGGTCCGCCTCCGTCCAGCGCGGACCGGGTCCCGACAGGTAGTGCTTGCCGAAGCCCCGCTTCACCAGTTGTTTGCCCAGCTTCTCCACATATGCGTTGGATTGCCCCGGACGGAAGTAGCCACGCCCGGGAAACCCCGTCGCATTCGCGCTCGGACCGCCCGAACCACTCGAACCGCCGATGTCCTTGCCCCCGCCGGTCACGAGGAGCCGCCACGTCTGCGGCCCGGGAATGCCGTCCGCGTCCTTGCCCTTCCAGCCCTGCGCGAGCTGGAACGCCTCGGTCGCCCTGCGGTCCGCCTCGCCCCACCTCGGGCCGGGTCCCTGGCTGTAGAACTTCTTGCCGCCGCGGTCGACGAGGAGCTGCCCGAGCTGGGTGACGTACGCGTTGTTCGCGCCCGGGCCGAACTTCCCCGACCCCGGGTACGGCGTCGCCTCCGTGGGCTCCGACCCGCCGCCGGTGCCGCCGCTCACCACGCCCTTGTAGCGGTAGGCCACGTACCGGTCGGAGTTCTCCCAGTACGCCATCGGCGTCGCCTGCTTCCGCGTGCGCGGCTTCGTCTGCTCGTAGGCGATGTAGGAGGTGTGCGTGTAGTCGGTCCAGCCGCCGAAGATCGTGACGTGCGAGCCGCGGGTCGGGTTCGCCGGGTTGTGGAACAGCAGGATGTCGCCGGGCTGGAGTTCCGTGCGGTCGATCCGTACGGCGAAGCGGTCGAGGCTGCCGGTCCACTCGTTGCTGCGGAGGTTCCAGGCCATCGAGATGTACCCGGAGCAGTCCTGGCGGTATCCGTCCGACCAGTACTGCTCCATCGAGTACGGGACCTGAGCCGCGACCCAGGTCTTGGCCCGGTTGATGATCTCCGCGCGGGTCGTCTGCCGCAGCGTCTCCGTGGAGATCTGACTGGTCGTCGGGACGGCGTCCGGCGTCGGGGCGGAGCCGGGCCCCGGCGCGCCGCCGTGCAGCGGCCCCCGTCCGCCCTGCGGGGTGTCGGCGCCCGGCAAGGACGTGTCGGGAGACACGGGGGATTCGGTGGATTCGATGGATTCAGGGGACACCGGGGACACGGGGACCCCGGGCTCCGCCGGCCCCCGCAGAACCGCCGGGTCCACGTCCGCCCCGGCCGCCGCCAGGTCCGCGTCCGCCCCGGCCGGCGGGTCCGCGACCGCGCCCGTCGGAGACTGGGGGCCCTGGTCGGCCGGCGCCTGGGGGCCCGGGCCGGTGAGGGCCGTCGCCACCCCGGCCCCTCCCCCGCCCAGGACCACGCCCGCCGCCGTCACCAGGACCAGCGCGCGGCGGGCGCCGTGCGCCGCCGGGTGGCCGCCCGCGCGGACGGGCAGGCCCAGGGCGAGGTCACGCCGCTGCCGGGCGCAGCCCGGGCAGCCGCAGTCGGCCGCGGGTTCGAACTCCTCGAAGACCGGCACGCTCATGCGATTCCCCTCCACACTCGTCAAGATCTTTTTGACCCTCGTTTCGGGCGCCAGTGTCTCAACTGTCTGGACAAATCGCATTTTGACGGATCGAAGGCCTGATACGACCATCCGACAGGCCGGACGCGACCGGTATTGGTCAGGAGCACCCCCTCACGTCAGGTAGAGTTCTCTTTGTCAGCAGGCGCCGCTAGCTCAGTTGGTTAGAGCAGCTGACTCTTAATCAGCGGGTCCGGGGTTCGAGTCCCTGGCGGCGCACGCAGAGTCAAGACCCCCTCACCACTGGTGAGGGGGTCTTGGTCTTTCTCGGGCCGTGCCGCTTCAACTACCGTGCGCCGTCGGTCAGTTACGCCACATCCCTGGGCCCGGCGAGGGCCGGGCCTCTACAGTGTGCGGAACCCCGACCTCCCGCGGCGGCACCGGGCTCCTCCCGCGGCCCGTGAGCCCCGCGGTCGAGGACCGGCCCGGTCGGCGGCGGCACGGGACGCGCCCCCGCCGACCGCGGCCCGGTTCGGTCCGGCCCCCTTCGGCCCGCCGGGATCCCTCAGCCCGCGCCCGTCAGGTACGCCGACACCACCACGTTCGCCGTGTAGGTGCCCGCCGCCCGGTCGAAGGTGCCGCCGCAGGTGATCAGCCGCAGCTCGGCGCGGTGGGGGTCGCGGGCGCCGTAGACCTTGCCCGCGTCGAACGCCTCCCGCGGGAAGACCTGGACGTCGTCGACGGTGAACTCGGCGACCGATCCGTCCGTCCGGGTGATGCGGACCTTCGCGCCGGGGCGTGCCGCGCTCAGTCCGTAGAAGACGGCCCTGCGGGTCGCGGTGTCGACGTGGCCGACGAGGAGGGCGGCGCCGGCCGCGCCCGGCCGGGTGCCGGAACCGAACCAGCCGACGGTGTGCGGCATCTCGAAGGGCGGCGGATCGACGGCGCCCGTGTCGTCCAGGCCGCGCGCCACGACGGGCGCGCTGATGCCGAGGGAGGGGATGTCGATCCGCCGGGGTTCGCGGGGCGGCAGCGGGGCGCGGGGCGGGGGCAGCGGGTCGCCGAGCGGGCGGCCGACCGCGGCGATGTCGCCGGTGGTCGGCGCGGAGCTGCCGCCGGGGCCGTCGGTGGCCTCGCGGCCCCAGAGCCAGAGCCCGGACAGCAGGACCGCCCAGGCCACGCCGGTGACGAGTCGCCCGGTGCCCGCCGGGCGGGTTCCGGACGGCACGGTCACTCCTCGCCGGTACCCGTACCGGTACGGCGGCGCGAGCTGCGGAAGGCGACCGCCACGGCGGCGATCGCGGCCATGCCGAGGCCGAGCAGGGTGTACGGGGTGCCGAGGCCGCTCTCGGAGGTGGTCTGGGCGACGCCGGGGGCCACCGGTGCGGCGAAGGCGGCGGTGCCTCCCCCGCCGGCGCGGACCGGGGCCACCGGGGTGACGTGGTGCGTGGGCCGCCGGGTGGGCTCCTGGTGGCGCCGGATCCGCACGGTGCCCACGGCCCGGTGGTCGTGGCCGTCGCAGGTCACGCTGACCTTGTACGTACCGTCCCGGAGGTCGGACCGGACGGTGGTGTCGCCGAACAGGGGGTTGCCCCCGCCGTCCCGGCCGGTCAGCTCCGCGTCGGCGACGAAGGCCGGGGACTTGGCGGCGCCCGTCGTGCCCTTGCAGCCCTGGACGCGGACGTCGACGTCGGCGCCGGGCGGGGCGGTGGACGGGGTGACGGTGGCCGTCACCCCGTCGTGGGCGTACGCGCCGCCGGCCGCCTGTGCCAGTACGAGCACCACGGCCGCCCCTGCGGCACGGAGAGCAATGGGAGCTGAACGCATCGTGACCTCCTGATACTGGCAGGGTCACCCGGATCCGCGCATCTCGCATCCGCAGGGGACGCCCCTCCGCGCTTCTCGCATCCGCAGGGGACGTCCCGGAGCGCCCCTTACACGCGGTCGACGATGTCCGCGATCGACTGGACGATCTTCGACGGGCGGAACGGGAAGCGGTCGATCTCCGCCTGCGTCGTCAGACCGGTCAGCACCAGGAAGGTCTGCATGCCGGCCTCCAGGCCGGCCAGGATGTCGGTGTCCATCCGGTCGCCGATCATCGCGCTGGACTCGGAGTGGGCGCCGATCGCGTTGAGGCCGGTGCGCATCATGAGCGGGTTGGGCTTGCCGGCGAAGTACGGCTCCTTGCCGGTGGCCTTCGTGATGAGGGCGGCGACGGAGCCGGTGGCCGGGAGCGGGCCCTCCAGGGAGGGGCCGGTCTCGTCGGGGTTGGTGCAGATGAAGCGGGCGCCGCCGTTGATGAGGCGGACGGCCTTGGTCATCGCCTCGAAGGAGTACGTACGGGTCTCGCCGAGCACCACGTAGTCCGGGTCGTGGTCGGTGAGGACGTAACCGATGTCGTGGAGCGCGGTGGTGAGGCCGGCCTCGCCGATCACGTACGCGGTGCCGCCCGGGCGCTGGTCGTCGAGGAACTTGGCGGTGGCGAGCGCCGAGGTCCAGATGTTCTCGACGGGGACTTCGAGGCCCATGCGGGCGAGGCGGGCGTGCAGGTCGCGGGCGGTGTAGATCGAGTTGTTGGTGAGGACCAGGAAGGGCTTCCCGGTCTCCCGCAGCTTCTTGATGAACGCGTCGGCGCCGGGGATCGGCACGCCCTCGTGGATGAGGACGCCGTCCATGTCGGTCAGCCAGGATTCGATCGGCTTGCGCTCTGCCATGGGTGCGGGACTCCTGCCGTACAAAACGTGCGGTGTGCTGGGGGCGCCGCGACAGCGCTGTGGCGACGCCCCCAGGGTAGTCAGGATGTGCTGATCTTGACCCCGTCGATCGTCCAGTACCAGTTGTTGGAGCCGGTGTAGCGGAAGCGGAAGCTGACGCTGGAGGCGCCGGCGGGGACCGCGACCGTGAGCGACTGGGGCTGGGAGACGACGTCGGCGGTGTAGCTCTTGACGAGCGTCGGGGTGCCGCCGTTGAAGACCGCCTGGACCTGGGCGGTCTGGCTGCCCTCCTGGCGGTAGAAGGTCGTGAAGTCGAGGGTGACGGTGCTCGCGCCGGAGACGGCGTACGCGGGCGTGACCAGGGTCGAGTCGTACGTACCGGAGAAGGACTTGTCGGCCCACTCGTCGGAGTCGGCGACGGCGAAGACGCCCCGGGCGCGGACGTTGAGCTCGCGGGACTGGTCGCGCTGCGCGCGGGACCAGAACTCGTCCGTGGCGAAGGACCAGCCGCGCCACTCGGTCATGCCGCCGGTGCCCATGGCGTTGTTGATGACGGACCAGCCGCTGGGCGCGGTGTGCGTGAAGCCGAGGATCCCGGCGGGGATGCCGGTCTCGTCGACGCGGCCGGACAGGGACGGGTAGAGGGTGTCGAAGGGGTCGGTGGACCGCTCCTGTATCGGCTTGCCGTCGAGGCCCCAGGAGGGGTCGGGGACGATGCCGAGCTGGCGGAAGACGGTGGCGGCGACGTCGACGAGCCGGGTGTCGATGGGGCGGGCTCCGGCGGCGATGCCGGGGCCCTGGGCGAGGACGAAGGTGCGCCGCTCCTCGATGGTGGAGCCGCCGTGGCCGCCGGCGTCGGTGTGGCCGTGGTCGGTGGCGACGACGACGGTCCAGCGCTCGGTGGCGTAGGCCGGCCGTGCCTGGATCGCGGCGAGGAGCCGGCCGAGGTAGCCGTCCTGGACGTCGATGGCGTCGAGGTACTTCTGGCTGGCGGCGCCGTAGTTGTGGCCGATCTCGTCGGTCTCGCCGAAGTAGACGAAGAGGACGTCGGGGTTCTGGTTGCGGAGGACGTCCTCGGTGATGTCGGTGATCAGCTTGTCGTTGACCGCGTAGTCGTTGTTGTAGACGAGCTTGGCGTCGGCGCCGGGGGTGACGGTGCCGTGGGTGTCGAGTTCGGGCCAGTCGACGGCGGCGAAGAGCGAGAGCTCGGGGCGGACCTGGTTCAGGCGGGCGAGGAAGCCGGGGTACCGGCCGTAGTTCTTGCCGGTGAAGGTGTTGTCCTTCACGCCGTGCTTGTCGGGCCAGACGCCGGTGGAGATCGTCGACCAGCCGGGGCCGGAGGAGGTCGCGGCCATCGGGTTGGCGTAGAGCAGGGAGCGGCCGTAGGTGCCGTTCGCCATCAGGGACTTGAGGGTGGGGGCCTTGGCGGCGTCGATCCGGTCGTACCGCAGGCCGTCCATGCCGACGAAGAGCACCTTGTCCTGGCTGGTGCCGTTCGGGAGCGTCGGGGCGGCGACGGCGGCCTGGGCGGCGGGGGCGGTGGCGAGTCCGGTGGCGGCGACGGCCGCGGTGGCGCCTGCGGCGGCGAGCACGGTGCGGCGGGAGATGCGGGAGATGCCGGTGGTCGGCATGTCGGAGTCCTCCGTCAGGGGGTCGATAGGGGTGCGAACACACGTCAACGCCCCTGATTTCTCAGGGGCGTTGGTCCGTACCCGTTATCTTTCCGCGATATTCCGGGGGTTTCCAGAGTCGCGAGGTGAACTCTTAGCTGCCGGTCGCGGACTTCCACGCGTCGACGTACGCGGCGAGGTTCTTGTCGATGTCGGCCCAGTCCGGCTCGAAGACCTCGACGCCCTCCATCAGCTTGGCCAGTTCGATGGCGTTGGCGTCGGTGGCCTTGACGTCCTTGCGGGCCGGGAAGCCGCCGCCGATCGCGCTGACCTCGCGCTGGGCGCCCTCGCTCAGCATGAAGTCGAGGAGCTTCTTGCCGTTCTCGGTGTGCGGGGCCTTGTTCACCAGGCCCGCGGCGTACGGCAGGGCGAAGGTGGTGGGCTTGCCGCCGTCCTTCGCGGGGAACCAGATGCCGAGGTTCGGCATGGACTTGGCCTGGGCGAAGTTCATCTGGACATCGCCGTTGGCGACGAGGAGTTCACCCTTGTCCACCTTGGGGGCGAGCTTGGAGGTGGAGGAGGACGGGCCGACGTTGTTGGCCTGGAGCTTCTTCAGGTACTCCATCGCCGGCTCCTTGCCGCCGAAGTCGTGCATCGCCTTGATGAGGACGGCGGTGCCGTCGCCCGCGACGCCGGGGGTGGAGTACTGGAGCTTGTCCTTGTACTTCGCGTCGAGCAGCTCCTCCCAGGTCTTCGGGGCCTCGGGGAGCTCCTTCTTGTTGTGGACGAAGCCGAAGTAGTTGTTGACGACGGAGGTCCAGGTGCCGTCGTCCGACTTGTCGCCGCCGTCGACCTGGTCGGCGCCCTTCGGCTCGTACGACTGGAGCAGGCCCTTGGAGCCGGCCTGCTGGATGAAGGGCGGCAGGGTGACGAGGACGTCGGCCTGGGTGTTGGACTTCTCGCGGAGGGCGCGCTGCACCATCTCGCCGGAGCCGCCCTCGACGTACTTGACCTTGATGCCGGTCTGCTTCTCGAAGTCGGCGAAGACCTTGTCGTACCAGCCGTCGCCCGCCTCGCCCTTGAGGCCGTCGGCGCTGTAGACGGTGACGACCTTCTCGTCGGAGGCGGCTGAGGAGCCGTCGCAGGCGGTGAGCGTGGCGGCGAGGACGAGGGCGCCGGTGACGGCGGCGACCGGCTTGGCGTACGTACGCATAACGTTGTTCTCTCCTGGCAGTACTAGCGGTACGAGGCTTTGGTACGGATACGGGAGACGGCGAGGAGCGCCAGCAGGGTCGCGGCCATGAGGACCACGGCGAGCGCCGAGCCGGTGAACAGGGAACCCCGGTCGGTGGCGGTGAAGATGAGCACCGGCAGCGGGGTCCAGTCCGGCGGGTAGAGCATCATCGTGGCGCTGAGCTCTCCCATGGACAGGGCGAAGCAGAGCCCGGCGGCCGCGTTCAGGGACGGCAGCAGGAGCGGGAGCTTCACCCGGAACAGGACGTACGAGGGGCGGGCGCCGAGGCTGGCCGCCGCCTGCTCGTACATCGGGTCGAGGCGCCGGATGGCGGCCGAGACCGACTGGTGGGCGAACGCCGTGACGAGGACGGTGTGCGCGAGGATCACGATCCAGCGGGTGCCGTTGAGCAGCATCGGCGGCTGCGAGAAGGCGACGAGGACCGCGAGGCCGACGACCACGGACGGCACGGCGACCGGCAGCATGAACAGGGCGTCGAGGAGCCGCTTGCCCTTCTTGCCGAGGGCCGCGGCGGCGAGCGCGGCCCAGGTGCCGACGGTCAGCGCGATCACGCTCGCGGTGACGGCCGTGATCAGGCTGGTGGTGAGCGCCTGGAGGGACTCGCCGCGGGCGGCCGCCGTGTAGTGGGCGGTGGTGGGTCCGGAGGGGAAGGCGCCGGACCAGTGCGTGGAGAACGAGGCGGCGAGGATGACGAGGAGGGGCAGGGCGAAGAGGGGCACGAAGAGGACCGCGAACAGCACCCAGGCCGTCCACTTTCCCGTACGGCTATGCACCAGCACGGCGGCTCACCCCCCGGTAGAGGACGTAGAGGCCGACCGAGAGGGCGACGTTGACGACGGCGACGACGCAGGCGGCGGCGTAGTCGGATTCGAGGATCGCCTTGCTGTAGACGAGCATCGGGAGGGTCGTGACGCCCTTGGCGCCGGTGAAGAGGACGATCCCGAACTCGTTGAGGCACATGACGAGGACGAGGCTGCCGCCGGCGGCGAGCGCGGGCAGCGCCTCGGGCAGGATCACCTGCCGGACGATCCGCAGCGGCCGGGCGCCGAGCGAGGACGCCACCTCCAGCTGGGCGGTCTCCATCTGTGAGAACGCGGCGAGGAGCGGGCGCATCACGAACGGGGTGAAGTACGTGATCTCGGCGAGGAGGACGCCCCACGGGGTGGTGAGGAACCGGAAGGGTCCCGCCGGGTCGCCGGTGACGTCGGTCCAGATCCCGTTGGCCATGCCGACCGTGCCGTAGAGGAACAGCAGGGCGAGCGTGATCAGGAAGGACGGGAAGGAGAGGAAGACGTCGATGAACTTCGACACCGCCTTCCCGCCGGGGAAGGGCACGAACGCGATCACGAGCGCGAGCACGAAGCCGAGGAAGAGACAGCCGACGGTGGCGGCGACGGCCAGCCACACGGTGGTGACGAGCGCCTCGCGGAAGGACGCGGAGGCGAAGACCTCGGTGTACGCACCGGGGGCGAGGGACTCGTCGACGACGAGGGCGAGGGGGTAGAGGAAGACGAGGGCGAGGACGGCGACGGGAGGGAGAGCCCAGAGCCACCCGGTCGTGGGCATGCGTTCCGCCGGGGCGGGACGGGTGGGCACAACCCCCGGTGCGCGCCGCCGTTCCAAGAGACCTGTGCCAGGACTAGCCATCGCTGACCCCCTGCGCCAGCAGCACCGCGTCCTCCGGCGCGAAGTGCAACGTCACCTCGGTCCCGAGGGCCGGCGTCTCCCTGAGCTCCCGTACGTCAGCCTTGACGCGATGTCCGCCGACTTCCACGTACAGCCGGTGCGTGGACCCGCGCCACTGGACCTCGCCGATCCGGCCCCGGAGGGGGTTCGGGCCCTCCCCGAGCCCGACGAGGTGGGGCCGTACGCAGAGGGTGGCGGCCGAACCGGGGGCCACGTCGGAGACCGGGACCTTCAGGTCGGCCCCCGCGAAGGCGACCCCGTCGACGCCCACCGTCACCGGCAGCAGGTTCGCGTTGCCGACGAACGACGCCGTGAACTCCGTACGGGGACGCCGGTAGAGCTCCTGCGGCGTGCCGCAGTCCTGGAGCCGCGCCTTGTCCATGACGGCGATCCGGTCGGCCAGGGTCAGCGCCTCGACCTGGTCGTGGGTGACGTACAGGATCGACACGTCCGGGAGTTCGCGGTGGAGCCGGGCCAGTTCGGCCAGCATCCCGGAGCGCAGCTGGGCGTCGAGGGCGGAGAGCGGCTCGTCGAGGAGGAGCACGTTCGGGCGGATGGCGAGGGCGCGGGCGATGGCGACGCGCTGCTGCTGCCCGCCGGAGAGCTCCCGGGGGTAGCGCTGGGCGTAGGCCGCCATGCCGGTCATCTCCAGGGCCTCGGCGACCCGCCCCGGGATCTCGCCCTTCGGCACCTTCTGGGCCTTGAGGCCGAAGGCGACGTTGGCGTCCACCCTGAGGTGGGGGAAGAGGGCGTACTGCTGGACGACCATGCCGATGCCCCGCTTGTACGGCGGGAGCGCGGTGACGTCGCGGTCGCCGATGAGCACCCGCCCGGAGGCCGGCCGGACGAAGCCGGCGACGGCCCGCAGGGCGGTCGTCTTGCCGGAGCCTGAGGGCCCGAGGAGGGCCATGACCTCGCCGGGCTCGACGGTCAGGTCGAGGTGGTCGAGGACGGTGTTGCTGCCGTACGTGACGGTGACGCCGTCGAATCGGATGCCGCTGGTCATGCCTCGTACGCCCTGATCAGGGACGGGAGTTCCGCGACCGAGGCGAGGACGTGCGTGGCGCCGTGCTCCTTGAGCGCGGCCTCGTCGTGCGCGCCCGTGAGGACGCCCGCGACGATCCCGGCGCCGGAGCGGACGCCGCTGAGCATGTCGTACGAGGTGTCGCCCGCGACGGCGACCTGGCGGACGTCGTCCACGGCGCCGGTGCGGAGGAGGGCGGCGAGGACCATGTCCGGGTAGGGGCGGCCGCGGCCGCCCGCGTCGGCCGGGCAGAGGGTCAGCTCGACGAGGTCGCGCCAGCCGAGGGCGTCGAGGATGGCGTCCTGGGTGACGCGGGCGAAGCCGGTGGTGAGGACGACGGTCCGGCCCTGGTCCTTCAGCTGGGCGATCGCCTCGGCCGCGCCGGGGACGGGGGCGATCAGGCCGTCGGCGACCAGCTCTCCGTACGCCGCCTCGAAGGCGAGGTTGGCCTGCTGTGCGCGGGTCTCGTCGCCGCCGAAGAGGTGGCGGAAGACGGAGATCTTGGACTCGCCCATGGTGGCGCGGACGTAGTCGATCATCGTGGCGGGGTCTTCGCCGAGGCGTTCGGCGGCGGCCGTGAAGGCCTGCTCGACGAGGCCGCCGTCGGCGACGGTGGTGCCGGCCATGTCGAGGACGACGAGGTTCATGTCGGTCATGTGGTTCACCAGCCCAGTTCGTTCGCGGTCGTCTCGGCGATGGCGGGCGAGCAGGTCATCCCGCGGCCGCCGGGTCCGGTCACCAGCCACACGCCGTCGCGGACCCGCTGGCGGTGCACGACCCGGCTGGTGTCGACGCACTGCGCGTACACCCCGGCCCAGCGGCGCCGGATCTTCGGCAGCGGGCGGCCGAGGAAGGACTCGACGACGCGGGTGAGGTGCTCGTAGGGGTCTTCGAGGGTGTCGAAGGCGAAGGGGTGCTCGTACTCGTGGGTGTCGCCGATGGTCAGTCCGCCGTCGAGCCGCTGCACCATGAGCAGCTGCATCTTGTGGGCGGCGGCGGTCGGGTCCTGCGCCTGGTTCTCGTTGAGGGCGTCGAGGGCGGGGGACGCGTACGCCGGGTAGTAGCGGAAGGAGTCGGCGTCGGCGACGGAGGTGGTGAGCGGCTCGCCGAGGGGCGCGGTCTGCATCATCTGGAGGCGGACGCGGCGGACCGGTATCTCGCCGGCGACCTCGCGGACGAGGCCGGAGAGCCAGGCGCCGGTGCACAGGACGACGGCGTCGCCGGTGTGGGTCTCGCCGCGGTCGTCCCGGACCGAGTTCTCGCCGACGACGTCCCGGACCTCGCGGTTCGGCAGGAAGGTGTACTTCCCGGTGGCGAGGAGGGCCTCGCGGAGGGCGAGCTGGGCGAGGCGCGGTTCGACGGCCGCGTCCCGCTCGCACCACAGCGCGGCCTCGAACTCGCCGCGCAGGGCCGGGTTGACCGCGCGGGCCTCGGCGGCCGTGAGCAGCTTGTAGCCGCGGGCGGCGGCGTCGGGGCGGGCCACGGCGGCCTCGGCGACGGCGAGTTCGCGCTCGTTCCGTACGGGGGTGAGGGAGCCGATGGCCCGGAAGCCGAGGCCGGGGACGCGGGCGCCGATGCCCTCCCAGAGTTCGCGGGCGCGCAGGGCGGTGTCGAGCTCCTCCCCGCCCGCCCGTCCGCTCACCCAGATCTGGCCGAAGTTGCGGAGGGACGCCCCGCGCGCCTCGGCCTCGCGCTCGATGTGTACGACCTCGTGGCCGCGCTCTATTGCCTGCCAGGCGTGCATGGTTCCCACCACGCCGGCTCCTACGACGATCACCTTCATGACGACGACGGTCGCGGCGGTGGGTGGACCGGACGGATCCGGCGGACGACGGGACGGTGAACGGACCGACAAGCTTGGACCAGACCCGTTACCATTCCGTGATCTGACGGGTCCCGGTCCGGCCCTTCGGACGGTCAGCCCTGCTGCCCCAGATGGGTGGTGAAGCTGAACCTGTCCCCCCGGTAGAGCGTGCGGACCCGCTCCAGGGGCCGCCCGGAGGTGTCCCGGGAGACGCGGTGGAGCAGCAGCATCGGCAGCGCCGGCGGCGTACCGATGAGCAGGGCCTCGCGCGGGGTCGCGAGGACGGTCTCGATCCGCTCGTCGGCGTCGCCGAACGAGATGCCGAGCCGGTCGTGGAGATAGGCGTAGAAGGAGGAGTCCGGGTCGAACTCGGTGTCCAGGTGCGGGGCGCGGGCCTCGGAGACGTACGTGCTCTCCAGACCGACCCGCTCGTCGTCCGCGAGCAGCACGCGCTCCATGTGCCAGACGGGCTCGCCGCGTTCGGCACCGACCTCGGGGGCGAGCGCCTCCGGGCAGGGGAACCGGTCGAGCGAGATCAGGCTGCGGCCGGGGCGGCGACCCTGGCGGCGCACGCCCTCCGTGTAGCTGGCGAGCGAGAGCGGCTGCTCCAGCTTGGGGCCCGCGACGACCGTGCCGCGACCCTGGCGGCGCAGCCGCCCCTCCAGGAGGAGTTCGCGCAGCGCCTGCCGGACGGTCTCGCGGGACACCTCGTACCGGACGGCGAGATCGCGCTCGGTGGGCAGCAGCCCGCCCTCCCCCAACTCGTCGACCATCAGGGCGATCTTCGCCTTGACGGCGTAGTACTTGGGGACGCGGCCGTGCTCGGGGATGCCGGAGCGGACGGGGGCGCCGGGGCTGCTCTGGTAGTTCATCCGGGGATGGTCGCAGACGGGGATGAACGGGAAGGTGTACGGAGCATGACTCAGCGGTGCCGGCGGCGGCGGGCGGCCCCGAGGAGCAGGGCGCCGAGCAGGACGAGACCGGCGGCGAGCGGAGCGAGGACCCGTTCGTACAGCTCGGACTCCCCTCCTGTGCTGGCGAGTTCGGGGGCCTGGTCGGAGGCTGGGCCGGCGCCCTGCTCGGTGTCTTCTTCGGTGCCTTCCTCGGTTTCTTGTTCCGTTTCTTGTTCCGTTTCTTGTTCGGCGTCTTGTGCGGCGTCTTGTTCGGTGTCGGCGGGGGCCTCGGCTCTCCCGGTGGTGGGTGCGGTCGGGGCCGGCGGGCGGGGCGGGGCCGGGGGATCGGCCGGGACGGTCGTGTCGCGTGTACGGGGCGCGGCGGGGCCCACCGTCAGGCGGTAGTCGCCGGACTCGCCGACCCAGTCGCCGTCCTCCCCCTGCCGCTGCACGACGGCCGCGTTGACGACGACTTCGTCAGGTGCCGTCTCCGCCTCGAACCTCAGGCGTACGGGGACGGTGAGCGTCCGGCCCGCGGGCACCGCGAAACCGCCGAAGCCCGTGAACGCGCCCACGTTCTCGGCCTCGTCGGTCGACTCGAAGGCCACCGGGTGCCAGCGCGCCGACCCGGCGTCGTAGAACTCGAACCGGATCTGCTCCGGGCGCAGGACCCGGTCCCGGTCGGTGAGGACGAGCACCGGGTGGACCTCCGAGCAGGGGGCGTCGGTGGTGTTGGTGAGGTCGAGCTTCCAGTCCTGGAACGGGCCGCCCGCCGGATAGTCGGCCGGCCCGCCGTGGATCCGGGTGTCCAGCGGGAAGCCGCCTCCGGCGGGGGTGCCGCACGAGGGGACGGACGGATCGGGGGCGGGGGCGGCGGGGGCCGGGGCGGCGATGGTCACCGTGGCAGCCGCCGCTGCGGCGGCCACGGTCGCGGTGCGGACGCCGCGGAGGCGCAGGGGTGCGGGGGCCATGGGACGGGCCTTTGCTGCTCGCGGGCACGGGGACGGCGGCGACGCTGCCATGCGGGAGGGGGTAGGTGGGGCAGCAACGCCGGGGGGACGCCCGTTGGGGCCGCCGAATCCGCCCTATCGGCCTACTTTCCGATGATCGGATCGTCTTCGGCCGCTTGCCGCGGGATGGGGCGCCGACTCACTTCCCGAAGACCGGGGCGAGGTCGGCTCGCGTCCCGAAGACCGGAGCGACGTCCACTCATGCCCCGAAGACCGGTGTGAGGTCGGCTCACTTCCCGAAGACCGGAGCCAGGGTCAGCCACGCCGCGCCCTCCGCCACCGCGTCCGGCCCCGTTGCGAGGCCCACCGGGGCCGTCAGGCCGAGGCCGCCCAGCACCTCCCGTACCCCCTCCGCGAAGACCTCCGGCGCGGCGAGCACCACCCGGCCGCCCAGGAGGACCTGGTCGATGTCGAGGAGCCGGACGAGGTTGGCCGCGCCCGTGCCCAGGATCCGCGCGGCCTCGGCGAGTTCGCCGCGCGCGACGGCCGCGAGGCACAGCACCTCCAGGCAGCCGCGCCCGCCGCAGCCGCACGGCGGTCCGTCGAGCTGGACGGTCTGGTGGCCGAGCTCGCCCGCCCCGGTCCTGTCCCCGCGCAGGGGCGCGCCGCCGAGGACGAGGCCGGCGCCGAGCCCCGTACCGAGGTGGACGTAGGCGAAGGAGCCGGGGGCGCCGGGGCGCAGGGCGAGCCCGAGGGCGGCGGCGTTGGTGTCCTTGTCGAGGACGACCGGCAGCCCGAGGCGTGCGGCCAGCTCGTCCCGTACGGGATGACCGGCCCATTCGGGAAAGCCGGTGACGCGGCCCGGCACCCCGGCCCGGTGGTCGAGGGGGCCGGGCATGGCGACCCCGACGCCGAGGAGGGTCCCGGGGGCCGGGACCGCTCCGGGCGTCGGAGCCGCTTCCCGTGCGCTCCCGCCCGGCGGGAACCCGTCGAGGAGCTCACGTACCTCCTCCGTCACCACGTCCAGGACCGGCCCCGCCCCCGCGCCCAGGTCCACGGGGCGGCGGCGCGCCGCCAGGGTGGTGCCCGCGAGGTCGGTCAGGAGGGCCGTGAGCTCGTCGCGGTCGAGGTGGATCCCGACGGCGTACGCGGCGGAGGGCACCAGGCGCAGGACCGTTCGGGGCTTGCCGCCGGTCGAGGCGCGGTGGCCGGCCTCCGCGGCGAGGCCCTCGGCGCGGAGCCGCGCGGTGATCTTGCTGACGGCCTGCGGGGTGAGCCCGGTCCGCTCGGCCAGCTCCAGGCGGCTGATTCCGCTCTCGCCCGCCGTGCGCAGCAGATCGAGCACGAGCGCCGCGTTGTGGCTGCGCAGGGCCGGCACGTTCACTCCCACCAGGTCTTTCCTCACTCCCCCATTGTGGCGGTCGCTTGCACTTTGGCAACAGCGTTGCTTAAGTGGAATCCATGACTGGCAGCACCGATCCCCGCACCCCGCTCCGCGTCGGACTCGTCGGCTACGGCCTCGCGGGCTCCGTCTTCCACGCCCCGCTGATCGCCGCCTCCGAGGACCTCGACCTCGCCGCCGTCACCACCGGCAACCCCGAGCGGGCCGCCGAGGCCCGCGCCGCCCACCCCGGCGTCCGGGTCGCCGCCCGCCCCGAGGAGCTGTGGGAGCAGGGCGCGGAGGAGCTGGACCTGATCGTCGTCGCCTCCCCCAACAAGACGCACGTCGCCGTGGCCACGGCCGCCCTGGAGGCCGGTCTCCCGGTCGTCGTCGACAAGCCGCTCGCCGGGACCGCCGCCGAGGCCCGCGCGCTCGCCGCCCTCGCCGAAGAGCGCGGCCTGCTGCTCTCGGTCTTCCAGAACCGCCGCTGGGACAGCGACTTCCGCACCCTGCGCCGGCTCCTGGCCGAGGGCACGCTCGGCGAGGTCCAGCGTTTCGAGTCCCGCTTCGAGCGGTGGCGGCCGCAGCTCAAGGGCGGCTGGCGCGAGTCCGGCGCGCCCGAGGAGATCGGCGGGCTCCTGTACGACCTGGGCAGCCACGTCGTCGACCAGGCCCTCGTGCTCTTCGGCCCGGTGGTCTCCGTGTACGCCGAGTCGGACGTGCGCCGGCCGGGCGCCGAGGCCGACGACGACACGTTCCTGGCGCTCACGCACGCGAACGGGGTCCGCTCCCACCTGTACGTGAGCGCCACGACCGCCCAGCTGGGGCCCCGTTTCCGGGTGCTCGGGCAGCGCGCGGGCTTCGTGAAGTACGGGCTCGACCCCCAGGAGGCCGACCTCCGCGCGGGCCTGCGGCCCGGGCCCGGAGCCGTCTGGGGCGCCGAGCCCGAGGGGCTCTGGGGCCGGATCGGATCCGGGGAATCGCCGCTGACGGGCGGCGGCATCCCGGTGGAGTCGCTGCCGGGCGCCTACCCGGCGTACTACGCGGCCGTCGCCGCCGCGGTGCGCGGCACCGGACCGAACCCGGTCACCGCGCACGAGGCGGCCGCCGCCCTCGACGTCCTGGAGGCGGCTCGGGCCTCCGCCCGCGAGGGCCGCACGGTCTCCCTGTGACAACGGCTCGGCTCACACCCCTCCGACGACGGCTGACGGACACCAACGCGCCACCACCGAGGGCGAGGCCGACGCGAAAAGGGTACGAAATTGGCGACGCTCCACGCGGAACGCCGCCCCTTTCGTACCCATGCGGTCAGGCGCGGATCACCGACACCGACCTGCGCCGTCAGGCGCCTTTGAGCTCCTGCCGCTGTCGGCCGAGGCCCTCGACCTCCAGCTCGACCACGTCGCCGGGGCGCAGGTACGGCTTGGGCTCCGGCTGCCCCATGGCGACGCCCGCGGGCGTACCGGTGTTGATGATGTCGCCGGGGTAGAGGGTCATGAACCGGCTGACGTACCGGACGACCTCCGCGACGGGGAAGATCTGGTCCGAGGTGTGGCCGTCCTGCTTGAGCTCGCCGTTGACCCACAGCTTCAGGCCGAGGTCCTGCGGGTCCGGCACCTCGTCGGCGGTGACGAGCCAGGGGCCGAGCGGGTTGAAGGTCTCGGCGTTCTTGCCCTTGTCCCAGGTGCCGCCGCGCTCGATCTGCCACTCGCGCTCGGAGACGTCGTGGGCGACCGCGTACCCGGCGACGTGCGCGAGGGCCTGCTCGTCGGTCTCCAGGTAGCGGGCGGTGCGGCCGATGACGATCGCGAGCTCCACCTCCCAGTCGGTCTTCACCGAGCCGCGGGGTACGAGCACGGTGTCGTCCGGGCCGACGACGGTGTCGGCGGCCTTGAGGAAGACGACGGGCTCGGCGGGGGTGGCCTGACCGGTCTCGGCGGCGTGCCCGTGGTAGTTCAGCCCGATGCACACGACCTTGCCGATCCGGGCGACCGGCGGGCCGACGCGCAGTCCGGTGGCGTCGAGCGCGGGCAGCACCCCGGCGGCCGCCGCGCCGCGGACGCGGTCGAGGGCGGAGGCGTCGGCGAGCAGACTGCCGTCGATGTCGTCGACGAGGGCGGACAGGTCGCGGAGCGTTCCGTCCTGGTCGAGCAGGGCGGGACGCTCGGCTCCCGCCGGACCGACACGCAGCAGCTTCATGGTCTTCTCCCTGTGGTCGAGGTGGGCCCGGGAAGGGCCCCGAGGGTGCCCCGGCCGATGGAGTGCGGCCATCGGAGGATTGGTCGATCCTCCAAGAGAAGAGGTCACTCTGCAAGACCCCGTTCACACACTGGACCCTTACGCGGGAGTAACCACGGCCGCCTGAGGCATGTCCCGGTAGAGGAAGGCCCGCTCGACGGCGGTCCACGTGGTGCTGGTCACGATGTAGAGCGCGGCGGCCAGCGGGACGACGGCGACGGAGATCAGGGTCGCGAAGGAGAGCAGCGGCAGGTAGCGGGCCATCCCGGCGGCGAGCGCGGCGCCCGGCCCGCCGGGCTCGACGGCCGGGGCGAGGGCCTGCTGGCGCTTCGCCCGCAGGTAGTTGTACGTGGCGACGGCGGCGACGATCGCGAAGAGCACGAGGTAGACCAGGCCGGCCGGGCCGAGGACGCCGCCGTGGGCGAGGGCGTCGGCGTAGTGGTCGCCGAGCGGGGCGGCGAAGAGGGTGTGCCCGGTCATCCGCCCGCTGGAGAAGAGGTGGAACATCAGGAAGAACGCGGGCGCCTGGAGCAGGCTCGGCAGGCAGCCGGCGAGTGGAGAGACCTTCTCCTCGGCGTGCAGCTCCATGATCGCCTTCTGGAGCTTCTCGGGGTTCTTGGCGTGCTTCTTGCGGAGCGCGGCGAGCTGCGGGGCGAGCCGGGTGCGGGCCTTCTGGCCGCGGGCGGCGGCCCGGGAGAGCGGGTGGATCGCGAGCCGTACGAGCAGGGTGAAGAGGACGATCGCGGCGGCGGTGGCGGTGGTGGCGAACAGCGGCTGGAGCAGGTCGGCGAGCTGCTCGACCAGGGAAGCGAAGACGTTCAAGGGAGCCCTCCGTGGGGTCTCGTCGTGCCGGGGATGCGGGAATTCGGCATGACGGATCCGCGAGAGGTGCTGCTCGCTGTACGGGTGCGGTGGTACGGGCTCCCTACGCGGCCGTCGGGAGGAGACGGCCGGGAGCGCGGGGTCTGCGGCGCCCTGCGGCGTCGGGGTCGCGCTGGGGCAGGAAGGCGGTGCGCCGCTCGCGGTCGCGTATGGCGGTGCGGACGGCGGTGGGCTGCACGGCGGGGGCCGTACGGGCTCCGAAGAGGGCGCAGACGACGCCGGTCGCGGCGAGGGCGACGGCGGCGGAGATGCTCGCGCCGTCGGAGAGGAGCAGATCGGCGAGGGCGAGCAGGAAGAACAGGGGCGCGACGAGGCGCAGGACCAGGGCCCTGATCGTCATCCCGTCACCTCCTCTCGCTGCTGTCTCAGGGTGAGGACGCACGGGGAGGCACGGAAGTTCCCGTGACGTGCGTCATCCGCGGTCCCGTGACGTGGGTCATCCTCGGTTCCCGTGACGTGTGTCATCCGCGGTCCCGTGACGTGGGTCATCCGCGGTCGTCCGCGGCCGTCCACTCAGGAACTCGCGTGCTCCAGGGGGACGAGGAGGCGGCGGGGCCGGAGGAGGGCGCGGCTGACGGGGTCGGCGGGGTCCGGGTCGAGCCCGGCGCCGGGCCGCATCTCGACGTCGGCGAGCGGCACGGGGACGCGGCAGGAGGGGCAGTCGCCGTACGGGCCGAGTTCGGTGCCGCAGTCGGCGTGGTGGAAGTGGCGCAGCGGTACGGCTCCGGGGGCCTCGCCACGGCCCCAGGCGCCGAGCGCGCGCAGGACGGGCCAGAGTTCGAGGCCGCGTTCGGTGAGCACGTACTCGTCGCGCGGGGGCGACTCCTGGTAGCGGCGCCGGTCGAGGACGCCGGCCTCGACGAGGGCCTGGAGGCGGGCGGCGAGGACGGCGCGGGGGATGCCGAGGTGGACGAGGAAGTCGTTGTAGCGGCGGACGCCGTAGAAGACGTCGCGGACGACGAGCAGGGTCCAGCGTTCGCCGACGGCCTCCAGGGCGCGGGCGATGGAGCACTGCTGCTGGGCGTAGTCCTTACCGAGAGCCATGGGATCCATCGTACCGACGCAAGGTTCATTGAACGAACCAACCCTGCTACGGTGAGTTCATTCACCGAACCGACAGGTGGAGGTCCCTGCCATGTCCCAGCTCGCCACCACGCCCCGGCGCGGGTCCCCCACCCGCTCCGGCCGCCCCCGGGCGACGCTCGCCGTCACGGCCGCCGCCACCGCGGTCGCGCTGATGAACTACACGGCCCCGATGCTGACCCTCCCGGACATGGCCGCCGCCTTCGGGACCCCGGCCTCGGCACAGGCCTGGCTGCTCAACGGCACCCCGCTCGGCCTCGCCGTCCTCCTTCTGGTGGCCGGCAGCCTCGCCGACACGCACGGACGGCGCCGGGTCTTCCTCCTCGGCACCCTCACCCTCGGCCTCACCACCGCGCTCGGCGCCCTCGCCGGCTCGACGCTCACCTTCACCGCGGCCCGGATCGCGCAGGGCGCGGCGAGCGCCGCCGTCCTGGCGGGCAGCCTGGGCCTGCTCGCCCACGCGTACCCGGCGGGCCGTGACCGGATCAGGGCCACCGGGATCTGGGGCGCCTCCGTCAGCGGCGGCATCGCCCTCGGCCCCCTCCTCGCGGGCGCGCTGAGCCTGGCCGACTGGCGCCTGGCGTACGGGGCGCTGGGCGCGGCGGCACTGGCGATCGCGGCGGCGGGGGCGCGGACGCTGCCGAAGGAGGCGACGGCCCCGTCGGGCAGGGGGCGCCCGGACATCCCCGGCGCGCTCGCCCTCGGCCTGGCCCTGGCGGCGCTGCTCACGGCCCTGACCCTGGGCCGGGACGGCTGGCTGCGGGCCCCGGTGGGCCTCCTGCTCCTCGCATCGGCCGCGCTGACGGCCCTGTTCGTGGCGGTCGAGCACCGGAGCCGTACGCCCATGGTGGACCTGGCGCTGCTGCGGAGGCCGGCGTTCCTGGCGTCGACGCTCGGGGCGCTGTTCACGGGCCTGGCGGTGATCGGCCTGTTCAGCGTGGTGCCGGCACTGCTCCAGGGCGGGGCCGGAATGTCACCGCTCACGACGGCCTGGCTCTTCCTCCTCTGGTCGGGCACGGCGTTCGTGGCGGCGCTCCAGGCCCGCCGCCTCGCGGGCCGGCTCTCGGCCGCGCACCAACTGGCTCTGGGCTTCGCCCTGTCAGCGGCGGGAATCCTCGCCCTCCTCGGCACCCTGGAAGGCCCCTGGCCACGACTGGTTCCCGGCCTCCTGGCGGCAGGCGTGGGCAGCGGCCTCCTGAACGCGGCGCTGCCCCGGCTCGCGGTGGACTCGGTGCCGCCGGAGCGGGCGGCGATGGGCTCGGGCGCCAACAACACCGCCCGCTACATCGGCTCGTCGGCGGGCGTGGCCCTGACGCTGGCCCTGGTGACGACGGGCCCGGACACGGCACTCCTGGTGTCGGCCGGCCTGGCGGTCACGGGAGGGGTGCTGACGCTCGTACTGGGGAGAGGGCGCGGGTGAAATCCCGAGCTACGCGTGCGCGTGGGACGCTCACGGAACGGGCCGGCGGATCGCCTCCTGGAGGCACTCACGGAGACGCCCATGGAGAGGCTCACGGAACGGGCTGGGCGAACGTGACCCCGTAACGCCGCTCGAACTCGCGGATGCGGGAGGGCAGCGTCCGCCGCAGAGCGGCGATCTCATCGCGGTGAGACTCCTGGAAGACCGTTCGGCGACTGATGCGCAGCAGCTCCCGCACGACCTCCACGGGAGCCATGCACACGGAGTACGCCGCCCCGAGCCCCCGGTCGGCGCGGGCGGCCTCGGCCGGGTCCTCGATGCCCTGGACCGTGCGGTCGACCAGGGCGAAGAAGCCCTCCTGGCCGTCGACGTGGATGCCGTACCGGTCGAGACAGCCAGGGAGCCCCCGGAGGGCCTCGCGGGACCGCGGGTCGTCACGGACGGCGGAGACCTCGGGCCACCACTGCGACTGGAGCGGTCCGTAGAGGTCCTTGAACTCCTTGACGACGGCGCGGGCGTCCTGCCCACAGCGCCGCTGGACCCCCGGGTCCTTCCGGCCGGCCGGAATTGATGATTCCGATTGCGGCACCGGGACGTTCAGGGTGAGGCCGTGACGCCCGATGAATTCCAGGTCGGGAAGGTCGGACCAGCCGATGTACGCCGGCGGGGGAACGTCCGGGAAGCTCACCCCCTGCCGCTGGACGCACTCGCGGAGCCGCGCATGACCGAGCGTCTGCGCGAAGCCGTCGAGCCCCCGGGTCAGCCGGGTGTCGGCACCGGTCGCGGGCAGGATCATGGCCGTGATGTCCTGCGGCACTCCCTTCCGGACACCGGGAGGCCGCGCGTCGCCCGACGGCAGGGAGAGGGGCGGCGCGGAGGAACCGGGCACGGAAGCCCCGCACGCCGTGAGAACGGTCGACACGACGACAGCGCCGAGGACCGCGGCGAGGACCCGCGTCTTCAGCACCACAACACCCCACACCTTCACGCTTGCTCCAGGGACGGTGGGGCCGCCCCGAAAGCGGCCCCACGGCAGGTCGGACGACCGACGGATCAGTGGGTGATCTGCACGTTGTCGCCACCGTCCAGGTAGCTGGCGACGGTGAACTGCGTACCGGCGGAGAGGTCGGTGACCAGCGTCATCGTCGAGTCGTTGATGCTGTGGTAGCCGTCCCACGCCTGGACGTAGCCCTTGGAACCGGTGACCCAGGTCCCGTTGGACTTCTTGTAGCGGCCGCCGTAGTAGTCGAACGTGCGGCTGTTGGTGTTGTACGAGTAGGTCAGGTTGAGGTCGAGGCAGCCGCTCGAGGCCTTGGTGGCGATGGTGCCCTGCTGCTCCCACCCGCCGGTGGTGATGCTGCTGACGACGCAGCCCTGGGCCGAGGCCGAGGCGGCCGGCGCGAGCGCGACGGAGGTGGCGGCGAGACCGGCCAGAGCGAGGGCGCCCGAGGTCAGCGTGATCGTACGAATACGGCGCATGTCGTCACTCCTTGTGATGCAACGAATGGATTCGAATGCGCCCGCCGGTGATCAGGACACCGCCGGGCCGGCTCGAATCCTTGCCCGAGGAAGCGAGGATCCGCGTGTCCCGCCCCACGCCCCGGGACACCCGGGACGCCCGGGACAGGTGGAACGGGCGGCCCCTAGCCCCGTGTCGAGACGAGCTTGGCCCAGACGACGAGCCGGTAGGTGCTGCTGAACTCGGGGGTGCAGGTGGTGAGGGTGAGATAGGCGCCGGGGGCGTCGTACCCGTAGGAGGGCTTGACGAGGGACCGGGGAACGGCGCGGATGACCCCGACATCGCGGGGAGAGGTGGAAGGAACCACCAGGTCAACGCGATAGACATAGGTACGCGCACGCGTACGCACGGAAATCTCGTCCCCCTTCCCGAGCCGGTTGATGTACCGGAAGGGCTCGCCGTGCGTGTTCCGGTGCCCGGCGAGCGCGAAGTTCCCGACACGCCCGGGCCCGGCGGTGCCGGGATAGTGCCCGGCGTACCCCTTGTCGAGGACGGACCGCTTGGAGACCCCTTCGGCGACGGGGACGGTGAGCCCGAGCCGGGGGATACGGAGGACGGCGAAGGCGTCGGAGGACCCGGGGGAACCGGTACGGGTCGGCCCCGCGGCGCTCGACGGCACCGAGGACGCCGAAGCCCCAAGGGCCGGGGACTCCCTTACCCCCTCGACGGAACCGCCGGACGGCGCATCACCGGGAACACCGCTCTCGTCCGGAACGGGGGGAGAGATGTCCCACTCCCGCTCAAGAACCCGCACCTGGTCCCGGGCCTCGGCGCGGGCCTCCCGATTCGTCCACCAGAGCTGATGGACGACAAGAAGCAGGATGAGAACCCCGCAGGTGACGACGGTCTCGGCGCTCAGCCACAGCGCGCGTGCGCCCGTACGGGATCGTCCTCCCGTCTGGACGACGACCGGCACCCGCTCCCGCACCCTGGCCCGCACGCGGGGCACGATAAGCGCTGAGGCGCCAACTCTCCAGGCCCGTACAGCAGTACGGTGGAGGACATGCGCCCCGACACGCCTGCCGCCCACACGACCGAAGCCGAGCGTCTGCTGCGCACGGCCGCGCAGTACCCGGGAGACCGGGAGCCCCTCCACCTCCAGGCCGCGGCCCACCGGGAACTGGCGGGAGACCGCCCGGGCGCGACGGCCCTGTACGACGAGCTCCTCTCCGGGGAGCCGGCGAACCCGCACCTGATCAGGGCGCTGAAGGCGGCGAACCTGTGGGAGTACGGCCACGAGGCCGAGGCGCGGGCGATCATCGACGGCATCCGGCGGACGAAGCCCTCGGACGCCGCGCCCTGGCAGATCGCGGCGGAGACCCTGGAGGCGCACGACGAGCTGGAGGCGGCGGAGTCGACCCTGACGGAGGCGGCAACGCTCCTGACAGCGGGTGCGGACCTCCCCCACCCCACCCAGTCCCTCCTCATCACCCGCCACCGAATCCGCCGCATGCTGGCACGGGAGCACGACGCCTGGGACGTACGGGCGGACCACCTGCACACCGGCACGGTCGGCCTGGACGAACTTCACGACCCGAAGCGCCTGTGGTCCCTCGGCTCCTCGGACCCGGCGGAACTCCAGGCGGAGATCACCCGCCTCCGCTCGGAACTGGGCACGTACCGCACGGCCCTGTCCCGCCCGTTCCCGGTCGCGGTCCTCCACTGGCCGGAACCGGAACTGGACGAACTCCTGGCGGCCTATCCGGAACTGGAGGCCGAGTACCCCACGTACCGCGCCCACCTGACGGACATCGAAGCGTCCCTCCGCGAACTCTCCCAGGCCGGCACCCCGAACCTGGGCATCGTCCGAGCCACGGTCCCCTCGTACGAAGCCTTCGCGGCCTCAGAATCCACCTCCCCAGCAAACGCGGACCTCCTCCCCCAGTACGCCACGACCCTGGCGGCAAGGGCCCGCGCGACTGCGTGGCCGCCGGCACGGGGAGCGGAGTGCTGGTGCGGCTCGGGACGGACTTATGGGGAGTGCCACGGGGCGGAGTGAGGCATCCTGCCGTCCGGCAGAATGCAGGTGTGTCCGAAGCCGTTCCGTCCTCCCCCGCCGTCTCGGCCCGCATGAGCCGGCAGGGCTCCCGCGACACCGCTCAGGAGCTGGCGGTACGCCGCCTCCTGCACGCCTCGGGCCTGCGGTACCGCGTCAACGTCCCGGTCCCGGGCATGCCCCGCCGCACGATCGACATCGTCTTCGGCCCGGCCAAGATCGCCGTCTTTCTCGACGGCTGCTTCTGGCACGGCTGCCCCCAGCACGCCACGCAGCCGAAGGCCAACGCGGAGTGGTGGCGGGCCAAGCTCGACAAGAACATGGCCAGGGACCGCGAGACGACCGAGCACCTGGAAGCCCAGGGGTGGACCGTGCTCCGCTTCTGGGAGCACGAGGACGAACGCGAGATCGCGCGTGTCGTCATCGATGCGAAGGCCGAGGGCGCCGAGCGGGATCGAGGCTGAGGCCGACCGCCGCGGGCCCCGGGGCCGCAGGAGCTCTCCGCGAAGATCCGAGAGCTTTGACGGACAGTCGGACCGGTGGTCTACCGTCACTGTTCGACCCGTCCTCACATCGACAACCCGAGGCAACCCCATGACTCAGGCCTGGCAGTTCGACGTTCCAGTCGCCGGGAGCAAGGTGCTCCCTCCCGACTCGCGATACATGGAAGCGCTGAGCAGTCAGGGATACGGGTTCGAGGTGGCTGTCGCCGACCTCGTCGACAATTCGATCGACGCCGGCGCCAAGGACGTCGTCATTCATTTTCTCCGCGACGGCGACCAGTTGGTGAGCCTTCTCGTGGTGGACGACGGTCGCGGCATGACCGAGGAGGAGCTGGATGTCGCCATGACCGTCGGCGGTCGGCGCGACTACGCACCCGACGCACTAGGGATGTTCGGTACCGGTCTCAAGTCGGCCTCCCTCAGCCACGCAACGGCCGTCACGGTCGTCAGCACCACCAAGCGCACCCGGGCGGTGGGCCGTCGCTGGCTCATGGAACGGGCGGTCTCCGGATTCCAGTGCGACATCGTCACCCCCGACTACGCCCAGACCCTGATCGACCGCTACGACGACGGCCGGCCCATCACATGGCAGGGCACCGTCGTCCGGTGGGACGGGGTCAAGGACTTCCCGAAGCACGGGGGCGGCGGGCAGACGGACCGCTACCTCCAGCGCACCATCAACAAACTGGGACTCCATCTGGGCCTCCACCTGCACCGCTTCCTGGCGCGCGAGGACTTCAACATCACCATCGCGGTCGAGGACGTCCGTACAGGGTCGGTGTACATGAACTTCGGCGTGGAGCCGTTGGATCCCTTCGGCTACCCGGTGTCGGGCGCACCCGGCTATCCGCAGTTGTTCACCACCGCTCTGCCGGGAGTCGGCAACGTCGGTCTCACGGCCCACGTCTGGACTCCGAAGTCCAATCTCGACGAGTACAAGGCGATCGGCTCGGTCCTCGACCGCCAGGGCTTCTTCTTCTACCGCCACGACCGCCTCGTGCAGGCCGGCGGCTGGAACAATTTCCGGCAGCCCGAACAGCACCTCTCCCTGGCCCGGGTGGCCGTCGATCTCCCGGACGGCGCGGGCGACGTGTTCCGCCTCACCGTCAAGAAGTCCGGCGTCGAGACGTCACCGGAGTTCAGCGCGGCACTGGAGACGGCGACCGAGGGCGTGGCCGAGGGAGACACCGTTCCCACGTTCCTCGACTACCTGGCGGCCGCGGACACGGCGTACAGGGAGGCTCGAAAGCGTGCCGGAACGACGCGCAGGGCAGTGATCGCCCCCGGTGAGGGATTCGCGCCCGCACTCCGCGAAACGATCGTCGAGGAGTCGCCGACGCTTCCCCACGAGACCCCCATCTCCGTCGAATGGCGCCGCCTCGGAAACGAGCTGCTCTTCGACATCGATCGGGAACACCGGACCATCGTTCTCAACGACCACTACCGCGACGCGATCCTCGGAGGGAAGGCGCGCGACGTCCACGACGCCCCGCTGGTGAAGGCCATGCTCTACCTCCTGCTCCACCAGACCTTCGAGAAGGAGTACAGCGGGAGTCGCGAAAAGGACAACCTGCAGTTGTGGCAGTCGATCCTGGTCTCGGCGGTACGGTCGGAAATCCGCGGGAGCGAACAGTGACGACGCCCGACGCCCAGGTGCGGTGGACCGCGGTGGAGCACTACCTCGGAGCCCGGCAGGCGACCACCTACAGGCTGTCCCCACCCGGATCCCACCCCGAGGTCACCTACGTCGTGGGGGACGGCGGCCAGGGCATCGCCCTGCACGTCGAGCTCACGGGGCGACACCGCCCGCCCACCTCGCCCCTGCCGTCCGTCATCATCGACACCATCGCCGTACACGGCATGCGCATGGCTCGCATCAGGACCACGCAGGAACCGCTCCTCCGCGACTTCCACGACCTCCTGAATGCGATCGCCGACCGCATCATCACCCACGACCGGTCCCTGGAGCAGGCATTCTCGGAGACGGTGCGTGCGTGGAGCGCCCTCCTGGGTCGCTCCCGGGACATCGGCGCCGCGAAACGCATCGGCCTCATGGGAGAGCTGGCCGTCCTCGGTTCGGTGGCCGCGGCTCACGGCTGGTCGACAGCGGTGGACTCGTGGATCGGCCCCGAGGGAGAGGAGCACGACTTCGGACTTCCCGAGGTCGACGTCGAGGTGAAGACCACCGCCTCCGAACGCCGACGACACGTCGTTCACGGTCTCGGCCAGCTCAGTCCGGCGCCCAACAGGGACCTCTGGCTGGTCTCCATACAGCTCACGCGCGGGGGCGGTCATGGCAGGACCCTGTCCGACTGTGCGCGTGCCGTTCGCCGCAACGTCTCCGAGCATGCACCGTCTCTGGTGGATCGCCTCGATCACAAACTCTCCGCCTCGGGGTGGCGACCGGACATGCCCGACGACGAGCGGTGGCACCTGCGTTCCGCGGTCGTACCCCTTCGTGTGGACGGCACAGTGCCACGCCTGGACGAGTCGGCCGTTCCTCCGGAAATGCGCGACCGCATAGGCGACATCACCTACACCGTCGACGTGACGGGTCTACCCCCCTCCGGGGGGGCGCCGTCCGCCCTCACCGACATTTCACTCCCCTGACGTCCGAGGAATTACCGATGACCCCGCACGAATCGCTCAGGCTCACCCTGCACACCTCCGCACTGGCCGGCATGGACACCCGTCCGAAGAACCTTCTGCGTGCCCTCGCCTACCAGGCCGAGGACGAGGGACCGCACGCGGAGAGCCTGGCCGAGGAGACGGACTTCCGGGCCGTACTGAGCACCGCCCACGCCACCCATCAACTCGTGGAGCTGTGGCGCAAGCGCCTCACACAGTGGGACTACGCCGAGAACCCGTCGTGGGCGACCGCTCCGGCACGCACCGAAGAACGCAGGGCGGAGGTTCTGAATCTTCTCGCCCTGTCCGAGGACACTCGGAAGCTGCTCAACTCGCTCATTCCCGTGCCCAAGGAAGCGGGCCCCGTCGTCATCAGCGACGAGTTCACCCCGTGGTACACCCCGCAGTCCCAGCAGGGACGCAGCTGGTACTGGCCCGCCTACCGGCGTCTCCTCTCCGAGAAGGGGTGGTCCGAGACCGCAGTCGCGGGGCTGGACACCGCCACCGACCGGGTCGTCGAGCGGCTGGCCGATCCCGCGTCCCCGACCGCCTACCAGGCCAAGGGACTGGTCGTCGGGCACGTGCAGTCCGGGAAGACCGCCAACTTCACCGGAGTCATCGCGAAGGCGATGGATGCGGGCTACCGCCTGGTCATCGTCCTGGGGGGCACGCTGAATCTGCTGCGCGCCCAAACCCAGCGACGCCTCGACATGGAACTCGTGGGACGCGAGAACATCCTCCGGGGCGCGGCCGAATACGAGTCCGACTATGCCGACGACCCCGCATGGTCGAAGGGAAAGTTCCTCGCACACGGCGGGCTTCCCTCGGCCCTGGGCGGGTTCGACATCGTCCGTATGACGACGAGGAACGACGACTACAAGAGTCTCCTGCAGGGGATCGTGGCACTGGAGTTCGAGAAGCAGGAGCCCGCACTCGACCTCTTCGACCCCCGCAATCTGCATCGTTCGTCCGCTCGACTGATGGTGGTCAAGAAGAACAAGACCGTCCTCGCGAAGCTGGTGAAGGATCTCAACAAGATCAAGACTCCGCTGAACCAGATTCCCGTCCTGATCATCGACGACGAGTCCGACGAAGCCTCGGTGAACACTGCAGGCCCCGACAGGCCCAACGCCGAGCGCACCGCGATCAACGACAAGATTTCGGAACTCCTCGGCATCCTTCCGCGCGCCCAGTACGTCGGTTACACGGCGACCCCGTTCGCCAATGTGTTCATCGATCCGAGCGACGCCAAGGACATCTTCCCCAAGGACTTCATCGTCTCCCTGCCGCGCCCGTCCGGCTACATGGGAGTGCGAGACTTCCACGATCTCGACTCACCGATCCCGCCCGCGGAACGCACCTTCGCCAACTCGAACGAGAAGGCGCACGTACGGGACATCCTGCTGACCTCGGAGGACGACACGGCCGCTCTCCAGCAGGCCCTGGACATGTTCGTCCTCACCGCCGCCATGAAGCTGTACCGGGAGGAGAACGGTCTCGGAGAGCGGCACTTCCAGCACCACACGATGCTCATTCACGAATCGGTGCGAACGGCCGACCACCGCGAGCTCCACGGAAAGGTGAGCCAGCTGTGGTGGAACTCCGGTTTCACGGGTCCCCGCGGACACGAACGTCTGCGCGCACTTTTCGACAGCGATGTGGCCCCCGTCTCCCGCGTACGCGCAGAGGGTTTTTCCGTTCCGTCCACGTACGACGAACTTTCCCCGTACGTGGGCACGGCCGCCATTCGGATCGGCGGTGACGACCAGCCCATCATCGTCGTCAACGGCGACAGCGACCTGAAGACGGGCGGAGATGCCGACTTCGACAAGCGACCCATCTGGAAGATCCTGATCGGAGGCCAGAAACTCGCCCGCGGGTTCACCGTCGAGGGACTCACCGTCACCTATTACCGCCGGCGTGCGAACAACGCTTCCACTCTCATGCAGATGGGTCGATGGTTCGGATTCCGCAATGGCTATCGCGATCTCGTACGCCTCTATCTCGGACGCGACGAGGGGAAGCAGGGCGTGGACCTCCTGGAAGCCTTCGAGGCAATCTGCCGGGACGAGGAGACGTTCCGCGACCAACTGGACCTGTACTCCACCATGGTCGACGGGAAGCCCCAGGTCACCCCGGCCCAAGTGCCGCCGCTGGTGTCACAGCACCTGTCTTGGCTGAAGCCCGCCAGCGCCAACAAGATGTACAACACCCGTCTCGTCGAGATCCACTCGCCCGGCAAGTGGGAAGAGCCGACCGCGTATCCCTCAAGGCCCTCGGACCTCGGGCACAACAGCGACCTGTGGCTCCCCGTGCTCGACTCGCTGAGCCCGCATCCGCTCACCTTCGCGTACCGCGACGAGAGCACCGGAAGGGAACTCGCGTTCCCCGCGCTGGTGGGACGTCTCGATGCCGACGCGTTCCTCCGCCTGATCCGTTCGCTCCGCTGGGACGTCCCGGAGCGGTTCGGCCCGCACCTGACATATCTCGAGGAAATCACCGCCTCCTCGCCGGCCAAGGTGGACGACTGGCTGATCCTCGCCCCTCAGCATTCCGCGGGTACCCGGCACTTCTCCCCGACCGGTTCGAGTCGCCGCTTCTCCTGGTTCGGACGGCAGCGCAGGCGCGGCGACGCCTTCGGCGCCATCAGCGAGCCGAAGCATCGAGCCGCCCCGCTCCGCATCGCCGGGGCCCTCCCCTTCGGCGGGAACGCCACGACCGAGGAGCACGTCGGGGACCGCCGAGGAGTCGTCACGGTGTATCCGGTGGTTCAGCCCGAGGACCGTCCGGAGGTGGAGGCGACCGGGACGATCGCCCCGGGCCGACTGGTCATGGCCTTCACCTTCGTCGCGCCGGCGTCGGCCCGCAGCGCCGACGGCAAGGTGGTGAGGTTCGTGACGATCGACTCCGGAGGCGACTTCCAGGACGACCGGGCCCGCTGAGGCCGGCCCGATCGCATCGTCGTGATCGACAAGCACTCCTACGATGGACGACCTTGACGAAGGTGGGGGTGGGAGCGGTGCGGAGACACGACTTCACGGCGATCGAGCTGTGCGCGGGAGCCGGAGGTCAGGCACTCGGGCTGGAACGGGCCGGGTTCCGGATCGCCGCGGCCGTGGACATCGACGGGGACAGCTGCACCACCCTGCGGAACAACCGTCCCGACTGGTGCGTGATCCAGGGTGATCTCAACGAGATCGAGCCCGTGGATCACGACCAGTTGGATCGGGCGGACGTCCTCAGCTGCGGGCTTCCCAGGTCCCCCTACAGCATCGCGGGCAAGCAGCTGGCCGTACGGGACAAGCGGGACACGCTGCGGGCGACGCTCGACATGGCGTCCTACGTTCGCCCGCGGGTCCTGGTCCTCGAGAGCATTCCCACGTTCCACGACGCCTCGAAGTTCGAGGTCGAGCGAGAGATGGTCCGGGAGACGATCTCCGATCTCGGTTACGAGTCGACGTGGGGTGTCCTCTCGGCCACCGATTTCGGCGTCCCCCAGCAACGCAACCACGGTTTCGTCGTCGCGATGGCACCCTCCGATCTCGCGCACTTCGCATGGCCCTCGCCCGGTGGCGTCCCCTGCCGCTCGCTCGGCGAGACCCTCCACGAGTCCATGGCCTCGAAGGGGTGGCCGGAAGCGGCGTCGTGGGCGGCTCACGCCACGGGGCCTGCGCCGCTGATCATGGGCGGCGCCACCGGACGGGGAGGCGCCGATCTCGGTGCCAGCCGGGCGAAGGCGATCTGGGCGCGCAGGCACGTCTACGGGGGAAGCCTCGGAAACGACGTGCCCGGTCCGGATTTCCGAATCGACCTCGCCGCCGAACCGAAACACGGCCTGGTCAAGATCACCGTGCCTCAGGTCGCCCTGCTCCAAGGATTCACCTCCGAATGGCAGCTCCACGGCCTCAAGACATCCGCGTACCGACAGATCAGCCAGGCGACTCCCCCGCCGGTGGCCGAGGCCCTGGGCAAGCGGATCCACGCGGCGCTGGCGCACGCCTCGGGGGACTCTCCGCAATGAGAGGGATGCAAGCGGTGACACTTCGACGGGATCTTGATCATCGACCTGAAGTACCACGGTGATCGAAGTAGAATCTGGCTCCATGGCCACCAGCACCTCGACCGCAACACCCGCGAGCCCGAAGCTCTCCGCAGGGGCGATCAAGGTCGTGGACCTCTTCTCGGGAGCCGGTGGCTTTTCGGCCGGCTTTCGGGCGTACGAGCCGGACGGCCCCGGTTCGTCGCCCTTCACGTCGGTCGCGGCGGTGGAGTTCGACAGGGCCGCGGCGGCAACCTACGCGGCCAATTTCGGGTCGTCGCACGTCGCCAATGTGGACATCGCCGAGTGGGACCCGACTCCCTACCGGGACGCGGTCGACGTCGTCATGGGTGGCCCTCCGTGCCAGGGCTTCTCCGGACTGAACAAGGGCAACCTCGAGCCGGACCGGAACGATCCGCGCAATCTTCTGTGGCGCGAGTACATGCGCGTCGTCACGACGATCAGGCCCAAGATCTTCGTCCTGGAGAACGTCGATCGTTTTCTGAAGTCGCAGCAGTTCGTGGACCTGGAGAAGGCGACGGCGGAGGGCGGCGAGCTCTCCGACTACACCCTGACGACGAAGGTGCTGAACGCAGCCGACTTCGGCGTGCCCCAGGCCCGACGCCGTGCGATCGTGATCGCCACGCGCAAGGACCTGCATGCCGTGCTGACGCACCCGGAGCCGACCCATTCCCGCTACGCCGACGCGCAGCAGCCGACCCTCGGTGAGAGCGGCGCAGACCTGCAGGCCTGGGTGGGAGTCGGGGAGGCCGTTTTCAAGCACACCCCCCTGAAGGCGCCGCGGACCGAACTGCCGGAGGAGCGAACCGGCAGCCCGCTCGGCGACGTCCTCCTCCCCGGTCCGTACCGGACGAGCGAGCTGCACGTGGGACGACGCCCGACCGACCTCTCGCTCGCCCGTTACGCGGCCATCGGCCCCGGGGGCAACCGTCACGACCTTCGAGGCAAGTGGGACGACGTCCAGGGCGAGCGGACCTACCTGTCGACCGAGAGCTGGGACAAGCACAACAGCGGGTCCGGAGACGTGATGGGGCGGATGCGCGCGGAACGCCCGTCCGTCACCATCCGCACCGAGTTCTACAAGCCGGAGAAGGGACGTTACCTCCACCCCGAGGAGAACCGCCCCATCACGCACTACGAAGCCGCCCTCATCCAAGGGTTCCCCCAGGACTTCCAGTGGTTCGGCACCAAGGTCGAGATCGCCCGGCAGATCGGCAACGCGGTGCCGATCGGCCTGGGCCGCGCTCTGGCCCAGGCGATCCACGAGCACCTGTCGGTCGACCTCCCGAACGACTAGCGGCCCGCCTCCCCCTCGCGGTCGGTCTTTCCCCGAACGGGCGCGTCCACGAAGAGCTCACCGAACCGGGCCGTCAGTACCTCCGCCGCGGCGTGCGGCACGCTTCCGTCGTTCGGGCCGCTCGGCAGGGTCTCGAACTGCGCGAGCGGGTCCTCCCCCGCCGCTTCGATCCACTCCCTCAACGCATCGGCGTCCTGCGGCTCGTCAGGGGCGAGAGCCTCGAAGACCAGCGTGGCGCCGGCGGCGTTCGCCGCGGCTGCCGCTGCGTTCACGTCCCGCCCCGTACGCACCGCCCCTCTGTGCAACAGCCTGAGGAGCGCCTGCGCCGTCGGCCGGTGCTGGGTCATTTCCAGCCTCATCGTGGTGTTGAGGATGTCCTGGTTCGCACAGGCCAGCTCTGCGGGCCGGTAGTTGCTCCCGTCCCTGAAGAGCTCGGCGGCCCACCACAGCCGGGAGAAGCACTGCAGGTCCCACCGCCCCGCGAATCGAGCCGCCTGCGCCACCTCTCGACCGGTCCCGCCGCGGCCCCACCGCCAACGCACGAAGTCGGGGTCGAGACAGACTCCGACGAAGTTCCAGACACGGGTGTCCGACGCCTCGGCACGTGTCAGCCTCATCGTGTAGTGCAGTCGCGGTGCCAGCCAGGCGTCGCTGAGCGTGGGGGAACCGTCCGCGAAGCGACGCCGCGCCTCCGTCAACAGCTCACGGATGGGCTCCGCGTCCCAACGCGGGGAGTCGTCCTCCGGATACTCGACGTTCTCCCGCAGGGTCGCGAACGAGGGCGTCTCGTACCCTTCGAGAACCCGCGGGGTGATGGCCCGGGCGGCAACGACCGCCGGCAGCATGCCGATGCGCGTCGCCACGATCTCTCCGTCGGTCGCTCTCATATCTCCAGTCCTCCGTCCGCCAGGCGGGCCAGCGCCCGCACCGTACCGGCCACGGTCTTCTGCTTCTTGGAATGGATCGACGAGGAGTGCATGAGGCGCGCGTGAAGATCCGATCCGTTCTCGCCGCGACTCCGTCGATCGACGAGTTCGGCCAGTGCCTCGTCGGGGGAAACTCCGGGAAAGAAGTCCGGAAGCATCCTCCTGAGGACCTCCTCCTGCCACCCGCCCGGCCACTGGAGTTCGTCGTCGTCCGTACCTGCCGCGTAGAGCGCCGTGTTGAACAGGGCGGTCCAGGCCTCGGACGCGATTTGGGAGGCCATGACCTCGCGTACGAGCTTGCGCTCGGCTCCAGGACCGCCGTCCAGAAGCGGGCGGAAGCCCTCCAGAGAGGCATTGAGGTACAGGATCGGCTCGCCGGCCTCCGCATCCAGGACCCAGGGGTCGTCACGGAAGTCCCTCAGGAAGGGGTCTTCCGTGAATTCCCTCCAGAGCATCTTGATGCTCCGCTGTCGCTTCGGCTGCTTCGCCTCGAAATCGGCGCTCCAGTTGTCCTCGGTCCGGCCGATCAGGCGTCCCTCGATCCCTCCCACTTCCGCGACGACGATCGCGCCGAGCTCGGTCCGTCCGACGTGGTCACCTCGGTGGAGCTCCACTTCACCGGTCCAGCGCCCCTCGCCCTCATAGCGCAGGGGGAAGGAATGCCGAACGTTCGTCGCCCTGTTCCTTGCGAACACCAGGCAGCGCGGAGACGTCCAGACGCCGGAACCCAGCTCCTCAGGGTCGGCGGTGACCACCACCTTGACGCGTATCTCGTCCCAGTCCCTCCGGATCGCGTGCAGGGCGATGACACGTTCCTTGTCCGACACCAGGTTGAGCGAGAGCGGGATGTTGTCCACGCGCACCTCGTCGGCCGCGAGGGTCACCTCCCCGGCAAGGATTCGATAGGGGAATGCCGTCTTCACTCCGCGCTCTCCTTGGCCCTCGGCACGTCTATCTCGATGCACGACATCTCGGCGGCGACGGGGTGGCTGGACACATCGGTGAGCGCCTTGAACACGCCGCGTCGCGCCCCCTCCCTGAACTGCAGATTGCCGCTGCGCGTCAGCTCGCAGTCCCGCTCGGGCACGAGCGCGCCCGCCCACTTGACGGGAAGTCCTCCGCCCGAGCGGACGACGAAGCGCGCGACCGGGGCCAGAACCCAGGCACTCTCCTTCTCCGGCAGTTTCACCGTCACACGGACGCACCACGCACCGCTCGGCAGCACTTCGCCCTCGACCGCGTGGACAACCGGAAAGCTCTGGGTCCGGGCCTTCTTGGGCGATTCGAAGGTCAGCAGCTCGCGCAGGACCTGGGGGCCCTCGTCGGGGTCGCTCTCCTCCTCCTGGCCCCTCAGCAGGTCGCGCACTGCTTGTTCCGCGGCCCTCTTGAAGTTGAGGACGCACTGCCGTGCTCCCCGTACATACGTGGCGGTGAGGTCCTCGGTTCCGCACCAGTCGTTGTGGTCCGGCGGCTCCGCCGCGCGCAGCAACTGCTCGGCCGCGAGCGCGTCCGGCGTGCGGCTGCCCGTCGCAAGTCCCGCGAGCAGCACGGCCTGGAACGAACGATGCCCGAGTGGAAGGTCACCGACCCGCTTGCTCCGCACGACCATGCGCGTGGCACGCATGTAGGAGATGTGGTCGGGCTTCTCCTCGTCCTCGAGCGTGGGTGTGACGAGGAGTACGGCGTCGTGGGACGTCGGGGCGGCCCCGGAGCCCCCGGCCTCCTTTCGGGCGGGCAGTGTGAGCGGCACCGATGTCTGCAGGACGTCCTCGCGGGACGTCAGTTCGGACGAGGTCCGGCCGTCGAGGAACGCCTTCACAGCACGCGATCTGGCGGGCTCGTAGCGATGCGGATCGATCGACTCCTCGGCCCTGACCACTCTGCCGTTCCGCCACGAAGCCACCGTCGTGCGCAACAACGGTCCGCTGCGCTCGCCACCGACCATGGAGGCCCAGAAGTTCCTCGCGACGCCGAGAGCGAGCTTCTCGTGCATCTCTTCGATGTCCTCGGCGTCTCCCGACCCGTCGTACGCTCCGACGACCAGGAAGGAGGTCCCCGGATCACTGTCGCCCCGTTCGAGATGGAGACTCTCGGCAGTGGCCCGGTCGGACCACCAGGACCGTGCCGCGTTTCCACGCTCCTTGTCCGGCGCTCCGAACCACGCGGGCCCCGCGTACTCCTCACCGTCGAGTGCGTGCCAGGGCAGTTCGAGGCGGCCGGCCATGCGGCGCTCGTGGCGCCCGGCCTGCTGCTCCGACAACGTGCTGTTGACGAGCACGAGGCCGAAACGGCTGGCCGACCAGAGGGCCGCCTTGCCCAGGCCGTACGACCCGCCCTGTGAACCTTCCTTGCCGCTGTCCAGCGTGCGCCGCACCACGCGGGCGAATCGCCCGTCGCCGTACTCCGGACCCGTGAGACCGCGCGCATTGTGGTCGTCGATGCGGAGCAGCACGAGCCGGCCGGTCCGTTCGAACTCGTTGAGGCCGTCGGTCAGCACGCGCCCCGCCTTCTGGCTGGGGTCTGCGGCGCTCCGCAGGTGCCGCTCGATCGCCCCCCATTGCAGGGCGTCGAGGAACCTCTCGAGGTGCTCTCCCGTCAGTTCGTGCAGCACCAGGCGCGTCGCTACCGGACGCGTCTGGTCGTAGCGCTCGTCGAGACTGTTCTGCGTCGCCTCCCGGGCCAGGACCTCCAGGTCCGCCGAGAACGCGTAGGCGGCCGCGTTGCCGCCGCTTCGGCTCCCGTCCTCGGGAGCCCGCTGGAACACCCACGACAGATCGGTACGGTCGGACTCCGGCGGCCGCCGACCGACCGCATCCTCCACGGCCACGCCGAGAGCCGAAGCCACGGCCTGGATCTTCTCGTACCGCGGCACGGCCCGCCCCCTCGCCCATGCGTTCACGGCAGCCGGAGTCACCCCCACGAGCTGCGCCAGCTCCTTCTGCGGCATCTCCCGTTGACGGAGTACGTCGCTGAGCCAGTCCGCGAAATCCTGCGACACTCACCCACCCCTTTCGCTCGACCGCGACCCTACCGGACTGCATTTCATTTGATCAAGGAAATGAAAAAACCCTTCATTGACGAGAGAGAGAAAAGGACTTTCTACGCAAAACTCGCCGTCGAGTTGACCTTGAAGAGTTCGGGTGACGATCATCGGAGCGTGCGCCTGCGGACAGGTGTACGATCCCGAACGGCACCGGAGCCGCCGCGCACGGCGACACGGGAGTCGGACGAACGAAAAAGAGCACGACGGGGGCTGCGACTTGACGTTCACGCGGCCACGCGATTGAGCACGACAAATCATTCCGAAATGCACCTTTTGCGCCATTCTTCACGCAATGTGTGACGGTGCAGGGTGCGCTCTGAAGCTCAGAGAGGACGAGCGAATGGCCGCGAAGAAGAGGGTGGAGTACAGCTTGTCCCTGCCCGCCGACAGCACCGCCTCCATCGCCATCAACCACACGCCGCACGGCACCGTGGCCACCATCGAGACGGAAGCCGGTCGCTACGACTGGGGACGCCTCGAGCACGAGGTCCCCGACGAGGACTGACCCGAGCGACCGGGGTCCGTGCGCCGCTCGGTGGCGGGCCCCGTCGCTCGGCCCCACAAGAACACCAGCCACCGAACGGAAGGACCCCCGCCATGCCCCGCATCCCCTCCCCCGCCGTAGCCGCCGTCGGGCTCGTCGGTGGTTATGCCGTTGCTCGGTGGACCAAGAAGCGGCCCCTCGGGGGTGTCGTGCTCGCCGCTGCCGGTGGTGTGGCCGCGCGGGAGTGGCAGCAGGTGGGTGGGGCCAAGGCTTCTGTCGGGCTGACCGCCGCTTACGTCGCCGCCTTCGCCGGGTCCCACCCGCTCGCCAAGAAGATCGGGGCCTGGCCCGCCGTGTTCTCCGTCGCCGGGGGCATGGCCGCCGCCTCCTGGGCCGTCACCCGCGGGAGGGCGTGACCTCCTGGGCCGTCACCCGCGGGAGGGCGTGACCCCCTGGGCCGTCACCCGCGGGAAGGCGTGACCCCTGGGCCGTCACCCGCGGCAGGGCGTGACCTCCTGGGCCTCGCCCGCGGGAGGGCGTGGCCTGGGCCTCGCCCGCGGGAGGGCGTGACCCCCTGGGCCGTCGCCCGCGGGAAGGCGTGACCCCCTCGGCCGTCACCCGCGGGAGGGCGTGACCCCCTGGGTCGTCGCCCGTGGGAAGGGCCGAGCCACGACCACCCGGAGAGCGCCCTCAGCCGCCCACCGCGTGGCTCACCGTGTAGATCAGCAGCCCCGCCAGTGCGCCCACCACCGTGCCGTTGATGCGGATGAACTGGAGGTCGCGGCCGATGTTGGCCTCGATCTTGCGGGAGGTCTGGGTGGCGTCCCAGCCGGCGACCGTGTCCGTGATCAGGGACGTGATCTCGTCCCGGTACGTCGTGACCACGTACGCCGCCGCGTCCTCCGCCCAGCCCTCGACCTTCGACTGGAGGCGGGCGTCCGTCGACAGGCGGGCGCCCAGGGAGATCAGGGAGGCGCGGGCGCGGAGGCGGAGCTGGCTGCGGTCGTCCTCGGCCGCCGCGATGATCAGGGACCGGACCGAGGACCAGGCCGAGGCGATGACGTCCTGGACCTCCGGGCGCGCCAGCAGGTCGGACTTCAGGCGCTCCACCCGTGCCCGCGTGTCCGTGTCGGCCTGGAGGTCCGCCGCGAAGTCGGTCAGGAAGCGGTCGATCGCGCCGCGCGCCGGGTGCCCCGGCATGTCCCGCATCTCCGTGATGAAGCGGAGGAGTTCCTTGTAGACGCGTTCGCCGATGCGACGGTCGACGAAGCGGGGGGTCCAGCCCGGCGCGCCGCCCTGTACCGCGTCCATCACCGCGTCCCCGTGCGTGACCAGCCAGTCGTGCGCCCGGGTGCAGATCAGGTCCACGGCCCTGTGGTGCGCCCCGTCGGCCACCACCTTCTCCAGGGTCTTGCCCAGGCCCGGGGCGATCTCCGCCGCTTCCGCGCGGCGCGTGATCGCCTCCCCCACCACCGCCTGGACGTCCGCGTCCCGGAGGACGGTCAGGGCGCCCCGCAGGGCCGTCGACGCCTCCGCCGTGACCCGGTCGGCGTGGGCCGGGTCCGCCAGCCACTGCCCCAGGCGGCGGCCGATGCCGAACGCCTTCAGCCTGCCCCGTACGACATCCGCCGAGAGGAAGTTCTCGCCCACGAAGGTGCCCAGCGACGCCCCCAGCTGGTCCTTCTTCGTCGGGATGATCGCCGTGTGCGGGATCGGGAGGCCCAGCGGGCGCCGGAAGAGCGCCGTCACCGCGAACCAGTCCGCCAGCGCGCCGACCATGCCCGCCTCCGCCGCCGCCGCGACGTAGCCGGCCCAGGCGCCCCAGCCCGCGTTCCGCGCCCAGGTCGCCAGGGCGTAGACCACGGCCACGCCGAGCAACAGGGACGTCGCCAGGGTCTTCATGCGGCGGACGCCTCTGCTCTTCTCCTCGTCCGCAGCCGTGTACGAGAAACTCACCATCGACTCGACCTCCTACATCAGGGACTCCCGGCGCTCGTCCCGAGTTCCCCCGTACATCTTCGCGATCACCGCCTCGATGTCCGGCTCCCGCACCGAGAGGTCCAGGAGGGGATACCTGGCCGCCACCGCCGCCACCAAGGGGGCCGCCGAGGAGGCGGAAGGGAACGCCAGCCACTGGCGCGGGCCCTCCGACCGTACGAAACGGGCACCCGGCACGTCCGTGATCGGCGCCAGCTCCCGCTCCAGGTCCACCATCAGCAGCCGCTCGCTCTCGCCCACCGCGTGCAGGCCGGCCAGGTGACCGTCGTACATCAGCCGTCCGTGGTCGATGACCATCACCCGCGAGCAGAGCTGTTCGATGTCCGTGAGGTCGTGGGTGGTGAGGAGGACCGTCGTGCCCCGGGTCGCGTTCAGGTCGCGGAGGAACTCACGGACCCTCGCCTTCGACACCACGTCCAGGCCGATCGTCGGCTCGTCCAGGTACAGCACCTCCGGGTCGTGGAGAAGGGCCGCCGCGATGTCGCCGCGCATGCGCTGGCCGAGGGAGAGCTGGCGGACCGGGACGTCCAGGAGCTCCCCCAGGTCCAGGAGGTCCACGCAGCGGGCCAGGTTCTCCTCGTACCGGGCGTCGGGGATGCGGTACATGCGGTGCACCAGCCGGTACGAGTCCTTCAGCGGCAGGTCCCACCAGAGGGTCGTGCGCTGGCCGAACACCACCCCTATCCGCTGCGCCAGGCGCGTGCGCTCCCGCGCCGGGTCGATGCCCGCCACCCGCAGCCGGCCGCCGCTGGGGGTCAGGATGCCGGTGAGCATCTTGATCGTCGTCGACTTCCCGGCGCCGTTCGGGCCGATGTAGCCGACCATCTCCCCGCGTTCCACGGCGAAGCTGATGCCGTCGACCGCCCGGACCTCCCGTTTCTCCCGGCGGACCAGGCCGGTCTTCCGGCGGACCGTGAAGACCTTCTCCAGGGAGTCGAGTTCGATGAAGGACATGGGCCTCAGCTTCCTGTTGACCGGTACGCGCGGATCCCCGCGCCCCACACGAGCCCCGCGACCCCGCAGCTCACCCCCGCCACCAGCGGCGACAGGAACGCCGCCCAGTCCGGCACCCCCGCCGGGGCCGGCCGGCCGAGGACGTACAGCGCGGGCAGCCAGCTCACGAACGCCAGCGGTACGACGTACACGACACCCCGCACCAGCTCCTGCGCGAAGATCGTGGGCGGGTACTGGAGGAGGGTGTTCCCGCCGTACGTGAAGGAGTTCGTGACCTCGGCCGCGTCCTGGAGCCAGAACTGCGCCGACGCGCCCACCACCATCACCGCGCCGAAGATCACCGCCCCGCACACCACCGTCACCGGCAGCAGCAGTACCTTCAGCGGCGTCCACTCCACGTCCAGCAGGAGCAGGCTCCAGACCAGGACCATCAGGCCCTGCGCGACCCGGCCGAACCGCCGCAGCGCGAACTTGTCCGCCGCGACCTGGGCGAGCAGTGGCGCCGGACGCATCAGGAACGTGTCGAGCGAGCCGTCCCTGACCCGCTTCCCCATCTTCTGGAGCGAGCCCGTCGTCAGGTCCGCGATCCCGAACGACGTGCCCGCCGTCCCGTACAGGAAGGCGACCTCGGGGAAGGAGAAGCCGCCGAGGCCCCGCACCTGGCCGAACATCAGGAGGATCACGACGAAGTCGAAGAAGGTCACGCAGAAGCTGGTGAAGAGGGTGAGCGCGAAGGACGAGCGGTACGTCATCGTGGAGCGGATCCACATGCCCGCCACCATCCGGTACGTGCGCCAGGACGCCCCCACCGCCGACCCCGCCCTCCGGTACGTGCGCCGGGACGCCCCCACCGAGGATGTACTAGCCACCCTGCACCACCACCTTCCTCGTCGCCGCCGCCTGCGCCGCCCTCCCCGCGCCCAGCAGGGCCAGCGCCCAGGAGCCCTGGAAGGCGTACGCCCCCGCCAGCTCCCAGCCCTCGTACTTCCCCAGGTACACATCGGCCGGCACCTGCAGCAGCGACGCCCACGGCAGCATCCGCGCGAGCTCGCCGAGCGCGCCCGGGAAGACGTTCAGCGGGAGCAGCATCCCCGAGAAGAACAGGCCGCCCAGCCAGGCCACCTGCACCACTCCCTGGCCGTCGAGCAGCCAGAAGGCGCTCATCGCCACCAGGTACCAGATCGCGAAGCCGACCACCGAGCCCAGCGCCACCGCGAGCAGGAACGCGAGCCACGCCCCCGGCCCCGACGGCAGGGTGAAGCCGAAGACGAGCGCGCCGAGGGCCATCGGGGCGACCCCCCGGCCGAGCAGCTGGAAGGCGGAGCGGCCGGCGTTGACCGCGAACCACCAGGCCTGGAGGTCGGCGGGGCGGTAGAGGTCGACGGCGATGTCACCGGTCCTGATCCGCTCGATGAGCTCGTCCTCGAAGCCGCCGCCCATCAGGCCGCAGACCGTGAGCAGTCCCTGCCCGATCCATACGTAGGCGAGGGCGTCGTCCACGGAGTAGCCGCCGAGGTGGGGGCGTTCGTCCCAGAGGGCGATGTAGGTGTACGAGAGGACGAGGCCGAAGACGCTGTTCGTGAAGACGCCCGCGGCCGTGGCCACGCGGTAGGTGGCGAAGCGGCGGAAGCCGCCCGCGGCGACCGTCGCGTACAGCCGCAGCATGAGGGGGCCCCTTCCGGTACGAAGACGGCGAAGCGCACGACGCTAGTGGTTTCGCCCGGCGCGCCGCGAGGGGTTTTCGCGCCACCTACGGGTCGGTTGGGGGATTTCCGGGGAGTTTCACCCCAATCCGTGCAGTATGTGATGCCATGTCCCCTTCCTCCGACACGAGCGGTACGAGCGGTACGAGCGACGACGACCCCTACCCGAGCGGCTGGGAGCCGCGGGACCTCACCCTTCCCCGCCCCGCGGGACGCCGACGCCCCCGACGCCTCCGCCGCGTCCTGCGGACCCTCCTCGGGCTCCTCCTGCTCGGCACGCTGCTGCTCGCCGGCGCCTTCGTCGCCGGCTACCTCCTGGTGGAGATCCCGCCCGCCAACGCCGCCGCCGTCGCCCAGTCCAACGTCTACCTCTACCGGGACGGCACCCCCCTCGCCCGCGACGGCGAGGTCAACCGCGAGAACGTCCGCCTCGACCAGGTCCCGCTCACCGTCCGCCGGGCCGTCCTCGCCGCCGAGGAGCGCGACTTCCACACCTCGCGCGCCGTCGACCCCAAGGCCATGGTCCGCGCCACCTGGAACACCGTCACCGGCAAGGGCCGCCAGTCCGGCTCCACCATCACCCAGCAGTACGTCAAGAACTACTACCTGGGCCAGGAACAGACCCTCAGCCGCAAGGCCAAGGAGTTCTTCATCGCGATCAAGCTCGGCCGCGAGAAGAGCAAGGAGGAGATCCTCCAGGGCTACCTGAACACCAGCTACTTCGGCCGGAACGCGTACGGCGTCCAGGCCGCCGCCCGCGCCTACTACGGCAAGGACGTCGAGCGGCTCGACACCGCCGAAGGCGCGTACCTCGCCTCCCTCCTCAAGGCCCCCAGCGCCTACGACGTCACCACCCACCCCGAGAACCGGGCCAAGGCCGTCGCCCGCTGGCACTACGTCCTCGACGGCATGGTCAGCGAGGGCTGGCTCTCCCCCGCGGCCCGCGCCGCCGCCCGCTTCCCCGTCCCGCAGACCGCCCGCGCCGCGACCGCCCTCTCCGGCCAGCGCGGCTACCTCGTGCAGGCCGTCGAGGAGTACCTCACCGACCACGGGATCGTCGACGAGAAGACCCTGGCCGGCGGCGGCTTCCGCATCACCACGACCCTGGAGCCCGCGAAGCAGGAGGCCCTCGTCGACGCCGTCGAGGAGCGGGTCGTCTCCCGGCTCGACCCGGCGAACGCCCCCACCGACCGGTACGTACGGGTCGGGGCCGCGGCCGTCGACCCGGCGAACGGCAAGGTCCTCGCCATGTACGGCGGCGTCGACTACACCCAGCAGTACGTCAACAACGCCACCCGCCGCGACTACCAGGTCGGCTCCACCTTCAAGCCCTTCGTCTTCACGGCCGCCGTCCAGAACGGCGCCCAGACCCAGCAGGGCCGGCCCATCACCCCGTACACCGTCTACGACGGCACCAACCGGCGCCCGGTGGAAGGCTGGAACGGCAGCCCGTACGACCCCGCCAACGAGGACGACGCGAGCTACGGCGACATCGCCGTCGGCGCCGCCACCGACCTGTCCGTGAACGCCGTCTACGCCCAGATGGCCGTCGACGTCGGCCCCGCGCACGTCCGGCACACCGCGATCGCCCTCGGCGTGCCCGGCAGCACCCCCGACCTCACCGCCTCCCCCTCCATCGCCCTCGGCCCCGCCACCGCCAGCGTCCTCGACATGGCCTCGGCCTACGCGACGCTCGCCGCGCACGGCCGGAACGGCACGTACTCCCTCGTCGAGGAGATCAGCAGGAACGGCCAGGAGGTGGAAATCCCGGGCGTCGCCCGCCGGCAGGCGGTCAGCCGCGAGGCCGCCGACACCACCACGTCGATCCTGCGGAGCGTCGTCGAGACCGGGACGGGCACGGCCGCGCAGGCCGCGGGACGCCCGGCGGCGGGCAAGACGGGCACGGCGGAGGACGACAAGGCCGCCTGGTTCGCCGGCTACACCCCGGAGCTCGCGACGGTCGTCGCGGTCATGGGCCAGGACCCCGAGTCGGGCGCGCAGGAACCGCTGTACGGCGCGCTCGGCCAGCCGCGGGTCAACGGCGGCGGGGTGCCGGCCGAGATCTGGGGCCTGTTCACCCGCGAGGCCCTGGCCGGGACACCGGCCCGGGACTTCGAGCTCCGGCTGATGCCGGGGGCGGAGGCGCCGCCGGTACCGCCCGTGCCGGACGGGCCGGAGGGCTGGTACGAGACGGGCGAGGCCGGCGAGGCGGGACCGGGAGCGGCCTCGCGGAGCCCCGGCCCCGGCCCCAACCCCGGCCCCTCCCGCAGGCCCACCGCTCAGTGACCGCTGGTCGCCTTGAGCCCCACCACGGCGACGAGCAGCAGACAGACGAAGAAGATCCGGGCGGCGGTCGCCGGCTCACCCAGCACGACCATGCCGAGCACCGCCGCACCGGCCGCGCCGATGCCGACCCACACGCCGTACGCCGTACCGATCGGCAGCGTCTTGGCCGCCTGCGACAGCAGCATCATGGAGGCGACGATCCCGGCACCGGTGAACACGCTCGGCCAGAGCCGGGTGAAGCCGTCGGTGTACTTCATACCGATCGACCAGCCGACTTCGAGCAGACCGGCGACGATCAGCAGAACCCAGGCCATGACGAGACACCTCCGCGAGACGGATCAACAGGGGTGCGTCGTCTTGTCATGAACCCATTAGGGATGGACCCAGTAGGAGGGGACCCAGTCGGGTGGACCCGGTACGGCGCGTCTCGTCGGGGTGTCTCCAGGCTAGCAAAGAACGGGCAAAGGCCCCGGTGACTCCGGTCACCAGGGCCTTGCACGCCGTTTCGCCACAGCGCTACAGCGCTACAGGTAGAGCCCGGTCGAGTCCGTCGTCCCCAGGAACCGGTCCGCGGCCACCGCGTGCAGGTCGCGCTCGCGCATCAGGACGTACGCGACACCCCGCACCTCGACCTCGGCACGGTCCTCGGGGTCGTACAGCACCCGGTCGCCGATCTCGACGGTACGGACGTTCTGGCCGACCGCGACCACCTCGGCCCAGGCGAGGCGGCGGCCCACCGCGGCCGTCGCGGGGATCAGGATGCCGCCGCCGGAACGCCGCTCCCCCTCCGGGGAGTCGGTGCGGACCAGGACCCGGTCGTGGAGCATCCGGATGGGCAGCTTGTCGTGCGTGTTCTCGCTCACGGAGTGAACCTACCTGTCCGGGCAGGCCGCAAAGTGATCACCCCTTGCTCCTCCGGGAAGAGGAAACGATCAGCCCGACGACGGCGAGCGCCACGACGGCCGCCGGAACGACCCGCTCCAGGCGGGGCGCGCCGTCCTCGTGGGTGAAGCGGGCCTTCACGTCCGAGACGACCCGGTTGACGGCGACGAAGGCGCGTCCGGCCGTCTGGTCGACGGTCGAGGCGACCTTCGCCTTGGCGTCCCCGATGATCGTCTTCGGGTGCATCCGAATGCCGATCTCGTCGAGAGTGACGGCGAGCTGCTCGCGCCGGCGGACGATGTCCGCCTCGATCTGCGCAGGGGTCCTGGCCTCCGACACCGCGCTGCCTCCGTAGTCGTAATCAGTCGTTGACGGCCAGTCTGTCAGCTCCGCCGCGATCAGGTCGCCCCAGACCCCCATGAGACCCCATTAGGCTCTGAAATGCGTACGCGAACATTCCGAGGAGAGCCAGCCATGAGCGAGCGACTGCAGCCCGGCGACACCGCCCCCGCCTTCACCCTTCCCGACGCGGACGGCAACGAGGTCTCCCTCGCGGACCACAAGGGCCGCAAGGTCATCGTCTACTTCTACCCGGCGGCGCTCACCCCGGGCTGCACCAAGCAGGCGTGCGACTTCACCGACAACCTCGACGTCCTGGCCGCCGCCGGCTACGACGTCATCGGCGTGTCCCCCGACAAGCCGGAGAAGCTCGCGAAGTTCCGCGAGAAGGAGAACCTGAAGGTCACGCTGGTCGGCGACCCGTCCAAGGAGACGCTCGCGGCGTACGGCGCCTTCGGCGAGAAGAAGCTGTACGGCAAGGTCGTGACGGGCGTGATCCGCTCGACCGTCGTGGTCGACGAGGAGGGCCGGATCGAGCACGCCTTCTACAACGTGAAGGCCACGGGCCACGTCGCCAAGATCATCAGGGACCTGGGCGTCTGAGCCCCTTCCCTCCCCGAAGGCCCACCCCCACGGGGGTGGGCCTTCGGCGTGTGCGGGGCACGCGGATCAGCCGGCCCTGGGGGCGAAGGGTCCGTCCAGGGCCGCCCACTGCAGGAGCAGGACGGTCTTGCCGTCGACGATGCGCCCGTCCCGGGTCATGGCGAGGGCCTCGGCGAAGGGAAGTTCGAGGACCTCGATGTCCTCGCCGTCCTCCTCAAGCCCGCCACCGGGCCCCGTCCGGTCGGCCGGGGTGTAGGGGGCGGCGAAGAAGTGGAGGCGCTCGGTGACGGAGCCGGGGCTCATGTAGGCGTCGAGGACGTGGGTGAGGGGGCCGAGGGTGACGCCGAGCTCCTCGGCGCTCTCGCGGCGGACGGCGGCCGGCGGGTCGTCCTCGTCGAGCAGCCCCGCGGCGGCCTCGACGAGCATGCCGTCGGGGTGGTCGTTGACGTAGGCCGGATAGCGGAACTGGCGGGTGAGCAGGACGCGGCCGCGCTCGGTGTCGTACGGCAGGACGACCGCGCCGTTGCCGCGGTCGTAGGTCTCGCGTTGCTGGGTCACCCGGCGCCCGTCGCGGCGGCGGTAGTCGAAGGTGGTGCGGCGCAGGACGTGCCAGCCCTCGGAGGTCAGCTCGACGTCACGGACGACGACGTCGGGGTTGCGGTCGAGGCCGCGCCCGGCCCGGTCGAGGCCGGTGCGACCGCGGTGGTCGGGGACGTCGACGCCGGGGCGGCAGGTCACGCGGCCTCCCTCGGGACACGGGACGGGATCTGGGCGACGTCGTCGTAGACGGGCAGGCCGCGACGACGGGCGAGGGCGACGTCCTGGTCGGCGCCGGCGGACTCGCCGGGCAGGCGCAGCACGGCGTCGCAGTGGGCGAGCAGCCGTCGGGCGGCCGGGTAGAGCACCTGGTCGGCGAGGGGGTCGGTGGGGCCGGCGCCGGCCGAGTGCAGGACCGGCAGGGCGATCCACTCGCCGATCACGGGAAGGTGACCCGCGGCGAAGACCGGCCACGCGGCCTCTTCGAGACGGGCGAGGTTGGCGGCCATGGCCTGCGGGTCGCCGCCGGTGCCGGAGCGGTAGGGCCCGGCGATGAGGACGAGCAGGGGCTTGTCATCGGTCATGGCGCGCTACGATACATGCAGAACCGTGCAAGAACAGGAGAGAATGCGGATGCTGGCTGCCGAACGGCGTGACCACCTACTGGATCTGCTCGCCCGCGAGGGCAAGGTCGTCGCCAAGGACGTCGCCGCCGCGTTGGGGATCTCCGAGGACAGCGTGCGGCGCGACCTGCGCGATCTCGCGGCCGAGGGCCGGTGCCAGCGGGTCTACGGCGGAGCGCTGCCCGTGTCGCCGGCCGTCGTCGACTACCGGGCCCGGCAGACCGTGGCCCCGGACGGCAAGCGGAAGGTCGCCGCGGTGGCCGCCGGACTCGTACGGCCCGGCGGCGCCGTGATCCTGGACGGCGGCACCACCGCACTGGCCGTGGCCCAGGCCCTCCCGCAGGACCTGGACTGCACGGTGATCACGCACAGTCCGACGATCGCGGCGGCCCTGCTCGACCACCCGGCGGCGGAGATCTTCCTGCTCGGCGGGCGCATCTTCAAGCACTCGGCGGTCGCCTGCGGCGCGGCCGCGGTCGAGGCCGCGCAGAACGTCTCCGCCGACCTGTGCCTGCTCGGCGTCACGGGGGTGCACCCCGAGGCGGGCCTGACGACCGGCGACGCGGAGGAGGCGGCGATGAAACGCGCCCTGGCGGCGCGGGCGGCGGACACGTACGTCCTCGCCTCCTCCGAGAAGATCGGCACCGCGTCACGGTTCCGGGTCCTGCCCTGGGAGGAGATCACGGGCCTGATCACGGACGCGCCCCAGAACGACCCGGTGATCGAAGAGCTCAGGGCCCGCGACATCGAGATCCTGCCGACCGACTGACGAGCCGCCCCCTCGCCGCCCCGACGCGATAGTCGTACGCGATATGACGTGACCGTCCGATATTCGGCTCGTTAGTCCGTACGAGATCCGTACTGGGGAGGGAGCTCGATGGGGACGAGTGCGTACACGAAGGAACGTCTGGAGTCGGCGGCGCGAGGGGCGCGGACGCTGACGGAGGCGCTGGAGCGGCTGGGGGTGGACCCGAAGAGCGGGTCTCGCCGCTACCTGCTCGACCGCATGCGAAAGCTGGGGGTGGACACGTCGCACTTCGAGCGGGAGGGGGTGCGGTGGACGCGGGAGGTGCTGGCGGAGGCGGTGGACGCTTCCACCAGCCTGGGAGATGTTCTCCGTCGACTCGGGGTCGAGCTCGTCGGAGGCCAGCACACGCACATCGGCCGCCGAATCAAGGCATACGGAATCGACACCTCACACTTCACCTCGTCGACGTGGACCGAGCGCATGAGGCACAACCAGCGCCGCAGGACCCCGCAGGAGGTGCTCGTCCGGGACACCTCGCCTCGCCCCCGGCGTGTCCAGAGCAGTCGACTGAAGAGCGCACTGCTGGAGACCGGCGTCAAAGAGAGATGCGCACTGTGTGATGTCGGGACGACCTGGCTCGGCCTCGCATTGCCGCTGGAGGTCGACCACATCGACGGCGACTGGCGCAACAACCAGCCCGAGAACCTTCGACTACTCTGCCCGAACTGCCACTCCACCACGGACACTTACCGTGGGCGCGGGAAGGGGCGTGCCAGGTGACGACAGGCAGCGGCACGCGATACACGCGCGAGCGGCTGGCCGAGGCGGCGGCCACCTGCAAAGACATCGACGCGGTGGTGGCCTTTCTTGGCGCGAAGCCGTACGGCCAACTGCGCCGGTACCTAATGGGACGGTTCACCCACTTCGGCATCGACGTCTCACACTTCCCGCCCTTCGGCAGGGGCAACCGGCCGGGCGCGCACGACCTACGGAATGCGGTCGCCGGGGCGCACTCCGTCAGGGAGGCCCTGCGTCGTCTAGGCCGGGCGGACAACGGAGCGCAGCGTGCGAATCTGCGACGGTGGGTCGCCGAGGAAGGATTGTCGACCGCCCACTTCCTCGGCCAGGGGCACCAGCGGGGCAAGCGGGGTCCCACCGCAAAGCGTCCAGAGGACGTTCTAGTACGACACGGCAACGGGCGCCGGACAACCACGAAGACGCTGCGCCGCGCACTCCAGGAGGTCGGCACACCAGAGCAGTGTGCGAGGTGCGGGATCGGCCCCGAATGGCTCGGCAAACCGATGACCTTGGAGATCGATCACGTCAACGGGGACTGGAGTGACGATCGGCGTGAGAATCTGCGACTGTTGTGCCCCAACTGCCATGCGACCACTACGACGTGGTGCCGGGGCGGCGCCCGGTACGATGTCAGGCAGCTGAGCGGCGGTGGTGCAATGGCGACACAGCAGACTTAGGATCTGTGGCCCTTGATCGGGCTTGAGGGTTCGAATCCCTTCCGCCGCACAGGAACGGCCTGCGTATCGAAGGATCGATGCGCAGGCCGTTTGCATGCGAGCTCTCAGCCCAGCAGCTCCTGCACCACCGGCACCAGGGCACGGAACGCCTTGCCCCGGTGGCTGATCGCGTTCTTCTGTGCCGGGGTCAGTTCCGCGCAGGTGACCTCGTGGCCCTCCGGCTGGAGGATCGGGTCGTAGCCGAAGCCGTTCGTGCCCGTCGGGGCGTGGCGCAGTACGCCCTCCATGCGGCCTTCGACCACCCGCTCCGTGCCGTCCGGCAGCGCCAGGGCCGCCGCGCAGGCGAAGTGGGCGCCCCGGTGGGCCTCGTCGATGTCCGAGAGCTGGGCCAGCAGCAGGTTCAGGTTGGCCTTGTCGTCGCCGTGGGCGCCGGCCCAGCGGGCGGAGAAGATGCCGGGGGCGCCGTTCAGGACGTCGACGCAGAGGCCCGAGTCGTCGGCGACGGCCGGGAGGCCGGTGGCCCGGGCGAGGGCGTGGGCCTTCAGGAGGGCGTTCTCCGCGAAGGTCACGCCCGTTTCCTTGACGTCGGGGATCTCCGGGTACGCGTCCGCGCCGACGAGTTCGAGGTCGAGGCCCGCGTCGGCGAGGATCGCGTGGAGTTCGGTGATCTTGCCCGCGTTGCGGGTGGCGAGGATCAGGCGCTGTCGGGTCATGCCCCCGATTATCCCGGGGTGCAGACCTTGGCCACCTCGCCGGCCGCGTCCGTGATCGGCGTGATGTCCGGGGTCGTGTCGCCGTTCTTGACCGCCGTGCGGACCGAGTCCACGCCCTTGGTGAGGTCGTCGACCGCCTTGGAGAGGTCGGCGTTGTCCGTCGTGTTCTTGAGGTTGCCCAGTTCGGTGGAGATCGAGTTCAGGGACTCCTCGATCTGCGTCACGTCGTTGGACGCGTTCGACACCGCCTGCTGGAGGTTCTGCACGGACGTGGCGATCGCGTCGGCGGTCTTGACGCAGTCCATGGCCGTGTCGATGGCTCCGCAGCCGCTCAGGACGGTGGTGAGCGCGGCGGCCGTGGCCACGGTGAGTGCTATGCGGCGCTTCAAGGCGGGTTCTCCCCCAGGTAATGACGGACATGCGGACGGGCGGGCCCACGGAGCCTATCCGCGCGCCCGCCCGTCAGGACGCAGCCGACCGTCAGAGGGTTCCTTCGAGGGCCTTGCGCTGGATCTCCGCCAGTTCGGCGCAGCCGCCGGAGGCCAGGTCGAGGAGGGCGTTGAGCTCCTTGCGGTCGAAGGGCTCGGCCTCGGCGGTGCCCTGGACCTCGACGAAGCGGCCGTCGCCGGTGCAGACGACGTTCATGTCGGTGTCGGCGCGGACGTCCTCCTCGTAACAGAGGTCGAGGAGGGGGACGCCGTCGACGATGCCGACGGAGACGGCGGCGATGGTGCCGGTGAGGGGCTTGCGGCCGGCCTTCACCAGCTTCTTGCCCTGGGCCCAGGCCACCGCGTCCGCCAGTGCCACGTACGCACCGGTGATGGCCGCGGTCCGCGTCCCGCCGTCGGCCTGGAGGACGTCGCAGTCGAGGACGACGGTGTTCTCGCCGAGGGCCTTGTAGTCGATGACGGCGCGCAGGGAGCGGCCGATGAGGCGGGAGATCTCGTGGGTGCGGCCGCCGATCTTGCCGCGGACGGATTCGCGGTCGCCGCGGGTGTTGGTGGCGCGCGGGAGCATGGAGTACTCACCGGTGACCCAGCCCTCGCCGCTGCCCTTGCGCCAGCGCGGGACGCCTTCGGTGACGGAGGCGGTGCAGAAGACCTTGGTGTCGCCGAAGGAGATGAGGACGGAGCCCTCGGCGTGCTTGCTCCAGCCGCGTTCGATGGTGACGGGGCGGAGCTGTTCGGGGGTACGGCCGTCGATGCGAGACATGGGACGAGCCTATCGGGATGTGCCGGGCATGACGGAGGGCCCGCTTCCCCGCCGGCGCCGGGCATGAGGGGAGGCCCGCTCCCTGCCGGCGCCGGCCATGAGGGAAGGCCCGCATCCCCGCCGGCGCCGGGCATGACGGAGGGCCCGCTCCCCGCCGGCGTCGGCCATGAGGGAAGGCCCGCTCCCCGTCAGCTCCGGGCATGACGGAGGGCCCGCTCCCCTGCCGGCGCCGGGCATGACGGAGGGCCCGTTCCCCTGCCGGAACGGGCCCTCGTCGATGCGCGCCAGTGGCTCAGAGCCGGTGACTCACATCAGGTCTTCGATCTCCGCGGCGATCGGGTCGGCGTCGGTACCGATGACGACCTGGATGGCGGTACCCATCTTCACGACGCCGTGGGCGCCGGCGGCCTTCAGGGCGGCCTCGTCGACGAGGGCGGGGTCCACGACCTCGGTGCGCAGGCGGGTGATGCAGCCTTCGACCTCTTCGATGTTGTCGATGCCGCCGAGCCCGGCGACGATCTTCTCAGCCTTGCTGGCCATGTGTTTCTCCCTGTCCGTTCTGCGTACCGACGGTCCGCGTTGTCACGGTAACCCACGGTTGGCCCAACTTCGCGAGCGAGTGCGGCCGTTCTGCCGAATGATGACGATCACCGGCGGCCTGTCCCCAGCGGGCTCCCGGGAGCCTATCGCAACTGGTCTACACCAGTCTGCAACGAGATGCGGACCCGGCTTGTTCCGGGGAGGGAGGACGCCGATGAGTGCCGACAGGGCTGCGGCCGCACCCACACCCAAGAAGTCCCTGTCCTGGGGCGGCCTCTTCCAGGGCCTCCAGAAGATGGGCCGCAGCCTCCAGCTCCCCATCGCCGTCCTCCCGGCCGCCGGCATCATCAACCGGCTCGGACAGCCGGACGTCTTCGGTGCCGAGGGTCTGGGCTGGGACAACGTCGCGAAGGTGATGGCGGGCGCGGGCGGTGCGCTGCTCGACGGCAGTCTCGGCCTTCCCCTGCTGTTCTGCATCGGTGTCGCGATCGGCATGGCCAAGAAGGCGGACGGTTCGACCGCACTGGCGGCCGTGGTCGGCTTCCTCGTCTACTACAACGTGCTGCGCCAGTTCCCGAAGGACTGCCCGTCGGGCACGGTGGACGTCAACGGCGGCTGCCTCTCGCCCGAGCAGGTCTTCAGCGGGTACACGTACCAGAACCCCGGTGTCTTCGGCGGCATCGTCATGGGTCTGATGGCGGCCTGGTTCTGGCAGCGGTACCACCGGACGAAGCTGGTCGACTGGCTGGGCTTCTTCAACGGCCGCCGGCTCGTGCCGATCATCATGACGTTCGTGGCGATCGCGTTCGCCTCGATCTGCCTGTGGGTCTGGCCGCCGATCGGCGACGGCCTGGAGAACTTCAGCGACTGGCTGGTCGGACTCGGCGCCTGGGGTTCGGGCATCTTCGGCCTCGCGAACCGCGCGCTCCTCGTCATCGGCCTGCACCAGTTCCTGAACGTGCCCATCTGGTTCCAGTTCGGCACGTACACGAAGCCGGACGGCACGGTGGTCCACGGCGACATCCCGATGTTCCTCGCGGGCGACCCGGACGCCGGTCAGTTCCTGACCGGCTTCTTCCCGATCATGATGTTCGCCCTGCCGGCGGCCGCGCTCGCGATCACCCACTCCGCGAAGCCGCACCGCCGCAAGGCGGTCGGCGGCATGATGCTCTCGGTCGCCCTGACCTCGTTCGTCACGGGCATCACCGAGCCGATCGAGTACTCGTTCCTTTTCGTCGCGCCGCTGCTCTACGTGATCCACGCGCTCCTGACCGGTGTCTCGATGGCGCTGACCTGGGCGCTCGGCGTGAAGGACGGCTTCAGCTTCTCGGCCGGCCTGATCGACTACGTGATCAACTGGAACCTCGCGACGAAACCGTGGCTGATCATTCCGATCGGGCTCGGGTTCGCGGTCGTGTACTACGCGATCTTCCGGTTCGCGATCACCAAGTTCAACCTCCAGACGCCCGGCCGCGAGCCGGACGAGATCGAGGAGGAGATCGAGCGCGACAACGTCAAGTAGCCCCGCGATCACGCGCTGAAGCCCGCCCCGTTTTCGGGGCTTTCGACCCCCTCGTAAGGCCCGTCAAAGGCCCCCGGACCTGACCGTCCGGGGGCCTTTTGTCGTGCATCTCCGGCTATGGCTGAGTACACAAAATTCGCAGGTTCCTTATCTAAGTCTCACGTGCTACAACTGGTCTACACCACTCATTGGTGTAGACCACGCGGTCCAGACCACCGCGTTCCACGAGACGTCGCCTCCCCCCGTGTTCACTGTCATGGCGGCGCCTTGCCTTACTGGAGGAAGTTGATGAGTACGGCCACCGCCCAGGCCGCCGCTCCCGCGAAGAAGCGCGGATCCGGCCTGTTCCAGGGCCTGCAGAAGGTCGGTCGCAGCCTGCAGCTGCCGATCGCCGTGCTGCCGGCCGCGGGTATCTTGCTCCGTCTCGGCCAGCCTGACGTCTTCGGCAAGGACGGTCTCGGCTGGGACAAGGTCGCGTCGGTCTTCGCCACCGCCGGTGGCGCGGTCTTCGACAACCTGCCCCTGCTCTTCTGCATCGGCGTCGCCATCGGCTTCGCCAAGAAGGCGGACGGCTCCACCGCCCTGGCCGCGCTCGTCGGCTTCCTGGTCTACAGCAACGTGCTGAAGGCCTTCCCCATCACCGAGGCCGTCGTCAACACGACCGCCAACAAGGGTGTCGACGTCGCCGCGACGTACAACAACCCGGGCGTCCTCGGCGGCATCCTGATGGGTCTGCTCTCGGCCGTCCTGTGGCAGCGGTTCCACCGCACCAAGCTCGTCGACTGGCTCGGCTTCTTCAACGGCCGCCGTCTCGTCCCGATCATCATGGCCTTCGTCGGCACCGCCGTCGGCGTCGTCTTCGGCCTGGTCTGGGAGCCGATCGGTGAGGGCATCTCCAGCTTCGGCGAGTGGATGACCGGCCTGGGTGCCGGTGGCGCCGGTCTCTTCGGTCTCATCAACCGCGCGCTGATCCCGGTCGGCATGCACCAGTTCGTGAACACCGTCTCCTGGTTCCAGATCGGTGACTTCACCAACGCCGCCGGCGAGGTCGTCCACGGTGACCTCAACCGCTTCTTCGCCGGTGACCCGAGCGCCGGAATCTTCATGTCGGGCTTCTTCCCGATCATGATGTTCGGCCTCCCGGCCGCCGCGATCGCCATCGCCCACGCCGCCCGCCCCGAGCGCCGCAAGGCCGTCATGGGCATGATGGTCTCCCTCGCGCTGACCTCCTTCGTCACGGGTATCACCGAGCCGATCGAGTTCACGTTCATGTTCATCGCGCCGGTCCTGTACGCGATCCACGCGGTCCTGACCGCCGTCTCCATGGCCGTCACCTGGGCCTTCGGCGTCCACGCGGGCTTCACCTTCTCCGCGGGCGGCATCGACTACCTGCTCAACTGGAACCTCGCGACCAAGCCGTGGCTGATCATCCCGATCGGTCTCGTCTTCGCGGCGATCTACTACGTCGTCTTCCGCTTCGCGATCACCAAGTTCAACCTCCCCACCCCGGGCCGCGAGCCCGAGGAGGAGATCGAGGACCTCACCAAGGCGTGAGCCCCTCGCCCGTACCAAGGGGAAGGCCCCGGAACCTGGCTTCAGGTTCCGGGGCCTTCCCCGTTCTGCGGACGAGTTGTCCGTACGGGTCGTGCGTACGAGTCGTGCGTACGGGTCGTGCGTACGGGTCGTGCGTACGAGAACTCAGATCTCGTACACCGCTCCCGGCCGCGCCAGCTCCGACGGGCCCTTGTACACCTCACGCGCGTCCGCCAGGTTCCGCTCGCCGTCCGTCCACGGCGGGATGTGGGTGAGCACCAGGCGGCCCACCCCCGCCCGCGTCGCGTGCGCGCCGGCCTCCCGGCCGTTGAGGTGGAGGTCCGGGACGTCCTCCTTGCCGTGGGTGAAGGAGGCCTCGCAGAGGAAGAGGTCGGTGCCGTCGGCGAGGCCGTGCAGCGCGTCGCAGACCCCGGTGTCCCCGGAGTACGTGAGCGAACGGCCGCCGTGCTCGACCCGGATGCCGTACGCCTCGACCGGGTGGCACACCTTCTCCGTACGGACGGAGAACGGGCCGATCTCGAAGCTGCCGCCGGACTTCAGCGTGCGGAAGTCGAAGACCTCGCTCATCGAGGACGGCGAGGGCGTGTCCGCGTAGGCCGTGGTCAGGCGCTGCTCGGCGCCCTCGGGGGCGTACACGGGGATCGCGTCGCAGCGTCCGCCCTCGTGCCGGTAGTAGCGGGCGACGAAGTACCCGCACATGTCGATGCAGTGGTCCGCGTGCAGATGGCTGAGGAAGATCGCGTCGAGGTCGTACAGACCGATGTGTCGCTGCAGCTCGCCCAGGGCGCCGTTGCCCATGTCGAGGAGCAGCCGGAAGCCGTCGGCCTCGACGAGGTAGCTCGAACAGGCCGAGTCCGCGGACGGGAACGACCCCGAGCAGCCGACGACGGTGAGCTTCATGGAGCGTGAACCTCCGTGGACGGGTGCGGGAAACGCGCTGAGGGAGGGGAGGCTGTGCGGTCAGTCGAGCGTACGGCGCACCCGGGCCCGCCGCTCCTTCGTGGTGGCCCGTTGTGGGCGAACTCACGGGCTCTGTCACCGGTTCGGATGGATGGCGGGGCGCGGCGGCGGGGTGGGACGCGCACCGGTACCTTCTTGAGGTATGGACACGTCGTGGTGGCCCGCGCTGGTCGCGGTCGTGGTGATCGCGCTGGTGGTGGCGCTCGCCTGGGGGTCCCCCCGGACGAGGTCCGGGGGAGGGTGGAAGCGGTCGAAGCGTGGGCCCGCGGGCCGGACCCGGCCGCCGGCCCGTCCCGCGCCGCGCGGCCGGGTGCCGGAGCGGGTACCGAAGCGGGTGCCGCGGGCGGGTGAGATCTGGTGGGCCGACGTGCCGTACGAGGACGGGCCCGGGTCGAAGGACCGGCCGTGTCTGGTGCTCGTGGTACGGGGGGACAGCGCGCTCGTCGCCAAGATCACCAGCAAGTACCACGACGAGCGGCCGGGGGTCATCGCGCTGCCGCCGGGTTCGGTGGGTGACGCGCAGGGGCGGCCGAGCTTCCTGGAGACGGACGAGCTTCGGGACGTGCCGGTGTGGGAGTTCCGCCGGAGAGTGGGAATGGCGGACCCGGTCGTGTGGGACCAGGTCCGCCATCTCGCGCGGTAGCGCGGTGCGGGCTCTTCAGGTGCGGGTTCAGGCCCGGAAGCCTAGGCCCGGCAAGGGGCGCCGTCCCGTGTGCCCACCCTCCCCCAAGCTCTCGGCTCCGCTCGAGCAGGGGGGACCCCCATCGCCCTGCGGGACGCCTGCCCACACGGGGGTGGGGCGGGGCGATTGCCCGCGCCCGCTCCTACGCCCAGAGCTGGCCCTGGACCGCTTCGATCGCTTCCTCCGTCGTCTTGGCCGTGTAGAGGCCCGTCGAGAGGTACTTCCAGCCGCCGTCGGCCACCACGAAGGCGATGTCGGCGGTCTCGCCCGCCTTGAGGGCCTTGTTGCCGACGCCGATGGCCGCGTGGAGCGCGGCGCCGGTGGAGACGCCCGCGAAGATGCCCTCCTGCTGGAGGAGTTCGCGGGTGCGGGTGACCGCGTCGGCGGAGCCGACGGAGAAGCGGGTGGTGAGGACGGAGGCGTCGTACAGCTCGGGGACGAAGCCCTCGTCGAGGTTGCGCAGGCCGTAGACGAGGTCGTCGTAGCGCGGCTCGGCGGCGACGATCTTGACGTCGGGCTTGTGCTCGCGCAGGTAGCGGCCCACGCCCATCAGGGTCCCGGTGGTGCCGAGGCCGGCCACGAAGTGGGTGATGGAGGGGAGGTCGGCGAGGATCTCCGGGCCGGTGGTGGCGTAGTGCGCACCGGCGTTGTCGGGGTTGCCGTACTGGTAGAGCATCACCCAGGAGGGGTTCTCGGCGGAGAGCTCCTTGGCGACGCGTACCGCCGTGTTCGAGCCGCCGGCCGCGGGGGACGAGATGATCTCGGCGCCCCACATGGCGAGCAGCTGGCGGCGCTCCTGGCTGGTGTTCTCGGGCATGACGCAGACGATGCGGTAGCCCTTGAGCTTGGCGGCCATGGCGAGGGAGATGCCGGTGTTGCCGCTGGTCGGCTCCAGGATGGTGCAGCCGGGGGTGAGGCGGCCGTCCTTCTCCGCCTGCTCGATCATGTGGAGCGCGGGGCGGTCCTTGACCGAGCCGGTGGGGTTGCGGTCCTCCAGCTTCGCCCAGATGCGGACGTCGTCCGAGGGCGAGAGCCGGGGGAGGCGGACCAGCGGCGTGTTGCCGACGGCGGCCAGCGAGGAGTCGTAGCGCATGTGGATCAGACCATGCCGCCGGCGACGGCCGGCAGGATCGTGACGCTGTCGCCGTCGGTGAGCTTGGTGTCGATGCCGTCGAGGAAGCGGACGTCCTCGTCGTTGAGGTAGACGTTGACGAAGCGGCGGAGCTTGCCGTCGTCGACGATGCGGGCCTCGATCCCGTTGTGGCGGGTCTCCAGGTCGGCGAAGAGCTCGGCGAGGGTCGCGCCGCTGCCCGCGACGGCCTTCTCGCCGTCGGTGTAGGTGCGGAGGATGGTCGGGATGCGGACCTCGATGGCCATGGCGTGGGCTCCTGTCGGAAGTGGCGTGATGGGCGCGCTTCTGTGGCCCCGCGCGGAGGGGGTCGTACGGTGAGGGCGCTCGGCCGGTCGCTCAGAGCGCAGCGCGTGCGGTACAGCGTGAGGTACAGATCGCGCTGGCGAGGCGGCACAGGTCGACGTGCAGGCGTGCCACGAGCAGGGTGGTGCTCGGAGTCTCTTCGCTCACGTCGTGGGAAACCATGGGCTCATCGTATCGATTCCCGGTCCGGGTTTCGGAATGTGATCTCACATGCCGGATGGTTCCTGACCGACTGGCGGACTTCGGCGGGCAGACCGCCTGGTGGCGGGCGACCGTCCCGCGCGAGCGGAACGGTCGCCCCCGGTGGGTCTACTCGTACGCCTCGACGACCTTGACCTCTTCCTCGGTCACCACGCCCTCGACGATCGAGAAGGAGCGGAACTGGAAGGGGCCGGCGCCGTCGGCGTCGGCGGTGGAGACGAGGACGTAGTGGGCCTGCGGCTCGTTGGCGTACGAGATGTCCGTGCGGGACGGGTAGGCCTCGGTCGCGGTGTGCGAGTGGTAGACGATGACGGGCTCCTCGTCCCGGTCGTCCATGTCGCGGTAGAGCTTGAGCAGGTCCGAGGAGTCGAACTCGTAGAAGGTGGGCGAGCGGGCGGCGTTCAACATCGGGATGAACCGCTCGGGCCGGCCGCTGCCGACCGGGCCGGCGACGACGCCGCAGGCCTCGTCGGGGTGGTCCGCGCGGGAGTGCGCCACGATCTGGTCGTACAGGGCCCGGGTGATGGTCAGCATGCCGACAGGATAAGCAGACGGGCCGTTCCGTACCGGTGGATGGTACGGAACGGCCCGAATGGTGAGACCGAGCAGGTCAGGAGCGCTTGGCGAAGGCCGCGCCCTGCGGGTTGCGGGCCTTGAGGACCAGGTAGGAGACCGCGAGGATCAGGCCCCAGACCGGTGCGCCGTAGAGCGCGACGCGGTTGTCCTTGTCCATGCCCATCGTCACGATCACCATGCCGATGAAGGCGAGCGAGAAGACGCTGAACCAGATGCCGCCCGGGGCCTTGAAGGAGGACTGCGGCAGCTCGCCGCGGTCGGCCTTGACGCGGTAGCGGATCTGGCAGATCAGGATGACGATCCAGGCCCACATGCCGGAGATGGTGGCGAAGGAGACGACGTAGTTGAACGCCTCGCCGGGCCACTGGTAGTTGATCCAGACGCCGACCATCATGAGGGCGGCGGAGACGGTGGTGCCGACCAGCGGGGTGCCGGACTTCGTGAGCCTGGTGAAGACCTTCGGGCCCTGGCCGTTGAGCGCGAGGTCGCGCAGCATGCGGCCGGTGGAGTACATGCCCGAGTTGCAGGAGGACAGGGCCGCCGTCAGGACGACGAAGTTGACGATGGCGGCGCCGATGCCGAGGCCCATCCGCTCGAACGCCTCGACGAAGGGGCTGACGCCCGGCTTGAAGGCGGTCCACGGGACGACCGACAGGATCATGATCAGCGCGCCGACGTAGAAGACGGCGATGCGCCACGGCACGGTGTTGATCGCCTTCGGCAGGACCGTCTTCGGGTCCTTCGACTCGCCCGCCGTCACGCCGACGAGCTCCACCGCGAGGAAGGCGAACATGACCATCTGGAGGGTCATCAGGGTGGAGAAGATGCCGTCGTCACCGGCGAAGAAGCCGCCGAGGTCCCACAGGTGGGTGACGGAGGCGGTGGCACCGGCGTCGGAGAAGCCGAGGGTGAGGATGCCGGCGCAGATCAGGATCATGCCGACGATCGCGGTGACCTTGACCATGGAGAACCAGAACTCCAGCTCACCGAAGAGCTTCACGGAGATCAGGTTGGCGGCGTAGAGGATCACGGTGAAGACGAGGGCGGAGAGCCACTGTGGGATGTCCCACCAGTACGTCATGTAGGTCGCCGCTGCGGTGACCTCGGTGATGCCGGTGACGACCCAGAAGAGCCAGTACGTCCAGCCGGTCGCGAAGCCCGCGAACGGGCCGATGAACTCGCGGGCGTACTCGGAGAAGGAGCCCGACACCGGGCGGTACATGAGGAGCTCGCCGAGCGCCCGCATGATGAAGAAGATGACGAGGCCCGCGACCGCGTACGCGAGGATCAGGCTGGGTCCCGCGATGGAGATGCCCTTGCCCGCCCCGAGGAAGAGTCCGGTGCCGATGGCACCGCCGATCGCGATCATCTGGATCTGCCGGGCGCCGAGTGCCCGGTGGTAACCCTCGCCGGAGGCGGAGTCCGCGGCCTCATTGCCGTCGTGCTGCTTGTCGACCTGCACTGAGGTCATGGTGGTGCGCCTTTCTCCATGCTGATCCGCGCGACTGCGAGTGCGTCTGCTGCGGATCAGATCCTGATCCCCCCGGATGTGGATGGAGTGCTACCGGCGGTCAGCCGGCCCAAGCGCCCTCGGGAACAGGGGTGGCGTTGCCCGAGTGGTCGTGAAGATTTATCACGGGGCGGGGGGTGATCGACGGAGTTTTGTGTGGCGCACGCCACAAAAAAATACGGACAAAAGACATTCAAGATGACCAAGCGGACGCTCTGATAACGCATTCGTTATCCGGATTTGAGCGTCCGCTGAGCGAACAGGGCGTGAACGGCCGGCCGGTCAGACCATCAGGGTCGCGACGAGGGACTCCTGGAGCGCCCCCAGCCAGAGGTATGCCATCACCATCGGCTTGCGCGGATCGGAGTCCGGCAGCCGGTACAGCTGCTCGCTCTCCTCGTCGTCCGTGATCTCCAGACGGGTCCCGATGGTGAGCCGGAGGTCGTTGAGCGCGCCGAGCCAGGCCCGGGAGTCCTCCGGAGTGAGCTTCAGGACCGCGCCGCCCTCCCCCGCCGCCTCGGCGGACAGGGAGTCCAGGGCGCGGACGACCACGAGGGCGTCCTCGCGCTTGCGGGCGCGCAGGTCGTTCTCGGTGTAGCGGCGGAAGTCGGAGGCGGCCGCCCGCAGCTCCTCGCTGTCGTCCCCGTACGCGTCGGGGAAGAGGCGCCGGAGGGCGGGGTCGGACGGGGGCTCGCTCGGCCCCTCGGCGAAGAGCGCGGCCAGCGGGTCCGCGTCCGCGGCGGGCTCGTCGCCCGGCCCGATCAGCTCCATGAGCTGGACGGCGAGGGAGCGGAGGATGGAGATCTCGACGTCGTCGAGCGCGACGGCCGCGCCGCCGCCGGGAAGGGCTTCGAAGTTGCCGGCCATCAGAAGCGGTCCTGGGAGAGGGTCGCCCACAGGCCGTAGCCGTGCATCGCCTGCACGTCCCGTTCCATCTCCTCGCGGGTGCCGCTGGAGACCACCGCGCGGCCCTTGTTGTGCACGTCGAGCATCAGCTTGTGCGCCTTGTCCTTGGAGTATCCGAAGTACGACTGGAAGACGTACTCCACGTAGCTCATCAGGTTGACCGGATCGTTGTGCACGAGGGTCACCCAGGGCACGTCGGGTTCGACGACCGCGGAGACCTCCTCGGCCGATTCCGTACGTTCGATCTCAATAGGCGCGACGCTCACTCACACCATGTTGTCACCCCTGGGGGCCCGTCGCGCAAACGGGGCACCCGGAAGGACCCACTGTTCGGGGCCACTATTCGTCACTCTGACGATTTCTGCGCTAGCATCGCTGACATGAACGCTGCGGACCTTGGGCTGCCGGTGGACGTGCCGTCGACCGCGCTCTTCACCGATCAGTACGAGCTGACCATGCTCCAGGCGGCCCTGCGGGCCGGCACCGCCGACCGGCGCTCCGTCTTCGAGGTCTTCACCCGGAGGCTGCCCGAGGGGCGGCGCTACGGCGTCCTCGCGGGCATCGGCCGGGTCCTGGACGCCGTCGAGAACTTCCGCTTCGACCCCGCCGTCCTGGGCTTCCTCCGGGAACGCGCCATCGTCGACGAGCCGACCCTGGAATGGCTGGCCCGCTACCGCTTCTCCGGCGACATCTGGGGCTACCCCGAGGGCGAGGTGTACTTCCCCGGCTCCCCCGTGCTGCGCGTCGAGGGCTCCTTCGCGGAGTGCGTGCTCCTGGAGACCGTGATCCTCTCGATCCTCAACCACGACTCGGCCATCGCCGCCGCCGCCTCCCGCATGTCGGCCGCGGCCGGCGGGCGGCGCCTCATCGAGATGGGCGCCCGCCGCACCCACGAGCTGGCGGCCGTCGCCGCCTCACGGGCCGCCTACGTCGGCGGCTTCGAGGCCACCTCGGACCTCGCGGCCGGCTTCCGCTACGGCATCCCGACCGTCGGCACCTCCGCCCACGCCTTCACCCTGCTCCACGACAGCGAGCGGGACGCGTTCCGGGCCCAGGTGGAGACCCTCGGACGCGGCACGACCCTGCTCGTCGACACCTACGACGTGGCCGAGGCCGTCCGTACCGCCGTCGAGGTCGCCGGGCCCGAGCTCGGGGCCGTACGGATCGACTCCGGCGACCTGCTGCTCGTCGCGCACCGGGTGCGGGCGCAGCTCGACGAGCTGGGCGCCCGGGACACGAAGATCGTGGTCACCTCGGACCTCGACGAGTACGCCATCGCCTCGCTCGCGGCGGCCCCGGTCGACGCGTACGGGGTGGGCACGCAGCTGGTCACCGGCAGCGGCCACCCGACCTGCTCCATGGTCTACAAGCTGGTCGCCCGGGCCGCCTCTGCCGACCCGAAGGCGCCCCTGGTGCCGGTCGCCAAGAAGTCGCTCGGCGGCAAGGCCTCGGTCGGCGGCCGCAAGTGGGCGGCCCGCCGGCCCGACGCGGACGGGGTCGCCGAGGCGGAGGTCGTGGGCACCGGCCCGGTCCCGCCGGAGCTCGCCGGTCACCAGCTGCTCGTCGAGCTGGTCAAGGGCGGCGACGTGGTGGCCCGGGAGCCGCTGGAGGCCGCCAGGGCGCGGCACATCGCGGCCCGCGCGGGGCTGCCGATGTCCGCGATCCAGCTGTCGCGGGGCGAGCCGGTCCTGCCGACGGAGTACGCGTAGCCGTCCATGTAGCAGTCCTCGGGGCCGCCCCCTCCCGAACGGAGGGGGAAGTCTCTAGGCTCGAACCCTCCCTTCCGACGCGCTAAGGACACCCGCCATGCACCGCGCATTGATCGTTGTGGACGTTCAGAACGACTTCTGCGAGGGCGGCAGCCTCGCGGTGACCGGTGGTGCGGACGTCGCCGCCGCCATCACCGACCTGGTCGGCCAGACGGCGGGCACCTCCTACCGGCACGTCGTCGCCACCCGCGACCACCACGTCGACCCGGGCGAGCACTTCGCCCCGGCCGGGGAGCAGCCGGACTACGTGTCCTCCTGGCCGGTGCACTGCGTGGCCGGCACGGAGGGCGTCGGCTTCCACCCGAACTTCGCGCCCGCCGTCGCCAGCGGGGCGATCGACGCCGTCTTCGACAAGGGCGCGTACGCCGCGGCGTACAGCGGCTTCGAGGGGTTCGACGAGAACGGTCTGACGCTCGCGCAGTGGCTGCGCGAGCGGGACGTCACCGAGGTCGACGTGGTCGGCATCGCCACCGACCACTGCGTCAGGGCCACGGCCCTGGACGCGGCCCGGGAGGGCTTCCGGACCCATGTCCTGCTCGACCTCACGGCCGGTGTGGCCAAGGAGACCACGGACCGGGCGCTGGAGGAGCTCCGGACGGCGGGCGTGGAGCTGACGGGCAAGCCCGTGGTCGCCTAGGCCCTGATCCGCCGGACGGGCCCTGGGCGGCGGGGCGCCGCGGGCCCGGTCCGGCCGGCGGGACCCCCTACGCCGCCGGCTCCTTCGGGAGGGAGCGTACGGGGTGCCAGAGCTCCTGGGCGGCGCCCGGTGTGGATCTCCACAGCAGGCCGTCCGGGTGGTGCAGGACCGCGGTGATCTCGTCCGGGGTCGGCGGCTCGGAGTTGCCGCGGAGGTAGACCGCCCGGAGCCCCAGGTTCCGCAGCCGGGTCAGGGCGCGGGCGCGGTTGGCGGCGTGGACGAGGAAGCGGACGGTGGCGCCGTCGCGGGCCGGGCTGGGAAGCCCTATGGCGACGACCACACTGCCTCCCGGCAGCTTGCAGAACCCTCCGTTGGGCATGCGGAACCACTCCCCCGTGGATCAGATGTCAATAAGAACTGCGTCAGACGCACCTAAACACGATCGGCCGCCGCCCGCTAGAGGGCGACGGCCGATCATGATCTGACCTGCGGTTTTACCAATTACTTGGTCGAGGGACCGACCTGAACCGTGATCGTCTGGCCATCCTTCGGCTCCTTGACGACCTGGATCTTGGTGTTGGTGTCAGTTACCTGGACACCGGCGCGCGGGTTCTCGGCGAACCAGTAGACGCCCTTGCGGTCGTCGAAGGTCGGGTTGCCGGCCTGCGACGGGACCCACGTGGCGACGTCCTTGAGGTGCAGCTGGAAGCCGTCCGTGCGGGAGATGCTGAACGGCGAGTCGTAGGCCTGGATGCGGTTGCGCATCAGCGAGCCGTCGGACCACTTCAGCGGGCTCGGGTGCGCGTCGATCGGGAGGACCCGACCCACACCCGGGTGCTTGGAGGTGTTGTTGTCCTTCTGGGACAGGTCCCACTTCCAGATGAGCAGACCGTTCTGGTACGGGTAGTGCTCGACCCAGCCGGCCTTGTCACCCGTGAAACCGAAGTTGTACGGGCCGACCTTGAGGGTCTTGTCGTACGAGACGTACTGGCGGTTCTCCGCGATGTAGTACTGCTCGTACTCCTTCGTGAAGCCCTTGCCGACACGCGAGAAGCCCTTGGCGACCCAGCCGTTGTCACCGTTCTCGGCGCCGTCCGCGAAGACGGAGGCACCGTCCGCGGTCACCGCGATGGCGTCGGCCGTGAAGCCCTTGCCGCCCGCGCCGCCGTCCGTCTGGTAGCGGAAGCGGAGGTCGAACTTCTTGCCCGCGTAGGCGTCGAGGGAGTACGAGAGCTTCTTGTACGCGCCGGAGACGTCGGTCAGCGCCGGAGCGCCGCTCGCGTCGCGCGGCAGGGCCTTGCCGTCGGCGGTGCCGTCGAGGGCGGTCCAGTTGGCACCGCCGTCCGTGGACACCTCGGCGTAGAGGAAGTCGTAGTCCTTCTCGATGTCCCACCAGCCCTGGAGGTCCAGGGAGGCCGAGGACTTGCCCGTCAGGTCGACGGAGCGGGTGAGGGTGTTCTTGAGGTCGTCACCCATGTTGCTCCACCACTGGGTGGCACCCTCGGCGGGGGCCACGATGTCCGTGGTGACCTGCTTCTTCGGCAGCTCGACGACGAGCGCCTGCGGGTTCTTGGTGTTGTACTCCGAGACGCCCAGCTTGTGGGTGGTCTTGGTGGAGCGCTGCCAGTCGCTGACCTTGGCGTAGTTCAGCCAGCCGAGCTGGAGCTTGTCCCAGGCGGACATGTCGCCGGGCAGGTCTCCGATGGAGTCCTTGCCCTGGCCGAGCCAGGAACCGGACGACATGAGGGTCCAGAACCCCGTGGAGTTCTCGCCGCCCGAGGTGTCGTAGTGGTCCGGCAGACCGAGGTCGTGGCCGTACTCGTGGGCGAAGACGCCGAGGCCGCCGTTCTCCGGCTGCATCGTGTAGTCGCCGACCCACATGCCGGTGTCACCGATCGGGGCGCCGCCGGCCTTGTTGTTCGACGGGCCGGTCTTGCCCGCGTCGGTGCCGTAGGCGTACCAGCGGTGGGCCCACAGGGCGTTCTTGCCCTCGGCGCCGCCGCCGGCCGACTCGTCCTCGCCCGCGTGCACGAGCTGGAAGTGGTCGATGTAGCCGTCGGGCTCGTTGAAGTTGCCGTCGCCGTCGAAGTCGTAGCGGTCCCACTGGTCGTACTCGGCCAGCTGGGCCTTGATCTGGGCGTCGGTCTTGCCCTTGGCCTTCTGGTCGGCGACCCAGGCGGTGAGGCCGTCCCGGACGGTGTCCCAGACGTTGTTGCAGTTGTGGTCGCCGCACCAGTTCGAGCCGTAGCGGGCCTCGTTGTACGGGACCTTGACCCAGTCGGAGACGGTGCCGTCGACCGAGTACCGGCCGGACGAGGTCTTCTCGTAGAAGGTCTTCAGGGACTGCTTCGGCTTGCCGGCGGCGTCCTTGCCGGTGCCGAAGTAGAGGTCCTGGAAGTGCTGCTGGTTGTAATCCGCCTGCCAGGCCGTGGAGTTGTCGTTCGCACGGTCCGGCTGGGCTATCGCGTTGTGCAGCGGGCCGGGCTCGCCGCCGTACTTCGGCTTCAGCTCGGTCGTGTCGTCGTCGTCACGGTCGACCAGGGTGGTGTTGTCCACCTGGTCGCCGAACTCGACGAGGATCGTGAAGATCTTGTCGGTCTTCTCGCGGCCGAGCTCGACGTACTTCTTGTTGTCGAGCTTGACGACCTTGGAGCCACCCCGGTTCTGGACCGTGGCCTCGCCGTTCAGCACCTGCTCCAGGGCAGCCTTGCGCTGCTGCTCCTGCTGCTCGCTGTAGGGACCCGGCAGGTCGTGGTCGACCGTCGTCTTGTCGACGGTCTGGATGCCCGCGGCCGGCGCTACGTTGCCGTTGTTCTCGGCCCAGGCGGTGGTGAAGGTCGAGGCGGTGGCGGCGGTGGCCGCGAGCGCCACGACGACTGCGGACGCTCTGATCGCCCGTCGTCTGTTGGTCACTTGATGTTGTCCTCCCCGGCGCCCTCGCCCTCGGACCGAAGGTGGGGTGTCCGTCCGGCGGGGGTCGCGCGTCACAAGTGACGACATTCGACCGGAGTGGGGCGAGAAAAGACAGATCTTGACTTGCACGGGTCAACTGCACTATGCAGGACTGAGTTTCCGATAATCGAACATCCAGCGGGCGCGCGGTGAAGGAAGATTGACGGTTTCGTGCCCCCGTGCGCCCCCTGTGCAACAGCGCCGTGGGTAAGGTCACGCTTACCTGTCACACCGCCCGGGCATCCACCGTCGTAGAGTCGAACCGAAGTCTCGAGGGGCGGTACCCGTCATGCAGCGTCCGAACGCCGCACAGCTCACCTACGGTTCGGCCACCGTCGTCCTCGCGACCGTCGCCCTGCTGTTGCTCTCCGGTACGACGACGACCCTGGGCATCGCGGTGATCTGCACCGCCGGCCTGCTGCTCGGCGCCCTCGTGGCGGTGACGATGCCGGTGCGCGAGCGGCCCGTCAATACCCCGGCGAACGAAGAGATCCGGGTGCCCGCCCAGCGCGTGGGCGCGGGGGCCGATACCCGGATCGGTTCGTGACGCTTCGTCCGTATTGCCGAGGACGCCTCATGAGGAAGCCTCACTGAGGACGCCTCACTGAGGACGCCTCACTGGGGGACGCCTCACTGGGGGGACGCCTCACTGGGGGACGCTCACCACCACTGTCTTCGCCGCCTTGTCGTGCAGACCCTGCTTGTACGGCTTGTCGACCATGATCAGGATCAGCAGCAGCAGCGGCCACAGGCAGGCGCAGCAGATCAGCGCGGGCAGCCAGAGCACGACGGCCCGCAGCAGCGACTGGCTCATGGGGGGCGTCGTGCCGTCGTTGAGCATCGCGACCCGCAGCTTCATCAGCCTCTTGCCGAGCGTCTGGCCGTTCTTGGCCGTCAGCACGGTGTCGTACGCCACGTAGGCGACGATCGTGATGAGCTGGAAGACCAGTTGGCTGCCGCCGTTGAGGCTGTTGACCGTGTTGTCGAAGCCGTCGCCGTTCCGGGTCGCCCGGTCGTAGATGTCGAACGGGATGCCGATGATCGCCAGCGGCACCGCGATGATCACCCAGTCGACGAGCCGCGCGAGGACCCGCCGTCCGGTCTCCGCGAGCGGCGGCATCCCGGAGAGCGGATCGGTCCCTCCGTAACCACCGCCGTAACCGCCGTACGGGGGCGGGGGCGGGGGCAGGTTGTCGTACGGAGAGCCGTACGGGGATCCGTACGGGCTCCCCGTAGGCCCACCCGGGGGCGGGCCTCCCGGGGGCGGGCCTCCCGGGGGCGGCTCCGACGGCGGCGGCCCTTCCGGGGGCGGCTCCGACGGCGGCGGCCCTTCCGGCGGCGGCTCCGGGGGCCTCTTGCTGAACGGGTCGTCCTCGGGCGGCTGGCCGGGCGGCGGCTGGTCGGTGCTCATGGGGGCAGTGCATCCCGGCCGTGACGGCCCCGCAAGGAATCACCGCCCGTTCGGGGGACGACGCGCCCCCGGCACTCCCCAGGGACTCCCCGCGGACTCCCCCGCCGCTCCCCGACGCTCCCCGACGCTCCCTCAGCGCGCGACGAACGTACGGGCCGCCTTGTCGTGCCAGCACTGCCGCCAGGGGCGGTCGAAGAGGCACCACAGGACATTGAGGACACCGACGGCCAGGAGCCCCAGGACGCTGTAGACGAGCCACCGGCGGAGCGCCTTGCCGAAGGTCGGCGGCTCGTGCGCCTCGATGTCCCGCACCTCGATCCCGCACAGCTTCTTGCCCAGCGTGCGGCCCCACTTGGCGGTGGGCAGCGCCTCGTACAGGACGCCGATGACGAACAGCGAGGCGAGCGCGATGCCGAACTGGACGGAGGTCGTCGCGTCGAGCAGCCAGACCTGGACGGTGGTGCCGGACTGCCGGGCCGCCTCGATCTTGCCCTCGATGTGGTCGACGGCCGCCGTCACGAAGGGCACGGAGGCCGCGCCGACCAGCGCGCCCAGGACGACGCTGTCGATCAGCCGGGCGAGCAGGCGCCTGCCGAGCCCGGCGGGGCGCGCGGCGGCCTGAGCGCGTGCGGCCGCCTGGAACACGTCCTCGACGGGCGGCTTCCACGGGACGACGGGCTGCTGCTCCTGGGGCTGAGCCTGGGGCTGGGGCTGCTGGGCCCAGGAGGGCGTGGACTGTACGGGAGCGGGGGCGGAAGCCTGGACGGGCGCGGGGGCCGGGGTGGGAGCGGGGGCGGGCGCGGGGGCCGGGGTGGGAGCGGGGGCCGGGGCCGGCGCCGCGGCGGCCCCGGACTGCAGGGGCCGCGCCTTGGGCTGGGGCGTGGGCCGGGGTGTCGGGGAGGGCGTCGGGATCGGGGTGACGGGCATGCCGCCGAGGCGTGCCGCTCCCCCGGTGGCCCGGGGGTCCGCGACCGGGGCCCGCGTCTCTTCCGGCTCGCTCCCGCCGGCGACCGGCCACTCGGCCGGGGTGCGCGGGTCGGGCGTCCGGGGCGCGGCGCCCCAGGAGACCTTCTGGTCGAGGTCGCCGCCGAAGCCGGTCTGGCGGAAGGCGTCCGCCTGCCAGGCCGACGCGGGCTCGGGCGCGAGCGGTTCCTCGTCGAGGAACATTGGCCCGGTCTCCTCCACCGTGGGTACGGGGGCGGGTGCGGGGGCCTGCGCCTGGGCGGGCACGTGCGGGGCGGCCTGAGCGGGCGCGGCGGCCTGGACGGGTGCGGCGGCCTGAACGGGCGCGGCGGGCTGCGCCGGTGCCGGGGACTGTGCCTGTGCCGGCTCGGCGGACCGCGCCGGTGCGGCCACCGGGGCCGGGGCGGGGGCCGGGCTGGAGGCGAGGATCGGGCCGGCCGGGATCGCCGAGGCGGGCGGACCGGACGGAACCTCGCCGTCCGCGGGGGCGGGCCGGCTCGTGCCGGGCACCCACGCGCCCCCGTTCCAGTACCGGATGTATCCGGGAATGGACGGGTCCGGGTAGTACCCCGCCTGCGGAACCTCTCCGCCGCCTCCAGGAGGAGTAGCCACTGCCCCGACTCCGTTCAGTCACAACGCCTTTGATCCGCACGGCCGCGCGCCGGGCGTGCCGCGCCCAAGGAGGACAGTAACGAAGAACGTCCCCGAGGGGACAAGGAGCCCGCGAGAAAGCCCGCCTTCGGGGGGACACATACCGGAATCGATCACTCCCGGTGATGTTCGGGCCGGTGGATCCCGGCCACTCTCCGGCCCGCCGTCCCGGCCGCCGTCCCGCCTTCCGCCCCGCCTTCCGCCCCGCCTTCCGCCCCGCCTTCCGTCCCGCCTTCCGTCCCGCCCGAAGACCTACCGAAAAAACTTCCCGAAAAAACTTCCCGAAGTCGCGTAATGAACCGCAACCACCCCGCTCTCTCCAGGTGAAGGCCCGCACGGGGCCCGCCCGCGAGAAGGAGCAGGACCATGCAGAACACCGACAACACCACCGTCGAGCGCGAGCTGGAACTGAAGCTGGTGCTCTCCCCCGAGCGCTCCGTCCCCGTCCCCGCCCGGCTCGCCTACCGGACCGACGACCCGTACGCCGTCCACATGACCTTCCACGTCGGCACCGACCACCCGGTCAACTGGACCTTCGCGCGCGAGCTGCTCGTCGAGGGCGTCTTCCGGGCCTGCGGCCACGGGGACGTCCGCATCTGGCCCACGAAGGTCGACGGCCGCAGCGTCATCCTCATGGCGCTCTCCTCCCCCGACGGCGACGCGCTGCTCGAAGCCCCGTCCGCGCAGGTGTCCGCGTGGCTGGAGCGGACCCTGCGCGCCGTGCCGCCGGGCACCGAGTCCGAGCGGCTCGGCATCGACGCGGGGCTCGCGGAGATCCTGGCGACCACCGTGGTCACCGACGAGCTGTGGCTGCGCGACCCGTGGCCGTCGGACGAGTCCCAGGACGGCGAGCTGTGAACCCGGCTCGTTCAGAACAGCTTTCCGGGGTTGAGCAGCCCCAGCGGGTCGAAGGTGGCCTTGATGCCCCGCTGGAGTTCGAGACCGACCGGTCCCAGCTCCCGTGCCAGCCACTCCTTCTTGAGGACGCCCACGCCGTGCTCGCCGGTGATCGTGCCGCCGAGGGAGAGCCCGAGCGCCATGATCTCGTCGAAGGACTCCCGCGCCCGCCGCGACTCGTCCTCGTCGGTGTGGTCGAAGCAGACGACGGGATGGGTGTTGCCGTCGCCGGCGTGCGCGCATACGCCGATGGTCAGGTGGTACTTCTCCGCGATCGCCGCCGTGCCGTCGAGCATCTCGGCGAGCCGGGTCCGCGGCACGCACACGTCGTCGATCATCGTCGCGGACTTGATCGTCTCCAGGGCGGTGAGGGACAGCCGGCGCGCCTGGAGGAGGAGTTCGGACTCGGCGACGTCCGCGGCCGGGACGACCTCGGTGGCACCCGCCGCCGCGCACAGCTCCCCGACGGCGGCCAGGTCGGCGGCCGGGTCCGGGGTGTCGAAGGCGCACAGGAGCAGCGCCTCGGTGGTGTTGGGCAGACCCATGCGCGCCAGCTTGTTGACCGCCTGGACGGTGGTGCGGTCCATGAGTTCGAGCAGCGAAGGGGTATGGCCGCGCTCCATGATCGCGCATACGGCCTCGCAGGCGGCGGCCGCGGAGGGGAACTCGGCGGCGAGCGCGAGCTGCGCCGGGGGCTGCGGCTTGAGCGCGAGGACGGCCCCGACGACGATGCCGAGACTGCCCTCGGAGCCGACGAAGAGCCGGGTCAGGTCGTATCCGGCGACGCCCTTGGCGGTGCGCCGGCCGGTGCGCAGAAGCCGCCCGTCGGCGAGGACGACATCGAGACCGAGCACATACTCGGCGGTGACCCCGTACTTGACGCAGCACAGGCCTCCGGAGGCGGTGCCGATGTTCCCGCCGATGGTGCAGGTCTCCCAGCTGGAGGGGTCCGGCGGGTAGTACAGGCCGTGTTCGGCGACTGCGCGGGACAGCACGGCGTTGACGACGCCCGGTTCGACGACGGCGATCCGGTCGACCGGGTTGATCTCCAGGATGCGGTCCATCTTGACGAGGGAGAGCACGATGCAGCCGTCGGAGGCGTTGGCGCCGCCTGACAGGCCCGTGCGGGCACCCTGCGGGACGACGGGGACGCGGAGTTCGGTCGCGGTGCGCAGAACGTGCTGGACCTCCTCGACGGTGCGCGGGAGCACGACGGCCGCGGGGGTGCCGGCCGCGCAGAAACTCGCCATGTCGCGCGCGTAGGAGGCGGTGACGTCCGGGTCGGTGAGGACCGTGTCGTCGGGGAGCCCGGCGCGCAGCCGCGCCACGAGGTCGTTCCGCTGAAGATCGTCCATGCGTCCAGCCTGGCACCCGCCGCCATCGGTGTGAACCCGCCGGAGCGGGCGCTTCGTGTGGTCTTCGTACAGGCGGACACGGGCGCACAGTGAGCGCCATGAAGACCGAGAACGTGTCGAGGACGGTCCTGGCGGCCGGGGTGGGCGCGGTGCTCGCGGCGACGGCGCTGCTGTACGTCCCCGAGTTCGCGGGGCAGGGCCCGCCTCCCCCGCCCGGGCCGGCGGAGCGGGCGGTGATCGCGGCCCACGCGGGCGCGCAGGCCTCGCTGCCGGACCTGGCCGCGCTGATCGCCGACCGGGAGAAGTGGCTGCGGGACCATCCCGACGACGAGGCGTCCTGGGCGGAGCTGGGCGCGGCGTACACGGAGCGGGGCGGCCGGCTCGGAGACGTGCGGGACTATCCGCGGGCCGAGCGGGCGCTGCGGCGCTCGCTCGCCGAACGGCCCGCCGCGAGCGGCAATCTGGAGGCCCAGCTGGGGGTCGGGGCGCTCGCGGGGGCGCGGGGCGACTGGAGGACGGCGAAGGAGTGGGGCGAGCGGGTGCGGAAGGCCGACCCGCGCCGCTGGCCCGCCTATCCGGTCCTGATCGACGCGTACAACGGGCTCGGGGAGTACAAGGCGGCCCAGAAGGCTATGGAGAGCCTGGAAGGGCTCCACGCGGGCGCGATGGTACGGGGCAGGGCCGCGCTGACCTACCGCGACCGGGGCTGGCGGGAGGACGCGGACGCGGCGGCCCTCGACGCGGTGGTCCTCGCGGAGACGGACGCGGAGAAGACGGCGGCCCTCGCGCGGCTCGGGGACCTGGCGTGGGAGCGGGGCGAGCCGGAGGAGGCGCTCGGGCAGTACGGGGCGGCGCTGCGGCTCGTACGGGACCACGGGCCCTCGCTCGCCGGCCGGGCCCGGGCCCTCGCGGCCCTCGGCCGCACCGAGGAGGCGCTGCCCGCCTGGCAGGCGGCCCTGGCCCGGCTGCCGCTGCCGGAGTACCTCCTGGAGGCGGGCGAACTGTACGAGTCGCTGGGCCGGGACGCGGAAGCGCGGGCGCTGTACGAGCGGCTGCGGGCGGGCTCGTGGGCGGGGGCGGAGGTGCCGCTCGGGCTCCTGGAGGCGGACCACGGCGACCCGGCGGCCGCGGCCGTCCGGATGCGTGCGGAGTGGGCGCGGGGCCACCGTTCGGTACGGGCGGCGGACGCGCTGGGCTGGGCGCTGTACCGCTCGGGCGCGACGAAGGAGGCGTTGGGGTACGCGAAACGGGCCACGGAGGAGGGGCTTCGCAGCGCGCTGTTCCTCTACCACCGGGGCGAGATCGAACGATCCCTGGACCAGCGGGGCCCGGCCCGGCGGCACCTGGAGGAGGCGCTGCGGATCAACCCGGAGTTCTCGCCGCTGCACGCGCGGCGGGCGGAATCGTCCCTGGCGGCGCTGGGCGAGCTCTCGGACGAACTCCCGGCGGAGCTGCGCGCGGAGGCTCTCGCGAGGCCCACGAAGGCGCCCCGGAGGTAGGCCGCGCCCCGGCCCAACCCCCGCGTGGGCCGGGACCCCAGCCCCATGCGGGCCCTACGCCCGGCTGGGCGGTGCGCCCGGCTGGGCGGTGCGCCCGCCCACCCCCGTGTGGGCAATCGTCCCGCAGGGCGATGGGGGTCCCCCCTGCTCGAGCGGAGCCGAGAGCTTGGGGGAGGGTGGGCACACGGGACGGCGCCCTTCAGCGGCGCCTCCGCGTTCCGCGCCTGGACCCGCACCAGCGGCGACGGCGCACCTGTGGTGCGGGTCAGGGCGCAGAAGCCTCTGGCGCCGGCAAGGGCGCCGTCCGTTGTGCCCACCCGTTCCGCCCCGGGCGGAACGCATGCCCACAACGGGGGCGGCGGGGCCGCGGCTACAGGTTGCCGCGCTTTTCCTGCTCGCGCTCGATCGCCTCGAACAGCGCCTTGAAGTTGCCCTTGCCGAAGCCCATCGACCCGTGCCGCTCGATCATCTCGAAGAAGACGGTCGGACGGTCCTGGACCGGCTTGGTGAAGATCTGCAGCAGGTAGCCGTCCTCGTCGCGGTCGACGAGGATCTTCAGCTCGCGCAGGGTCTCGACGGGAACCCGCGTCTCGCCCGCCCACTCGCCGAGCGTGTCGTAGTACGAGTCCGGGGTGTCCAGGAACTGCACGCCCGCCGCCCGCATCGACCGCACGGTCGCCACGATGTCGTTCGTGGCCAGCGCGATGTGCTGCACGCCCGCGCCGCCGTAGAACTCCAGGTACTCGTCGATCTGCGACTTCTTCTTCGCGATCGCGGGCTCGTTGATCGGGAACTTCACCTTGAGGGTGCCGTCCGCGACGACCTTCGACATGAGGGCGGAGTACTCGGTGGCGATGTCGTCGCCCACGAACTCCTTCATGTTCGTGAAGCCCATGACCTTGTTGTAGAAGCCGACCCAGTCGTTCATCTTGCCGAGCTCGACGTTGCCGACGCAGTGGTCGATGGCCTGGAAGGTGCGCTTGGCCGGCGGCTCGACGATCGGGTTCGCGGAGACGAAGCCCGGCAGGTACGGGCCGTCGTAGCCGGAGCGCTCGACGAGGGTGTGGCGGGTCTTGCCGTACGTGGCGATGGCGGCGAGGACGACGGTGCCGTTCTCGTCCTTCAGCTCGTACGGCTCGGTGATGCCGGTGGCGCCGTGCTCGACGGCGTAGGCGTACGCGGCGCGCGCGTCCGGCACCTCGATCGCCAGGTCGACGACGCCGTCGCCGTGCTCGGCGACGTGCTCGGCGAGGAAGCGGCCCCAGTCGGTCGCGACCTTGATGACGGAGGTGAACACGAAACGGGCGGAGCCGTTGGTGAGGACGTAACTGGCGGTCTCGCGGCTGCCGTTCTCCGGTCCGGAGTAGGCGACCAGCTTCATGCCGAAGGCCGTGGAGTAGTAGTGCGCGGCCTGCTTGGCGTTGCCGACGGCGAAGACGACCGCGTCCATTCCCTTGACCGGGAAGGGATCGGCCTTGCGCGCGGTGGAGGGGGTGTGATCGATGGTCTCAGTCATGGGAGCAGGGTCCCGCTGCTCCGCAAGGTGCGCAATAGTTCGCTGATCCACTGGTCAATGTGCCCAGCGACCGACGAGTATGGCCGTGCGACTTGTACATCCTGACCACGGGGAGGCCGCTGTGGCGATCGATCATTTGGACGGCCGGCTGATCGCGCTCCTCGCGCGCGAGCCGCGCATCGGGGTCCTGGAGGCCTCCCGGCGCCTGGGGGTGGCGCGCGGCACGGTGCAGGCCCGGCTCGACCGGCTCCAGGCGAGCGGGGTGATCCGCGGGTTCGGCCCGCAGGTGGACCCGGCGGCGCTCGGCTACCCGGTGACGGCCTTCGCGACGCTGGAGATCAAGCAGGGGCAGGGCGCGGACGTGCGGGGCCATCTGGCGACGGTGCCGGAGGTCCTGGAACTGCACACGACGACGGGCCACGGCGACATGCTCTGCCGTCTCGTCGCCCGCTCGAACGCGGACCTCCAGCGGGTGATCGACAAGGTGGTGGCCTTCGAGGGGATCGTGCGGGCGTCCACGGCGATCGTGATGGAGAACCCGGTGCCGCTGCGGATCATCCCGCTGGTGGAGCAGGCGGCGCAGGAGTAGCGAGACACCACAGAACGCAGAACGCAGAGCGCAGAGCGCAGAACGCAGAGCGCAAAGAGAGCTCTGCAAAGGAGTACTTGCAAAGAAAGCCTTGCAAGTACTCCTTTGCAACTCTAGGGTTGAGCCATGCCCGAGCCCGAAGACCAGTCCCCGGAGCCCGGCCCCCAGGCCGACTCGCAGCACGACTCGCAGCACGAGTCGCAGCACGACGCGCAGGCCGACGTGCAGGCCGAGGAGCCCCTGAACCGCACGCTCGACCCCCGCTCCCTCCGGGCCATCGCCCACCCCCTGCGCATCCAGCTGCTGCGCGCCCTGCGCCGCTACGGACCCGCCACCGCCTCCCAGCTCGCCGAGCGGCTCGGCGAGTCCAGCGGCGCCACCAGCTACCACCTGCGCCAGCTCGCCTCGCACGGCTTCATCGTGGACGACCCGACGCGCGGCAAGGGCCGGGAGCGCTGGTGGAAGGCCGCCCACCGGGGGACGTCCTTCGACGAGACGCTCCACAAGAACCCCGACCCCGAGGTCCAGGGCGCCCTCGACGTCGTCCTGCACGAGATCGCGACCATCCACACCCAGGAGCTGTCGACCTGGGTCGCCACCCGCCACACCTGGGACGAGGCCTGGTACGGCGCCTCGGACTTCAGCGACTTCAGGCTGAGCCTCCCGCCCGACCGGCTGCGCGAGCTCAACACGCGGATCCACGCGCTGATCAACGAGTACAGCGAGACCGCCGACCCCGACGCGCCGGGCGCCGCCTCCGTACGGATGCACCTGCACGCCTTCCCGCAGCGCGGGGACTGACCCGAGCCCCACCGCACGACACGCACGCCCGCACGCCCGCGCGCCCGCACCGTCATCGCCCGCACCACGGAAGGAACCCCGCATCATGCATGCCGACATCCACCTCCAGCTGCACGCGCTGACCGCCGCGGAGCTCCGGCGCGAGGCCGCCGCCGTCCGGCCGTACGCCACCCCGCGCGTCCCCGCCCTCCGCGCCCGACTCGGCTGGACGCTCGTCGAGTTGGGCCTGCGCATGGCCACGCCCGCGCACCGCCCGGCCACTCTGGCCGCATGACCGTGCCGGGGGGGGATCGGGGACCTCAGGGGGACCGCACATGGGGACGGCACAGCACAGCCGCACACCACTGGCCGGCGTCCTGGCCGCCAACGCCATATCCGTCACCGGCAATTCGCTCACGCTCATCGGCGTCCCGTGGTTCGCGCTGGAGACCACGGGAAGCCCCGGCAAGGCCGGAATCGTCGCCTTCTGCGCGGCCGTTCCCGTCGTGCTCGCCGCGATCGCCGGCGGCCCGGTCATCGACCGCCTCGGGCGCCGCCGGGTCAGCATCGCCTCCGACCTGGTCTGCGGGCTCGCGCTCGCCGCGATCCCGCTCCTGCACCAGACGGGTGCCCTCCGGTTCTGGATGCTGTGCGCGCTGATGGCGGTCACGGGCCTGTTCCACGCGCCCGGCGAGATGGCCCGGCACGTGCTCGTACCCGACCTGGCCGGGCGGGCCGGGACCTCGCTGACCCGGGCCGCCAGCCTGTACGACGCGGTGGCGCGCGGGGCCCGGATGACGGGCGCCGCGATCGCCGGACTGCTCGTGGCGTTCATGGGCCCCGGCACGGTGCTGTACCTCGACGCGGCCACCTTCGCCGTCTCCGCGCTCCTCGTCATGGCAACCCTGCGCGGGGTGCCGGCGGCGGAACCGCAGCGCGACGGGCCCCGCCTCTCCGCCGCCCGCTACCGCGCCGACCTGCGCGAGGGGTACGCCTTCCTCTTCCGCGCCCGGCTGCTGCTCGCCATCACCGTCATGGTGATGGTGACCAACGGCCTCAACCAGAGCTGGAGTTCGGTGCTCCTGCCGGTCCACGCCAAGGAGCACCTCGGCGGTCCCGCCGCGCAGGGCCTGCTCGTCTCGGTCTTCGCCGGCTGCGCCCTGGCCGGCGCCCTGCTCTACGGGGCGGTCGGCGAGCGCTTCCCGCGCCGGGCCGTGTTCACGGTGGGCTTCCTGCTCTGCGGCTCCCCGCCGTACATCGTCGCCGCCCTCACCGACACCACAGCGCCGCTCCTCGTGACGGTCGTGGCGGCCGGCTTCGGCGCCGGCGTCCTCAACCCGATCCTGACCACGATCATCTACGAGCAGGTGCCCGACGTGCTGCGCAGCCGGGTCGCGGGCGCGAGCACGGCGGGCGTGCTGCTCACGACCCCGCTGGGCGGTCTGGCGGCGGGTCTCCTGGTCGAGCGGGTCGGTCTCACGGCGACGCTGCTCGGGATCGGGACGGCCTACTTCCTCGCGACGCTCTCGCCGATGGTCTTCCCGGCCTGGCGCGGCATGAACGCCTCTCCCGCGCCCACGAAGGACGAGGACGTCAGCAGGACGGAACCTTCGACTCCTGCCCCTGTTCCAGGGCCCGCAGGGACTCCACCGCGTCGCTGAGCGCGGTCACGGGCACGAGCCGCAGGTTCTTCGGCCGCTCGGCCAGGGCGTCCGAGCACTCGTCCTTCGGTACGAGGAAGACGGTCGCCCCGTCCCGGGCGGCGGCCTGGGTCTTCAGGGAGACCCCGCCGACCGCCCCGACCGTGCCGTCCGGGTCGATCGTGCCCGTACCGGCGACGGTCCGGCCGCCGGTGAGGTCCCCGCCGTGCCCGTCGCCGTCGAGCTTGTCGACGATGCCGAGGGAGAAGAGCAGCCCGGCGCTCGGCCCGCCGATGTCGGCGAGGTGCAGGGTCACCTTCACCTGCTTCGGGTCCTTCTTGAGGTACCCGAGGGCGGCGAGGGTGGCGGCGTCCTGCGACTCCTTCATCTGCCCGAGGTTGTGCTTCTCGATCTCCTCGTCCGACTGCCCCGAGGGGTAGACGGAGTCGTGCGGCAGGACGGCCCGGTCGGTCCGGAACCAGGCGTCGGTGACGTCCGCGAGGTCCACGTCCGTGGACGGCCCGGTCGCGAGGATCGTCGTCATCCGCAGCTCGCCCTCGGTCGGCCGGACCGGGGCGCCGGTGATGGTGATGACCTCCTGGCCCTGGTCCTTGCCGAGCACGTCGGCGGTCGTGCCGGGCTGCGCGATCGCGTACGGCAGCGGCGCGAGCCCGACGACGGCGAAGAGCGCGGCGACGGGCAGGGCGCAGAGGGCGAGGGCACGGGGACGGGAGAGGCTGGAGAGCACGCCCCCAGGCTACTGGGACGCGCGCCGGGACAGGCCTACTGGGGCGCGCGCCCGGACGGGCCTACCGGAGCGCGGTCACCGGTGACCGGCTGCCGGGAGACGGCGGTCGAAGAAGGACCGCACTCCACGCCGTACGACGGCGGTCGCCGCCCGCGTGTCCCCGGCCCCCACGAGCCGGGCCCGCGCCCCGGCGGTGACGAGCCCGGCGGCCTGGAGCTGCGGGACGAGGTGGGCGTAGTCGCTGAAGATCCAGTGGTTGGCGTCGGGCAGCACGACACGGCGGGCCTGCACCCCCACCCAGGAGCGCACGAGACGGTCGGAGAACTCGAATCCGTCCGTGCGGAACATGAGCAGCGGCCGGTCGAGGCGCGCCACGAGCTCCGGGTCCAGGTCGAGGTAGCCCTCCAGGTTGACGCCGGCGGTGATCCGGTCGTCGCCGGCCAGGGCGTGTACGGCGGCGGTGCCGCCCGCCGAGTGCCCGTACACACCGATCCGGCGCAGGTCCATGACGGGGGCGAGGGGCAGCTCCCCGAGCCGGTCGAGGACGAAACGGAGGTCGGCGACCCGCGTGTCGATCATGGTGCGGAAGAGATCCGGGTCCGGATCCCCGCGGAGGACGGTCACCCGCATCCCGCTCGGCAGCTCGACCTGGCTCGCGTCGCCCGGGTGGTCGACGAGGACCACGACCCGGCCGTGGCTCGCGAGGTCCTCGGCGAGGGTGGTCCCGAGGGTGCGGGAGTCGCCGCCGCCGGGGGTGTAGAGCAGCACGGGGCGGCGCCCGGGGAGCGGGGGCGCGTCCACGTGCCCGTGGGTGAGGACGGCGCCCCAGTCGACACCGGCCTCGGGAAGCCCGGGGTGCACGCGGGAGGCGAGGACGGCGAACAGTCCTGCCTCGTCGGGGGTGAGCTGCGGGGCGCGCGGGAAGCCGCGGACGGTACGGGCCGGGTACAGGACGCTGATCTTCACCTCCCGCACCCCGGCGGCGGGCTCCCAGGGGTCGTTGCGGGAGGTGTCCGTCAGGACGAAGGTGCGCAGCCCGACGGGGTGGGGGCCGGTCGGCGCGGGCAGCCGGAGCGCGGCCGTCTCCTCGGATGCGGCGCGGGCGGCGCCGGAGCCGAACAGGACGGCGGCGGCACCGAGGAGGGCGCCCTTGGTGACGGTACGGCGGCTGGGTGCGTCGTGTGGAGTCATGCACGGCATCCTGGGGCGGGGCGGGGAGGACCGCGAACGTTCAGCCTGTACCCGAAAGGCTGGCGCACGGGGGAAGGACGAGAGTTTGCTGCGCATCCACTTCACGACGGAGGACTTCACCCGGGTGCGGTTCTCGCCCCGGCCGTCGCCCGTGCCCGAGCTGCACGCCGCGCTGATGATGCTGGGCGCCCCGCACGAGGAGCTCCTCTTCGGACGGTGGCGGGGCAGGCTGCTGCGCGCCCTGCCGGGTGCGGCCGAGCCGCTCGCGGACCTGGTGCCGGGCGGGGCGGCGCCGTACTTCCTCGACGTCCTCGGCGAGACGCGGGAGGAGGGCCTCGAACTGATCCGTTCGGCCCGGCCGGAGTTCGTACGGTCGGAGCTGGAGCGGGTGTACGCGGGGCAGGGCGCCGTGCCTCCGTGGATCCGGGGCCTGCACGGGGGGAACCCGGAGGCGTGGCGGGTCCTGGAACGGGCGCAGCGGGCGGCGTACGAGACGGTCCTGGCGCCGGTGTGGCCGCTGGTCCAGGACCTGCACCGGGCGGAGTTCACCCGGCATGCGCTGGTGGTGGCGGAGCGGGGGCTCGGGGCGGCGCTGAGGGTCCTGTCGCCGGGGCTGCGGGAGGACACCTGGGAGTGGCCGGGCCCTCCTCGTGACGTACACCTCGCCGGTCGGGGCCTGATCCTCCTGCCCACCTTCCACTGGCGGGGCGGGCCGCTGGTCCAGGACGTCCCGGACGAGCCGGTGGTCCTGACGTACCCGGCGGGCGGGGGGCTGCCGCCGGCTCCGCCGGGCATGTCCGGCGAGGACACCCTGGCCGGGGTCCTGGGCAGGACCCGGGCCGAACTCCTCAGGTCCCTCACGGAACCCCGCACGACGACGGAACTGGCCCGCTGCCTGGGCGTCAGCAACGCGACGGCCTCGGCCCATGCGCAGGCCCTCCGGGCGGCGGGCCTCCTGACGACGACCCGCACGGGCAGGTCGGTCCACCACGCGCCAACCCCTCTGGGCACCCTCTTGACGCCATAGCCGCGCCCCCGTTGTGGGCCCACGTTCCGCCGGGGCGGTGCCCACCCCGTTGTGGGCATGCGTTCCGCGAGGGACGGTGCCCACCCGCCGCCCCCGTTGTGGGCATGCGTTCCGCAAGGGACGGTGCCCACCCGCCGCCCTCGTTGTGGGCATGCGTTCCGCAAGGGGCGGTGCCCACCCGCCGCCCCCGTTGTGGGCATGCGTTCCGCAAAGGACGGTGCCCACCCGCCGCCCCCGCTGTGGGCAGGCGTTCCGCAAGGGGCGGAACGGGTGGGCACAACGGACCCGCGCCCTGCCGGCGCCAGAGGCTTCCGCGCCTGAACCCGCACCCCGTGGACAGCGCACTGGTGGTGCGGGCCGGGGCACGGAACGCGGAGGCGCCGCTAGAGGGCGCCGTCCCGTGTGCCCACACGGCGGGCGGGCGGGGGCACCGCCCAGCCGGGCGCGCGCGTGGGCGGGGGTGCCGCCACGCGCGGGCGTGGGCGGAGGCACCCCGCACGGGCGTGGGCGCTGGCGCACGCGGGCGCCGGACCATGCGGCGCGGGCGCGCGTCAGTGTGGGCCCGCGCCGGTGCGGGCCCGTGTCGTTGCCGCGCGCTCTAGCGCAGCGCGTCGGCGACCTCCCTCGCCGCGTCCACCACCCTCGGCCCCACCCGCTCCGGCACCGCGTCCGCCAGCATGACGACGCCGACGCTGCCCTCGACGCCCGTGACGCCGACCAGGGGCGCGGCCGCGCCGCTCGCGCCGGCCTCCAGTTCGCCGTGGGTGAGCGTGAAGCCGGGTTCGGTGAGGCCGCCCTGCCGGGCGGCGAGGATCGCTCGACCGGCAGCGCCCCGGTCGAGCGGGTGACGGAAGCCGGCCCGGTAGGCGACGTGGTAGTCGGTCCAGGTCGGTTCGACGACGGCGACGGCGAGTGCCTCGGCCCCGTCGACGAGCGTCAGGTGGGCCGTCGCCCCTATGTCCTCCGCGAGCGAGCGCAGCGCGGGCAGCGCGGCCTCCCGCACCAGCGGGTGGACCTGCCGGCCGAGCCGCAGCACGCCGAGCCCCACGCGGGCCCGCCCGCCGAGGTCGCGGCGGACGAGGGCGTGCTGCTCCAGCGTGGCGAGGAGCCGGTAGACCACGGTCCGGTTGACGCCGAGTTTGTTGGACAACTCGGTGACCGTCAGGCCGTGGTCGGTGTCGGCGAGCAGTTTGAGGACTCTGAGTCCCCGGTCGAGCGTCTGGGAGGTCTCCGCGGTCACGACGCCCTCTCCTTCGAGGTGAGTGGCGGCGGATCTCTCACGGAGTTGCGGCGCCGGTCCCGCGGCGACGCACGTCAGAGGCCGCCGGCAGGAAGGGGTACACCGGCTGCGCTCCGCGGCGGCGCTGCCACGGGGCGATTGCTTGTGAGCCGGGACAGTAGCGGCGCGCTCCGCTCAGCGGAAGACCTCGTCCAGAATCCGGGCGCAGGCGGGCGGATCAAGACGGTTCGGGACCTTCGTCGGTCGGACGTGGGACTTTGGCGGACAAGATCGGCTATGTCGTGCCCGTAGCGTGGAGGCGGCCGGAGGCCGACCGTGGGGGCCGGTCTCCGGGCGCGCTCCCGTCCCCGCGGGACGCCCGAGGCCCGTACGCACCCCTGGCGTACGGGCCTCGATGTCATGTCTCGTAGGAACTCACCGCATGCGCGTGGCCCACTCCTGGACCTTCTTGATCCGTTCCCGGATCTGTCCGGCCGTCGCCTCGGCGCTGGGCGGGCCGCCGCAGACGCGCCGCAGCTCGGTGTGGATCACGCCGTGCGGCTTGCCGCTCTGGTGGACGTACGCACCGACCATCGTGTTGAGCTGTTTCCTCAGCTCGAGGAGCTCCTTGTGGGAAACGACGGGGCGGCGTTCCGCCGGAAGCTCCAGGAGGTCCGCCTCGGTGTCCGGCTTCTTGCGGCTGTGCGCGATCTGCCGGGCCTGGCGCTTCTGGAGGAGCAGCTGGACCTGGTCGGGTTCGAGGAGGCCGGGGATGCCGAGGTAGTCCTGCTCCTCCTCGCTGCCGGGGTGGGCCTGCATGCCGAACTCGGCGCTGTTGTACAGCACGCGGTCGAAGACGGCGTCGGACTCCAGCGCCTCGAAGGGCAGCATGTCCTGCTCGCCGGTGTCCTCGTCCTGCTGGCGCTCGGCCTCGGCCATCTCCTTCTCGGACTCGGCGTACGGGTCCTCGTCCTCGCCCGCCTTCTTCGGCCGGTCGAGGACGTGGTCGCGCTCGACCTCCATCTCGTTGGCGAAACCGAGGAGGCTGGGGATCGTCGGAAGGAACACGGACGCGGTCTCGCCGCGCCTGCGGGATCGCACGAAGCGGCCGACGGCCTGGGCGAAGAAGAGCGGGGTCGAGATGGTCGTCGCGTACACGCCGACGGAGAGCCGGGGGACGTCGACGCCCTCGGACACCATGCGGACCGCGACCATCCAGCGTGAGTTGTCCTCGCTGAACTCGTCGATGCGGTTCGAGGCGCCGGTGTCGTCGGAGAGGACGACGGTGGCCTTGGTGCCGGTGATCTCGCGGATCAGCTTGGCGTACGAGCGGGCCGAGTCCTGGTCGGAGGCGATGACGAGGCCGCCGGCGTCCGGGATGGACTTGCGGACCTCGGTGAGCCGCTGGTCGGCGGCGCGCAGGACGTTCGGCATCCAGTCGCCCTTGGCGTCCAGGGCGGTGCGCCAGGCCTGCGAGATCGCGTCCTTGGTCATCGGCTCGCCGAGGCGGGCGGCGATCTCGTCGCCGGCCTTGGTGCGCCAGCGCATGTTGCCGCTGTAGGAGAGGAAGATGACCGGGCGCACGACGCCGTCGCCGAGGGCGTTCCCGTAGCCGTAGGTGTAGTCGGCGGAGGACCGCCGGATCCCGTCGTTCCCCTCCTCGTACGTGACGAAGGGGATCGGGTTGGTGTCGGAGCGGAAGGGCGTACCGGTGAGGGCGAGGCGCCGGGTGGCGGGCTCGAAGGCCTCCAGGCAGGCCTCGCCCCAGGACTTGGAGTCTCCTGCGTGGTGGATCTCGTCGAGGATGACGAGGGTCTTGCGCTGTTCGGAACGGTTGCGGTGGAGCATGGGCCGCACGCCGACGCCGGCGTACGTGATCGCGATCCCGTCGTACTCCTTGCTGAGCGGTCCTGCGCTGTAGTCGGGGTCCAGCTTGATCCCTATCCGCGCCGCCGCGGCCGCCCACTGCTTCTTGAGGTGCTCGGTGGGGGCGACCACGGTGATCTGCTGCACGACGTGGTGGTGCAGCAGCCATGAGGCGAGGGTCAGGGCGAAGGTGGTCTTGCCGGCGCCGGGCGTGGCGACTGCGAGGAAGTCACGGGGCTGCTCCTGGATGTACTTCTCCATCGCGCCCTGCTGCCAGGCTCGCAGCTTGTTGGCGGTACCCCAGGGGGCCCGTCCTGGGAAGGCGGGAGAAAGGTGATGGGAGGAGGTGGCGGTGGTAGTCACGATCTCCGGTTCGACGTTCGTCCAGATATGACAACCGGGCCACCTTACCGGTGGCCCGGTCGGAACCTCGTACGAAACGGGGTGGGGACGAGGCGGTTGTGACTCAGCTCGCGTGGTGGTCGATCAGCTCGCGCAGCCCTTGCGCGATCGCCTTCACCTCGTCGGTCTCGCCGGTCGCGACGGCGATGACCAGGCGTTCCGCCGCGTCGATGTCGGGGCGCAGCTGGACCCCGTTCATGGCCAGGAAGGTGACGCAGGACAGCCAGGCCGTGCGCTTGTTCCCGTCGATGAAGGGATGGTTGATCGCGAGGGACTGGAGCAGCGCGGCGGCCTTGTCGAGGAGGTCCGGGTAGGCCTCCTCGCCGAACATGGCGGCGGACGGCCGGTGCACCGCTGATTCCAGCAGCCCCGCGTCGCGTACGACGACCTTCTGGTCGTCCACCGCGTGCTCGGCAACGAGCAGAACGTCCTCGGCCGAGAGATAGACGCAGCTCACTTGAGCCGCTCCATGAGCTCACGCCACTTGGCCGCCTGCTCCATGGCGGTCTTCCGCACGATCGCCTGCTGGGCGGTACGAGCGAGGTAGTCGTCCACGGCCTGGAGCAGTATGGCGTGCATGCTCGTGCCCTCCTGCTCGGCCCGCAGCTTCAGTGCCTCGGTCTGGTCGTCGCGAAGACGCAGGTTCATGGCCATACCAGAACGGTACCACTCCTTGGGGCCAGAGTGGTACCAACAAGGCCAGGCCCTGCGTCCACCGTCAGGCCCCACCCCCCACCGGACTCCCGTCCAGCCGGGTCGCCACCCACGCCCCCACCGCCGCCACTCCCGCCATCGGCAGGAAGACCGCCGCGAAGGCGGCCGGGTGGGAGCCGGTGGTGGTGCCGGCGTCCATCGCGTGGCCCACCGCGCCGCCGCCGAGGGCGCCGAAGGCCGCGCCGCCCGCGGCGAGCAGCAGGACGTTCGAGAGGCCGTCGGAGATCTGGAGGGCGGCCGAGTTCGCGCCGACCTCCTCCGGGGCGGAGAGCTTCATCAGGAGGACGCTCGTCGAGGAGATCACGGCGCCCATGCCGAGGCAGCCGAAGGCCCAGGCCACCGCGACGACCCAGACGGGCACGGCCGCGATCAGCACGCTGGGCGCGGCGGCGATCGCGAGGGCGACGAGGACCATGCCGAGGACGGTGAGCCGCTCGCGGTACGGCTCCGTCCACGGCCGGGCCTGGATCCAGGAGCCGAGGGCCCAGGTGAGGCCGCCGAGGGCGAGGGAGAAGCCGGCCAGGGTGGGGCTGAGGCCGCGCTGGGAGACCAGCATCAGCGGGATGAAGGACTCGGCGGCGATGAAGGACCCGGCGGCGATGCCACGGAGCAGGATGACGGAGGGCAGCCCGCGGGCGGCCCGGTAGGTGCCGCGCGGCAGCAGACCGCGGACGGCGGGGACGAGGAGCGCGAGGCCGGTGGCGGCGGGCAGGAGGGAGAGCCAGCGCAGTTCCTGCCCGGCGTACTGGAGGAGCGCGGCGCCCGCCGAGATGGACAGGGCCAGCAGGATCCGGCGCCGGTCCCAGGGCGCGAGGGGCGCGGCCGGGTCGGCGGGCCCGGAGGCGGTGCGGCGTATCGCGGGGAGGGCGAGGGCCAGCGGGAAGACGACGAGGACGGGGATGCCGACGAAGACCCAGCGCCAGCCGAGGTGCTCGGTGATCGTCCCGGAGGCGAGCGGTCCGACGACGGAGGGGACGACCCAGGAGGCGGCGAAGGCGGCCATGATCGCGGGCCTGAGGTGTTCGGAGTAGGCGCGGCTGACGATCACGTACAGGGCCACGATGACGAGGCCCCCGCCGAGGCCCTGCACGGCGCGGCCGAGGATGAACTGCCACATGGCGCCGGCGGTCCCGGAGAGCAGCAGTCCGGCGGCGAAGGCGCTGATGCCGGTGGTGAGGGGGGCGAGCGGGCCGCTCCGGTCGGACCACTGGCCGGCGAGGACCATGCCGAAGAGGCTGGTGGTGAAGTACGCGGAGAAGGCGAAGGCGTAGAGGGGGATGCCGTCGAGCTCGCGGGCGGCGACGGGCATGGCGGTGCCGACGGCGGTCGCCTCGAAGGCGATGAGCAGGACGACGGAGACGATGCCGATGCTGAGCGCCCGGTGGTCCGGGTCGAGGACGGACCCCTTGGTGTCGCCGGGTGCGGCAGGGGGTCCGGGGGTGGGGGCGACGTCGGCGTCGCGGGGTTCGAGGGCGCTCATTCCCCCAGAGTAAGAGGTGATCGCCGGGTTGGCTCCTGTCAGAAGTCCTGGCCTTCCTCGGCCCATGGACGTACGACCACGAACGCAGTGTTGCGGCCGTGTGGCAGTCGCATGGCATGCCCCCGGAAACCCTTGAGCCCCTCCCGACCCCCGCCCTACGGTCGTACTCGTGCACAACACGACCGTGTGCCCGAGTGGTTGAGGGGCTCGCCTGCAAAGCGAGTTACGTGGGTTCGAATCCCGCCACGGTCTCCAAGCGATCTTCCTTACGGGATCTTCACAACACCTCGCGGGGTGTGCGACAGTCCGCCCATGAACGTTCAAGGCGGACGCAGACTCGGCACCCTCATCGGCGTGGGCCTCGCCTGCGCCCTGCTGCCCGGCATCACCCTGCGCGGCACGGAGACCGTCGACATCGCGCTCTCCGTCCTGATGGCGGCCGTCGTCATGACGGTCCTCACCCAGGTGATCTTCATAGGCCCCTCGGGCCGCGTCCCCCTCACGGCCCTCCTGGTCTTCGGCCTCGCCGGCTTCGTCCAGGACGCGCTGATCTGGTGGCTGCTCTCCTGGCTGGGCCCGAAGATCGCCTACCTCCACGTCGAGGGCCTCGCGACGATCCTCCTCGCGGCCCTGATCACCCGCGCGACGGTCCTGCTCCTGTCCCAGCTGTCCCCGGCCGTCGAGACGGCCGAGGACTGAGCGGACCTCTCACCGCTCCCCTCCACCGAGACGGCCGGAGCCTGATCGCCTCCCACCGCTCCCGCGACCTCAGGGCCGCAGCTTCTCCGGCAGGGTGACCTTCTCGGCGCACCCGAGCAGCTTCCGGGTGCTCTCCGCGAGCGCCTTCAGCAGCTGATCCGTGGACACGGACCGGGTCGTGCGCTCCGTATCGGTCACGGAGACCTGGAGCGGCAGCTCCTCGCCCTGTCCGGGCCGGGTGCCGGGGACCGTGCACGGCATGATGAGGGGGTGGTCGTCGACCCCGTCGGTGAGGTCGATATAGACCCCCTTCGCCACCTCGCGGAAGTCGCGCGCGTGCTTCCCCTCGGTCACGAAGGTCTCGTCGTACGTCGACCAGCCGACCGTGGCGATGACCCAGGCCGCCCTCCCGTCGGCCCGGCCCTCGATCTGGCAGGGCCGGTAGGTCGTCCGCGCGAGCTTGTCCGTGTCGGGATTCCAGACCTGCGCCTCGGCGAGCATCCGTTGCTTCATCTCGGTGAGCGAGCGGTCGCGCGGCTGAAAACCCTCCCCGAAGTCGGAACGGAGCGCCTCGACGTTCCGCTCCCCGAACACCTGCCCGCAGTTCCTCAGGGCGACCGGGGACACGCCCCCCGAGTGTTCCTCGCCGTCCCCGCCGGCGGAGCACCCGCTCAGGACCAGGACCGCCGCCAGGGCGCCGGCGCCGATCCCCGACAGCTTCCGCGTCTTGCTCACTGTCCGCCGCCTCACTTGTTCGCGGTCAGGTCGTCGACGCTCTTCGCGCCCGTGTTGTACGAGTACTCGATCTCGCGGATCAGTTCCTGCCGCTCGGTCTGCGTCAGCCCCTGCGTCTCGGCGACGTTGAGGGCCGGAACGACCACGGCGCGGCGGCCCGCCTGGCGGGCGTCCACGACGGCGGAGTCCGCGTCGTCGTCGTTCTTGTACTCGTTGTCCTTGAGGTACTGCAGGGTGTCCGAGGCGTAGTCCGTGCTGATCGCGGAACCGACGCTCTCCATGATGATCGGGACGGCGGTCGCCGCGACGAGTCCCGCGGCGGGCCCGAGCACCACGGCGGAGCCGACGCCGACCACCGCGGCGACGCCGCCGCTGACGGCGGACTTCCGCCACTCGGCCTGCTTCTCCATCTCCAGGTTCTTGGCCTCCTCCTGGTCCTTGAACTCCAGGGAGATGGCGTCGATCCGCGACTCGTCGAGGATGCCGTGCAGCTTGGTCGAGTTGTGGAGGAAGGTGAGCTGGGAGTCCTTGTCCCCCTCCAGCGCCTTCAGACCGCCGGCCTCGAAGACCTGCTGTGCGGCGGAGAGCGTCTTGTACCCGTCCTCGTCGCCCGCGACGGCGTTCATGAACCGGAGGCTCGCGCCCTCGCCGAAGTCCGTGCGCGGGCTTCCGTCGCTGCTCACGCCGAAGAGCTTGTCCCGGCCGAGGGCGTCGCCGGAATCACCGAAGTTGTACGTCGAGTAGTTCAGGTCGTCGATGTACGCCGCGCCCATCCGCCCCAGGCTGTCCATCAGCGACTTGTGCTGTTCGCGGAGCTCGGTGTTCGTCCCGTACGAGTCGATGACCTGCTTCATGATCTCGGCGGACTTCTCGTCGCGGTGCAGCTGGGGGTTGGGGTCGTCCCAGCCGTGGCCCGTGGTCGCCGCCTCCAGGGCGTGGCCGAGGGCGTCCGGCATGTACGCGGCGGTCTTCTTCCAGTCGTCCGGGTTGTGGCCCTCGACGTCCGGGAAGAACTCGTAGTCCTTGTTCTGGAAGTAGTCGAGATAGCCCTTCTGGGCCCCGTCCTTCTTCGGGTCCAGGTCCACGGTCCCGCCGACGCTGCCGTCCACGTTGTAGGACGTGGGCTCCTTGGAGAAGTACTCCTTCGCCGCGTCCGGGCTGTGCCCGAGCGCCTCCAGCATCGAGTTCATCGGGTCGAAGCCGGAGCCGTTGACGCCCGAGGGGTTGTACTGGTTCTTGAGCCAGCCGCCGCCCAGCGGCTTGCTGTCGCCGAACATGTACGGGTCCTTCGCGTGGAGCTGGGTGACGTGCTCCGCGATCGGGACCAGGAAGTTCTTGTCGTAGTTGCCGTAGCGCAGGATGCCGCCGAGCAACTGGTAGCCGTACGCGGGGTTGTTGTCGTACTTGGCGAGCGCGATGCGCTCCGTGCCGAGCTTGCGCATGTCCGTGGACCACTTGTCGGTCCAGGCGTCGCCGCCCTGCGTGGCCGTCGCCAGGTTGAAGCCCAGGTTCTTCTGGAGCTCCTGGACGTCGGCGAGGCGCTGCTTGTCGACCTCCGAGTAGTCGTACGTGTCGGTCGACAGCTGCCCGAAGAACTCCAGGGCCCCCTTCGGGCCGAGCCCGTCGTAGAAGGCCCGGGAGAACTCCTTGGAGCCGCTGTTGTCCTTGAGCAGCTCGTTGAGGCGCATCAGCTCCTCGTGGCTGATGTCCCGGCCCCTCTTGGCCAGGTCGACGGCGCGCTGCGCCTCCTCGGCGTCGAGGCTGGTGTACTTCGGGGCGCTGAAGTTGTGCTGGTCGCCGGTGATGTCGGCCTTGAGCGCGTTGGAGCAGGACACGTCGGCGTCGTCGCAGGTCTCGACGATCGCGTCGACGCGCCGCTGCATCGCCTCGATGTCGGCACGCTCCTTGCGGACCATCTCCTGGAAGTCGGGGTCGTGGCGCATCCCCTGGTCCTTGGTCTGCGACAGCGGCTCGACGGCCTCGACCGTGCCGTCCGACCTCACCCGGAAGCCCTTCGCGGGGGCCTCCGTCTCGACGATCTTCTTGAGGTCGTCCTTCGCCTTCTTGAAGGCGTTGTAGCCGTCCTCCAGGACCTTGTGGATGCCCTCGGCCGCCTTGGCTGCGTCTCCGAACTCCTTCGCCGTCCTGTCCACGAAGGGCTTGGTGACCTCGGCGTTCACGCCGCGCCAGTAGTCGTCCCTGGCCTTCGCGGCCATCGTCGACTGCGCGTCCTGGGCGAGCGTGTCGAGCTTGCCCTTCATCGCGGCCCAGTCGTCGGCCGCGGCCTTCATCCTGTCGAGCGGCGCCTGGTACACGTTGTCGAAAGTCAGCACAGCAGGTCCCCCGCCTACTTGAGGTACTCGTTGATCTTGGAGGCCGAGAGGGCCGCCGCGATGTCCGCCTCTTCCTTGGCGTGCGAGGCCGCGCTGTAGTCGAGGTGATTGGAGATGTTCGCGCAGGCGTCGAGCAGCGTGTTCAGCTGCGAGCTCCACGTCTCCTGGACGGTCGTCAGCGCGGCCCCGGTGAGGAAGCCGTGGCTGGACAGGCCCGTCCCCGCCTCCGTCGTGCTCGTACGGGCGTGGTTGCCGTCCTTGGCCAGCCGGCCGTGCAGGGCGTACGCGGCGCTGCCGATGGCGCCGAGCTTGTCCTGGTCGACGCTCAGGTCGGCACTGCCACCACCGCCACCACCGGGCTCCGGGGCGACCTGATTGAGCCTCATGCTCACGTCGGCGGCCGACGTGGCCCGTACGGACGCCCACTCCGTTTCGAACGACATGCTCTCCCCCGCTGCTCCCGTGACCGTGTCCGCGGCCGTGACGGTGGCCGTGACGGTGGCCGTGTCCGTGGCCGTGACGGTGGCCGTGGCCGTGGCCGTGACGGCGACCGTGTCCGTGGCCGTGTCCGTGTCCGTGGCCGTGTCCGTGGCCGTGGCCGTGGCCGTGGCCGTGGCCGTGGCCGTGGCCGTGGCCGTGACGGCGACCGTCCATGGTGATCGTTCCGGCTTCGCCTCAGCAAGTTCCACAGCCGGGGAAGCACCGCGATGGTAGCCCTCGGGCGCCCGTTCGAGCACTCACCGCCGGGAAATGCCGCAAGTTCGAGATCGTCACGGCGTCCACGCGCGCGCTTCACCTTCGCAACTCGGACAGCCGGGACGTTCCCGACCGGGGAACACCCTCGGAACCGCCCCCGGAACCGGCGCCGACACCGCCCCCGGAACCGGCTCCTGGACCGCCCGGGGACCGGCCCCGCGCCCCCGCCTCGATAGGCTCCTCCCGCCCCCGTCGTCACGGGGCGCCGGAACAACGGGGGGACGTACACGTGGAGCAGTCGCGCACGCGGGAGGAATCCGCGCGCCGGATCGGCCCGTACCGGCTGATCACCCGCCTCGACCCGCCGGGCCCGGCCGTCCCGGCCCGCCGCTTCGTCGCCCGTACGCAGGACGGCGAGCGCACGGTCCTCCTGAGCGCCCCGCTGCCCGGCGCCGACCCGGCCCGCTTCGCGACGGAGGCCGACGCGGCCCGCCGCCTCCTCGGCCCGTGGATCGCCCCGGTGACGGACCTGGCGCCCCCGGGCGAACACCCCTGGTACACCACGCCCTACCTCCCCCTGCTCCCCCTCCCCGTGGCGCTCGCCGTCCAGGGCCGGCCGCTGCCCGAGACGACCGTACGGGCCGTGGGCACCGCCCTCGCCGAGGCACTCGCCGCCGCGCACGGACAGGGCCTCACACACGCCGGGGTCTCCCCCGCCGCGGTCCTTCTCACCGCCGACGGGCCCCGGCTGAGCTGCTTCGGCGCGGTACGGGCGGCCGCGGCCGACTGCGAACCGCGCACCGGCCTGCCGGGCCTCGACCCCGGCGCCCTCGCGCCCGAACAGGCCTCCGGCGGCCGCCCGCGCCCGCCGGGTGACATCTACGCCCTCGGCGCGGTCCTCGCGTACGCCGCCACGGGCCACACCGTGCCCGAACGTGACGAACTCCCGTCCGCCCTGCGGCCGGTCATCTCCTCCTGCCTGGCCCGCGACCCCGCGGACCGCCCGACCGCCGCCGCTCTGATGGCGGCCCTGGCACCGCCGACCCCGCACCGGACGGTGCTGAACTCGGCCGGTGCGCTCCTCGCCCCCGGCTGGCTGCCGGGGAGGGTGGTGGCCGCGCTGGCCCGCCAGTCCTCGGAACTCCTGGCGGCCGAACTCCCCACCGACACCACCCCCCGGACCTGACCTCATGCTGTCGCCCCTGACCCACGACGACCCGGCCACCGTCGCCACGTACCGCCTCCTCGCCCGCCTCGGCTCCGGCGGCATGGGCACGGTGTACCTGGCACGGACCCCCGGCGGCCGCACGGTCGCCCTGAAGACGGTGCACGCCCGGCTCGCGACGGACCCGGCCTTCCGCAGCCGCTTCCGCCTGGAGACGGACGCGGCGCGGATCATCGGCGCGCGGCACGGCGCGGCGGTCGTCGACGCGGACCCGCTGGCCGAGACGCCGTGGCTGGCCACCGAGTACGTCCTCGGCCCGCCGCTCGACGACGCCGTCGCGCTCGGCGGCCCGCTCCCCGAACCGACGGTCCGCGCCCTCGGCGCGGCGCTCGCCGGCGCCCTCGCCCAGCTGCACTCCTCGGACGTCGTCCACCGCGACCTGAAGCCCTCGAACGTCCTGGTGACCGCGTACGGCCCGAAGATCATCGACTTCGGCATCGCCCGAGCGGCCGGCGACGACCACCTCACCCGTACGGGAGCGGCGGCCGGCACTCCCGCGTTCATGTCGCCGGAACAGGCGAGCGGCGAGGAACACACCGCGGCGGGCGACGTGTTCGCCCTGGCCGGCGTCCTCGTCTTCGCCGCCACGGGCCACGGCCCCTTCGGCACGGGCTCCCCCGCCGACCTCCTCTACCGCGTGCGCTACGCCGAACCCGACCTGACGGGCGTACCGGACCCCCTCCTCCCCCTCCTGACGGCCTGCCTGGCGAAGGACCCGTCGTCCCGCCCCACGACACGCACCCTGATGGACCACCTCCACGACGGCCACGGCGAGTTCGCGGACCACCTCCCGCCACTGCTCCTGGCCGACATCGCCCGCAGGGCGACGGACGTCTGGCTCCACACCCCACACCGCCTCCCGGCTCCGGCGGGCACCGCCGTTGCCGAGACCGTTCCGAACACCCCCCTCTCCCGCCGCCGTCTGCTCTCGGCGGGCGGAGGCGCCCTGCTCGGCGTAGCGGGAGCGGGCGCGGGGGTGTGGGCGTGGCTGGGGTCGCGGAACACCCCGGAGTCCGACGGCGGCACCCCGGCCTCCGCGGGCCCCACCGCGATCCCCGCCGCGACGGCCGCCGACGGGTCGCCGGTGGCCCTGTGGAAGGGCTCGTCACTCGACCGCGAGGAGGCGACCACGCAATTGCTCGCCGGCGATGTCGTCGGCTTCGCGGAGACCGTCTCGTTCCGGGCACTGGACACGAAGGACGGCCGCGTACTCTGGTCCGACAACGCGGTCATGGATCCCCGGCAGATCACCACCGACGGCACGTCCTTCTACGCGTCCGACGGCCCCTACGAGGGGCCGGGTGCCCTGCAGATCCGCACGCTCGACCCCCGCACCGGCAAGGAGACGACCCCGCAGATCGTCGTCAAGGGATTCGACGGATCGAACTCGGGCACCGAACTCCTCACCGCCTCCGGCGGCATGCTCTTCGCGGCCTCGCGACGGGGCAAGAAGGAGAGCGACCCGGACGCGAACGAGACGGGCTGGCACCTGATCGCCGTCAACCTCCGCACCGGCAAGGAGGCATGGCGCCAGGCGTACGAGTGGGACGGCGTCCGCCCCTGGCTCTCCCAGGTCGTCGGCGACCGGCTGATCCTCGGCAAGAACAGTGGCGACCTGGAGTCCTTCGTCGTCCAGGCGCGGGACCTGCGCGACGGCCGCCGGCTCTGGCAGCGCAGCATCGCCCTGAAGGACTCCCAGTTCTACAAGCCGGGCCAGCTCGCAATCGACGAGCGGCACGTGTACATCGGCGGCGACCGCCTTCGCGCCCTGCGCCTCACCGACGGCGGGACCGCCTGGGAGTACGGCTCCGGTTCCACCTACTTCGGTCTGCCGGCCGTCGGGCGGAACGACATCATCTACGCGCAGGAGCGGAGGGAGTCTCCCGGGCTCGTGGCCGTCCTGGGCAAGCAGGGCACGGCGTTCTGGACGGAGTTCCCCTCGGGCCGCGCCCTGACCCCCGACTACGTCGCCTCCCCCGTGCCCGGCGACAAGTACGTGTACGCCCCCGTCCGCGGCGGGCTGAGCGCGGTCGCGATGTTGTCGAAACGCTCGGAGTGGGTGTTCCCGACCGACGCCAGCCGCTACGTCGTCGACAAGGAACGGACCAGGATCATCGGGGCGGGAGCGACGTCCGTCATGGCCATCCCCTATGCCTGACGGACGACCACCTGGCAGGTCGCCCCGTCCCCGGCCGCCGGCCGGCCCACCGCCCCGCCCCCTCCCCTCCACCCATGCCCCGGAGAGCACCCCGTGACCACACAGCCCCTCGCCACCGGCGACCCGCTCCGGCTCGGCCCGTACCGGCTCCTCGGCGTCCTCGGCGAGGGCGGCATGGGCAAGGTGTACGTGGGCCGGGACGACGCCGGAGCGCCCGCCGCAGTCAAGGTCCTGCGCCCCGAACTCGCCCACGACCAGCACCTCGCGCAGCGGTTCGTCCGCGAGGCCGACATGGCGCGGGCCGTCACCGGCAAGGGCGTGGCACGGGTCCTCGCCGCGCAGACCGAGGGCGGGCGGCCGTGGATCGCCGCCGAGTACCTCGCCGGCCCGACGCTCGACGAGGCCGTCCGCACGTACGGCCCGATGGACGTGCCGACGGTTCGGGCCCTCGCCGCCCAGCTCGCCCGGACCCTGCACGACATCCACGTGGCGGGTCTGGTCCACCGCGACCTCAAGCCCGCGAACATCGTGCTCACCTCGACGGGCCCCCGGATCATCGACTTCGGCATCGCGCGCCCCGAGCACGGCCTCACGCTCACGACGACGGGGCAGGTCCCGGTCACCCCGGGCTACGGAGCGCCGGAACAGGTCCTCGGGCAGCGCGTCGGCCCGGCCTCGGACGTGTTCTCGCTGGGCGCGGTCCTCGCGTACGCGGCGAGCGGCCGGCGTGCCTTCGACGGCGCGCACGTGGCGGCGGTCCAGTACGAGGTCGTGCACGGCACACCGGACCTGAGCCTGGTACCGCCGGAGCTCCAGACGCTGATCGGCCCGTGCCTGGCGAAGGACCCGGCGTTCCGCCCGGCGCCCCCGCAGGTCGCAGAGGCCTTCGCCCCACCGAAGGGCGCCGACCGGGCGTGGCGCAAGGGGCCACTGGCCGAGGACATCAAGCGGCGCGAGGCGGCCACCAAGCGCCTGGCGGCACCCGAGGACACCGCCGTACCCTCCTCGTCACCGACCCGGCGCCGCTTCCTCACCGGCGCGGCCGTGACCGTGGCGGTCCTGGGGACGGGCGGCGGCGCAGGGGCGTGGTGGCTGAGCCGGGGCGAAGCGAAGTCACCGACCGCCGATGTGCCGGCCGCCGTGGCGACCCCGGAGGCCGCGTTCATCTCGGCCATCGACCTCAAGCCGGGCGACGTCCCGAAGCCGCTGTGGGGGCCTCTCGACGTGACGGCACCGGAGGGCGAACTCCCCCTTCCCGTACGGGACGTGGTGATCGTCCAGGCGAGGATGGGCGGCCTGCTCGCCCTCTCCGTCACGAACGGCAAGGAACGCTGGCGAGCCGAGGAGATCGACGCCGACGCCGGCTTCGTCTCGGTCGCCGACCGGATGGTCGTGGGCGTCGACAAGGAAGGCGCTCTGAAGGCTTTCGTCGCCGCCACCGGGGCTCCCGTCTGGCAGACGGGCAGCGACGTCGACGATCTCCTCGCCGCCGACGACACCCATGTCTACCTGGTGACGAAGGCCAACGAACTCCGCGCCGTCAACGCCTGGACCCTGGCCACGACGTGGTCCCGCCCGATGACCTCACCGCGCTCTCACAACGGCCCGGCGAAGGCGGCCGTGGGCAGGAAACGGCTCGTGGTCCACGGCAGGGACGGCCGTGTCACCGCGCTCCACACCGAGAACGGTGAGAAGGACTGGGAGATCACGAAGCAGGGCACCGACGGCCAGGCCCCGGCGATCGGAGAGAACAACACCGTCTACCTCGGCGGTCGCACTCTCACGGCCCGCCGACTCGACCCCCGCGACTTCCTGTGGGAGAAGGAAACCCTCCGCACGTCCTCGTACCACGGCTACGGCACGCCCACCGCTGATGGCGATCTCGTCGTGGCGGTCGACACGTACACCGTTTCCCGCCTCGGCACCATTCCGGAGATCGACCTCCCGGATCAGAAATGGTCCGAGGTGCTGGACGGCTACGGCCCCGGCAGCGTCAACCCTCCGGCCGTGGAGGGCACGACGGTCTGGGTCCACGCCCCCGACAACGATTCGGTGCAGGTCCTCCACAAGGTTTCGGGCGAACGCCTCTTCACCGCGACGATGCTGCGCACAGGCTCCTATCAGCTGGCGAGCGACGCCAACCGCGTCTTCATCGCCCGGGGCGGCCGGATCGCGGCGATGCCGGTGTTCGGGGTGTAGGTCGCCTCAGGGCCGCGCCTTCGCCGGCACCCCCGCCGCCAGCCCCGTCCCCGTGCACCCCAGCTCATCCGCCACATGCCGAGCCGCCGCATTGGCAAGGATGATCTGCTCGTCCCTGATGCCGGCATGGTCGGCCTCGTTCTCGTCCGCCCGCTCCAGCTCGGCGTCGAGGACGATCTCGTGGGCCGGTGCCGGCAGCCGGCAGGTGAAGTAGATCGAGGCGAAGAGGTCGGACGAGGTCGCGAGGCGCCCGGTGGAGTAGGCCGTCACCAGGTCCTTCGAGGCGTCGCCGCCCGGAACGGCGAGAGCCTCGCGCACGGTGACGGTCAGGACGTTCTTCCCGTCCTCCGCCGCCTCCAGCGTGCAGAACGGGATGCCCGCCATGCGCTGCTTGCCGCTCTGCGGCGTCCGCGCCGCCTCACGCAGCTCGCTGACGACCCTGTCCGGCTCGGACCGGTCGCTCGTCAGCCGGACGCCCTTGCCCGCGATGGCGTCGAGGGCCGAGGCCGCACGAGGCTCCTCGGCGAATCCACCGCAGACCTCCGTGGCGGCCTGCCCCTTCGCGGCGGCATCGTCGGTTCCCGTCGTCGTGCAGCCGGTCGCCGCCATCGCGAGCGCGGCGACCGGAAGGACGATCCTGTGGACTGTGGTGGTGCGCATGGAACGACTCTCTCAGGACGCCGCCGCAGCGCGCGCAGGCACCCCGGTCGCCAGCCCGTCCTCCCCCTGGCAGCCCAGCTTCGCCGAGACGTCCCGGGCCGCCGCGTTGGCGAGGGTGATCAGGCGGGTGCGCTGCTCCAGGTCTGTCTCCTCGACGCCCGCGGGCCCCCAGACGGCCGTCTCGACGACGATCGGGTGGGCGGGCGCCTCGAGGCGGCACGAGAAGTAGAGCTTGCCGAGGGTGGACGAGGAGAAGGCCTCGACTCCTGTGGAGTACGAGGTCACGGACTTGGCGAGTTCCGGCCCCAGGTACGGGCCCTTCCCCACCGCCTTCACCTCGATCTTGAGGGTCCTCGACGCCTCCTCGGCGGACTGGAGGCCGCAGTACGTCACCGGCAGCGGCCGGTACGAGTCGGTCCACGGCGCGGCCGCGTCCTCCCGCAGCCGGTCGAGCGCCTTCTCCGGCTTCGACAGGTTGTCCTCGAAACGGTCGCCGCCCAGGACGCCCTTGAGCGCCGCAGTCGTCGCCGCGTCCTTGGCGAAGCCTCCGCAGGCCTCGGCCGCCGTCAGGCCCTTCGGTTCCTCCGTGGATCCCCCGCCGCCGGAGCAGCCCGCGAGGAGGGCGGCCGCGGCGGCGGCCGCACCCAGTCGTGCCATCGCAGACCGCATGTCAGTCCTTCTCGTACGGGTCGGGCAGCGAGTTGTCGCGGGCGTGCATGCGCGAGTCCCGGACGTACTTGACCAGCTCCTCGTCGAGGTAGTTCCGGTCCCTCTCGCTCCAGCCGGGGGCGTTGGCGTAGGCGATGCCGGGGCGGAGCGCGTTCTCCTTGCCCATGGCCAGCGCCTCGTCCGACAGGTCGTCCGACTTCTTCTTCAGCAGCTCGTCCTTCTCGTACTTCTCCGCCATGTCGTCGGCTTCCATGCCGATGACGGTCGTGACCGCGCCGCCCACCGTCTCGGCGGCCAGCGGTACCAGTACGCCACCGGCGCCGCCCGTCAGGACCGCGATGCCGCCCGCCGCCGCCGCGCCGACGCCGAACTTGACCCATTCGGTCGTCCTGCCGACGGCCTTCTTGTGCTCCTCGGAGTCCTTCTCGTAGTCCTTGTCGATCTGCGCCATCCGGGACTCGTCCAGGATGCCCTGCGCCTCCGACCCGACCCGCAGTGTGGTCCGCGCGTCGGTGAGGTCCCGGTCGTCGAAGGTGGAGCCGGGCTTGGGGCCGACCTGGTCGAGGACGCTCGTCGTGTACAGGGACTCGGCCGCCGAGAGCGTGGAGTGGCCGGTCTCGCTCTGCGACACGATGCCCATGAAGTTGACGGCGTCGCCGCGGTTCCAGAGGAGGCCGGTGTCGAACTCGGAGCCGAAACGGGACTTGCCGTCGGCGCCGTTGAAGCCGAACGGCGAGTTCTTCTTCTCCTCCATCGTGGTGTCGCTGTCCGTCTCCAGGGAGCGGTTCAGCTCGTCGATGTAGGCGGCGCCCATCTTGCCGAGGCTGTCGTCGATGCCCGGCTGCTTGTGCATGTACTTCGGGTCGTCGCCGTACCGCTCGACGACCTTCTGCATGACCTCGGCGTTCTCCTTGGTCCGTACGTCCTTGAGGCCCTCGGGGTCGGCGTCGTACGGGTGGCCGGTGGTCGCGGACTCCAGGGCGTGACCGAGCGCGTTGTAACCGGGCTCCTTGGTCCGGTCACCCTTGTCGTTCAACTCCTCGGGCCACTCGCGGTCCTTGGTGAAGTAGTCGAACGGGTCGATCTTCTTGTCGTCCTTGGTGTTCTCGGGCGTGAGGTCGATGTCGCCGTTGAAGAAGTCCGTCGACGCCTTCGGGTTGTGCCCGAGCCCCTCCATGAAACCGATCATGGGGTCGTTGCCGAGGTCGCCGCCCATCCAGTTCAGGTGGCTCGGCCCGCCGGTGATCTGGTGCCAGGCCCGGTCGGCGGGCAGCGCGCCGTCGTGGGTCATCTTGCGCTCGGTGATGACGAGCCCGTTGCCGTAGTCCTTGAGGAACTTGTCGTCGTATTCGCCGACGCGCATCAGGTTGCTCATGACCTGGAAGCCGTACGGGCTGGTACCGCGCGTCTGGATCGGCTCGCTGCCGGCCTTGATGACGTCGGCCTTCCACTGCTCCATCTCGGGGCTCGTGGAATGGGTCGCGGTGGCGAGCGTCAGACTCCAGTTCGTCTGGAGCTCCTTGAGCTTGTCGCGGTGGTCGACGCCGAGCCGCGAGCCGTCGCTCGGGTCGCCCATGTCGGCCCAGTACTCCATGCTGCCCTTCGGCCCGACCTCCAGGGCGAACTTCTCGGCGAAGTACGGGTCCTTCTGGTTGGCCTTGAAGAGGGCGTTGAGCTTGTCGATCTCCTCGGGGGTGGCGTCGTCGCCCTTCTTGTACAGCTCGTAGGCGGCGTGCGCGTCCTCGGCGTCCTGCGCCTTCGAGGCGGCCTTGAGGGAGTCGTAGTTCGTGCCGGAGAAGTTCATCTTGTCGCTGCCGACGAGTCCGCGCAGGGCGCGGGAGGCGACGTCGTCGGCGTTGTTGGCCCGGTCGATCGCGGCCTTGATCGCCGAACGCATCGCCTCGAAGTCGGCCTGCTCGGGCTTGGGGCCGTCGTAGTCCTTGGCGCGGCGGTCGGGGTGGATCAGATAGCTGACGACTCCGTCGGGGTCGATGCGGATGCCCTTGCCGGGGGCCTCCGCCACGAGCTTCTCCAGCTCGGTCTTGGCGGCCTGGAACTCGCTCTCCGCGTCCCGCAGGATGTTGCGGATGCTGCTCGCCTCGGTGAGGGCGTCACCGAACTCCTTGGCGGTCTTCCGGACGAACGCCTGCGTCACGCCGGCGTTCTCGCCCTTCCAGTCGGCCTTGTCGGCCTTGCCCTGGAGGCCGTCCGCCTTCTCCTTGGTCTTCTCCAGCTTGGACACCGTCTCCGACCAGACGGTGGCAGCCTCTTTGAGGCCACTGAGATGGGCGTGGAGGACCTGGTCGAACTTCAGCATCTTTTTCCCTCGTCAGCCGTGCGCGGTCGTCGTCGCCGTCACCGGCTCCGGCTTATTTGAAGTGCTTGTCGATCTCGGACATGGAGAAGTTCGTGACGAGCACTTCTTCATGGTTGGTGTGGCTGATGACCGTGTCCTCGAGGTGGTTGTGGATGTGCGCGCAGGCGCTGAGGAGCGCCTCGGCCTGGCCGCGCCAGGTGTCCCACATCGTCCACATCGCCGAACCGGTCAGGAACCCGTCGCCGTCGAGGCCCTTGGCGGCGGTGTCGGTCTGGGCGCCCGCGTGGAAGGCGTCGCGCTCGAACCAGTGGAAGAGCTCCTGGGCCTCGTTGCCGATGGCCTTGAGGTCGGCGGAGGTCACCTTGTAGTCACTGGCACCGCCACCACCGCCACCACCGCCGCCTTCGGCGGGCACGCTGTTGAGCCTCATCGCCGCGGTCTCGCTGCGGACTTGGCTCCACTCCTCGTCGAACGACATCTACTTCCCCATGAGTGAGTTACGGACGGCCGACGGCAGGGGCGGGACTCAGCCCCGCCGGGACCGGAGTACGGGTACGGCGACGGCTCCCGCGATCAGCACGGCGGCACCGATCCCGAGGCCGATCCAGAGGCCGGTGTTGCCGCCGGCGTCCTCCGAGGCGACGGGGGCCGGGGCGGGAGCGGCGGAGGACTCCACGGGGGCCGGGTCGGCCGACGGCAGGTCGGTGGGCGTGGGAGTCGCGGTCGGCGCCTCGGTCAGGTCGTCGATCGGCCGGACGTCGGCCGGGCCGGGGTCGCCGGGCGTCTTCAGCGTACGAAGGGGGCGGATCGCGCCGTAGCCGATGAAGTCACTGCGCTTCTCACCTCCCTTGGGCTTGGCGACCGTGTTGAGCATGACCTTCAGGACCTGGTTGTTGGTCCAGTCGGGGTGCTTCGACCAGAGAAGCGCGGCGGCGGCGGAGGCGAGGGCGGTGGCGTCACTGGTACCGGTGGACTTGCACATGCCGGTACCGCCGCCACAGGCGTGCACGGTGTCCTTGCCGGGAGCGACGATGTCGACCTGATCGCCGTGCTGAGACGTCGGGATGTGCGTCAGCTTCTGGTCGACGGCTCCGACTCCGACGACTCCGGGCGTGGCACCCGGGTATTCCGGCCTGTTGCCCTTGTCGCCGCTGTTTCCGACGGACGCGAAGACGAGCGCCCCCTTGTCCAGGGCGTACTTCACCGCGTCGGTGAGCGACTCGGAGCCCGTTCCCACTCCCAGGGAGATGTTGATGACCTTGGCACCGGCGTCGGCGGCGTACTTGATCGCCGGTGGAATGACGCGGTTGAAGTTCTTGTCGCCGTCCGCCATGCTGCCCTCGCCCGCGTCGAGCCCGGAGACCCGCACCGGAAGGATCTTGGCACCCGGCGCCAGGCCGAAGGCTCCGTTCCCTCCGTCCCGGTTGCCGGTTCCCGCGATCAGACCCGCCATGCCGGTTCCGTGCCCGGTGTAATCGGTGAACTGGTCACCAGACTCGTCGGCTGCGAAGTCCTTGCCTTCCAGCACCTGACCGCGCAGGTCCGGGTTGCTCTTCTCCACACCGGAGTCGATCACCGCGACGGTGACGCCCTTACCGGTGCTCAGCTGCCAGATCTCCTCGGCGCCCATGGCATCCAAGTACCACTGCTGGGACCGGAAGTTCTCCGCGTGGGCGGGAACGGATGCGATGCCCACCAGCAGCATCCCCAAGGCGGCCGAGGCGGTGACTCGGGCACGGCTCCGACGAATACTGCTGGTACGCATCTGCTTCCTCGCGCTGATCAGTCGATGACGGGCGGCGCCACGCGGCGGCCCTGCTGCCAGGTCTCCTCGTCCTCGACGAGGTAGTCGGGACGCTCTCCGTTCTGCTCCTCGCGCTCGCCGGGCTTCGCGGCGTTTCCGCGCACGAGGCCCGAGCCGCCGGCCGTGAAGGGCTTTCCGCCACCGGCGGCGCCGGCGCGCTGCGCCTTGCCGCCGACGACTCCGCCGCTCTCGCCGGCGAGACGCCGCCCGCCGCTGATGCCGCTCTGACCGGCGCCGCCGCCCATGGAGCCGCCCATGCCGTGGGCGCCGCCCATGCCGCGGCCCATGCCGGTCCGGTTCTGGCCGGTGGGCTCGTTGCCGATGACGGTGCTGCGCGGGATGCCGGTCTGCGGCCGGCCCGTGGTGCTGGGGACCTGACGGCCGCCGCTGATGCCCTCGCGGGGCATGCCGGGCGTGTTACGGAGACCGCCGGTCGCCGGGTTGCGCGGGTTGCCGGTGCCGCCGGTGATGGGCGAGGTGGGGCCGAGGGGGCCCGGACCGCCCTTCGTGGTGAGCGGAGGCATGCCGGTGGTCGTCACGAACGGAGGCGTACCGCCGTCCGGCCTGGTCAGCGGCGGCGGACCACCCGGGGTGTGCGTGGTCGGGCCGGTGGTGTCCGGCTTCGGCAGGGTCTCCACGCTGTCGATGCCGAGGTCCACGGGCGCGTCGGGCCGGACCTCGGGCCTGATGACGTGCGTCGGCCCCGTCGGGTCGCCCGTCGGCGGGACCGTGGGCGTGTCGGGCGTGGTCCGGGTGTCGGGCTGGGTGGTGTGCGTGGTCCGCGTCCCCGTGGTCGTTTCCGTACCCGTGGAGCGATTGCCGGTCTCCTGCGTGGAGCCGAGGTAGGAGCTGCTGTCCCGGCCGTCGGGCGCCTTCGGCACGAACGAACCCGGCGGCGGCGGGAACGTCGGCGGGACCTCGCTGTTCATCCGGAAGCTCGACCACTCGTAGGCGGACGAGAGGCGGTACATCTCGTCCGCCGCCGCCTGCCGGTTCGCCTCTTCCTTGGCCTTGATGGCCGCGGCGTCGTCGCTGGTCGCCATCGAGGCCCGCGCGTTGCGGGCGATGGTCTGCGAGTCGGGGTCGTTGTGGTACTTCAGCGCCGCGTCCAGGTTCTCCTTGGCGTCCGCCTGGGAGGTGTAGCGGGGCATGGCACTCTGCGCCGAAGCGATGGCGGAGGAGTTGTCCTCCATGCAGACGGACCCGCGCTCGGCGTAGTCCGAGAGATGCGTGGTCGAGTTGGCCACGTTGGTGGCCCACTCGACGAAGGCCTTCTCCGCCTCGCCTTCCCAGTCCATGTCCCTCATGCTGGCGCGCAGGTCACTGGCGATCGTGGCCAGCTGATCCGAGGCGGTCTTCAACCGCCGCGCCGCTTCACCCACGTAGTAGCTGCTCGCCTCGTCCAGCCACACCAGCATCTGCTCGTGCGTCATGCCGGCGAAGTTGGTTCCGCCGCCACCGCCGCCCTCTGCAGGCCTCATGTCTCGCCTCTTCCCCGTGTCCCCGAAATTCCGTCCGCGCACGCCTACTTGAGGGAGTCGTCGCCCTCGGCACCCCGACTGCCTTCGCTCCCCGGTGCGCCGCGGCCCGCGTCCTTGTCAGCCTTGTCCTTGGCGTCCTGCGTGCGCTGGTGGATCGCGATCATCTTGCGCTTGATGTCGTCGTCCATCTCCTCGAAGCCGTTCTTGGAGGCGACGACTGCGATACCAAGGCCTTCCAGGCAGTCGTTGAGCAGGCCGGAGAGCTGCACCAGCTTGCCGAGGACCTCGTCATAGGCCGCGTAGGCGCCCTGAGCCTCCGCCCAAGCACCACCGCCCCCGCCGAACTGAGTGCGGCTGACCGGGTCGCTCTTCAGCTTTCCGGCACCGGCGTCAGAACCCTTGAGCTGGGTGATGAGGTCGTCCACACCCTGCTTGAACTTCTGCATGGAGTCGGCGCTGTACTTCACGGCCTGCGTCCGCATCCCGGACGTCATGCCCTCCATCTCGGCTCGCATGCCCGCTCCTCCCCCGTGAACCCACCATGCCGTCAACGGCACAAGTCTAGAAGTTCACTGTAGTCAGGAACGACGACAGTCCGCACCTCCCGGTTGCACAAGCAACGGACATCACATGGTTACGAATTGGGCACGGCGACCGCCGCCTGTGGGCGGATCGGGAGGCGGTTGATCGGGCGGCCCGTCGCCGCGCGTACCGCTGAGGCCACTGCGGCCGGTGAGGTGACGACCGGGATCGCGCTCGCCGCCTTCGCGCCGAAGGGGGCCACCACATCGCGTTCCTCGACGAGTTTCACGATGCGAATGTCCGGGGCATCCAGGGATGTCGGGAGTGCGTACCCCGTGAAGTCGGGGTGCCGGACCAGACCGCGGGCCGTGCGGAGGTTCTCCGTGAGGGCCGCGCCGACGCCCTGCGTGATGCCCGCCTCGATGCGCGCCGCGAGCTGCGCGGGGTTCAGGATGCGGCCCACGTCCTGCGCGACGGCCATCTCCACCACCCGTACCGAGCCGAGTTCGATGTCCACGTCCACCACCGCGCGGATCGCGCAGAACGCGAGGCCCACGAACGCGTCCCCCTGCCCCGACTCGTCCAGCGGCTCGGTGGGGTGGGGGCGGCACTGGGCCGTGGCCCAGAGTTCCTTGCCGTCCATCGCCTCCGTGACCGTCGTCGACAGGACACCGTCGTACGAGGTGATCTTGCCGTCCGTGATCTGGAGCAGCTCCGTCGACATGCCGAACTTGTGGGCCAGCGGCTGGAGCAGCTGCGTGCGGACCATCTTCGCCGCGCGTTCCACCGCCCCGCCCGACACCCAGGTGTGCCGGCCGTGCGCCGCCGGGCCGGCCGGCGGCTGGTCCGTGTCGACCGGGGCCATGTGTACCTCGTCGATGCCCAGGGTCTCCTGGACGATCTGGCGGGCGAGCGTCGAGAAGCCCGAACCCGTGTCCACCGCCGAGCAGATGACCGTCGCCACCCCGTCCATGACCCGGACGGTCGCCGTCGAGACCTCGTCGGTGCCCTCCGCGCCCAGCATGTGCACCATGCCCAGCGCGTAGCCCACCCCCCGCCGCACCGCGCCGGGTTCACCCGCGCCCTCCGGGCCGCCGGGCAGCAGCCAGTCGCCCTCCGGGGTGTCCTTGGGGAGCTGCGGGAGGGGGAAGTCGCGGACCGCGGCCAGGAGTTCGGCCACCGGCGCCGGGCACGTCACCGTCTGGCCCGTCGGCAGGATGTCGCCCGTCGCCATGACGTTCCGCATGCGCAGCTCCGCCGGGTCCACGCCCAGCTTCGCCGCCAGCTTGTCCATCTGCGCCTCGTACGCCGCGCACACCTGCATCGCGCCCTCGCCCCGCACATGGCCGGAGGGGGGGTTGTTGGTGCGGACGGCCCAGCCTTCCACGAAGGCGTGCGGGACGACGTACGGGCCGCACGCGAAGGCCACCGCCGCCGCGAGCGACTCCGACGACGAGTCCGCGTACGCACCCGCGTCGAGCAGGATCTGCGCCTCCACCTTCACCAACCGCCCCTCCGCGTCCGCGTGGTGGCGGTAGCGCAGCAGGGTCGGGTGGCGGTGGGCATGGCCGAGGAAGGACTCCTCGCGCGTAGCGGTGAGCTTGACCGGGCAGCCGGTCCGCAGGGCGAGCAGGCCCAGCGGGATCTGGAAGCCCGGGTCCTCGCGGTCGCCCGTCGCGCCCGGCACGCCCGTCACGACCAGCTTGACCTGCTCGGGCGGCAGCCCGAAGCAGGCGGCGGCCAGGTCCCGGTCGGTGTGCGGGTCCGTGGACGCCGTGTAGAGCTCCACGCCGCCGTCGGGGCGCGGAACCGCGAGACCCGCCTCCGCGCCGATCGGCGCCGGGTCCTGGCGGCCGATCCGGTACAGGCCCTCGACGACGACCTCACCCGTCGCCTCGGCGTCGCCGAAGCGCAGCGGGATGTGCCTGATCAGGTTCCCGTCGGGGTGCAGCGCCTCCGCCTCGAACGCCTTCTCCGGGTCCGTCACCGGTTCGAGCACCTCGTACTCGACGGCGATCGCCGCGGTCGCGAGGCGTGCCGTGTCCGGGTGGTCCGCCGCGATCGCCGCGAGGGCCTCGCCGTGGTGCCGGACCAGTTCCGAGGCGAAGACGGGCCGGTCGGCGACCCTGCGCCCGTACGTCGCCGCGCCCGGCACGTCGGCGGCCGTCACCACGGCCCGTACGCCCGGCATGGCCTCCGCCGCCGTCGTGTCGATCGACACGATCCGGGCGTGCGGATGCGGCGAGCGGAGGATCGCGGCCCAGAGCAGCCCCTCGGCCCACAGGTCGGAGGCGTACGGGAAGGTGCCCTCGGTCTTCGCGCGCGCCTCGGCCTGGGGGAGCGAGGTGCCGAGGCCGTGCGCGGCCGGCTCCTGGCCGAGGCCCCCGGGGGTGTCCAGAGCCGTGGGAGCGGCGGTGGTCGCGTCGCTGCTCACGCCATGCCTCCGTCGTGCGGGTGGGGAATCTGGTGCGGGACACGGGCCTCGTCGGCGGCCTCGGGCTCGGCGGCCGCGGCGGCCGCCTCGCGCTCGGCGACGACGTCCCTGACGGCGTCGAGGACGCCCCGGTAGCCGGAGCAGCGGCAGAGGTTGCCGGCGAGCGCCTGGCGGGTCTCCAGCTCCGTGGGGGCGTGGTTGCCCTCCAGGAGGTCGTGCACGGTCATGCACATGCCGGGGATGCAGAAGCCGCACTGGACGGTGCCGCACCTGGCCATCGCCCGCTGCACGTCCGAGGGCTCGCCGTCGACCGCGAGGCCCTCGACCGTCCGCACCTCGCTTCCGGCGGCGGTCGCCGCGGGAACCAGGCAGGAGGCGACGAGACGACCGTCGACCTGCACGTTGCACGCGCCGCACTCGCCCTGCGAGCAGCCGTCCTTGGCCCCCGCGAGGCCGAGGCGCTCCCGCAGGACGTAGAGCAGCGACTCGCCGATCCAGGAGCCGGTGACGGGCCGGTCGGTCCCGTTGACCCGCAGGGTGTACGAGGTGTGGGGGTGCTCGTCGCTGTCCGTGGACGTGGACGTGGACGTGGACGACGACGTGGACGACGACGAGGACGTGGACGAGGACGTGGACGACGACGAGGACGTTGCCTCGGTCGTGGTCGTGGACGGGTCGACGGGCGGCAGCACCGGGGCGAGTGCCTCGGGAGCCTCCTCCGCCACCAGCTCGGGAGCCTCCTCCGGTACGACCTCCGGCTCCCCCTGCGAGGCCTCCGAGGCCTCCGAGGCCTCCGAGGCCTCCTCCCCGACCGGCTCCCCCGGCAGCTCCCCCGGCAGCGCCCACGGCGCCGGCGCGCCGCCCGGCAGGGTCGCCGGGGCCTCGGTGTACGAGGCGGGCGCCGGGACGGCCTCTTCCGACTCGGCCACGGCCACCGCCACGGCCTCGGCCGGGATCTGCCACTGCCCCGTCGCCGACGGGTCGGCGGCCGGAGCCACCGCCTCCTCGAAGCGCCACTCGGCCGTCGCGTGCGGGTCCTGCTCGGCGTAGTCGAGGTGCTCGACGGCGTGCTCGACGTACGCCGGCGGCTGGAAGTGCTCGACGCCCTGGTACGAGGGGTCGTGCTCGACGCCCTCGAAGTACTGCGGCTGCTGCGCCTCCGTCGGGACGTGCACCGTCCAGGAGCCCGTCGCGGACGGGTCCGTCGCCGCGGCCGGGGCGAGCGGCTGGAGCGGGGTGATCATCGGCGGTACGTAGCCGTGGCCGGGCGCCTCCAGGGGGACGCCGTCCAGCATGAAGTCGGGCGGCAGCTGGACGAAGGCGGTCGCGTCGCCGTCGTAGCCCTCGCTCTGCGGGAGCGGCTCCCAGCCGCCCGTCTGACCCGTGTGCTCGTCGCTCATGCCAGTGCCCTCCCCAGTGCCCGTCGGGCGAGTGCGGCGACCGTGCGCCGCAGGTGCAGTACGGCCGGGGGCAACTGTTCGTCGCCCGGCGGATCCGGGATGCAGGCGGCGGCGACGTACTCGCCGAACGCCGCGAGCGCCTCCGGGGCGAGCCCCCGGTCGTTGTCCCAGTCCACCAGCGAGGCGATCCAGCGCTCGGCCTCCAGGGGCCGCAGCGGCATGGGGGCGACGGCGCCGACCGCGCAGCGCACGCCGCGCCGGGCCGGGTCGAGGACGACGGCGACGGAGGCGGTGGCGCGGGCCGGGCCGGTGCGGCCGGTGGCCTTGAGGAAGACCTGGGGGGCGTGGAGCAGCGGGACGCGGACGAAGCCGACGAGCTCGCCGGGGGCGAGCAGGTCGCGGCCCGCGAGGAGGTGGGAGACGGGGATCTCGCGGCTGCCGAGCGGGCCGAGGACGACGAGGTCGGCCTCCAGGGCGGCGAGGACGGGCAGCGAGTCGCCGGTGGGGGCGGCGGTGACGATGTTGCCGCCGAGGGTGCCGGCGTTGCGGATCTGGGGCGGCCCGGCCGCGCGGGAGGCGGCGGCGAGGGCCGGGATGAGGGCGGCGAAGTCGGGGCGGCCCATCCGGGCGTGGGTGAGGCCCGCGCCGAGGAGGGCGTGGCCGTCCTGGTACTGCCAGCCGCGGATCTCGTTGATGCGGCTCAGGCCGACGAGTCCGGCGGGGCGGAGCTGGCCTTTGTTGACGGCGGCCATGAGGTCGGTGCCACCGGCCACGGGAACGGCGGCCGGCATGGCCGTGAGCGCTGCCACGGCCTCGTCGAGCGAGGCGGGCAGCGTCACGGACTGCGCCGCCCGTGATGCCGTCTGTGGTGCGTGCGTGGTCAACCCGCTGCCCCTTCCCGGTGTCCCGGTGGTCCCCGACTGTGCCCGGCCGTCGCGCCTGCGAGCGGGCGGTACGACGCGCCTGCGTGTGGGCGTACCGTACGTGCTCACAGGCCGGACGTGGCAACTCTGGCACATCTTCCGAGGAGTCCGGCGCGAGGGTCCGCGAAGGACTGTTCCGTCCGGGACGCCCCGGGTGCGACGGTAACTTCCGTTTCGCCTCTCTTGGGTGACCGGGTGACGTCGCGTCTCTCACACGTTCGGGGGCGTGCCCTCCAGGGGTCGGCCGGCCACCCCGGGGCGCTGCTGCCAGGGGTGGGGTCCGGCGGGCGGGCGGTAGTCGACGCCGAGGGCGTCCAGGCGCCGGTAGTGGGTGCGCATGCGGCGCTCGAAGCCGGCGTGGTCGCGCGCCTCCGGCGCGGGGAGCGTGGACCAGGCGACCTCGGCGAAGGCGGCGAGGCGCGGGAAGACCTGGTAGTCGACGCGGGAGCGGTTCTCCATGACCTCGGTCCAGACGTTGGCCTGGGTTCCCAGGATGTGGGCCGCGGCCTCGGGCGTGAGGCCCGGCGGGACGGGCTCGAAGCGGTAGACGTCGGCCAGGGTGCGGACGTATCCGATGGGCATGGGTTCGGCGTCGCCGGGTGCCTGACGGTGGTCCAGGTAGACGTGCTGTTCGGGGCACATGACGACGTCGTGGCCGGCCTCCGCGGCGGCGATCCCGCCCGCGTAGCCCCGCCAGGAGGAGACGGCCGCCCCTTCGGCGAGGCCGCCCTCCAGGATCTCGTCCCAGCCGATGAGGCGGCGGCCGCGTGCGGTGAGCCAGCGGTCGAAGTGGCGGATGAACCAGGACTGGAGCTCGTCCTCGTCGGCGAGTCCGAGTTCCTTGATGCGGGCCTGGGCCGCCGGGGAGGCCTTCCACTGGTCCTTGGGGCACTCGTCGCCGCCGACGTGGACGAAGGTGGACGGGAAGAGGTCGAGGACCTCCTCGAAGACGCCCTCGTAGAAGCGGAGGACGGCCTCGGTCGGGGCGAGGACGTTGGGGTTGACGCCCCAGGTGTCCCAGACGGTGAGGGCGGCGGTGTCGACGACGTCGGTGTTGCCGAGCTCGGGGTGGGCGGCGATGGCGGCCTGCGCGTGGCCGGGGAGGTCGATCTCGGGGACGACGGTGATGTGCCGCTCGGCGGCGTAGGCGACGATCTCGCGGATGTCGTCCTGGGTGTAGTAGCCGCCGTGGGGGGTCTCGTTCCAGAGCGGCGAGGCCCGGTGTCCCCATTTGGTGCGGGCACGCCAGGCGCCGACCTCGGTGAGCCGGGGGTGGCGCTCGATCTCGATGCGCCAGCCCTGGTCGTCGGTGAGGTGGAAGTGGAAGACGTTCAGCTTGTGGGCGGCGAGCAGGTCGAGGTACCGCAGGACGTCGTCCTTGGGCATGAAGTGCCGGGAGACGTCGAGCAGGAGGCCGCGCCAGCCGAAGCGGGGTGAGTCCTCGATCGTCACGTACGGGAGCTCGCGGGCCCTGTCGCTCCGTACGGGCGCCTTGCGGTACGCCTCCGGGCCGAGGAGCTGACGGACGGTCTGGGCGCCCCAGAAGACCCCGGCGGGGCCTCCGCCCTCGATGACGACGGCGGCGTCCGGGCCGCCGACGGTCAGGCGGTAGCCCTCGGGGTGGTCGGCGTCCTCCCTGATCCGCAGCCGGATCGCGGACGGGCCGGTGCCGTCGGGGAGCGCGAGGCCGGTGGCGGCGCCGAGCGCGGACCGCAGCCAGCGCGCGGTGGACCCGGTGCCGGGTCCGGCGTCGAGCGTGGTCCGCTCGTCGAGGGACACGGCCCCGGGAGCCCGGTGCTCGACCGACAGCGGCGCCGGGATCAGGTCCATGGGGTGAGTCATCGCGTCAGTCCTTCACCGCGCCGCCGAGGCCCGAGACCAGGCGGCGCTGTACGAGTACGAAGAAGACGAGCACCGGGATCGTCATCACGGTCGACCCGGCCATGATTCCTCCCCAGTCGTTCTCGTCGGGCTTGAAGAAGACGAGCAGCGCCATGGGGAGGGTCGACTGCGAGGTGTCGCTGATGAGGAAGGACTTCGCGAAGAGGAAGTCGTTCCAGGTCGAGATGAACGAGAAGACGCTCGTCGCCACGAGCCCGGGGAAGACCAGCGGGAAGAGGATCTGCCAGAGGAAGCGGGTGCGGCTCGCGCCGTCGATCCGGGCCTGTTCCTCCAGTGCCTCGGGGACGGCCTTCACGAAGCCGCGCAGCATCCAGATCGCGAACGGCAGGGAGAAGGCGAGGTGCGGCAGGATCAGCGAGCCGAGGGTGTTGAGCTGGCCGAGGTCCCGCATGAGGAAGAACAGCGGGATGGTCAGCGCCTCGACCGGCACCATCTGGGCGACGAGGAACAGGACGAGGAGGGTCGTCCGGAACCGGAAGCGGAATCTGGTGACGGCCGTCGCCGCGAGGAACGCGATGAGGGCCGAGGCGAGGACGACCGTGCCCGCGACGATGAGCGAGTTGACGAAGTACCGGGCGAACTCCTGCTGCTCGAAGACGCGCCGGAAGGAGTCGAGGGACGGGGAGAGCGTCCACGGGCGGGGGTGCGTGGACTGGATCTCGCCCGCCGGCTTGAGGGCCGAGAGGACCATCCAGTACAGCGGGAAGGCGACGGCGGCCGCGACGAGGAGGGTGACGGCCTCCGCCGCGAGGCGCCCGGGACGCCGTATCCGTGGGGACGTCACAGTTCTTCTCCCTGGCGTCGCAGCAGGCGCAGGTAGACCAGCGTCACGGCCAGCAGGAGCAGCAGCATGACGACGCCGATCGCCGAGCCCAGGCTGTACTGGGACGAGGCGAAGGCCTTCTGGTAGGCGTACACGTTGAGGACGAGGTTCTGGCCGGCGATGCCGCCGCCGTTCGTCATCACGTAGATCTGGGTGAAGAGCTTGAAGTCCCAGATGATCGACTGGATCGTGACGACGACCAGGATCGGCCGGAGCACCGGGGCCATGACCGAGCGCCAGATCCGCCACTGCGAGGCGCCGTCGAGGGCGGCGGCCTCCAGGACCTCGGACGGGATGGCCTTGATGCCGGCGTACACCGTCACCATCACGAAGGGGAACGAGCACCAGACCACTTCGAGGAGGACGAGGGCGAAGGCGCTGTACCGCCCGTACGTCCAGGAGAAGTCGCCGAGCCCGAGCAGCCTGTTGACGGGGCCGAAGTCGGGGTCGAAGAGGAAGACCCAGACGGTGGAGCCGGTGACGGCGGGGGTCGCCCAGGCCCCGAGCGCGGCCATCATCAGCATGAGCCGGGGCAGGGCACGCACGCGCGTGAGGAGGACGGCGAGGGAGCAGCCGACGGCGAGGGTGGTGACGACGCAGACGGCGGCGAAGACGACGGTGGTGAGGAGGACCTGCCGGAACTGGGGGTCGGCGAAGAGGGCCGTGTAGTTGCCGAAGCCCTGGAAGGAGGTGGGTTCGCCGCCGCTGACCTGGGCCTGGGTGTACTCCAGGAAGGAGATCAGGCCGAGCTGGTAGACGGGGTAGACGAGGAGTCCGCCGATGACGGCGAGGGCGGGCGCGAGGTAGAGCCAGGGGGTCCAGGGGCTGGTGCGCCGGGGGGTGCGGGCGGGCGGCGCGTGGGTCTTCACCGGCTCGGTGGCCGGGGTGAGCTGGATCGTCATGCGGCTCAGCCCGCCGTCGCGAAGGCCGCGTCCATCTTCTTCGCGGCGTCGCCGGAGGCGGTGGCGACGTCCTTACGGCCGCTGACGACCTCCTGGAACATCGTGGGCAGTACGAGGGAGGCGTCGATCTGCCCCCAGCCGGGGGACGCGGGGACGAACCTGGTGCCGGCGCCGAGGGTGTCGATGAAGGGCTTCACGAAGGGCTGCCGCCGGGCGGCGGCGGTGCGGACGTCGGTGTAGGTGGGCAGGAAGCCCATCGCGTCGAACAGCTTGCCCTGGGTGTCCTTGCCGGTGAGGGACTTGAGGAGGTCGACGGCGAGGGTGCGGTGGGAGGTGCTCCTCAGGACGCCGATGTTGTTGCCGCCGGCGAAGGCGGGGGCGATGGAGCCGGGGGTGGTGCCGGGCAGTGGCACGACGGCGTACTTGCCCTTGACGGTGCCGGCTTCGACGGCGGCGTGGCTGAAGTCGCCGCCGATGGCCATGCCGGCCTTGCCGGAGGCGAAGGCGGTGACGGTGGCGTTGCCGCCCATCTGGGCGCACTTGGCGGTCGGGCAGTTGTCGTCGCCGAAGAGCGAGGCGTACGTGCTGATGCCCTTGCGGGCGGCCTCGCTGTCGACGGCGGCCTCGTACGAGTCGCCCCGGGCGGTGGCGAGTTCGCCGCCCGCGGCCCAGACGAAGGGCATGGCGCCGTAGGTGTAGGCCCCGCCGACGGCGATGCCGTACAGCTCGGGCCTGGCCTTGCGGATCTTCCGGGCGGTGGAGACGAGTTCGGCCTGGGTCTTGGGGGCGGCGAGGCCGAGCTCCCGGAACACGTCGGTGCGGTAGTAGAGGGCGCGGACGCCGACGAAGAGGGGGGCGCCGTAGATCCTGCCGCCGACGGTGACGGACTGTCTGGCGGTGGGGTCGGTGTCCTTGGCCTCGTTCCAGGCGGCGAACTCGGCGCTGATGTCGGCGAGTCCGCCGTCCTTGACGTATCCCGCGGTGTCGGTGTTGCCGTACTCGATGAGGTCGGGCGCCGACGCGGGGTCGTTGAAGGCGGCCTTGACGCGCTGGGCGCGGGTCTCGACGGGGATGTACTCGACCTCGACCTTGGCGCCCGCGTGGCTCTTCTCGAAGGCGGCGACGGCCTGCCGGACGACCTGCTCCTTGGGCTTGTTGCTCACCTCCTGGAAGAGCCAGACGCGCAGGGTTCCGCTCTTCTCGTCGGCCGTGGCCGTACCGCCGGACGTCTGGGGAGCGCAGGCGGTGGCGGTGAGGCCGGCGAGGAGGAGCGCGGCGGCGGTGGCGGTGACGGGGGTCCCCCCTGCTCGAGCGAAGCCGAGAACTCGGGGGATGGCGGGCAACTTCATGACGGGTCCCCTCCGAATGCGTGCGTTGCAACATGCGCAATGAGCGTTTCGCTCTGCACAACACGCGTGAGGTTAGGCGCGCCCCGGGCGGGCAGACAAGAGGTCTCGACCACCTCGACCACTTCGTGACCGGCGAAAGCAGCCCGTGCAACGCGAAGCGGCCCCCGTCGCACGTACCGAAGTACGCGCGACGGGGGCCGCGAAGGGCTTGCCCCGACGTCAGGACAGCACGACTACTTGTCCTTGCCGCCCTTGTCCTTGTCGCCACCGCCGGCGCCCATGGAGTCGTAGATCTCCTTGCACATCGGACAGACCGGGTACTTCTTGGGGTCGCGCCCCGGCACCCAGACCTTTCCGCACAGCGCCACGACGGGCGTGCCGTCGAGGGCGCTCGCCATGATCTTGTCCTTCTGGACGTAATGGGCGTAGCGCTCGTGGTCGCCGTCACCGTGGGACACCTGCGGCGTCGGCTCGACGAGGGTTCCCGTACCTGCCCCGCGCTCGGGCTCGAGAGTGCTCATAACCGCCAAGGGTACTGAAAGCCGTGGCCCTCAGTTGAGGGACGGGTCGTCCGGGTACGTCGCGATCATCGCGAGCTCGCCGCGCTGCCGCCGCAGCACCTGCCGCCAGAGCGTCTCGGGGCGCGGCGAGGAGACGTCGCCGGGCTCCGACTCGACCACGTACCAGGCTCCGTCGCCGAGCTCGGACTCCAGCTGGCCGGGGCCCCAGCCCGCGTATCCGGCGAAGATCCGCAGCGAGCCGAGCGCCGGTCCGAGCAGCTCGGGCGGGGTCTCCAGGTCGACCAGGCCGATCGCGCCGTACACCCGCCGCCAGCCGAGGGGACCCTCGTCGCCGGGGATGACGGCGACGCCGAGGGCCGCGTCGAGGGAGACGGGGCCGCCCTGGAAGACGACGCCGGGCTCGCCCGCGAGGGCGGCCCAGGGGGCGAGGATGTCGAGGACGGTGACGGGGGTCGGCCGGTTGAGGACGACGCCGAGCGAGCCCTCGTCGTCGTGGTCGAGCAGCAGGACCACCGCGCGGTCGAAATTCGGGTCCGCCAGCGCGGGGGTGGCCACGAGCAGCCGTCCTGTGAGCGAGGACACCTCGGTCATGCGACACATGATCCCGCATCTTCGGCGTTCGCGGGGGGTTGTCGGACGGGATGGCGGGAAGGCGGGGACCACCGCAGTTCAGGACGGACGGGACCGCGGCGGCGGACCGCCCCTCGGGGACAAGCGGACGGTGACGCTCCGCAAGATCATGGAAACAGAGGGTGTTGTGCCGAATTCATTACATCTGACAGGCCCCATGAGGCACCCGAACGAGGTCTCATGGCCCCTTACCCTTTTCTCTGGCCACCCGTCGGACCCCACTTTCGGAACGCGAGATTCATGACCGGCACAGACGATGTCCTGCTTGTCCACGGCGGAACCCCGCTGGAGGGCGAGATCCGCGTCCGCGGCGCGAAGAACCTCGTGCCCAAGGCGATGGTCGCCGCCCTGCTCGGCAGCGGCCCCAGCCGCCTGCGCAACGTTCCCGACATCCGTGACGTCCGCGTCGTCCGCGGGCTGCTCCAGCTGCACGGAGTGACGGTCCGCCCCGGCGAGGAGCCCGGCGAGCTCGTCCTCGACCCGACGCACGTCGAGTCCGCGAACGTCGCTGACATCGATGCCCACGCCGGTTCGTCGCGCATCCCGATCCTCTTCTGCGGCCCGCTGCTGCACCGCCTCGGCCACGCCTTCATCCCGGGCCTGGGCGGCTGCGACATCGGCGGCCGGCCCATCGACTTCCACTTCGACGTGCTCCGCCAGTTCGGCGCGACCATCGAGAAGCGCGCCGACGGACAGTACCTGGAGGCCCCGCAGCGCCTTCGCGGTTGCAAGATCCGCCTGCCGTACCCCTCGGTCGGCTCGACCGAGCAGGTGCTGCTCACGGCCGTCCTCGCCGAGGGCGTCACCGAGCTGTCGAACGCGGCCGTGGAGCCCGAGATCGAGGACCTGATCTGCGTCCTGCAGAAAATGGGCGCGATCATCTCCATGGACACCGACCGGACCATCCGGATCACCGGTGTCGACCGCCTCGACGGCTACACCCACCGGGCGCTCCCGGACCGCCTGGAGGCGGCCTCCTGGGCGTCGGCGGCGCTCGCGACCGAGGGCAACATCTACGTGCGCGGCGCCCAGCAGCGCTCGATGATGACCTTCCTCAACACGTACCGGAAGGTCGGCGGCGCCTTCGAGATCGACGACGAGGGCATCCGCTTCTGGCACCCGGGCGGCTCGCTCAACGCGATCCACCTGGAGACGGACGTGCACCCCGGCTTCCAGACGGACTGGCAGCAGCCGCTGGTCGTGGCCCTGACGCAGGCCTCCGGCCTCTCCATCGTCCACGAGACGGTGTACGAGTCCCGGCTCGGCTTCACCTCCGCGCTGAACCAGATGGGCGCCCACATCCAGCTGTACCGCGAGTGCCTCGGCGGCTCCGACTGCCGCTTCGGCCAGCGGAACTTCCTGCACTCGGCGGTCGTGTCGGGCCCGACCAGGCTGCAGGGCGCCGACCTGGTCATCCCCGACCTGCGCGGTGGCTTCTCGTACCTGATCGCGGCGCTCGCGGCCCAGGGCACGAGCCGGGTCCACGGCATCGACCTGATCAACCGCGGCTACGAGAACTTCATGGAGAAGCTCGTGGAGCTCGGCGCGAAGGTCGAGCTGCCGGGCAGCGCGCTGGTCTGAGCCCGTCCGTACGCGCGCGTGGGGCCCGTCGCACGGGATGCGACGGGCCCCACGCGCGCGTACAGCGCGTTCTGCCGGGCGAACGGAAGGGCGGCCACCCCCTGACAGGGTGGCCGCCCTTCCGGCGCCTCTAGGCAGCCTTACTTGCCCTTGGCGGCTTCCTTGAGCTTCGAGCCCGCGGAGACCTTCACGCTGTAGCCGGCCGGGATGTCGATCGGGTCGCCGGTCTGCGGGTTACGAGCGGTGCGAGCGGCACGGTGGGTGCGCTCGAAGGTCAGGAAGCCGGGGATGGTGACCTTCTCGTCACCCTTGGCGACGACCTCACCGACGGTCTCGGCGAGAGCGGCCAGCACGGCGTCGGCGTCCTTGCGGGTCACCTCGGCGCGGTCGGCCAGGGCGGCCACCAGCTCACTGCGGTTCATGTTGTTACTCCCGTGTTCTTCTTGCCTGTGAGGCGTGCCACGCGGCGGAAGCCGCGCGATTGGGTACAGCGAAGCCGATGCTGCCAGGGCCCTCGGACAGTCCCCGGACCCGGGTCAAACGACAGACCCTCGCGCCCAAACACGCATCCTGCCCCCACCAGCGGCGGGAACGCCAATCCGGCACCCCCGCGGGTCACACGAAAAGCGCCCGAGCCCCGTGGTGGTGACGTTCTGTCGACACCGCGCGAACCGCGCGGAGCCGAAACGCCACCCTAAAGGCGGGTTTACGGCTCCGCGAATCGCGACGCGCCGTCAGCGCCCGCCGGGCGCCGTGCCCGAGCCCGCGGCCTTCGCCGCGTTCCGGACGGCTCCGGCGACCGCGCCGGCGACCTTGTCGTTGAAGACCGACGGGATGATGTAGTTCGGGTTGAGCTCGTCCTCGGTGACCACGTCGGCGAGGGCGGTGGCCGCCGCCAGCATCATCTCCGTGTTGACGGTACGGGACTGGGCGTCCAGCAGACCGCGGAAGACGCCCGGGAAGACGAGCACGTTGTTGATCTGGTTCGGGAAGTCCGAACGGCCGGTGGCGACGACGGCGGCGGTCTGCCGCGCGGCGGCCGGGTCGACCTCCGGGTCGGGGTTCGCGAGCGCGAAGACGATGGCGCCCTCGGCCATGGCGGCGACGTCCTCCGCGCCCAGCAGGTTCGGGGCCGAGACGCCGATGAACACGTCCGCGCCGACGACGGCCTGCTTGAGGGTGCCGGTGACGCCCTCGGGGTTGGTGTTGTCGGCGATCCAGCGCAGCGGAGTGCCGGGCGCGGCGTCCACGAGGTCCTCGCGGCCCGCGTGCACGACGCCGTGGATGTCGGCGACGACGGCGTGCTTCACGCCCGCCGCGATCAGCAGCTTGAGGATGGCCGTACCGGCGGCGCCGGCACCGGACATGACGACCCGTACGTCGCCGATGCCCTTGCCGACCACGCGCAGCGCGTTGGTGAGGGCGGCGAGGACGACGATGGCGGTGCCGTGCTGGTCGTCGTGGAAGACGGGGATGTCGAGGGCCTCGCGCAGCCGGGCCTCGATCTCGAAGCAGCGGGGCGCGGAGATGTCCTCCAGGTTGATGCCCGCGAAGCCGGGGGCGATCGCCTTGACGATCGCGACGATCTCGTCGGTGTCCTGGGTGTCGAGGCAGATCGGCCAGGCGTCGATGTCGGCGAAGCGCTTGAACAGGGCCGCCTTGCCCTCCATGACCGGCATCGCGGCCATCGGGCCGATGTTGCCGAGGCCGAGGACGGCGGAGCCGTCGGTGACGACCGCGACGGTGTTGCGCTTGATGGTGAGGCGGCGGGCGTCCTCGGGGTTCTCGGCGATCGCCATGCACACGCGGGCGACGCCCGGGGTGTAGATCATCGAGAGGTCGTCACGGTTGCGGATGGGGTGCTTCGACGCCATCTCGATCTTGCCGCCGAGGTGCATCAGGAACGTACGGTCGGAGACCTTGCCGAGCACGACGCCCTCGATGGTGCGCAGCTGCTCGACGATCTCGTCGGCGTGCGCGGTCGAGGTGGCCGCGATGGTGACGTCGATGCGGAGCTTCTCGTGGCCGGAGGCGGTCACGTCGAGGCCGGTGACGGATCCGCCGTGGGACTCCACCGCCGTGGTGAGCTGGGAGACCGCGGTTCCGCTCGCGGGAACCTCCAGCCGGACCGTCATCGAGTACGAGACGCTGGGCGCCGTTGCCATGGCCGAGTTCCTCTGCTTTCCCTGAGCTTCGTTGCTACGCCGCCCCGGCTGGTTGCCTGGCGGCGCCCTCCGATGGTCGCACCTACCTGCCGGTAGCAGGTAATACGGTCATTTTGTTTTCGGAAAGTAGTTTCCACCATACGAGAAGTCGTAGTGAAACAGAAGAGGCTCCCGTCACCCGGAGGTGACAGGAGCCTCAACTTTGTACATACATCTAAGTGGCACCGACCCGCCATGCTCGCCTCGCGGCAAGTGGTCCCTCTGAGGGACGAAGGTTGGGCCCGGGGGCTTGGATCGAGCCGGTGCCACGACAAGGCTAACAAACCACTCTGCCCGGCGATTCCAGCGCCACAGGTTGACCTGAAATCGGCGCCGCGGCCCTGAACGGCCGGTGCCGCGGCGGCCTGTTCCGGTCAGTCCCGCAGCAGGTCCGGGACCCCCGCCCCGTCCGGCATGTCCCGGTCGCCCGCGAGCACCGTGAGCGCCTGCGTGGACCGGGTGAGGGCCACGTACAACACCCGCAGGCCGGCCGGGGACTCGTCCGCGATCTCGGCGGGCGAGACGACCACCGTCGCGTCGTACTCGAGCCCCTTCGCCTCCAGGGAACCCAGGGCGACCACCCGGTCGCCCAGCCCGGCGAGCCAGCGCGCGGCCTCCTGCCGCCGGTTCATGGCGACGACGACACCGACGGTTCCTTCCACCTCTGTGAGGAGCCGCTCCGCTTCCAAACGTACGGTTTCGGCCAGATCACCCTTCTCCGGCACCGATACGAAGCGGGGCTCGACGCCCGTGGAGCGGACCGCGCGCGGCGACTCCATGCCCGGCATGGCGAGCGCGAGGACCTTGGCGGCGAGCTCGGCGATCTCCGCCGGGTTCCGGTAGTTCACGGTGAGCTCGAAGCGGCGCCGCGGCCGGGAGCCGAGGGCCTCGTCCCGGGACTCCGCGGCCTCGTCCGGGTCCGACCAGGAGGACTGCGCCGGGTCGCCGACGACCGTCCAGGTGGCGTGCCGGCCGCGCCGCCCGACCATCCGCCACTGCATGGGCGTCAGGTCCTGGGCCTCGTCGACGATCACGTGCGCGTACTCGGTGCGCTCCGCGGCGAGCCGCTCGGCCCGCTCCCGCTGGGTCTCCTCCCGTACGGGCATCAGCTCCTCCAGGCCCGTGAGCTGGTCCAGCGGGTCGTACTCCCGCTTCTTGCGGGGCCGGGCCGGGGCGCCGAGCAGGGTGTTCAGCTCGTCGAGGAGGGCGACGTCGTGGACGGAGAGCTCCCGGCGGCGCAGCGAACGCGCCAGCCGCCGCACCTCGCCCGGGTTGAGGATCCGGCGGGCCCAGCGGCCGAGCCGCCGCTCGTCGGCCATCGCGTCGAGGACCTGGCGGGGCGTGAGCTCGGGCCACCAGGCGTCGAGGAAGCCGAGGAACGAGTCCTCCGTCGACACGTCCTCGTCGAAGGAGGAACGCAGCTCGGCGGCGAGCTCGGGGTCGCTGTGCCGGCCGGCGGCGCCGGACTTGCCGTACAGCGCGTCGAGGAGGAGCCGCCGGGCACGGGGCCGGAGCAGGTTCACGGGGGCGGTGCCGCCGAGGACGTTGTGGCGGATGCGCCGGAGCTCGTCGGCTTCGAGTTCGAGCCGCCGCCCGAAGGCGACGACGCGCAGGAGCTGCGGGGCGTCCGGGCTCTCCAGGGCGCCCCTGGCCGCCTTCCGCAGCACGTGCACCATGCGGGAGGAGCCCTTGACGCGGGCGACGGCGGGCTCGTCGTACGCGGTGGCCTCGGCCCCGTCGACGAGCGAACCGACGGCCCGGATGGCCACCTGCCCCTCCTCGCCGAGGGAGGGCAGGACGCCCTCGGTGTACGAGACGAGGAGCGGGGTCGGGGAGACGATGAGGATGCCGCCCGCGTACCGCCGCCGGTCCTGGTAGAGCAGGTAGGCGGCGCGGTGCAGGGCGACGGCCGTCTTCCCGGTGCCCGGCCCGCCCTCGACGTACGTCACGGAGGCGGCGGGCGCGCGGATGACGAGGTCCTGCTCGGCCTGGATGCTGGACACGATGTCCCGCATCGTGTGGCTGCGGGCCTGGCCGAGGGCGGCCATCAGGGCACCGTCGCCGATCACGGGCAGCTCGCGGCCGTCGAGGGTGGCGCGCAGCTCGGGACGCATCAGGTCGTCCTCGACGCCGAGGACCTGGCGGCCCTTGGAGCGGATGACGCGACGGCGCACGACGCGGCCGGGGTCGACGGGGGTGGACCGGTAGAAGGGCGCGGCGGCGGGCGCCCGCCAGTCGATGACGAGCGGGGCGTAGTCGGAGTCGAGGACGCCGATCCGGCCGATGTGCAGGGTCTCGCCGATGTCGGCGGTGTTGTCGGGGCGTACGGCGTCCTCGGCGGGCTCGACGGAGGTGTAGGCGCCGTCGGGGCCCTTCTTCCCGTCCTTCCCGTACAGAAGGTCGATCCGGCCGAAGAGGAAGTCCTCGAACTCGTTGTTGAGCCGGTTGAGGTGGATGCCGGCCCGGAAGACCTGGGCGTCCCGCTCGGCGAGGGCGCCGGGCGTGCCGACCTGACCCCGCTGGGCGGCGTCGTTCATCAGGAACTCCGCCTCGTGGATCTTCTCCTCCAGTCGGCGGTAGACCTGATCCAGATGTTCCTGCTCGACACCGATCTCACGGTCTCTGACCGTGTCCACGGCTTCCTGCGCGGCCACCTAAGGCCCCCTTCTCACGTGCACTGGGCAGCCGTCGAGCGTACGCCACAGGGGGGCCCGGTGTCAGGCGCGGGGCGCCTGCGGGGGCTACCCGTCGTACTTCTCCTCCGTCGAAGGGTCGAGCGCCAGCCGGTAGCCGCGCTTCACCACCGTCTGGATCAGCTTCGGCGTGCCGAGGGCCGTGCGGAGGCGGGCCATCGCCGTCTCCACGGCGTGTTCGTCGCGGCCCGCGCCCGGCAGGGCACGGAGGAGGTCGGCCCGGGAGACGACCCAGCCGGGCCGGCGGGCCAGGAGGTCCAGGAGGGCCATCCCGGCGGGCGGGACGGGCCGCAGGGCGCCGTCGACGAGGACCGCGTGCCCGCGGACCTCGACACGGTGGCCGGCGACCGGCAGGACCCGCGCGCGCCCGGGCAGCTCCCGGCAGAGGAGCTGGACGAGCGGCCCGAGCCGGAAGCGCTCGGGCTGGTACGTGTCGATGCCCTCGGCCTGGAGCGGCAGCGCCGTCACGGGCCCGACGCACACCGCGAGCACGTCGTGCCGGAGCGCGGCGACGAGTTCGTCCCGTACGCCCCGCTCCGCCGCCCGGGAGAACAGCGACGCGGCGGCCGGCGCGCTGGTGAAGGTCACCGCGTCGAGCCCGCCCGCGAGGGTGGCGTCGAGGAGCCGGTCGAGGGGCCCGATGTCCTCGGGCGGCATCCAGCGGTAGACGGGGACGCCCACGACCTCGGCCCCGCCGGCGGTGAGCGCCTCCACGAAGCCCGGCAGCGGCTCCCCGTGCAGCTGGAGCGCGATCCGGCGGCCCGCCACGCCCTCCGTGAGGAGCCGGTCGAGGACCTCGGCCATGGACTCCGAGGAGGGCGACCAGGACTCGGTGAGTCCGGCGGCCCGTACGGCTCCCTTGACCTTCGGCCCGCGGGCCAGGAGCTCGACCTCCCGCAGGACGGCGAGGAGCTCCTCCCCGTACCCCCAGCCCTCCGCGGCCTCGATCCAGCCCCGGAAGCCGATCGCCGTGGTGGCGACGACGACGTCCGGGGCGTGGCCGATGAGTTCCTTGGTGGCGGCGAGGAGTTCGGTGTCGTCGGCGAGCGGGACGATCCGCAGGGCGGGGCCGTGGACGACGGCCGCGCCGCGCCGGCGCAGCAGCGCGATCAGCTCGTCGGCTCGGCGGGCCGCGGTGACGCCGACGGTGAAGCCGGCGAGGGGGCCGTGTTCTTGCTCGTCCATGGGTCCAGAGCCTGACGGGGACGCGTGACGGTCTCGGTTCGCCCGTATTTCCTGGTCGTTACGGTCCGCGCCGCTCATGAGGGGTCACACCCGAGCGTAGCCGGACCGGGGCTCCGGCTCCGTGACCGCCTCGGCGGTCGCGGGGACGGCGGCCGGGGCCCGAAGGTATACCGCCCAGGTGACGACCATGCAGGCCGCGTAGAAGGCGAGGAAGGCGACGAAGGCGGCGGTACCGGTGCCGGCGGTCTGGAAGGACTGGCGGAAGGCGAGGTTGATGCCGAGTCCGCCGAGCGCTCCGACGGCGCCGATGAGGCCCATGGAGGCCCCGGAGAGCCGTCGTCCGTAGGCTTCGGCGGCCTCGCCCGCGAGGCCCTTGCGGTGTCCCTGGGCGAGGAAGATCGCCGGGATCATCTTGTACGTGGAGCCGTTGCCGAGTCCGCTGAGGACGAAGAGCCCGATGAAGCCGACGAGGAAGACGGCGAGGGACTCGATCACGGAGGCGTAGATCACGACGGCGGTGGCGGTGGCCATCGCGGCGAAGGTCCACAGGGTGATGCGGGCGCCGCCGTGCCGGTCGGCGAGGGTGCCGCCGACGGGCCGGATGAGGGAGCCGAGCAGGGGGCCGATGAAGGTGAGCGAGGCGGCCTGGAGCGGGGTCCGTCCGAACTGGGTCTGGAGGACGAGTCCGAAGGCGAAGCTGTAGCCGATGAAGGAGCCGAAGGTGCCGATGTAGAGGAAGGCCATGATCCAGGTGTGGCGGGCCTTCACGGCCTCCTTCGCGGCGCCGGTGTCGTTCTTCACGGGCGCGAGGTTGTCCATGAACAGCGCGGCGCAGACGGCGGCGACGACGATGAGCGGCAGGTAGACGCCGAGCACGATCCTCGGGTGGAGGGCGCCGGCGGTGCCGATGACGAGGAGGCCGACGAGCTGGACGACGGGGACGCCGATGTTGCCGCCGCCGGCGTTGAGGCCGAGGGCCCAGCCCTTCTTCCGGAGCGGGAAGAAGGCGTTGATGTTGGTCATCGAGGAGGCGAAGTTGCCGCCGCCGACGCCGGTGAGCGCCGCCACGAGGACGAAGGTGGTGTACGAGGTGCCGGGCCGCATCACCGTGAAGGCGAGGGCGGTGGGCAGCAGGAGCAGCAGGGCGCTGAAGACCGTCCAGTTGCGGCCGCCGAAGCGGGCGACGGCGAAGGTGTACGGGATGCGGATCAGCGCGCCGGTGAAGGTCGCCGTGGCGATCAGGAAGAACTTGCCGGCCGGGTCGACCCCGTACTGCGGGCCCATGAAGAGCACCATGACCGACCAGAGGCTCCAGATGGAGAAGCCGATGTGTTCGGAGAGCACGGAGAAGAGCAGATTGCGCCGCGCGATCCGCTCTCCCTTCTCGCGCCAGAAGGTCTCGTCCTCCGGTTCCCAGCGTTCGATCCAGCGGCCACCCATCTCGCACCTCCACGGAGTCGGATCCCTGATGCGACCGACGGTAGGAAGGGCGCGTTTCAGGCCGGTGCCGTGAGGTGACGGTGGCGGAACCTTGCTCTCACCCGGAGCGCGCGGGGCCTGTGAGCGCCCCCTGCGCGGGCAGCCCCGGCTCTCCCTCGGGGAGCCAGGAGCCGGGCGGGCGTTCCAGCCAGCCCTCCCGGGCGCCCAGCTCCGCGGCGGCCCGGCGGAGGGCGTCCAGACCGGGGTGGCGGAGTCCCCTGCGCCACACGAGGCTCACGGGTGAGAGGGGGACGGGGTCGACGAGTGGCCGGATCACGCAGTCCGGCATCGCCGGGAAGTCGACGACGGCGAGCACCGGGTCGCGGTACTTGGCCATGAGCCGGCGGAACTCCTCCTTGCCGACGGCGAGCGGCGCGGGTGGCGCGATCGCGATGTCCCGGCCGGCGAAGAGGCGGGCGGCGAGGTCGGTCCACTCGGGTGTGCGGTCATTGCCCGCGCCGGCGTAGATCCGCTCTCCGGCGAGGCGGGCGAGCGGCACCTCGGGCAGGCCGGCGAGCGGGTGGTCCTCGGGGAGGATCACGGCCATCGGCTCGTACCGGACGAACTGGAAGTCGAGGCGCGCCCGGAGCCGGGCGTCGAGCCCTCCGTACCGGCCGAAGGAGGTGTCGATCCGCCCGGCGAGGATCTCCTGCACGGCTCCGGTGAGTCCACTCTCGTAGCGGGCCATCAGCTCCTGTTCCGGGGCGAGTTCGCGGGCCCGGCGCAGGACGTCCTCCGGGGCGAGGCCGGGGCTGTTGAGGTCGACGAGGAGCGGCCGGGGCGCGGCGCGGAAGGCGTCGCTCAGCTCGTCGTGGGCGGCCAGGACCCGGCGGGCGTACGGGAGGAGGCGTTCGCCGTCCGGGGTGAGGGCGACCTGCCGGGTGGTTCGTACGAAGAGTTCGGTGCCCAACTCCCGTTCCAGGCGCCGGATGTCGCGGCTGAGGGCCTGCTGGGCGACGTAGAGGCGGGCGGCGGCGCGGGTGAAGTGCAGCTCTTCGGCGGCGGCGGTGAAGGCGCGGAGCAGCCGCGGGTCGGTGTCGTACGGGGAGGCCATCACCGCATCTAACAACACGGGTGCGTGAATGGCCACGGAGAAGGTGTTGGACCGGCAGAGCCCTGCCCACGGAACCTGGATCCATGCCGCAACCGGACCTCACCCTCACCCCGGCGGGCCCGGCCCTCGCCCCCCGCTACCGCGACCGAACACCCCCCGCGCTCCCCGGAGAACCCAGGAAGCCCGTCCTCCCCGGCGACCCCGCGAAGCACACCCGCCCCGGCGGGCCCGGGAGCCGATCCGGCAGGCCCGCCCTCCCCGGCGACCCCGCGAAGCACACCCGCCCCGGCGGGCCCGGGAGCCGATCCGGCAGGCCCGCCCTCCCCGGCGCCCCCGGGGAGCCCGACCTCCCCGGCCGATCCGGCAGGTCCGCCCTCCCCGCGAGGCGGTCGGCCAACCCCTACCTCCGCCTCTTCTCCCACCCCGGCACCCGCGCCTTCACCGCCGGGAACCTGATCGCCCGACTGCCCAGCGGCATGTTCGGCGTCAGCGTCGTGATCATGATCTCGGCGACGTACGGCTCCTACGCCCTGGCCGGCGCGGTCACCGCCACCGGCCTCGCCGTCGGCTCCGTCACAGGACCGCTGATCGCCCGGCTCGTCGACCGGTACGGCCAGGCCAGGATCGCGGTCCCGGCCACCGCCTACGCAGTCCTCGGCAGTCTGGTCCTGGTGCTCTGCGTCCACGAGAAGGCCCCCGTCTGGGCGCTGTTCCTCACGACCGCCGTCACCGCGACCACCCCGAACACGGGCGGCATGTCGCGGGCCCGCTGGGCGCACCTCCTCCGGAACGAACCGGACGCGCTGCACACCGCGAACGCCTTCGAGCAGGCCGCCGACGAGCTCTGCTACATGCTCGGCCCGGTGCTCGCCGCCGTCCTCTGCTCGACGCTCTTCCCGGAGGCGGGCACGCTCACCGCGGCCGCCCTCTTCCTCGGCGGCGTCCTGGTCTTCGCCGCCCAGCGCTCCACCGAACCCCCGGTCGCCCCCCGCACCACCGCGGGCTCCCCGCTGCGCGCCCCCGGCATGGCTCCGCTGCTCGCGGTCTTCCTCGCCACGGGGGCGGTCTTCGGCTCCATGGAGGTGGTCACCCTCGCGTACGTGGACAGTCCGGTCGCGGGGCCGATCCTGGCCCTGCAGGCGGCGGGCTCCGGCGCGGCGGGCCTCCTCTACGGCCGCGCCCGCCGGACGGCCCGCCTCCGCACCTGCCTGGCCGCGATGACCGTCCTGATGGCGATGCCGCTGCTCGCCGCCTCTACGGGCTTCCTGCCCGCGCTGGCCGCCGGCCTCCTCGTGGCGGGCATGGCGACGGCCCCGACGATGGTGACGGGCATGGGCCTGGTCCAGCGCCTCACGCCGGCGTCCCAGCTCAACGAGGGCATGACCCTCGCGGTGACCGCCCTCCTGGCGGGCATCGCGACCGGCTCGGCCACCGGCGGCTGGGCCGCCGACCACGCCCCCTTCGCCTCCTTCGGCTTCCTGATCCCGGTGACGGCGGCGGCGGTGGCCCTGGCCCTGTGCGCGGCGACCGGGGTGGGCCGCCGCGCACGGGTCTGACCTCCTAGCTCTGGCGCAGCGGCGACATCGGCACCTGCACCCCGAAGGAGGTGGCTCCGGCCCCGGCGCCGCCCTCGCAGCCGTCGGGCTCCTGTGTCCCGAGCCCACGCGTGGACGGCTTCTCGGCGGCCCAGAACATGTAGCCGAGCAGCCCGGGGGTGGTCCCGGCCCCGTTGGGGGCGGCGTTGCGCACCCAGTCCCCGGTCGCCTTCTGCAGCGAGTTCGCGAAGTCGGTGCACTCGGGCAGCGGGCTGCGGCCGTACGCGAGGTACAGCCCGGCCGTGAACTTGGCGGGGGCCAGCGGGGCGACCGGCGGCGAGAACTGGGACTTGCCGTCGAGGTGCTCCTGCCAGTTCGCGATGTGCGAGCTCGCGGAGGTGGGCCGGGCGGTCACCATCGCGTTGGCGTAGTCGAGCACGGGCCTGTCGGTGCGCAGCCAGTCGGCCGTGGCCTTGCGGTTGATGTCGATGAGCCAGCGGTCACCGGCGGCGGTGTCGATGGTGAGCCGCGCGGCCGGGTCCGTGCCGCCGGCGTCGTACGGGTGCACGGACCGGTAGGCGTCGATGAAGGCCTGGAGCCCGGCGAGGTTCGGGTCGGTGTTCTGCTCGTAGTCGATCTCGATGCCGACCCCGAGGTCGGCGGCGACGGCGGCGGCGTTGAGCCCCAGCCGGCCGGCGTCCTCGGCGAGCGCGGCGTCCCACTCGTCGGTGTACGTGATCCCGCCGATGGAGAGCATCACGCGGATCCCGCGCGAGGTGAAGTACTGGACGATCTCGCGGCTCATGCCGACGGGGACGCCGTTCGCGGTGGTGGCGTCGGTGGTGCGGTGCAGCAGCTTGAGCGGTTCGACGAAGCTGAGCACGACCAGGTTCACGGAGGGCCGTCCGTCACCGCGGTCGATCAGCCAGTGGTTCTTGGCGTCGAACTCGGCGACGTCACGGACGGTGGACCAGGTGCAGTAGTCGTCCCCGCAGTGCCAGGCGCCGTAGACCTGCACGGGCGCGGGCGCGGCGGCCCCGGCGGGCAGGGTGGCGGGGACGAGGAGGGCGAGGAGCATGAGCAGGACCGCGAGGGGTCTGTGACGCATACGTACCTCCGGGAGTGCCGTGGTTTGGGGGGCGGCGACCGCAGAGTGTCAGGTCCAGACCAAGCCCACAAGAGGGTGGACCGGAGGCATGACAAAGGCCCGGCAGTCGCTCGCGCGACCACCGGGCCTGTGCCCACATGGGATGAGTGGAGATGGCGGGAATCGAACCCGCGTCCAACGGTGCAGAATCAGGGCTTCTCCGTGTGCAGTCTGGTACGAGTTTCTCAGCCCTCCGGATCACCCAGACAAGTCCGGAACGGGCTCAGTCACTGTTTGATTTCCCTCCAACCCCCGTGACCGGGGCTGGAGGTTTAGATCCCTGAATGACGCCAGGATCCGGGTCGGGACCACCCCCGGGCTGACGCTCCTCACAGAGGCTTCTGTTCGTTACCTAAAATTAGGCAGCGAGGGCGAAGCGGGAGTTATCGCTCTTGGTGTTGGCGATTATTGGTTGCGACATATGGTTTACGAGATCATTGCCGCTTCCTCGACACGCTTCCCACTGCTTCGACATCCGCTGTCGAAACCGATCATCCCCATGTTGTTTTTTCAAAGGTCGCACCCTCTGTGGGGTGCTGGTGCCATCGTACGTGACCGACGGGTGCGGTTGCCAGCGTATTAACGGCGGGAGGCGCGCGGCGCTACGCGCTCTGCGCCGCCCGCTGCTTCCGCCGGGCCGCCGCGATCGCCCGGTTCGTCTCGCGCGTGTCCTGCTTCTCCCGCAGGGTCTGGCGCTTGTCGTACTCCTTCTTGCCCTTGGCCAGCGCGATCTCGCACTTCACCCGGCCGTTCAGGAAGTACAGCGCGAGGGGCACGATCGTGTGACCCGTCTCCTGCGACTTCGACTCCAGCTTGTCGATCTCGGCCCGGTGCAGCAGCAGCTTCCGCTTCCGCTTCGCGTGGTGGTTGGTCCAGCTGCCCTGCATGTACTCGGGCACGTGGATGTTGTGCAGCCACGCCTCGTGGCCGTCGATCTGGACGAAGCCGTCGACCAGCGAGGCCCGCCCCATGCGCAGCGACTTCACCTCGGTGCCCATGAGCACCACACCGCACTCGTAGGTGTCGATGATGTGGTAGTCGTGCCGCGCCTTCTTGTTCTGCGCGATGAGCTTGCGCTCCGGCGCCTTGTCCGTCTTCTTCGCAGGCTTGCCCTGCACGTTCACGAGTCCCTTTGCCATAGTGCGCTCATTTTCGCACTACGAGCCCCCTCCGAGGCCACTCAATACCGTTCTCGCCCGCTCCTCGGCCCGATCCCCCACCGCCAGGTCCGGCGTGATGCCGCGGCCGTCGACGGCGTGCCCGGCGGGGGTGCGGTAGTGGCCGACGGTCAGCTCGGCGACGGAGCCGTCGGGCAGCGCGCTCGGCATCTGGACCGAGCCCTTGCCGAAGGTCCGCGAGCCGACGGTGACCGCCCGGCCCCGGTCCTGGAGGGCTCCGGTGAGCAGCTCGGCCGCGCTCATCGTGCCCCCGTCGATCAGCGCCACCAGGGGCCTGCCGGTGTCGCCGCCGTCCTCCGCGTACACGGCCCGCTGGTCGCCCTTCACGTCGTACGTGGCGACGAGACCACCGTCGAGGAAGGCGGAGGCGGCGACGGCGGCCTCCGCCACCAGGCCGCCGGAGTTGCCCCGCAGGTCCAGGAGGACCCCCGCGCCGGCCGGGGCGGCCCGTACCGCGTCACGCACGCGTGTGCCCGCGCCCTTGGTGAAGGCGGCGACCCGGATCAGTACGGTCCCGTCGTCGAGGCGGCGGACGGTCACCGGGTCCGTCGCGAGCCGGGCCCGGTGCAGCGTCTGCGTCCAGGAGGAGCGGCCGCGCTCGACCCGGAGGGCGACGGCCGAGCCGGCGACGCCGTCGCCGCGCAGCAGGGAGACGACCTCGGAGACGGAGAGCCCCTCGACCGGGCGTCCGTCGACGGAGACGAGCCGGTCGCCGGTCCGCAGGCCGGCCTTGTCGGCGGGGCCGCCGGACCGCACGCGGGTCACCCGGACCCCGCTCGCGCCGGTCCGGCCGGCGGAGAGCCCGACCCCCGTGTAGGCGCCGTCGAGGGCCTGCTCGAACTCGGCGTACTCCTTCTTGTCGTACACCGCGCCCCAGCGGTCCCCGCTGCGGCTGACGAACTCCTCCGCGGCCTGCTTGCCCGACTTCCCGTCGGCCATGGCCGCGGCGGCGGCGCGGCTGAGCGCGGCACTGTCGACGGTCGCGCCGTCCGGCGTACGGGCCGGGGCGGTCCGCCGCTCGGCGCCCGCGGACTCCTGCCGGGGCAGCGCGCCGGTCGCGGCGGCGGTGGCGAGGACGCCGGTGAAGACCAACGTCAGAACGGCCCCGCGGACGACTCCGCGGGGCCGGATACAGAGTGGGGCGGGCCCGGCCGGCATGGCGCCCACTCTAGGACAAGGCGATGGCGCCGCACGGGCTTTGGCCGTACGACGCCATCCACCGTCGGAAGTGTCTTCTCACACCTTCAGGTACTTGCGCAGCGCGATGAAGGCGGCCACGGCGGGCATGAGGAGGCCGATGGCGATCACCAGCGGCAGCTTGGCGAGGACGGCGTCCCAGCCGATGAAGTTGACGAGCTGCATCTTCTCGGCGAGCGCGATGCCGTGGTCGATCAGGAAGTACCGGCCGACGAGCAGCAGCACACAGGCGACGCCGCCGCCGAGGAGTCCGGCGAACGCGGCCTCCATGATGAACGGCATCTGGATGTAGAAGCTGGACGCGCCGACGAGCCGCATGATGCCGGTCTCGCGGCGGCGGCTGAAGGCCGAGACGCGGACGGTGTTGACGATCAGCATCAGCGCGATGACCAGCATGAGGCCCATGACGCCGAGGGCGGCGATGTTCATGCCGTTCATCAGGTCGAAGAGGTTCTGCAGGATGTTCCGCTGGTCCTGGACCGACTCGACGCCGTCGCGGCCGGCGAAGGCCGTGGCGACGACCTTGTACTTCTCCGGGTCCTTGAGCTTGACCCGGAACGACTCCTGCATCTGGTCCGGCGTCACCACGGAGGCGATGGCGGTGTCGCCGTACTGCTCCTTGTAGTGCTTGAACGCCTCGTCGGCCGACTCGTGCTGGACGGACTCGACGATGTCCATCTTCTTCAGGTCGGCCTCGATCTGCTCCATCTGCTGGCCCGTGACGGCGCCCTTGGCGCACTTGGCCGCCGTGGCCGCGTCCGCCTTGTTGCAGAGGAAGATGGAGACGTTGACCTTGTCGTACCAGTAGTCCTTCATCGTGCTGACCTGCTCGCGCATGAGCAGCGCGCCGCCGAAGAGGGCGAGCGAGAGGGCCACGGAGACGATGACGGCGAAGGTCATCGTGAGATTGCGCCGGAGACCGACACCGATCTCGGAGAGCACGAACTGAGCGCGCATGGTGTTCTGGATCCCCCGCCGTCAGTGCTGGTAGCCGTAGACGCCGCGCGCCTGGTCGCGGACGAGGCGGCCCTTTTCGAGCTCGATGACGCGCTTGCGCATCTGGTCGACGATGTTCTGGTCGTGGGTCGCCATGACGACGGTGGTCCCTGTCCTGTTGATCCGGTCGAGCAGCTTCATGATGCCGACGGAGGTCTGCGGGTCGAGGTTGCCGGTGGGCTCGTCGGCGATCAGCAGCATCGGCCGGTTGACGAAGGCCCGGGCGATGGCGACGCGCTGCTGCTCACCGCCGGAGAGCTCGCCCGGCATCCGGTCCTCCTTGCCGCCGAGTCCGACCAGGTCGAGCACCTGCGGCACGGCCTTGCGGATCTCGCCGCGCGGCTTGCCGATGACCTCCTGGGCGAAGGCCACGTTCTCGGCGACGGTCTTGTTGGGCAGCAGGCGGAAGTCCTGGAAGACGGTGCCCAGCTGGCGCCGCATCTGCGGCACCTTCCAGTTGGAGAGCCGGGCCAGGTCCTTGCCGAGGACGTGCACCTGCCCCTGGCTGGCGCGCTCCTCGCGCAGGAGCAGTCGCAGGAAAGTCGACTTTCCGGAGCCGGAGGAACCGACGAGGAAGACGAACTCCCCCTTCTCGATCTCCAGAGAGACGTCCCGGAGGGCGGGGCGGCTCTGCTTCGGATAGGACTTGGAGACGTTGTCGAATCGGATCACGGATGCACCACGGTCGGCCGGGAGTAGGTGTGCGTGACCTTACGCGACCGGGGATGGCCCGCGCAGTCGCGGTCCTGGCTTGCGACGTTTATCCTTTTCGCCCTTGCGGACGGAAGGCGGGCAATCGGGCGGGGCGCGCCGAAACGCCGCGGAGCTGGCACAGTGGTAGGGGGAACGTCCGGACCCCTCCGGGCGTTGTCCTGGTGTGTACCCCAGTGCGGGAGGAGGAGAGCGCATGACCTACGACCGACTGGTGTGCGCCAACTGCGCGGCCCCGGTCGCCGAGGGCCGCTGCCCCGTCTGCCGCGCGAACCGGGAGCGACTGACCCCTCAGGGGCTGTCGCCCGCGATGCTGCTGACGCTGGCGGTCGCCCTGCTTGCGGCGATCGCACTGCTCGCCGCGGTGCAGGCGGCCTGACCGGAGGGCATACGGAGCCCACACGAGCCCGAACCACGCGAAAGGGGCCGGGGAGCATGCTCCCCGGCCCTTCGTCATGCGTCTACGCGCCCGCGCGGGTGCGTCAGACGGCGGCGCGACCGCCGCCGACGAGACGCGGCAGCATCCGGAAGCCGATGCCGCCGGCGATCATCGTCGCGGCACCGATGATCAGGAACGAGGTCTCGGCCGCACCGGTCTCGGCGAGCTCCTCCTTCGCCTGCCCCTGCTGGACGGGCTGCGAGCCGCCCTGGTCGGGGTCGGTGTTGTTCGGGGTGTCCACGCACTCGGCGCCGTCGAGGTCGACGGTGCAGGTGCCGGCGCCGCCGGTGGTGGACGAGCCACCGCTGGTGGTGGTGGAGCCGCCGGTGGTGGAGGAACCGCCGTCGGTGGACGAGCCACCGCCCGTCACGGTGGAGGAACCACCGTTGGAGGACGAACCGCCGTTGGAGGACGAACCGCCGTTGGAGGACGAACCGCCGTTGGAGGCCGCGCCACCGTTGGAGGACGAGCCACCGTTGGAGGCCGCGCCGCTGGAGGACGAACCACCGTCGGAGGACGCGCCACCGTCGGCAGCGGCACCACCGTCAGCCGCCGCGCCACCGTCGGCGGCCGCACCGCCATCGGCAGCCGCACCGCCGTCAGCAGCGGCACCACCATCAGCGGCCGCACCGCCGTCAGCAGCGGCACCACCATCAGCGGCCGCACCGCCATCGGCAGCCGCACCACCGTCAGCGGCCGCACCGCCATCGGCAGCCGCACCACCGTCAGCAGCGGCACCACCATCGGCAGCGGCGCCACCGTCAGCGGCCGCACCGCCATCGGCAGCCGCACCGCCATCAGCGGCCGCACCGCCGTCGGCGGCACCGCCATCGGCGGCCGCGCCGCCGGAGACACCGCCGAGGATCGTGTTGCCCTCGGTGTCGCTCTCCGACTGGATCCCGAGATCCACCTGCGCCTGGTTGGAGTCGGTTCCGAATCCGCCGACGGCCTGCGCGGCACCGGCCGCCGTCAGGGACGCACCGGCGATGATCACGGCACTGGCCGCGACCCGCACCAGGCGGACTCGCGTCTTGTTGGTCATCTGGCTGCTACCCCCAGTAGCTCATCTCGTCATGGGGCAGCGCTCGTGGCCCCGCGCAGCAGGGGTGTGTCACGACTGGACCGGCCCCCGTTCACACGCGTCCCAGAAAAGCGCATGCCAGTACGCCACCCTTCCGAGTTTCCGATGAGGCGTCAAGGTCGTTGCGCGTGCGATGCCCGAAAGATCACCAGGTGACCGACATGCGACGATGCAACTGTGACGTAAACCCGGAACTCCGGGCCCGGCGAGGGCAGTTCCCTTGTCGACAAAGCGCCCCGACGACCTCGCTTCCGCTTGCGTCAGCGAATACGCGGAAGGCCGGGGTACGGCACTGGGCCCCGCACCGAGAGGTACGGGGCCCAGTGGCGTACGACCGAGGGGACTACTTGTCCTGCTGCTTGCGCCAGCGGATGCCCGCCTCCAGGAAGCCGTCGATCTCGCCGTCCAGGACGGACTGCGGGTTGCCGACCTCGAACTCCGTACGGAGGTCCTTGACCATCTGGTACGGGTGGAGCACGTACGAACGCATCTGGTTGCCCCAGGAGCTGCCGCTGTCCTTGAGGGCGTCCATCTTGGCCCGCTCCTCCTGGCGCTGGCGCTCCAGGAGCTTGGCCTGGAGGACGTTCATGGCGCTCGCCTTGTTCTGGATCTGGGAGCGCTCGTTCTGGCAGGAGACGACGATGCCGGTCGGAAGGTGCGTGATGCGCACGGCCGAGTCGGTCGTGTTGACGCCCTGGCCACCGGGGCCCGAGGCGCGGTACACGTCGACGCGCAGGTCCGACTCCTCGATCTCGACGTGGTCCGAGGACTCGACGACCGGCAGGACCTCGACGCCGGCGAAGGACGTCTGGCGGCGGCCCTGGTTGTCGAAGGGCGAGATGCGGACGAGCCGGTGGGTGCCCTGCTCGACGGAGAGCGTGCCGTAGGCGTACGGGGCCTTCACGACGAAGGTGGTGGACTTGATGCCCGCCTCTTCCGCGTACGAGGTCTCGTAGATCTCCGTCGCGTAGCCGTGGCGCTCCGCCCAGCGCAAGTACATGCGCTGGAGCCGCTCGGCGAAGTCGGAGGCGTCGACGCCGCCGGCCTCGGCCCGGATGTTGACCAGGGCCTCGCGCTCGTCGTACTCGCCGGACAGGAGGGTGCGGACCTCCATCTCGTCGAGGGCCTTGCGGACGGAGGTCAGCTCCGTCTCGGCCTCGGCGAGGGTGTCCGGGTCGTCCATCTCCTCGGCGAGCTCGAAGAGCACCGCGAGGTCGTCGATCCGGCCGCGCAGGGTCTCGGCCTTGCGGACCTCGGCCTGGAGGTGCGAAAGCTTGCTCGTGATCTTCTGCGCCGCCTCCGGGTCGTCCCACAGGGACGGGGCCGCGGCCTGCTCTTCGAGCACGGCGATGTCGGCCCTCAGCTTCTCGAGGTCCAGGACGGCCTCGATCGACCCCATGGTCGAGGAGAGGGACTTCAGCTCTTCGGATACATCGACGACTGCCACGCGTCCAGCGTAACGGCTCGCCGCCGCTCCTACGGCAGGGAGGACTGCTTGGAGTCCTGCGGCGGGGCCTCCGCGTCCCCGGAGGCCGCCAGGTAGCCGCCCGCGCCGAGCGCGCCGGCGATCACGACCGCCGCGACGGTGAGGGTGATACGGCGCTTGCGGACGGCCTTGTGGCGGGCCGAGCCCGGGCGGCGGGCCCCGGCGGGCCGCGGGGCGCGGGCGGTGCCCAGGGGGCCGCCGGAGAGCTCGTCGGGGGCCGGGACCCGCATGGAGGTGTGGGTGTCACGGTTGGAGTCGGCGGAGGCGCCGGGGACCAGCGGGACGGCGGCGCGGCGCGGGCCGGGCTCGCCCGCGCCCGTACCGGTGGCGTACGTGTCCTCCTCGTACGGCTCCGGGGCCGGCTCCGCGTCCGGCTCGTCGACGTCGAGCGGCGGGATGCCCTTGAGCAGCGGCAGGACGTCGCCCAGGCGGGCGGCGAGCTCGGAGGCGCGCAGCCGGGAGGCCGGGGCCTTGGCGAGGCACTGGACGATCAGCTGCCACAGCTCCTCGGGGATGCCGGGCAGCGGGACGACCGTCTCGGTGACGTGGCGGCGCAGGACCGCGCCGGGGTGGCCGCCGCCGAACGGGGTGAAGCCGGCGAGCAGCTCGTACAGGACGGTCGCGAGGGCGTAGATGTCGACGGCGGCGCGCGGCGGGAGGCCCTCGACGATCTCGGGGGCCAGGTAGTCGGGGGTGCCGATGATCCGGGTGGCCTTGGTGCGGCCGGGGGTGTCGATCAGCTTGGCGACGCCGAAGTCGGTGAGGAGGGCGGGGTGGGCGCCGCCTGGGCCGAGCGGGCCCTCCATGTCGAGCAGGATGTTCTCCGGCTTGACGTCCCGGTGGACGACCCCGGCCGCGTGCGCGGCGGCGAGGGCCTCGGCGACGTCCTTGACGATCGCGACGGCGGCCTCGGGCGCGAGGCGTCGCTCGCGGTCGAGGCGGGTGCGCAGGTCGGTGCCGCGGACGAGGTCCATGACGAGGGCGAGGTCGGTGCCGTCGACGACGAGGTCGCGGACCTTGACCACCCGGGGGTGGTCGAGGCCGAGCAGGGCGGTGCGCTCCTGGACGAAGCGGCCGACGAGCTCCTGGTCGGAGGCCAGGTCCTCGCGCAGCAGTTTGACGGCGACGGGCCCTTCGGGTCCCTCGCCGAGCCACACCGTTCCGGCGCTGCCCCGCCCGAGGATCTGGTGGGCGGTGTAGCGGCTGCCGATGTTCCGTGCCAAGACTGCTCCCTCAGCGGCTGCGGTTCTCGACAAAGCTACGCGTCCACGGCCGCCGGTCTCGACCTCCGAGGGGAAATCACCCCTCGGAAGTCGACAAATCGGCAGTGTTACTGCCCTGTACCGCCGGTAGTACCCCCGGAACCGGTGGCTTCGCCGATCGAGGAGATCCAGTCGGTGACCGTCGAGATGCCGTCGCCGATGGCCTCCCAGTAGCCCTTGCCCTGGGCGACCCAGTCCTGGAGCGGGGTGAGCTCCCAGACGAGCCAGCCGGCGACCACGAACAGGACGATCATGATCAGGCAGCCCTTGAGGCAGCCGAGACCGGGGATGTGGACCGGGTTGGCGCTGCGCTGGCGCGGCGGGCGCGGCGTGGGCGCCTGGGGCGGCGACTGCGGCGGCGTGTACTGCTGCTGGGGCGGCGCGTACTGCTGCGGGGGCGGCGGGGGCGCGTACTGCTGCGGCTGCTGCTGGTACGGCTGGGGCTGCTGCGGCCGCTGTGGGGCCGGGCGCTGCTGCTGGTAGGGCTGCGGCGGCTGCTGGCCGTAGGCGCCGGGCCTGGCGTCCTGCGGCGGCTGCTGGCCGTAGGCGCCGGGCCGGGCGTCCTGCGGCGGCTGCGGCCGGCGCTGCGGGCGGCGGCGCAGCGGGTCGTCGCTCGGGTCCAGGTACTGCACCTGGGTCTGCTCGTTGCGGTCGCGGACCTGCCGCAGCTGGCTCTGCCAGGGGTGCGGGTCCTCGGCCGGCGGATTCTGCGGTACGGGGGGCATGACGGCCGTCGGGTCGGCGGCGCCCGCCGGTCCGCCGGCCGGCATGACGCTGGTCGCGGCGGCGGGGTCGTACTGCGGGGGCATCCCGGCCCCGGCGGCGCCGGAGGGGAGCACCTGGGTCGGGTCGGCGGCACCCGGGGTCTCGGGGGTCCCCGGCACCGGCGCGGGCGCCGGGTCGGGGGCGAGGAGCGCGCCGACGCCCTCGGCCGCCTCGATCTGGGCGGGCGTGGCGTGCACGCCGATGCCGGCGGCGACGGCGCGCAGTCCGCGGGCGAGGTTCACGGCGCTCGGCCGCTGGTCCGGGTTCTTGCTGAGGCAGCGCTCTATCACCGTCCACAGCGGTCCGGGCACGGTGGAGGGGCGGCGCGGCTCCTCGCTGAGGTGCCGGTGGAGGACCTCCAGGGCGGTGCCGCCCGCGAACGGGGGCCGGCCGGTGACCAGCTCGTAGAGGAGGATGCCCGCGCCGTAGATGTCGACGGCGGAGGTCTGCGGGCGGCCCTCGGCGGACTCGGGCGCCACGTACGCGGGCGTGCCGACGAACTCGTGGGTGCGGGTCAGGCCCGGGGAGTCGGCGAGGCGCGCGATGCCGAAGTCGGTCAGCATCGGGTGCATCTGGCCGCCCTGCTCGGCGAGCAGCACGTTCGCCGGCTTGAGGTCGCGGTGGACGACCCCGTCGGCGTGGCTGGCGGCGAGCGCGTCGGCGATCTGGGCGGTGAGGAGCGCGGCGGCGACCGGGGTGAGCGGGCCGCTCTCCCTGATGTACCGGTGCAGGTCGGGGCCCTCGACGAGGTCCATGACGAGGGCGAGGACATCGCCCTCGACGACCAGGTCACGGGTGCGCACGATGTTCGGATGGGTCAGCCGGAGCAGCACGGACCGCTCGCGCAGGAAGCGCATCACGATGTCCGCGTCGTTGGCCAGCTCCTCCTTGAGGACCTTGATCGCCACGGTCTCGCCGGGCTCGCCGGGCACGGCCGCCTCGGCGCCCGCCGTCTCCCGCTGGCGGGCTCGCCAGACGGTGCCCGTGGCGCCGCGGCCGAGCGGCTCCTCGAGCAGGTACTTGCTGCCGATAGGCCGCACGTCACGCGCTCCCTGCTGATCGTGGTCCTGGGGTGGTTCCTGAGCTGTCCCCGGGGTCCCTGTCCTCTGTTGTGACCCCGTCCGGGTGTCCGGCCCACTTTAGTGCCGCCGAACGGGTCGCAGGCCGGTCGTCCACAGGCCGATTCCGATGCCGTGTCCGGGCCTCGCCGGAGGTCCCCGGCGAACCGAACTTGTCCGGAAGAAGACGCTCCACGGGAGGCGACGGTTGCCACGCATGCTCCGAAGGCATGCCCAACCAGGCTATTTCTCGTCCAGGCCCGACCATTCAAGATCACTTGTGGCCGACCCGCGGGCGTGTTGTCGGTGGCAGGTGCGAGGATGCCTACAGCACGTCGCATCGACGGGGTCGGGAGCCCCCGCGCCGTGCCGACCTGTACCGGGCGACGCGTCCGTGCCGGGTGGGGGGAGACACAGGGCGGTTCCCTCCTGCCGGGCCATCTCGCGCAGAAGGGACCGCTGACGGCGATGCAGATCCGGCTGACCGTCCTCGCGCCGTACGCCGGCCACGGCGCCGGGCGCACCTGCGACGTGCTCGTCACGGCCCCCGCCGGGACGGCCCTCGCCACCGTGGCCTCGAACCTCGCCGCCGCCGTGACCGGCCCCGACACCTCCGCCTCGGGCACCACCGTGCTCTACGCGGGCGCGGAGCGGCTCGACAACCGGCGCTGCGTGCTCGGCGAACCCCCGCTGGTCGACGGAGCGGTCCTCTCGCTCCAGGTCCCGGGTCCGGACGACCGGGCCGACGAGACGGCCGCAGCCCGGCTGCACGTCGTGGCGGGCCCGGACGCGGGCGGGGTGCACCTGCTGCACGGCGGAGCGATCAGAATCGGCCGTTCCGTCGACGCCGACGTGCCGCTCGACGACCCGGACGTCTCCCGCTCCCACTGCACGGTCACCGTCGGCGCGGACGGCCGGATCACGGTCGCCGACCGCGGCTCGACGAACGGGACGACGCTCGACGGCGTGCCCGTCGGCGACCGCCCCGTCCCGCTCCGCCCGGGCGCCCTGCTGCGCCTCGGCGAGTCCGCCCTCCGCCTGACGGGCCCCGGCGGCACCTCCGGGGGTACGGAGGTGCCAACGGCCCCGGACGGGGAGGGCCACCTGCGCGTCGCGCACACGACGGACCTCCCGGACCGGCCCGACCCGGTGGGACCGGCGGACGACGCCACCCACGGCGGGGCGCGCGGCATCGCGTACGGCGAGGTCTACGACGGGGACCACGCGCACGCGAGGGACCCGCACGACGGGTACGCCGGCCAGGACGGCGGCGAGCCCCACGGCAGGACCCGTGACCGGGCAGACGCGCCCGCCGCCCCCACCGCCCCCGCGCGCGCCGGCGGCAAGCGCGGGCTCGGCGCCTGGGCCCGGCGCCTCGCGGGCGGCCGCGAGGAGCTCCCCACCACCGACGTCCACGCCACCCACGCCTCCCCGGACACGCACGCAGGCACCCGGCCCGGCCCCGGCACACGGGCCGGCGCCCCCGGCCCCGTACCGCTCGCCGACACCTGGCCCGATCCGGCCACCGTCCTGCTCACCGCCCTCGGCCCGGGCCCCCGGCTCTGGGAGCGGGCCCAGGACCACCCCGAGTCCCTGGTGGTCCGGCTCGGCACCACGGACCGCGCGGAACTCTCCGGCGTGCCCGTCACGGTCGGCCTGCGCGAGGCCGGTTCCCTCGGCCTGGCGGGCCCCGGCGACCGGCTCACCGGGCTCGCGCGCTCGGTCGTGGCCCAGCTCGCCGCCCTGCACTCCCCCTCCGACCTGGAGATCGTGCTCATCAGCGCCGACCGGAACCGCTCCCTGGAGGCGCGGCGCCGTGCCTGGGGCTGGCTCGGCTGGCTCCCGCACGTCCGGCCGGCCCACGGCCAGGACTGCCGGCTCCTTCTGGCGTACGACCGCGAGCAGGCCCAGGCCCGTACGGCCGAGCTGACCCGGCGGCTCGACGACGGCCCGCTCGGCCCCTCCTGGCCCAGCGCCGACCGCGCCTCCGTCGCCGAGGCCGCGGCCCGCCACGACGGGCCGACGACGGTCGTGATCGTCGACGGCGACCCCGGGTCGGCGGCCCTGCGCGAAACGGTCGCCCGCCTCGCGGGCGTCGGCGCGGCGGCCGGCATCCACCTCCTGTGCCTCGCCGAGGCGCCCGCCGCCACCCCGGACTCGCCGGTGGCCGCCACGTACGAGGCCGCGTGCGCCGCGTCCCTCGCCTTCCGCGAGTGCGGGGCCGCCGCGCTCCTCAGCGGTGACGTGGCGACGGCGCTGCGGCTGCTCCGGACCTCCGGCGGGCGGCTCGCGGGCCACGGCACCGTCGGCGTCGTCGACGCGGTCTCCGTCGCCTGGGCCGAGCGGTTCGGCCGGGCCCTCGCCCCGCTGCGCCCCGAGACGGCCGCGGCCCCGGGCGCCCGGACGGCCGCGCTGCCCCCTTCCTCCCGCCTGCTCGACGAGCTCGGGCTCGCCCGGGCCACCCCCGCCTCGCTGATGGCCCGCTGGGCCTCCGCCGCCGACGGCACGGCCGTCCTGGGCGCGGGCCCGCGCGGACCGCTGTCCGTGGACCTCACCCAGGAGGGTCCGCACCTGCTGATCGAGGGCCCGGCGGGCAGCGGGCGCACGGAGCTCCTCCGCTCGATCGCCGCCTCGCTCGCGGCCGGCGGCCGCCCGGACCGGCTCGGCCTGCTCCTCGTGGACGGCGCCGGCGGGGAGCGCGGTGAGGGCCTCGCGGTCTGTACGGAGCTGCCGCACGTCACCGAGCACCTGGTGGCCTCGGACCCGGTGCGGATGCGGGAGTTCGCCCAGGCGCTCGGCGCCGAGCTCAAGCGCAGGGCGGAGCTCCTGGGCGACGCCCACTTCGCGGACCGCCGGGGGGTGGCGCGCGCCGCCGACCGGCTGATCGGCCAGCGCGCCCCGAGCGCGGCGGAATCCGTGCCGCAGGGCGCCCGCGCGACGGTCCGAGTCCCGGACACCGGCGACCTGACGGACCGCCCGAGCGGCCGCACGCTCCGCACGGGCGACGGCACGATCGGCGCGCTCCCGACCGCCCGGGCCCCGTACCAGGGCGCGGACGAGGTGACGGGCCGTGCGAGTGGCCGCGTCCCGTACCCCGGCACGGGAGACGCCGACGGCCGCCCGAGCAGCCGCACCCTCCGCACCGGCGAGGGAGACCTCTCGGACCGCCCCGGCGGCCGCGTCCCGCGCGCGGCGGGCGCGGACGACCTGACGGGCCGGACCAGCGGCCGCGTCCCGTACCCGGGCGCGGACGACCTGACCGGCCGGACCAGCGGCCGAGTCGCCCACCCCGGCGCCGAGGACGTCACCGGCCGGTCCAGCGGCCGGGTCCCGTACCCCGGCGCCGACGACCTCACCGGCCGCACCAGTGCGCGCGTGCCGCACCCGGGGGCCGACGACCTCACCGGCCGCACCAGCGGCCGCATCCCCCACCCGAGTGCCGGTGATCTCACGGACCACCCGAGCGGGCGCGTGCCCCGGTCCGGCGATCTCGACGACCGCCCGAGCGGCCGCGTCCCCCGTACGGGCGAGCCGACCGACCGGGCGGGCGCGCGCGTCCCCCGGCCCGGCGACGGGTCGACCGACGAGCGGGCCGGTACGCGCGGACGGTCCGGCGGGGACGCCTTCCTGGCCGATACGCCCAGCGGGCGGCTGCCGCGGCGGGACGGCGGCCTCGACGACCGCCCGAGCAGCCGCACCCTCCGCACCGGCGACGGAGACCTCCCGGACCGCCCCGGCGGCCGCGTCCCGCGCGCGGCTGGCGCGGACGACGTGACGGGCCGGACCAGCGGCCGCGTCCCGTACCCGAGCGCGGACGACCTGACCGGCCGCACCAGCGCGCGCGTGCCGCACCCCGGCGCCGAGGACGTGACCGGCCGGACCAGCAGCCGCGTCCCGTACCCGGGCGCGGACGACCTGACCGGCCGCACCAGCGGCCGCCTGCCGCACCCCGGCGCCGAAGACGTGACCGGCCGGACCAGCAGCCGCGTCCCGTACCCGGGCGCGGACGACCTGACCGGCCGCACCAGCGCGCGCGTGCCGCACCCGGGGGCCGAGGACGTCACCGCCCGCGGCAGCGGCCGCGTCCCGTACTCCGGCGCCGACGACGTCACCGGTCGCACCAGCGGCCGTGTGCCCCGTCCCGCCTCCGAGGAGGCCGCCGGGCGGATTCCGCGGCCCGCCTCCGGAGAGCAGGGTTCCGCGCGAGCGCTGCCTCGGCTCGTCGTGCTCGTCGACGACTTCGACGCCCTGGTCGCGCCCGCGCTCGGCGCCCCCGGGCGGCCGGCCGCCGGGTCCGTCGTGCGGGCCCTGGAGGCCGTCGCGCGGAACGGCGAGCGGCTCGGGGTGCACCTCGTCGCGACCTCGGCGCGCCCGGACCGTACCGCCGACACGGAGTTGGCCCACGGGGCCCGGCTGCGGATCGTGCTCGACGCGCCCCCGGTGGCGGCGGGCCCGGACGTGCCGGCGGCCGGGCGGGGTCGCCTCGGGCATCCGGACGGCCGGGTGACCCCCTTCCAGGCGGGCCGCGTCACGGGCCGGATCCCCCGGACGGCGACGCTGCGCCCGACGGTCGTCCCGCTGGAGTGGGAGCGGATGGGCGACCCGCCCACCCGCCGCCCGGTCCGTGAGCTGGGCAACGGACCGACGGACCTGGCCCTCCTGGCGAGTGCGCTCGACCGGGCCGCGCGTTCGGTCGAGGCGACGCCCGTGTCCCCGCTGACCCCGGCCACGCACAGCTGACGGCACGTCACGAGGGCGTCACGATCGGCGCGTTGACCACGGAGGACACGAAAGGCGGTATTGCGGGGCCTCGCGGCCCGGCGTAGACCTGTCGGACGGACAGCGAAGCGCACGGGAGAGACGGGGCAGCGATGCGTACAACTCTTCGTCCACGCAAGGCCTTGGTCACGGCAACGGCGACCGTACTCGCCCTCACCCTCGCGGGCTGCGGCGGCGAGAGCGCGAAGGACCCACAGCCCGCGCCCGACCGCGAACTCTCCCTCAAGGGCGAGAAGATCGAGGTCGCCGCCGTCTGGACGGGTCCCGAGCAGGAGAACTTCACCAAGGTCCTGAAGGAGTTCGAGAAGCGCACCGGCGCGACCGTCACCTTCGTGCCCGCGCAGGACCCGATCGTGAACTTCCTCGGCACGAAGATCGCCGGTGGTTCGCCGCCCGACGTGGCGATGCTCCCGCAGGTGGGCGCGATCCAGCAGGCCGCCGCCCAGAAGTGGCTGAAGCCGGTCGGCCCGGACGCCAAGGCGGCGCTCGCGGCGAACTACTCGCGCGGCTGGCAGGAGCTCGGCGCGGTGGACGGCACCCAGTACGGGGTCTACTTCAAGGCCGCCAACAAGTCCCTGGTCTGGTACAACACCGCCGTCTTCGAAGGCGCGGGCGCCTCCGAGCCGAAGACCTGGAAGGAGTTCCTCGCGACCGCCGAGACGATCTCGTTCTCCGGCGTGACGCCGGTCTCCGTCGGCGGCGCGGACGGCTGGACCCTCACCGACTGGTTCGAGAACGTCTACCTCTCCCAGGCGGGCCCGGCCAAGTACGACCAGCTGGCGAAGCACGAGATCAAGTGGACGGACCCGTCGGTGACCGCCGCGCTGAAGACCCTCGCCGAGCTCTTCGGCAACCGGACGCTGATCGCGGGCGGCCCGGACGGCGCGCTGCAGACGGAGTACCCGGCATCGGTCACGCAGACCTTCACGGGCGGCGACCAGCCCAAGGGGGCGATGGTCTTCGAGGGCGACTTCGCGGCCGTCAACATCGCCCAGACGAAGGCGGAGATCGGGAAGGACGCGAAGGTCTTCCCGTTCCCGAAGGTCGGCGACGCCGGCACCGCGCCCGTGGTGACGGCCGGCGACGCGGCGGTGGCCCTGAAGGACACCAAGGGCGCGCAGGCGCTGCTCGCCTTCCTGGCCTCCCCGGACGCGGCGAAGATCTGGGCGGCCGAGGGCGGGTTCCTCTCCCCCAACAAGAACCTGGACCCGGCGGCGTACCCGAACGACGTCCAGCGCGAGATCGCCAAGGCGCTCATCGGCGCCGGCGACGACTTCCGTTTCGACATGTCGGACCAGATGCCGCAGTCCTTCGGCGGGACGCCCGGCAAGGGCGAGTGGAAGGCGCTCCAGGACTTCCTGAAGAACCCGAAGGACATCGCCGGGACGCAGGCGCGCCTGGAGGCGGACGCGGCGAAGGCCTACAAGGGCTGAGGCCGCTGTGACGGCCACAGAGACCAGGGACAGGACCGGGAACAGGACCGAGGACAGGACCAAGGACAGGAGCAGGAGCAGGGACAGGACCAGGACCAGGGCCGTGGCCGCGGGCTTCCTGCTGCCGACCCTGCTCCTCCTCGGCGCGCTCGTCGTCTACCCGATCGGGTACTCGGTCCGGCGTTCGCTCTTCGACCGCTCGGACTCGTCCTTCGTCGGCCTCGACAACTACCTCGCGCTCGTCACCGACGACTCGCTGCGCACCGCCGTCCGCAACAACCTGATCTGGCTCCTGGTGGCCCCGGCGGTCGCCACCGTGCTCGGTCTGGTCTTCGCCGTCCTCACCGAACGGGTCCGCTGGGGGACGGCGTTCAAGCTGGTCGTCTTCATGCCGATGGCGATCTCGATGCTCGCGGCCGGGATCATCTTCCGGCTCGTCTACGAGCAGGACCCGGACCGCGGGGTCGCCAACGCCGTCTGGGTCGGGGTCCACGACACCTTCGCCGAGTCCTCCGGCTTCCCGAAGGCCCGCCCGCTGCCCGTGCACCCGCTGAAGGGCGCCGGCGGCGGGGCGTACGTCACGAAGGAGCCGGTCCACGCGGGCGTGCCCGTACGGCTGCCGCTGGTCGGGGTGGCTCCGGCGCGGATGCCCCAGGACGCGCGCCCGGCGCGCACCCCGGCCGCCTCCGGCACGGACGTCTCCGGAACGGCCTGGCTGGACTTCACCCGGGGCGGCGGCGGGAAGCCGAACGTGGTCGACCCGAAGGAACTGGGCCTGAAGGGGCTGCGGATCGAGGCCGTCCGGGACGGGAAGGTGGTCGCCACGGCCACGGCGGCCGCCGACGGCAGCTTCTCCCTGCCCGCCGACCGCGCGGACGGAGCGGTGCTCCGGCTGCCCGCGAGCAACTTCCGGGAGCAGTACAACGGCGTGGAGTGGCTGGGCCCCTCGCTCGTCACCCCGGCCGTCATCGGGGCGTACGTGTGGATGTGGGCCGGGTTCGCGATGGTCCTGATCGGCGCCGGACTCGCGGCCGTACCGCGCGAACTCCTGGAGGCGGCGCGGGTGGACGGGGCGAACGAGTGGCAGGTGTTCCGCCGGATCACGGTGCCGCTCCTCGCGCCGGTCCTCGTGGTCGTCCTCGTCACGCTGATGATCAACGTGCTCAAGGTCTTCGACCTGGTCTTCGTCGTCGCGCCCGGCTCCGCGCAGGACGACGCGAACGTGCTCGCGCTCCAGCTGTACCGCTCGTCCTTCGGCACGGACGCGGACCTCGGGGTCGGCTCGGCCATCGCGGTCGTCCTGCTCCTTCTCGTGCTGCCGGTGATGGTGGTCAACATCCGCCGCATCCGAAGGGAGTCCCGCCGGTGAAGAGCTTCGCGGCAAGGGCCTCGGCCCGCGTGACGGGGGGAGCCGTCCGGGTCTTCCTCCTCCTCACCGGCCTGTTCTGGCTGCTGCCGACCATCGGGCTGCTGCTGTCCTCGCTCCGCTCGCCGTCCGACATCGCGGCGAGCGGCTGGTGGCAGGTGTTCACGGCCCCTGCTCAACTGACCACCGAGAACTACGGCCGTCTCCTCGCGAACGACACGATCACCGGCTCGCTGCTCTCCACCGTCCTGATCACCGTCCCGGCCACCCTCCTCGTCCTCCTCATCGGCTCGCTCGCGGGTTACGCCTTCGCGTGGCTGGAGTTCCCGGGCCGGGACTGGTGGTTCCTGGGCGTGGTCGCCCTCCTCGTGGTCCCGGTGCAGGTGGCCCTGGTCCCGGTGTCGAAGCTGTTCGGCGCGGTGGGGCTCTTCGAGACGACGACCGGGGTGGTCCTCTTCCACACGGCCTTCGGCCTGCCGTTCGCGATCTTCCTGCTGCGGAACTTCTTCGCGGAGATCCCGCGCGAGCTCCTGGAGGCGGCGCGGCTCGACGGGGCGGGCGAGATCCGTCTCTTCACGCGGGTGGTGCTGCCGCTCGGCGGTCCGGCGATCGCCTCGCTCGGGATCTTCCAGTTCCTGTGGGTGTGGAACGACATGCTGGTCGCGCTGATCTTCGCGGACTCCCAGTCCCCGCCGATCACGGTGGCGCTCCAGCAGCAGGTGCGCCAGTTCGGCAACAACGTGGACGTGCTGGCGCCGGGGGCGTTCGTGTCGATGGTGGTGCCGCTGGTGGTGTTCTTCGCGTTCCAGCGGCAGTTCACGACCGGGGTGATGGCGGGCGCGGTGAAGTAGCCCGCCGCGGTCAGGCCCTGAGCGCGGCGACTGCCGAGCGCGCGAGCTCGTCCGCGTACCCCTTGGGCAGGGGCGTACGGACCACGACGAGGCGCCAGTACAGCGGGCCGACGACCAGGTCGAGGGCCTTGCCCGGGTCGGTGCCCTCGGGGAGTTCGCCGCGTGCGACGGCCTCGCGGACGATCTGGGTCATGACGCCCTGCTGTCCGTCGAGCAGCACGGTCTTGACGGTCTCGGCGATCTCGGGGTGCCGTGCGGCCTCGACGAGCAGGTCGGGGATGACCTGGGAGGCGACCGGGTGGCGCAGGGCGTGCGAGGCCACTTCGAGGAGGGCGCGCACGTCCCCGTACAGGGAGCCGCTGGCGGGTGCCGGCAGGCCCTGGGCGGCGAAGGCGCCGACGAGGTCGAGGACGAGGGCGAGCTTGGACTTCCAGCGCCGGTAGACGGCCGTCTTGCCGACCCCGGCGCGGCGCGCGATGCCCTCGATGGACATCCGGGCGTAGCCGACGGCCGCGAGCTCCTCGAAGACGGCGGCGCGGATGGCCTCGGTCACGTCCTCGCGGAGTACGGCGGCTCCGGCGGGGGCGCGGCGGGGGGTCGGATCGGTCATGGACGGCATCCTAACGAACCGCGACATCCCGACCGCGTTACGACGAGACGGTTGCGTTCCGACGTGCGGGCGTCCTAACCTCCCCGTAGCGACGATACGGACCCGTTCCGTCGTTGGCAGGCGGACGCACCCCTGCCCGCCACGCCCGGACAGCCGCACGCCCGCACCGCAGACCCGCAGACCCGCACCGCAGGCCCGCACCGCAGACCCGCAGACCCGCACCGCAGGCCCACAGACCCGCAGACCCGCACCGCAGGCCCCCGCACCGCAGACCCGCAGACCCGCAAACCCGCACCGCAGGCCCTCCCACCCCCCACCGAAAGCGTCCGCGCCCCCCGCACCCTCGTCGAAAGCGCCCGCCCGTGACCACCACCCTCGCCCCACCCGCGCAGCCGGCCGCCCCCGCGGAGCGGGAGGACCTCGGCGCCCTCGCCCGCCGACACGGCCTGAGCGTCAGCGGGGCCCGCCCCTCGCTCCCCGCCTATGTGCGGCAGCTCTGGTCCCGCCGCGACTTCATCGCCGCCTTCGCGACCGCCCGCCTCACCGCCCAGTTCAGCCAGGCGCGCCTCGGCCAGGTCTGGCAGGTGGCGACCCCGCTCCTCAACGCGGCCGTGTACTACCTGATCTTCGGCATCCTGCTGAACGCGAAGAGCGGCGTGCCCGACTACGTCCCCTTCCTGATGACCGGCATCTTCGTGTGGACCTTCACGGCCAACACGGCCCAGGCCGGCACCCGGGCGATCAGCGGCAACCTGGGCCTGGTCCGCGCCCTGCACTTCCCGCGCGCGAGCCTGCCGATCTCGCTCGCGCTCCAGCAGCTCCAGCAGCTGATGTTCTCGCTCGCCGCGCTGGTCGTGATGCTGGCCTGCTTCGGGGAGTTCCCCACCTGGAGCTGGCTGCTCGCCGTCCCGGCGCTGTTCTGCCAGGCGCTGTTCAGCACGGGCGTCGCGCTCGCCCTGGCCCGGGTCGCGGCCCGCACCCCGGACATCAGCCAGCTGATGCCGTTCGTGCTCCGGACCTGGATGTACGCCTCGGGAGCGATGTGGTCGATCCAGAACCTGGCGAGCAGCGGGCGCTTCCCGGAGGCCGTGGTCCTCGCGCTCCAGTGCAACCCGGCGGCGGTCTACATCGACCTCATGCGCTTCGCGCTGATCGAGAGCTACACCCGGGCGCAGCTGCCGCCGCACGTGTGGGCGCTCGCCGCCGGCTGGGCCGTGCTGGCCTTCGCGGGCGGTTTCATCTGGTTCTGGAAGGCGGAGGAGACGTACGGCCGTGGCTGACACGCACCAGCGAGCACAGGGAACCCCCACCGTCATCGCCGACGGCGTCCACATCACGTACACCGTCCACGGCGGGCACTCCGGCGGCCGGGGCGGCGCCACCGCCGCGCTCGGCCGGATCATGCGCCGCGGTACGGCTCCGGCCGGCCGCCGGGTCCATGCCGTGAAGGGCGTCAGCTTCGTCGCGTACCGGGGCGAGGCAATTGGCCTGATCGGTTCGAACGGATCTGGCAAATCCACCCTCCTGAAGGCGATCGCGGGCCTCCAGCCGGTCGACCGGGGGGCGATCCACACCCAGGGACAGCCCTCCCTCCTCGGTGTGAACGCGGCCCTGATGAACGATCTGACCGGCGAGCGGAACGTGATCCTGGGCGGCCTCGCGATGGGCATGACCCGTGCGGAGGTCCGCGAGCGCTACGACGGGATCGTCGACTTCTCCGGCATCAACGAGAAGGACGACGCGATCTCCCGCCCGATGCGGACGTACTCCTCCGGGATGGGCGCCCGGCTGCGCTTCGCCATCGCCGCCGCCAGGAGCCACGACGTGCTCCTCATCGACGAGGCCCTGTCGACCGGCGACGCGCGCTTCCGCCGCCGCAGCCAGCAGCGGATCGACGAACTGCGGGCGGAGGCGGGCACGGTCTTCCTGGTCAGCCACTCGAACTCCACGATCACGGAGACCTGCGAGCGGGCGCTGTGGCTGGAGGCGGGGACGCTGCGGATGGACGGTCCGGCGAAGGAGGTGGTGGCGGCATACGAGGAGTTCACGGCCAAGCCGGAGACCAAGAAGACCAACAAATAAGACATAGCGGTCTAAAGTGCGGTGGGATGACGAACGATCAGCCGCAGCCGGACCCCCTCCAGTCGCCACCCCGCTCCGCGAGCGAGCCCCCCGCCCTCACCGGGTCCCCCTTCGACTCGGACACCTTCACCTCCGCCACCTTCGTCACCGTCGGCCGCGGCCCCCACCTCGCCCTCGCCGCCGTCTGGCTCCTCACCCGGGCCGGGATGCTCCTGCTCCTCGCCCGAGACGACCTCGGCATCGGCGGGGTCGGCCGCGAGGTCGCCCTCTACCAGCACTGGTACGGGATGTTCGCCGACGGCACCTTCCCGCCCGGCGACGTCACCTGGCAGTACCCGCCCGGCGCGGGACTCGTGATCATGTCGCCGGGCATCCTCCCCTGGCTCAGCTACTTCCAGGCCTTCGTCACCCTCACCGTCCTCGCCGACGCCCTCGTCGCCCTCGCCCTCACCCGGGCCGACAGCGCCCGCCTCACCCACGGCGCCTGGATCTGGGTCTGCGGCCTCCCCCTCCTCCTCCATCTGCCGCTCGCCCGGTACGACGTCCAGACCACCGCCCTCGCCGTGCTCGCGCTCCTCGCCCTGACCGCCCGCTCCACCGCCGCCCACCAGCTCGGCGGGGCGCTCGCCGGGATCGGCGCCATGGTCAAGGTGTGGCCGGCGCTCGCCCTGATCGGCACGCCCCGGGGCCGTACCACCCGGGAGGCCTGGACCGCCGCCGCCGTCACCGCGCTCGCCCTCCTCGCCACCCTGGCGCTGTTCTTCTCCGACTCGCTGGGCTTCCTGCGCCAGCAGGGCAGCCGCGGCATCCAGATCGAGTCCCTGGGCGGCACGGCCCTCGCGGTCGCCCGCGCCACCGGCGTCTGGCCCGGCAGGGTCGAGTTCCGCTACGGGGCCTTCGAGTACGTCGGCCCGTACGTCTCCACCCTCGGGCACCTCGCCCTGATGCTCACCGTCATCGCCTTCGGCTGGCTGCTCCTGTGGCGCCTCACGGCCCACCGCTGGACCCCCGCCACCCCGCTCGACGCGGCCTTCGCCGCCGTCCTGCTCTTCACCGTCACCAGCCGGGTGATCAGCCCCCAGTACATGATCTGGCTGCTCGGCCTCGCCGCCGCCTGCCTGACCTCCCGCCACACCGTGATGCGCCCGGTCGCCCTGCTGCTCCTCCCGGCGGCCGCGCTGAGCTCCCTCGCGTACCCCGTCCTCTACGACGAGGTCGTCGCCGGCACCCCCACCGGCGTGGCCGTCATGGTGCTCCGCAACGCCCTGCTCCTCGCGGCGGCCCTGCTCGCCGCCCGCCGTCTGTGGACCTCGACCGCCGGCGGGCCGCCGGCCGAATGAACCCACCCTCGCGGGAGGGAAGTTGGGGAGCTCCACCGTGTCGTAGGCTCGTCCGGAAAGCGCTGTCAGCACCTGGCAGCGGCTGACAGAGCGGGGGAGGCTCTCATCGGTACCGGCGTCGACGACATACTCACGCCCCTGGGCCCCGACGACCCCCGGGAGATCGCCGGATACCGGCTGGTCGCCCGGCTCGGCGCGGGCGGCATGGGCACCGTCTACCTCTCGCACACGCGGGGCGGCCAGCCCGTCGCCCTGAAGCTGATCCTGCGCGAGTACGGCCAGGACCCCGAGTTCCGGCAGCGTTTCGAGCAGGAGGTGCAGGCCGCCCGCCGGGTGCAGGGCTACCACCTGGTGCCCGTGGTCGACCACGACACCTCGGGCACCTCCCCCTGGCTGGCCTCCGCCTTCGTCCCGGGCATCGCGCTGCACGACGCGCTCGGCGCCTTCGGGGCGCTGCCCCTGACCACCGTCTTCCCGCTCGTCGGCTGCGCGGCCCGGGCCCTGACCGCGATCCACGCGGCCGGGGTCGTCCACCGCGACCTGAAGCCGAGCAACATCATGCTCGCCCCCACCGGCCCGTTCGTCATCGACTTCGGCATCGCCCGGGCCGCCGACGCCACCCAGATCACCCGCAGCGGGCGGATCATCGGCACCCCGCAGTACATGTCGCCGGAGCACGCCCTCGGCGAACCGGTCACCCCGGCCGGCGACGTCTTCTCCCTCGGCCTCATCGCGGCGGTCGCCGCCACCGGACGCCACCCCTACGGCGACGGCGGGGCGTTCACCGTGGGCACCCGGATCGCCAACACCGCCCTGCGGCCCCCGGACCTCGACGGCTACCCGACGGAGCTGCGCCCGCTCCTGGAGCGCTGCCTCACCGCCGACCCGGCGGACCGCATCACCCCCGCCGAGCTGACCGACTGGTGCGAGCGCGCCGCGGGACGCCCGCTGACCGCGCTCGGCGACTGGCTGCCGGCCCCCGTGGCCGCGGCCGTCGACCGCCGCGTACGGGCGGCCGCCCGTCCGCCGCGCCCGGACGACGGCACCGTCCCGGCGGACGAACCGACCGTGCCGCCCCTGGCCACGGCCCCCGGAACCGCCCCGGGCGGCACCGGGCCCACCCTGCCGCCGCCCATCCACGAGCCCACCCTGCGGGACAGCACCCCGCCGCCCGGCACCGGCCCGACGCAGGCCTTCGCACCGCCGACCGGCACCGGCCCCACGCAGCCCTTCGCGGCGCCGACCGCCGACGCGACCCACACCTTCGCACCGCCGGCCGCAGGACCGACCCCGCCGCCGGGTTTCGGGTCCCAGCCGCGCTACAACCCGCCCGCCGCCCCCCGGCACTCCCCGCGCCGGCAGACACAGATCGCGGTCGCCGCGACCGTCGCCGTCCTCCTGGTCGTCGGCACCTGGCGCGTCGCCCAGATGTTCGGCGGCGACGGGGACGGCGGCGACGACGCCCGCGGCGGCGGCAGCACACCGACCGCCGACCGGACCCCCGGCCCCACGAAGGACCAGGGGAGCACCGCCCCGAAGACCACCACCCCGACGCCGGCCGCCGACGACGCCGGGTACACCCTCGTCTTCGAGGACCGGCCCTTCGCCCTGCGGGCACCCGCCGAACCGGAGATCGCCGGGGTCGACCTCGACGTCCCCGAGATCAAGGGCACCGGCGACTTCAACCGCTGGGACTCCGAAATCATCATGAGCGAGGTCTCCGGCGGCGACTGGGAGTTCCCCAGCGGCCTGGGCAAGAGCGCCGGAAAGACCGCCCGCCAGTGCCTGGAGGGCTCCCAGGGCGATGTCCTCCCCCAGGAGATCGAGGCCGACAAGCTCCGCGAGGAGATCCCCGTCGGCACCCTCCTGTGCGGAAAGACCAGCGACGACCGGCTCGCCATGCTGGAGATCACCAAGATCACCAAGAACGCCGAGAACGACCTGCCCAACTACTTCGCCCAGCTCACCGTCTGGAAGCTCTAGGGGAGGGACCATGCCGCTGGAACGGCACCTCACCGCGGACTTCGAGCGGGCCGCCTTCCTGGTGGACCTCTCCAACGTGGTCCGCGACCGGACGCTCGGCGGCCGGGCGGGCCGCTCCCTGCACCGGCTGCGGCTGGTCGTCGACGCGGCCGCCGCCCTCGCCCGCGACCCGGACGTCCCGCTCTACCTCGTCTCCGACCGCAGCCTGCGGCTCGGCGGCCGCCACGAATGGGCGGACCCGGAGGAGGCCGAGCGGCTCGGCCGCTGGGTGGGGCGCGGTCTCGTCGAGGAGCTCGGGGACGCCGACCAGCGGGTCCTCGAACTGTGCGAGATGACCGGCATCCCGGTCATCTCCGGGGACTTCTTCCGCGACGCCCGGCTCGCCTACCGCTGGATCCAGGGCAACACCGACGACTTCCTCCGCCCGGCCCCCGGCCCCGACGGCACGGTCGTCCTGGAACCCCGCGACATGGGAGTGGCCTCCGCCCTGGCCATCTCCCGGAAGCTGGAGGAGTCGGCGCTCAAGGAGAAGGGCCTCCTCGACCGCCGCCGCAAACCGCTCTCGGAGGTCGTGCGCCGCAACTGGCGCTGCCCCGACCCCCACTGCACCCTCTACGACACCGGGCGCGGGAGCCTCGCCCTGCTCCCCCGGATGCGCGGCGGCGTCCCCCGCTGCGAGCAGCACGGCAGGCCGCTGCTCGACGCCGGCCCCCGGACGGCGACGGCCCAGCTCAAGCTGCTCCTCGACGGGGAGCCGGTCGAGCGCTTCACCCTGGAGGACGGCACGACCGTCCGGGTCGGGCGCGCCCCGGGCCCCGGCGGGATCTCGCTGCACGGTCTCGTCCCGGCGGAGCGGACGGCCGGTCTCAGCCGCGCCCATGTCGAGCTGCGGATCTCCGGCGGCACGATCCACGTGCGCGACCTGAGCAGCTACGGCACCCGGCGGCGGACCACCGCGCGCCGCACCGGCCCCGACCCGTGGACGCCCCTGGTGCCGGGCCGTGACCACGGCTTCCACGGCGGCGACGAGCTGGAGCTGGTCCGGGGCGTGGTCCTCGCGCGCAGCGGGCGCCGCTTCCCGACGGAGCTGGCGCGGCGCTGGCTGAGCCGGAGGCCGCCGGAGGAGCCGGACGCGGCGACGACGACGTACGTCTGAATCCGGGGCAAGACGGGAAACGACATCCGCGCGAACACGGGGAAGGGCCCCGCCGGAACACCGGCGGGGCCCTTCCCTCTCAGACCGTCAGCTGCGTGAGCTCGGACCGTCAGCTGCGTGAGCTCAGAACGTCAGCTGTGCGAGCGCAGCAGCGTCCGCATCGTCCGCATGGCGACCGACAGGTTCGCCAGGTCGAAGGTGTCCGAGCCCTGGATCTCCTCCAGGGTCGTCCGCGCGCGGCCCAGGATCGCCGCGTTCTTCTCCTCCCAGGCCTTGAACCGCTCCTCGGGGCTCGTGGTGCCGTTGCCGACCGTCAGGACGTCGGCGGTCAGCGCCGCGTGCGCCGCGAAGAGGTCCTCGCGGATCGAGGCACGGGCCATCGACTGCCACCGGTCGCTGCGCGGCAGCTCGATGATCCGGTCCATCAGGTCGGTGATCCGCAGCCGGTCGGCCAGGTCGTAGTAGACCTCGGCGACCGCGAGCGGCTCCTTGCCCATGCGGTCCGCGATCGCGACGATGTCGAGCGTCGGGAAGGCGGAGGAGAAGCCGGCGACCCGCAGCGCGAGCTCCTCCGGCACGCCGACCTCGGTCAGCTCGTCCAGGATCGACTGGTACCACTCCAGGTCCGCGCCGCGCAGCAGCTGCGGCAGCTGCGCCCAGACCTCCTCGACGCGGTCCGCGAAGAACTCGATGGTCTCGGTGAGCTGGAGCGGCTGCGGCCGGTTGTTGAGCATCCAGCGGGTGCCGCGTTCGACGAGCCGGCGGGAGTGCAGCCGCATCCGGGTCTGGATGTCGGCCGGCACCACGTTGTCGAGGGCCTCGACGGCGTCCCAGACCTGGCCGAGGCGGAAGACGACCCGGGCGGCGGTCTGCGCGCGGACGATCTCCTCGATCGACGCTCCGGTCTCCTCGCGGAGGCGGTGCAGGAAGGTCGAGCCACCGGTGTTGACGGTGTCGTTGACCAGGACCGTGGTGATGATCTCGCGGCGCAGGGCGTGGCTGTCGACGGCCTCGGTGAACTTCTCGCGCAGCAGCGTCGGGAAGTACGCGTGGAGCAGCCCGCGCAGGTACGGGTCGTCCGGCAGCTCCGTACCGATCAGCTCGTCGGCCACCGTGATCTTGGTGTACGCGAGGAGGACGGCGAGCTCGGGCTGGCTCAGGCCCCGGCCGTTGTTGAGGAGCTCGCGGATCTGCCGGTCGTTGGGCAGGAACTCCAGGGAGCGGTCGAGGGCCCCGTCGCGGCCCAGGCGGCGCAGGAACCGCTGGTGGGCGTGGAGCAGGGACGGCGACTGGGCGACGGCGTTGGCCAGGGCGGTGTTCTGCGCGTAGTTGTTGCGCAGGACGAGCGCGCCGACCTCGTCCGTCATCTCGGCGAGGATCTTGTTGCGCTGCTTGACGGTCATGTCGCCCTCGGCGACGAGCCCGTTGAGCAGGATCTTGATGTTGACCTCGTGGTCGGAGGTGTCGACGCCGGCGCTGTTGTCGATGGCGTCGGTGTTGACCTTGCCGCCCTGGCCCTCGGGGCCGCCGGCGCGGGCGAACTCGATGCGGCCCAGCTGGGTCGCGCCGAGGTTGCCGCCCTCGCCGATGACCTGGGCGCGGACGTCCTGGCCGTCGACGCGGATGGCGTCGTTGGCCTTGTCGCCGACGTCGGCGTTGGACTCGGCCGAGGACTTCACGTACGTGCCGATGCCGCCGTTCCACAGCAGGTCGACGGGCGACTGGAGGATCGCCTTCATCAGCTCGGCCGGGGTCATCTTGGTGACGCCGGCCTCGATGCCGAGGGCGGCCCGCATCTGCCCGTTGACCGGGATGGACTTGGCGCTGCGGGGGTGGATGCCGCCGCCCGCCGAGAGCAGCGAGGTGTCGTAGTCCGCCCACGAGGAGCGCGGCAGGTCGAAGAGCCGGCGGCGCTCGGCGTACGAGACGGCCGCGTCCGGGTTCGGGTCGATGAAGATGTGGCGGTGGTCGAAGGCGGCGACCAGGCGGATGTGCTCGGAGAGCAGCATGCCGTTGCCGAAGACGTCGCCGGACATGTCGCCGACGCCGACGACGGTGAAGTCCTCGGTCTGGGTGTCGTGGCCCAGCTCGCGGAAGTGCCGCTTGACGGACTCCCAGGCGCCGCGGGCGGTGATGCCCATGCCCTTGTGGTCGTAGCCGGCGGAGCCGCCGGAGGCGAAGGCGTCGCCGAGCCAGAAGCCGTACGACTCCGCGACGCCGTTGGCGATGTCGGAGAAGGTGGCGGTGCCCTTGTCGGCGGCGACCACGAGGTACGTGTCGTCCTCGTCGTGGCGGACCACGTCGACCGGCGGCACGACCTCGCCCGCGACCAGGTTGTCGGTGATGTCGAGGAGCGCCGAGATGAAGGTCTTGTACGAGGCGATGCCCTCGGCCAGCCAGGCGTCGCGGTCCACGGTCGGGTCCGGGAGCTGCTTGGCGACGAAGCCGCCCTTGGCGCCGACCGGCACGATGACGGTGTTCTTCACCATCTGCGCCTTGACCAGGCCGAGGATCTCCGTACGGAAGTCCTCACGGCGGTCGGACCAGCGCAGGCCGCCTCGGGCGACCTTGCCGAAGCGCAGGTGGACGCCCTCGACGCGCGGGGAGTACACCCAGATCTCGAAGGCGGGGCGCGGGGCCGGCAGGTCGGGGATGGCCTGCGGGTCGAACTTCATCGACACGTAGGAGTGCGGCTTGCCGTCGGCCGCCGTCTGGAAGAAGTTCGTCCGCAGCGTCGCCGTGATGACGGTGAGGAAGGACCGCAGGATCCGGTCCTCGTCCAGGCTCGCGACCTGGTCGAGGGCGGCGTCCAGCTCCTCGAGGAGCGCGTCGATCAGCTCGGTGCCGGCACGCTGGCGCTCCGGGGCCATGCGGGCCTCGAAGAGGTTGACGAGCAGCCGGGTGGTGTGGACGTTGTTGCGGAGGGTGTCCTCCATGTAGTCCTGGCTGAAGGTGGCACCGGCCTGGCGGAGGTACTTGGCGTAGGCGCGCAGCACCATCGCCTCTCGCCAGTTGAGCCCGGCGGAGAGGACGAGCGAGTTGAAGTTGTCGTTCTCGGCCTCGCCGGTCCAGGTGGCGGCGAAGGCCTCCTGGAAGCGCTCGCGGGCGTCGTCGCCGAAGTAGTCCCCGCCGTTGCCGGTCGCGACCGGCATCCGCAGGCCGAAGTCGTAGATCCAGGCGTGGGTGCGGTCGGCGCAGCGCAGCTCGTACGGGCGCTCGTCGGTGACCTCGACGCCGAGCCGGTTGAGGACCGGCAGGACGGCGGAGAGGGAGATCTGGTCGCCCGTCTTGTAGATCTTGAAGCGGCGCTCGCCGGGGCCGGCGACGACCGGCTCGTACAGGGAGAGCGCGAAGTCCTTGCCGCTGCCGGCGAGGGCCTCCAGGTGGACGAGGTCGGCGACGGCCGCGCGCGGCGAGTGGTCGGCCTTGTAGCCCTCGGGGAAGGCGTTGCCGTAGCGGCGCAGCAGCTCGGCGGCGCGCTCCTCGCCGCACTCGGCGTTGAGGGCCTCGCCGAAGCCGTCGGCCCAGGAGCGGGCGGCCTCGACGAGCCGGTTCTCGATGCGGTCGACGTCGGCGTCGGTGAGCTTCGCCAGCTCGGTGCCGGGCTTGACGCGGACGACGAAGTGCAGACGGGAGAGGATCGACTCGGTGTTCCAGGCGGTGAAGTCGACGCTGGTGCCGTCGAGCTCCTCCTTCAGGATGTCGATGAGCCGCAGCCGGACGCGGGTGGTGTAGCGGTCGCGCGGCAGGTAGACGAGGGCCGAGTAGTAGCGGCCGTACTCGTCCTGGCGCAGGTAGAGCCGCAGCCGGCGCCGCTCCTGGAGGTACAGGACGCTGGTGACGATGGACTGCAGCTGGTCGACCGGGGTCTGGAAGAGCTCGTCGCGCGGGTAGGTCTCCAGGATCTGGAGCAGGTCGCGGCCGTCGTGGCTGTTCGGCGAGAAGCCGGCGCCCGCGAGGACCTCCTGGACCTTGCGCTTGACGACGGGGACCCGGCGGACGGACTCGGTGTAGGCGGCGGACGAGAAGAGACCGAGGAAGCGGCGCTCGCCGATGACGTTGCCGTCGGCGTCGAACTTCTTCACGCCGACGTAGTCGAGGTACGAGGGGCGGTGCACGGTCGCCCGGCTGTTGGCCTTCGTCAGGATCAGCAGCTTGTGCTCGCGCGCCTTGGCGCGGGCGTCGGCGGGCAGCCGGCTGAAGGAGGGCGAGACGGGGTGGGCGTGGTGGCCCTGGTCGTCGGCGCCGTGCTGCGGGTCGGAGCGCAGGATGCCGAGGCCGGTGCCGGGGACGGCGGACAGGGCGTCGCCGTTGACCAGCTCGTACTCGCGGTAGCCGAGGAAGGTGAAGTGGTCGTCGGCGAGCCAGCGCAGCAGCTCGCGGGCCTCCTCCACCTCGGTCGGGCGCAGGTCGGAGGCGGTGGGCTCGGCCGACAGGCCCTCGGCGATGCGCAGGGCGGCATCGCGCATCTTGTCCCAGTCCTCGACGGTCTCGCGGACGTCGGAGAGGACGCGCAGCAGGTCGTTGGTGATCTGCTTGAGGTCGGCCTTGTCGGTCTCGCGGTCGATCTCGACGTGGATCCAGGACTCGGTGAGCGCGTCGTGCGGCAGCTCGCCCTGGATCTGGGCCGACAGGACCTCGATGAGCTTCCCGGCGACGTCACGGCGGACGAGGACCTGCGGGTGGATCACGACGTGGATGCCGCGGCCCTGGCGGGACAGCTCGTTGGTGACGGAGTCGACGAGGAACGGCATGTCGTCGGTGACGACCTCGACGACGGAGTGGCTGCTGGTCCAGCCGTTCTCCTCCACCGTCGGGGTGTGGACGCGCACGCTCGCGGTGCCCTGCGGGCGGTTCTCCGCGAGCCGGTAGTGAGAGAGCGCGGCGCCGAACACGTCGACCGGGTCGCGGTCGGCGAGGTCCTCGGGCGCGGTGTGCAGGTAGTAGCGCTGGAGGTAATCGAGCACGGTGTCCCGGTCCGGACGCTCCCCAGAGCCCTCCGGGCCCGTCGGAAGTCGCCCCCCGACCGGGCTGTGCTCAGCTACCCGGGCGGCCCTCTCGAGCAGCTCGGCCTTTGCTTCGTCCAGCTTGGTCTGCATGTCCTCTGACTCCTGTCGCGCGCCGTTGCGTGACGTCGGTGGAAGAAAGGACACAACGCCACGACGCGGTGATTCCGGTCGAAGTCGACGTTATGCCCGGATGAGAGATGCCCAGGTCGTTATCGGCCACGGAACGCGGCACGCCCGGACGGAGAGGATCGGCGAACGCACGGTCGGCCCGGCCGCTGTCGCGGTCCGGGCGGCAGCCGGGGGCTTCACTGCCCCCCTGGCGTATCGCGCTGATCACGGCAAAAGCCTATCGCCCCCGACCCCCGAACCGTCATGAGCCGTATGCGTACAAAAGAGCGGGGGAAGTTTGACGATATGGACAGCGACACGTGTCTCCTCGGCAAACCACCACGCCGGAGGCACCCCGTGCGCAACCATGGGCACAGCACGACAGACCGACCATCTGTGATCTGGGAGAGCCATGGCGAAGATCCTGATCGTGACCGGGGACGCGGCGGAGTCGCTGGAGGTGATGTACCCCTACCAGCGGCTTCTGGAGGAGGGCTACGAGGTCGACATCGCCGCTCCGGCCCGCAAGACGCTCCGCTTCGTCGTCCACGACTTCGAGCCGGGTTACGACACGTACACGGAGAAGCCGGGCTACACCTGGCCCGCCGACCTGGCCTTCTCCGAGGTCGACCCGGGGGCGTACGTGGCGGTGGTGATCCCGGGCGGCCGGGCACCGGAGTACCTGCGCAACGATCCGGAGCTCCGGAAGATCCTCAAGGCCTTCTTCGACGCCGACAAGCCGGTGGCCCAGATCTGCCACGGCCCGCTGCTCACGGCGGCGATCGGCGGCCTGGAGGGGCGCCACGTCACGGCCTACCCGGCCCTGGAGCTCGACATGCAGTCGGCGGGAGCGACCTTCCAGGACAGCGCGGCGGTCGTGGACGGCCTCCTGGTCTCCTCCCGCGCCTGGCCGGACCACCCCACCTGGATGCGCGAATTCCTGAAGGTCCTCCGCGCGAAGGGCTGACACCCCGGGTGGTTGCAGGGGTTGTGGGCATACGTTCCGCAAGGGCGGAACGGGTGGGCACAACCCCCCACCGGGCCGCACCCGGCCCGCCTCGCCCGCCACCCACCACCGGAGGGACGCCGCCCCACGGCCACCCGCCCCACGGCCACCCGCTCCGCGGGAGAGGCGCCCGCTCCTAGACCAGCTCCTCCGCGACGGCGACGGCCTCCTCCAGGGAGTCCACCACCGGCACCCCGACCCGCGCGAGCGAAGCCCGACTGTGCGACCCGCCGGTGTAGAGCACCGCCCGCGCCCCCACATGCGCCGCCGCCACCGCGTCGTCCGCGGCGTCGCCGATGACGACGACCCGCTCGGCCGGGACGGCGAGCGCGTCGAGGTGCCGCACCATGTGCCCGGACTTCCCGTCGGTCGAGGCGTCGGGACGCCCGTCCACGCGGACGAACCGCTCGGCGATCCCGTACCGCCGCACGAGCGGTATCAGATCGGCGTGCGGCGCGAGCGACAGCAGCGACTGCGTGAACCCGGACGCCTGCCGGGCCGCGAGCAGCTCCGCCGCCCCGGCGGTGAGCCCGCAGGACTCGGCCCGCTCCCAGTAGTGCCGGTGGAAGGCCCCGTCCATGACGGTCCACTCCTCGTCCGTCGGCAGCCGCCCCATCAGGCGCTCGTAGAACTTCGGCACCGGCACCGTGTACAGCTCGCGGTACCGCTCAAGCGTGATCGTCTCGAGTCCGAGCTCGGCGAAGGCCGCGTTCGTCGCGCCGATCACTGCGCCGATGTCGTCGAGCAGTGTGCCGTTCCAGTCCCAGACCAGGTGCTTTCCGTGCTTCCCCATGCGAAGACGGTACCCGGCCCGACCGACAGCGAAGTCAGCCGAGCAGCCCCGGGATCTCCTGCACCCCGAACCAGAGCAGCTCGTGGTCCTCGGCCCCGTCCACGACGAACTGCGCGTCGTCGTCGCCCTGGTCCGCCGCGCCGAGCGCGTCCGCCGCCGCGGTGACGTCCGCCTCGGCGTCGTCCGCGTCGGCGTGCACGGCCGCGGCCTTCGTCAGCGGTACGGCTCCGGCGACGCGGACCTCGCCGAGGGAGCCGGCGTCGAGCCCGCGGTCGGGGTCGACGGTCGCGTCCTTGTCGGCCACGTCGACGGCGACGACGATCCGGCGCCGGGGCGCCTCGGGGTCACCGGCGAGGAGCCGCAGGGAGGCGGAGGCGGCCCGGTTGAGCGCCGCGTACTCGAGTTCCTCGATGTCGTCGGAGACGTACCACTCGCGCAGTGCGGGGGTGACGGCGTAGGCGGTCAGTGGACCGGGCCCCAGTTCGCCCGCCTTGTGCGCCTGTGCGAGACCGGGGAGGGTCAGAGGGACGTAGACGCGCATGGCAGGCCGCTTTCGTAGACGGAGAGCCCTCAGGATACGTGCGGAGTCCCCCTTCGGGGCGGCGGGCCGGACTTGCCGTCCGTCCACCGCGGAAGGCCGCGCGCCGAGCCGCCGGAGAGCCGATTTTCGACCGCGTCACCCGGATAGGTGATCCGATGTCGAGGGCGCTCCGGCGCGGCAGGGCCCTTGCGGGGCCCCGGAGTCCCCCCGTACAAGATCCCCAACGGAAGTTACCGACTGGTATCACTCGGTTACGCAACGACAGGGGCCCGCCATGAACGCCACGCTCACCACCACGCCCTCGCCGCTCCCCCGGCCCCGCCCCCGCAACGCCCCCGGCGGCCCGGCCGGCACGCGCCCGCGTGGTTCCGCCGGACCCCGTCCGCGCGGCTCCGCCGGCACCCGCCCCCGCACCCCCGCCCAGGGCGGCCCGCCCCGCACGCTCCCCCCGCACACCGTCTTCGCCGAGCGCCTGCTCGCCGTCCTGAGCGGGGAGCGGCCCGTGCACTGGATGCTCGGCCACACCGTCGGAGACGCGTACGAGCAGCTCGTCCGGCTGGCCCCGGAGACGCCCCTGCGCTCGCTCGGCCCCCGCCCGGTCCTCCGCCGCTGCTCGATCCAGGTGCAGCCGCCGCACACGGCGATCGAGGCCTTCGCGACCATCGCGACCGGCGCCCGCGTGCGGGCCATGGCGTTCCGCCTGGAGCGCGGCGAGGACCAGCGCTGGCGCTGCGCCGCCGTGGAACTGGACGGCCTCGGCGTGGCCGCCCGCCACCCATGACGAAGGGGCCGGCCGCCACCGGCGACCGACCCCTCCTGCACGTTCAGAACGTCACTTCTTGCGGCGACGCCCGCCGCCCGCGTTCTTCTGCGCCTTGCGGCGCTCCGCACGGGTCAGACCGTCGCCGGAGTCCGCGTCGTCGGAGGCGAAGTCGCCCTCGACGACACCGCCGTCCCCGTCCACGGTCGGCGCGGAGAAGTGCAGCCGGTCCGGCCGCTGCGGGGTGTCGAGCCCCTTGGCGCGGATCTCCGGACGCCCGGCACCCGCCGGCACGGCGTCCTCCTTGGCGAGCGACGGCGCGCTCGCCTGCACCGGGACCTCCTCGACCTGCTGCTCGACCTGGACCTCCAGGTTGAACAGGTAGCCGACGGACTCCTCCTTGATGCCCTCCATCATGGCGGTGAACATGTCGAAGCCCTCGCGCTGGTACTCGACCAGCGGGTCCTTCTGCGCCATGGCGCGCAGGCCGATGCCCTCCTGGAGGTAGTCCATCTCGTAGAGGTGCTCGCGCCACTTGCGGTCGAGGACCGAGAGGACCACGCGCCGCTCCAGCTCACGCATGATGTCCGAGCCGAGCTGCTTCTCGCGCGTCTCGTACTGCTCGTGGATGTCGTCCTTGATGGACTCGGCGATGAACTCGGCGGTGATGCCCGCCCGGTCCCCGGCCGCGTCCTCCAGCTCGTCCACGGTCACCTTCACCGGGTAGAGCTGCTTGAAGGCGTTCCACAGACGGTCGAGGTCCCACTCCTCCGCGAAGCCCTCGGCGGTCTCCTGGCGGATGTAGTCGTCGATCGTGTCGTCCATGAAGTGCTGGACCTGCTCGTGCAGGTCCTCGCCCTCCAGGACGCGGCGGCGCTCGCCGTAGATGACCTCGCGCTGCCGGTTGAGGACCTCGTCGTACTTCAGGACGTTCTTACGGGTCTCGAAGTTCTGGGTCTCGACCTGGGACTGCGCGGAGGCGATGGCACGGGTGACCATCTTGTTCTCGATCGGCACGTCGTCCGGCACGTTGGCCATGGCCATCACGCGCTCGACCATCTGCGCCTTGAACAGACGCATCAGGTCGTCGCCGAGCGACAGGTAGAAGCGGGACTCGCCCGGGTCGCCCTGACGGCCGGAACGACCGCGCAGCTGGTTGTCGATACGACGCGACTCGTGGCGCTCGGTGCCGAGGACGTACAGACCGCCGAGGTCCTTGACCTCCTCGAACTCCGCCTTCACGGCCTTCTCGGCCCGCTCCAGGGCGCCGGGCAGGGCCGCGGCCCACTCCTCGACGTGCTCGACCGGGTCCAGGCCCGCCTGGCGCAGCTCGGCCTCGGCGAGGTCGTCCGGGTTGCCGCCGAGCTTGATGTCCGTACCACGGCCGGCCATGTTCGTGGCGACGGTGACGGCGCCGCGGCGGCCGGCCTGGGCGACGATCGTGGCCTCGCGCTCGTGGTGCTTGGCGTTGAGGACCTCGTGCGGGATGCCGCGCTTGGCCAGCTGCTGCGAGAGGTACTCGGACTTCTCGACGGAGGTCGTGCCGACGAGGACCGGCTGGCCCTTCTCGTGCTTGTCCGCGATGTCGTCGACGACGGCGGCGAACTTGGCGACCTCGGTCCGGTAGATCAGGTCGGACTGGTCCTTGCGCTGCATCGGCCTGTTCGTCGGGATCGGGACGACGCCGAGCTTGTAGATCTGGTGGAACTCGGCCGCCTCGGTCATGGCCGTACCGGTCATGCCGGAGAGCTTGTCGTAGAGGCGGAAGAAGTTCTGGAGGGTGATCGTGGCGAGGGTCTGGTTCTCGTCCTTGATCTGCACCCCCTCCTTCGCCTCGATCGCCTGGTGCATGCCCTCGTTGTAGCGGCGGCCGGCGAGGATACGGCCGGTGTGCTCGTCGACGATCATGACTTCGCCGTCCATGACGACGTAGTCCTTGTCCTTCTTGAACAGTTCCTTCGCCTTGATGGCGTTGTTCAGGTAGCCGACGAGCGGGGTGTTCACCGACTCGTAGAGGTTGTCGATGCCCAGCCAGTCCTCGACCTTGGCGACGCCGGCCTCGTGGATGGCGACCGTGCGCTTCTTCTCGTCGACCTCGTAGTCGCCGGTCTCCTCGATGCCCTTGAGCGGGTTGCCGGGCTCGCCCTTGCTCAGCCGGGTGACCAGCTTGGCGAAGTCGCCGTACCACTTGGTGGCCTGGTCGGCGGGGCCCGAGATGATCAGCGGCGTACGGGCCTCGTCGACGAGGATGGAGTCGACCTCGTCGACACAGGCGTAGTTGTGGCCGCGCTGGACGAGCTCGTCCTTGGACCACGCCATGTTGTCGCGCAGGTAGTCGAAGCCGAACTCGTTGTTCGTGCCGTACGTGATGTCGCAGGCGTACTGCTCACGGCGCTGGGCCGGCGTCATGTTGGCCAGGATGCAGCCGACGGACAGGCCGAGGAACTTGTGGACGCGGCCCATCATCTCGGAGTCGCGCTCGGCCAGGTAGTCGTTGACCGTGATCAGGTGCACGCCCTTGCCGGAGAGCGCGTTGAGGTACGCCGGGAGGGTGCCGACGAGGGTCTTGCCCTCACCGGTCTTCATCTCGGCGACGTGGCCGAGGTGGAGCGCGGCGCCGCCCATCAGCTGGACGTCGTAGTGGCGCTGGCCGAGGACGCGCTTGGCGGCCTCGCGAACGGTCGCGAAGGCCTCGGGCATCAGGTCGTCGAGGCTCTCGCCGTCGGCGTACCGCTGCTTGTACTCCTCGGTGAGCGCCCGCAGGTCGGCGTCGGAGAGGTTGACGAAGTCCTCTTCGATGGAGTTGACCTGGTCCGCGATGCGGTGCAGTTTGCGCAGGATCTTGCCTTCGCCTGCACGCATGAGCTTGTTGAAGACGGACACTGAGGCTGGTCTCCTTGCCGGTCGGGCCTGGCACTGGGTCTTGTGATGGACGCGAGCGCGGGCACGGCAGGTGGTCCCCACCGCAACGGCCATCGTAAGCGAGACCGCCCTCGCACAGGGAGGCCCGCAGTGCCCGAGCCGTACGCCCGCCCGTAAAGAGAACGCACGAGGTGGGCGGAAGGTGCCGCCCCATCCGAAAAGTGTTCGCTTCCGGTCCGTGCGGTCACCACAATCCCGGCATGGATCCCATCACCCTCACCACCGACCGGCTGCGTCTGCGGAGCTTCGTCCCCGAGGACGTCGACCTCGTGTACGCCATCTGCCAGGACCCCGACATCCAGCGCTGGACCGTCGTCCCCTCCCCGTACAAGCGCGAGGACGCGGAACTCTTCGTCCACCGCCTCGTCCCGGACGGCTGGCGCGAGGACACCGAGTACGCCTTCGCCGCGGAGCCCGTGGAGGGCGGCCCGCTGCTCGCCGCGACCAGCCTGACCAGTCGCGGCGCGGGCGTCTGGGAGGTCGGCTACTGGCTGGCGAAGGAACACCGCGGCGCCGGGCACATGACCGAGATCGTCCGGGCACTGGCCCACTGGGCCTTCACCGGACTCGGCTGCACCCGCCTGATCTGGCGCGCCGAGGTCGGCAACGCCGGCTCGCGCGCGGTGGCCGAGCGCGTCGGCTTCGTCCTGGAGGGCGTCCAGCGCGCGGGCCTCGCCAACAAGGGCACGCTCCGGGACGCCTGGGTCGGCGCCCTGCTCCCCTCCGACTTCGGCCTGCCGAGCCCCCTGCCGTACCTCCCGGCCCGTGACGTCTGAGCGCTCCCGCTGTCAGTGGCGGGGCCTAGGGTGCGGTCCATGACGACTGCGCCGCGCCCCGCCGCCGAACTGTCCGCCGACGACGCACGCAGGATCGCCCTGCGCGCCCAGGGCTTCCTGGGCGCGCCCGACCGCAGGGCCGGGGTGCGCGGGGTCCTCCGCTCGCTCGGGCAGGTCCAGCTCGACACCATCTCGGTCCTCGCCCGCTCGCACGAGCTCATCCCGTACGCGCGCCTGGGCCCGGTGGGCCGCCCGGCGGTGGAGAAGGCGTACTGGTCGACGGGGTCCGACAGCGCGCCTCCGGCACGACCCAACGCCTTCGAGTACTGGTCGCACGCCGCCTGCATCCTGCCCGTCGAGGAGTGGCCGCACTTCGCCTTCCGCCGGCGCGCCTACCGCGACCGGCCGCACTGGGGACACGAGTTGTCGGCCGGGGCGTACGAGAAGGTGATCGACCAGCTGCGGGACCAGGGCCCGCTGACGGCGACCGAGCTGGGCGGCGCGAAGAACAAGGGCGAGTGGTGGGACTGGTCCGACAGCAAGATCGCCGTCGAGCGGGCGCTGATGTACGGCGAGGTCGTGGTCACGGAGCGGCGCGGCTGGAAGCGGGTGTACGACCTGGCCGAGCGGGCGATCCCGGAGGCGCTGCTCCACGACGACCTGGACGACGCCGAGTGCGTGCGGCGCCTGGTGCGGCAGGCGGGCGAGGCGCTCGGCGTCGGCACGCGCGCGGACATCGCCGACTACCACCGGATCAAGGCCGAGCAGTTCGACGCGGCGGTGGAGGCCTCGGGCCTGGTGCCGGTGACGGTGGCGGGCTGGGGGAAGCCCGCCTGGGCGGATCCGGCGGCGCTGGCGACGGAGCCGCGCGGCCGGCACCGCACGACGCTGCTCTCGCCCTTCGACTCGCTGATCTGGGAGCGGCCCCGCACGGAGCGGATCTTCGGCTTCACGCACCGCCTGGAGGCGTACGTGCCGAAGCAGAAGCGGATCCACGGCTACTTCGCGATGCCGGTCCTCTCCGGGGGCAGGCTCGTCGGCCGGGTGGACCCGGCGCGGGAGGGCCGGACGCTGGTGGCGAAGCAGGTCTCGCTCGACGGCCCCAAGGCCGTGCCGGCGGTGGCGAAGGCCCTGCGCGAGGCGGCCGAGTGGGTGGGCTGCGACGCGGTGACGGTGGAGCGGGTGGACCACCCCGACCTGGCGAAGGCCCTGGTGGCGGCCCTGGACTGACCCCGGACGGGGTCAGCGGAAGGCGTCGACGGAAGGCGTCGGCGGAAGGCGTCGGCGGAAGGCGTCGGCGGGACGGCTCAGCGGATCTCGAGGATCTTCTCCCGCATCGCGTAGACCACGGCCTCCATCCGGGAGTGCAGCTGCAGCTTCTCCAGGATGTTCCGGACGTGGTTCTTCACCGTGTTCTCGGAAATGAACAGCTCCTTGGCGATGTCCCGGTTGTTCATTCCGGTCGCGACGAGCTTGAGGACCTCCAGCTCCCGGTCGGTCAGCCGGGGCGCGGGCACGAGCCGGCGCTCGTCGGTGCGCTGGATCATCGACTTGAACTCGGTGAGGAGCTTGGACGCCATGGACGGGCTGATCTGCGACTGTCCGTCGGCGACCGCGCGGATCGCGGTGGCGACCTCGTCGGTGGAGATCTCCTTGAGGAGGTAGCCGGTCGCCCCCGCCTTGATCGCGTCGTAGAGGTCGGCCTCCTCGTCGCTGATCGTCAGCATGATGATCTTCGCGCTGGGGGCCACCTCCTTGATGGAGGTGCACGCCTCGATGCCGCCGCGCCGGGGCATCCGTACGTCCATCAGAACGATGTCGGGCAGCAGATCGGCGGCCTTGTCGACGGCCTCGGCCCCGTCGCCGGCCTCGCCGACCACCTGGATGTCCTCCTCCTGGGCGAGGACGATCTCGAGTCCCCGGCGGAAGAGGGCATGGTCGTCCACGACGAGGACCCGGATCGGCTCCTTGCGGAATGCTCCGCCGGTCGAATCCGATCCCTCCGGGACCGCACCGCCGTGCTCGCGCCCGCTGAGCACCGGTCCGAAGCTGTCCGCCATCGTTCCTCCCCCTGAAGGCCGTGGCCTGAATTCGTTTCCGGTCCTCCAACCCGTGCTCGCTCGGCACCGGTTGGCGTGCACGCCATGATTTCATGCCCGGACGGCCACGGGGCGATCCACGGACGCACGGGGGTGCCCCTGGGGGCGCGAAATGCGCTCCAGGGGCACCGAGAGGGACACCTCAGTTCGGAGGCGGTGCGGCGCGGCGGGTCAGCCGCCGAGCGCTCCGCCGGCGCCGCCGCCCTCGGCGAGCGGGTCGCTCTCCAGGTGGATGACGCCGTAGTCGTAGGCGTGTCGTCGGTAGACGACGCTGGGCTGCTTGGTGTCGGAGTCGACGAAGAGGTAGAAGTCGTGCCCGACCAGCTCCATCTCGTAGAGCGCCTGGTCGAGCGTCATCGGTGCGGCCCGGTGGGTCTTCTCGCGGACCACGAGCGGGCCTTCGCCCTGGACCTCGATGGAGCCCATCATCGTGGTGGGCACCTTGTCGGTCTCGTCCACGGCCAGTTGGCCGTCTCCGTTGAGCTTCGCGGCGCCGGGCACCACGTCCCCGACCTCCGCCGCGGACAGCCGGCCGTTGCCACGGCGGGTGTACCGCTTGTCGTGCTGCTTGCGCAGTCGGGCCTCGAGCTTGCCGTGGGCGAGGTCGAGCGCTGCGTAAGGGTCGCCTGCCGCTGCTTCCGCCCGGATCACCGGGCCTCGGGAATGGACGGTGATCTCCACACGGTCGGACCGTTCGGCCTGCCGCGGGTTGGTCTCCTTGGACACCTCGACGTCGAGGCTGATCACCTTGCCGTCGAGCTTCTGGATCTTCTCCAGGTTCAGCTTCTCGGCCACGTGCTTGCGGAACCGCTCGGGCACCTCGGTCTTGCGGCCCTTGACGACGATGTCCACGCAGAACTCCGTTCCCGGATCGCCCTGGTCGGCTCCTTGGCCGCCGGGCATCTCCCTTTGCACCAGACTCCGGTGGTTACCGGAGCTCGGACTTGGCGACTTCGACCTCCTCCTCCCCAGTCGACAAGATCTCCACCCCATCGACAAGAGGTTAATTCGCCCTGAACTCCTGTCCTGTAGGCGCAACCATGTATTCGGTGAGGCGATGGCATTCGCCATTCCTCACAACCGAACATAGCCCCTTCGGACGGGTGTCGGCACCCGCTACCGCGACATACCTCCGTTCGAGTGCTTTCACCTCTCACCACCTGCAACGATCCAAGTTTCCGGCGAGTTCCGGTTTATTTCGAACGAAGCGGGAGAGGATGCGATCACAGCCGCCACCCGCTGTTCGATTCCGTGCTGCGCCGAACGGGCCGGTAAGCCGTGCGGTATTCCATGAATGAACGGCAGGTGTACGGCTCCGAGGGCGCGCGCCGCCTCCGCGAGCGAGGCGCCCGTGGTCATCAGGTCGTCCACGACGATCACCCTTCCCGCCGTCAGGAGCCGCGCCCCGCCCGGCACGACGTCCAGCGCCCCCGACAGGTTCGCGAGCCGTCCGCGCGCCCCCAGGCCCGCCTGGTCCGCCACGTCCCGCCGCTGCCGCAGCACGGGCACGACCCGCGCCGGCCTGCCCGCCCGCCGCAGCCGGGCCGCCGCGGCCAGCGCGATCCGCCGCGTCGGATCATGGCCACGCGCCCGTACGGAACGCCGCGAGGAGGGCACGGGTACGAGGAGCAGCGGTCGGTCCGCGGGTCCCGCCACGGGCCCGGCAGCGGCCGCCACGGCCCCGGCGAGGGCACCGCCCAGGGGCCCGGCGAGCGTGAGCGCCCCGCGCTCCTTGTGGGCGATGAGCAGCTCCCGTACGGCGTCGGCGTACGGCGCGGCGGCGTGCACCACGGGCAGCCCGGCGGGCTCGGGCGAGGGCCGCACCCTGCGCGGCGCCGCCCCGGCGAGCGCGTCCGCGCAGTCCGCGCACACCTCCGTCCGCGGTCTGCCGCAGCCTCCGCAGGCGACCGGCAGCACCAGCCCGGCGATCTCGCGCCACCACCCCCGCATGGCTCCACTGTGCGCCTCGGGACGCCTCCCGGCCACCCCTGTGGAAAACCTTCGGGGAACCCGGAAGTACGTCAGGTGCCCCCCTTCCCCGCCCGGCCCGGGCGGGGTGCTGCGGGGTGGCTCCTAGCCCGGGTAGACGGGTGAGAAGCCCTTCTTGGCCACCGGCTGCCAGTTCGTCCCCGGCGCCAGCCGGACGATGCCGTCGTCGCCGGAGTCGGCCACCACCGGCGCCTTGTCCGTGTGCGGCGCGGCCACCGACGTCACCCCGTTCAGACCGGGGAGCACCGAGGTCGTCGAGGTCGAGCCGTCGGTCTGGAGGTAGCGGATCTGCTGCACGCCGCCCGCCTCCTTGCCGACCACGACGAGCCGGCTCGGCCCCGCCCAGGAGACGGCCGTGACCGACTCCATCCGGGGCGCGGCGGGCTGGAGGTCGAGGACGGAGACGACCGGTTCCTCGCCCGTCGTCTGCCGCTGGATCCGGCCGATCTGCAGGGTCGTGCGCTCGCCCCGCGTGATGACCATGGCGATCCGTACGCCGTCCGCGGAGACCCGGAGGGACTCGATGCGGGCGCCGTCCCCCAGCCAGGGCGTGCGGACCCGGACGGGGTGACCGGTGCCGTCGTCGGGCACCATCCACAGCCGGGGCGCGGCGGGGTCCCGGTCGGCGACCCACAGGTTGCCCCGGACGTCCCAGCTGGGGGCGGACAGCCGGTCGGCCGGGCGGGCGGCCTTGCTGGTCAGGACCGGCGGCAGCGGGTCCTGCTCCGTGGTGATGGAGGAGACGAGCAGCTGGCGGCCGGCCTCGCCGACCCCGGCGGCCCGGGTCTCGCTCCGGTCGACGGCGGCGGAGCCGAGCGGCACGGTGCCCTTCCCGAACGGCCCCGGAACCTCGATCGGCGCGTCCGCCTCCTTGCCGCCGACCAGGAGCATCATCAGCTTGCCGTGCTCGTCGACGAAGTAGGGGTGCTCCTCGCGGCCGGTGTCGCGCACCGCCGCGAACTCGGCGGCCTGCCCCTTGCCCAGCCGGCACAGCGACTGCCCGCCGGACCCGAGGAGCTCCACCTGCTCGACCCGCACGGAGGTCAGGTCGCCGAGCGTGAACAGCAGCTGCGCCGCCATCCGCCGGCACGCCTCCACACCGGCCCGGTCCGCCTTGCGGTTGAGCGGCACCCTCAGCGTGGACTGGTCGTCCGTGGTCAGCGTGGTGACGCCGCTCTTCAGCTCCGTGCCGGAGGGGAACTGCGAGTCGACGGCCGGCTTCAGCCAGTTCGTCGGTCCTTCGAGGAGCGCCTTGACCGTCTGTGTCACCGGATCCATCCGGGTGACGGGGTCCTGTCGCTGCCGGATGTAGACGGGGTCGGCGACGACCCAGTCCTCCCCGGAGGCGAAGTAGTACTTGTTGACCGACCGGTAGTTGCGAAGGAAGTCGGCCTCGCCGAGGACCAGGCCGGGCGGGAGGCTGTCGATGCGCCACTCCTTGCCCTTGCCGTTCGCCGAGAGCTGCTGCACCACGTGGATCGACTGGAGGTAATCGGCGGGGCTGACCGGCTGGTAGGCGTGCCGGGCGTCCACGGTCGCGATCTTGCGCCCGGACAGCGGGAAGGCTCGGCCCTGGTTGTCGGGGTCGGCGTTGCGGTCGGTCGGCTCGCGGTCGGGCGCGGTGGTGAGCACGGTGATGCTCTGCTCCGGCCTCCAGCTCTGCGCGGCCTTCTTCGTGAGGTACTTGCGGGCGGTGGCGAAGCCGGGGTCGTCACTGGTCATGGCTTCCAGGAAGCCGTCGACGATCTCGTCCGGGTCCGCGTTCTCCCGGGGCGCGACGGCGTAGACCCGCACCTGCGAGTCGCCCGTGTTGGAGCCCTTGACCGCCTGGAGGTCCCCGCTGTCGGGCATCGTCGCGCATCCGGTCACCAGGAGCCCGCCGCACGCGGCGAGGACCACCGCGCGTGTACTCCGTCCCCGCCCCGCGTGCTCCGCTCGGGAGTCAGCGCCCACGTGTCCCGTCCTCCCGCTCCAGATGTCCGTTCCCGCCGGCCGTCGTCGTGCCCGCCCCGGTTCCTTCGCCGTCCGTCGCCGATCGCGCCACGACCCGGGCGCCGCTGCCGGGCAGCGCCGTCGGGTCGACGGTCGCCCGCGGCGGCGCGGGCAGCCTCGGCGGTACGGCGAGCGCCGGCCGGTCGCCCGCCGGCTGCGACGGCACCGAGGTGAGCCGGCCGCTCTCCCGCTCGCGTCCGGCGGCCGCCTGCTCGCGGTTGCGCCGTGAGTCCTCGGGCTCCAGCGGGATCGGGGAGCCGCGCAGCGGCTCGTCCGCGGTGCGCGGGAGGGTGAGCCGGAACTGCGATCCGCCGCCGGCCTCGCCCCAGGCCTGGAGCCAGCCGCCGTGCAGCCGCGCGTCCTCGACGGCGATCGACAGGCCGAGGCCGGTGCCGCCGGTCGTCCGCGCGCGTGCCGGGTCGGCGCGCCAGAAGCGGTTGAAGACCCGGGTGGCCTCGCCGGGCTTGAGCCCGACGCCGTAGTCGCGTACGGCGACGGCGACGGCCCCGCCGGCGGCGGCGAGCTTCACGACCACGTCGCGGCCCTCGCCGTGCTCGACGGCGTTGACGACGAGGTTGCGCAGTACCCGCTCGACCCGGCGGGCGTCCGCCTCGGCCACCACGGGCTGCTGGTCGCCGAGGACGACGATCCGGGTGCCCTTGCGCTCGGCGAGGGGTTCGGCGCCGCCGATGACCCGGCGGACGACCTGGCGCAGGTCTATCGGCTCGGCTTCGAGGGCGGCCGCGCCGGCGTCGAAGCGGCTGATCTCCAGGAGGTCGGAGAGCAGCGACTCGAAGCGGTCGAGCTGGTCGCCGAGGAGTTCGGCGGAGCGGGCGGTGATCGGGTCGAAGTCGGCGCGGGCCTCGTGGATGACGTCGGCGGCCATCCGGACGGTGGTCAGCGGGGTGCGCAGCTCGTGCGAGACGTCGGAGACGAAGCGCCGCTGCATCCGCGAGAGCTCCTCCAGCTGCTGGATCTTCAGCTGGAGGTTGGAGGCCATCTTGTTGAAGGCCTCGCCGAGACGCGCGATGTCGTCCTCGCCGGTGACCTTCATGCGTTCCTGGAGGCGGCCGGCCGAGAGCCGTTCGGCGATCCCCGCGGCCATCCGTACGGGCGTGACGACCTGGCGCACCATGAGCCAGGCGATCGCGCCGAGCAGGACGACGACGAAGAGTCCGGCGGTCGCCAGGGTGCCCTTGACCAGGGTGAGGGAGTCCTCCTCCTGGGTCAGCGGGAAGAGGTAGTACAGCTCGTACTGGTCGCCGTCGGCGTCGTTCAGCCGCTTGCCGATCACCAGGCCGGCCTCGGACGCCTTGCCGCTGGTGTAGTGGATGCGCGTGAACTTCTGGATGGTCCCGGTGCCCTGGGCGACCGAGTGCCGCAGGTCCGCCGGGATGCTCGTGGTCGGGTCGACCTCGCCCGAGGCCCGGGCGCCGCGGCTCGCGGTGTCACCGGTGTCGAGGGAGAGCGCGACCACGTTGAAGGCGCTCTGCCCGCCACTGGCGAGCTGCTCGACCAGCGTGGAGCGCCAGTTCACGGAGGCGCCGGCCCGTCCGCCGTCCTGCTGCCCGGGCGCCGAGGGGGTGGTCGCCGCCCGGTCCTGGGCGGCGGAGAACCCTCCGGCGGCCTGGCTCTGGGCGGCCCTCTCCTTGGCGTCGAGCAGACCGTTGCGGACCTGCCCGATGACGACGATGCCGAGCAGCAGCACGACTCCGAGGGACATCAGCAGGGTGCCCGCGACGATCCTCAGCTGGATGTTCCGCCGCCACAGCCGCACAGCGGGCAGCAGTGGCCGGCGCACCCAGCGCGCGAAGAGGCGCAGGACCGCCCTGCTGCGCAGCAGACGGCCGAAACGCGAGCCCCCCCGCCCCGGTCCGGCAGTCCGCCCCGTACGGACTCCCGGGTCCCCGGGCCTCGGAGCAGTACTGCCTGTGCTCATGTCAGCTCGGTCCCGCCTTGTAACCGACACCGCGGACGGTGACCACGATCTCCGGGCGCTCGGGGTCCTTCTCGACCTTCGAGCGCAGCCGCTGGACGTGCACGTTCACCAGCCGGGTGTCGGCCGCGTGCCGGTAGCCCCAGACCTGCTCGAGCAGGACCTCACGGGTGAAGACCTGCCACGGCTTGCGCGCGAGCGCCACCAGCAGGTCGAACTCCAGCGGGGTCAGCGCGATGGACTGGCCGTCCCGCTTCACGGAGTGCCCGGCCACGTCGATGACCAGGTCGCCGATGGTGAGCTGCTCGGGGGCGGGCTCCTCGGACCTCCGCAGCCGCGCCCGGATCCGGGCGACGAGCTCCTTCGGCTTGAACGGCTTCACGATGTAGTCGTCGGCGCCGGACTCCAGGCCCACGACCACGTCGACGGTGTCGCTCTTGGCCGTGAGCATGACGATCGGCACCCCGGACTCGGCGCGGATGAGCCGGCACACCTCGATGCCGTCCCTTCCGGGCAGCATCAGGTCGAGCAGCACCAGGTCGGGCTTGGCCTCTCTGAAAGCGGCAAGCGCCTTGTCACCGTCCGCGACGAACGACGGCTCGAACCCTTCACCCCGCAGCACGATGCCGAGCATCTCGGCCAGTGCGGTGTCGTCGTCGACGACAAGAACGCGTCCCTTCATATCGACATCATCCCATTAGCCAATCGTTACCTGCCGTGACCTGTCCCACAGCGCCTCCCCCAGCCCGGGCCTGATCTCGTGGTCGACGGCCCGCTCGGCCCGCCGGCGCACGGGTCGCGCGTCCTGATCGGGCATCCGCACAGTGTGCAGCCTGCGGCTCCCACAATGAAGGTCCGGACAAAGGTACGAAGGAGATCCGGGCTCCGGCCCACGGGCGGGCCCCGCGTGGCACGATGGCACCCGGCCCGCCGCCGTGTCAGGTGTCGGCCGCCGTGACCGAGCCGGTTCGCCGATCCGGCACCGCGACCATTCCTCCGAGGTGGACGACCGTGAACGACACTCCGGGCTGGACCTCGCCCGGATCCGCCCCCTCCGACGGCCAGGACGGCTCCGGGGCCCCCGTGCCCCCCGCCGCGGCCGACGCGAACGGCTCCGCCACCCAGTGGTCCAAGGACCAGCCGCCCGCCGGCCAGTGGTCCCCGCCGACCGACCGGACCCCGCAGCCCGCGCCCGGCCAGAACTGGGGAACCCCGCCCCCGCACGTCAACTGGGGCAGGCCTCCGGCCGCGAAGCCCGGAGTCATCCCGCTGCGGCCGCTGGGCATGGGCGAGATCCTCGACGGCGCGGTGAAGACCCTCCGCACCTACTGGCGCACGGTCCTCTCCATCTCGGTCACGGTCGCGGTGATCTCCCAGATCGCCGACGTCCTGGCCCAGCGCTACCTCGTGCTGGCCGGCCCGGAGCTCAACCCGGACGCCACGCCCGCCGAACAGCTGGAGCAGTCCCTGGACTCCGCCCAGGCCTCCCTGATCGGCCTGGGCCCCGCCCTGCTCGTGACGATGATGGCGTCGCTCGTGAGCGCCGCCCTGCTGACCGTCGTCATCAGCCGTGCCGTCCTCGGCCGCCCGGTCTCGCTGGGCTCCGCCTGGCAGGAGGCCCGCCCGCGGCTGCTCCAGCTGCTCGGCCTGACCCTGCTGCTCGCGGCGACGGCCGCCGCCGTCGTGAGCGTCGGCCTGTTCCCCGGCCTCCTGATCGGCGGCGCCGCCGGGGTGGCCCTGACCTTCCTGGGAGGTCTGGGCGCCATCGTGGCGGTCGTCTGGCTGATGATCCGCTTCAGCCTCGCGTCTCCCGCCCTGATGCTGGAGCGCCGGGGCGTCGTCCAGTCGCTGAAGCGCTCGGCGAAGCTGGTGCAGGGCTCGTGGTGGCGGATCTTCGGCATCACGGTGCTGACGCAGCTGCTGATCTTCCTCTTCGCCATGATCATCGCGATCCCGTTCACCGCCATCGGCTTCATGGTGGACGGCGACGGCTTCGAGGGCCTGCTCTCCGGCAACGCCACCACCTTCGGCTGGCCGTTCCTGATCGTCACGGGCATCGGCGGCGTGATCACCAGCGCCCTCACCTACCCGATCTCGGCCGGTGTCACGGTCCTCCTCTACGTGGACCAGCGCATCCGCCGCGAAGCCCTGGACCTCGAACTGGCCCGGGCCGCCGGCCTCCCCGGCTACGGCCCCACGCCGGGCACCGACACCGTCGGGGGCTGATGCGGTGACGGTCACGGGGGGAGCGGCCGCGGCACTGACACGGCTGCGGGCCGACGGCGACACACCGGTGGACATCTCCCGCGTCCCCGCCCGCGAGGCGGCGGAGCGGGAGCTCTCCGACCCGAAGTACCACCAGAACGACCCGAACCTCCTCCAGCGCGGCCTCGACCGCTTCTGGGAGTGGCTCGACGACCTCTTCGGCACCGCTTCGGGGGCGACCCCGGGCGGCGTCCTCGGCCTCGTCGTCGTCGTCCTGCTCGTGGCCGCCCTCGCCGCCGCCCTCTGGTGGCGCCTCGGCACCCCGCACCGGTCCCCCGGCACCACCGGCGACTCGCTCTTCGCCGACGGCCCCCGCACCGCCCGCGACCACCGCACGGCCGCCGCCCGGCACGCCTCCGCCGGCCGCTGGAACGAGGCCGTCCAGGAACGGATGCGCGCCATCGTCCGCTCCCTCGAAGAGCGCACCCTCCTCGAACCCCGCCCCGGCCGCACCGCCGACGAGGCCGCCGCCGAAGCCGGCCGCTCCATCCCCTCCCACGCGGACGACCTGCGCCTGGCGGCCCGCACCTTCGACGACGTCACATACGGCGGCCGCACCGCCGACGAGCCCGCGTACCGTCGCGTCGAGGCACTGGACACCGCCCTGGAGCGGACCCGCCCCACCCTCGACACCGCCTCCACGGGGACACCCGCATGAGCCGCCCGGCCGCCGGAACCTCGACCGCCCCCACGGCCCGTCAGGTGTGGACCCGCGTCCGCGGCGCCGTGCTCGTCCTCGCCCTGGTCCTGATCGGCGGCCTCGCCCTCGCGACCGTCCGTGCCTCCGACGCCCACGACGCCCTCGACCCGCGCTCCGCCGACCCCCACGGCAGCCTGGCCGTCGCCGAGCTCCTCAAGGCCCGCGGCGTCACCGTCACCCTCGCCACCACCCTCGACGAGGCCACCGCGGCCGCGGACACCGGAACGACCCTCCTGGTCACCACCCCCGACCTGTTGACGGACACTCAGCAGTCCACGCTCCACACGGTCATGGAGAACGCCGCCGGCCGCACGGTCCTCATCGGCGCCGGCCGTGCCTCCCTCTCCACCCTCGCCCCGGGAGTCACCAGCGCCCCGAGCACCCCGGTACGGGAACGCACCCCCGCCTGCACCCTGCCGGCCGCCACCCGCGCCGGCAGCGTCGACCTCGGCGGCGAACGCTACGAGACCTCCCCCGGCACCACCGCCTCCGCCTGCTACCGCGCCGACGGCCGGCCGACCCTGCTCCACCTCCCCACCGCCGGCACCGGCACCGGCGACACGGTCCTCCTCGGCTCGCCCGACATCCTCTACAACTCCCGCCTCGACCAACGGGGCAACGCCTCGCTGGCCCTGCAACTCCTCGGCTCCCAGCCCCATCTCGTCTGGTACCTCCCCTCCCTCTCCGATGCCTCGGCAACCGCCGACACGCCGTCCGACGACACCACGGGCAACTTCCTCTCCCTCATCCCCTCCGGCTGGCTGTGGGGCGCCCTCCAACTCGCCCTCGCGGCCCTGCTCGCAGCCCTCTGGCGCGGCCGCCGCCTCGGCCCCCTGGTCACCGAACGCCTCCCCGTGGCCCTCCGCGCCTCGGAGGCCACCGAGGGCCGCGCCCGCCTCTACCGCAAGGCGAACGCCCGCGACCGCGCCGCCACCGTCCTGCGCACCGCGACCCGCTCCCGGCTCGCCCCGCTGCTCGGCGTCCCCGTCCAGGACGCCCACTCCCCCGACCGTCTCCTCCCCGCACTCTCCGCCCGTCTCCCCGAGACCACCGCGGACCCCAGGAACCTCCTCTTCGGCCCGGCTCCCGCCGACGACGCCACCCTCATCCGCCTGGCGGACCAACTCGACGCCCTCGAAAGAGAGGTACGCACCTCATGAGCGCCCCGACCCCCGAGACCGCCACGGACTCGGACAGCGCCCGCGCCTCCCTGGAGGCCCTGCGCACCGAGATCGCGAAGGCCGTGGTCGGCCAGGACCCCGCCGTCACCGGTCTCGTCGTCGCCCTGCTCTGCCGGGGACACGTCCTCCTCGAAGGCGTCCCCGGAGTCGCCAAGACCCTCCTGGTCCGCTCGTTGGCCGCCGCCCTCGAACTCGACACCAAGCGCGTCCAGTTCACCCCCGACCTGATGCCGAGCGACGTCACCGGCTCCCTGGTCTACGACGCCCGCACCGCCGAGTTCTCCTTCCAGCCAGGTCCGGTCTTCACCAACCTGCTGCTCGCCGACGAGATCAACCGCACGCCCCCGAAGACCCAGTCCTCCCTCCTGGAGGCGATGGAGGAACGCCAGGTCACGGTCGACGGCACCCCGCGTCTCCTCCCGGAGCCGTTCCTGGTCGCCGCGACCCAGAACCCCGTCGAGTACGAGGGCACCTACCCGCTCCCCGAGGCCCAACTGGACCGGTTCCTGCTGAAGCTGACGGTCCCTCTACCCTCGCGCGCGGACGAGATCCATGTCCTCACCCGTCACGCCGAGGGATTCGACCCCCGCGACCTGAAGGCCGCCGGCGTCCGCCCCGTCGCAGGACCCGCCGAGCTCGAAGCGGCCCGGGCCGCCGTCGCCAAGGTCTCGGTCTCCGCCGAGATCGCCGGCTATGTCGTGGATATCTGTCGTGCCACGCGTGAATCCCCCTCACTCACGCTCGGGGTCTCTCCCCGAGGCGCCACCGCCCTGCTCTCCACCGCCCGCGCCTGGGCCTGGCTCACCGGCCGGGACTACGTCACCCCGGACGATGTGAAGGCCCTCGCTCTCCCCACCCTGCGTCATCGCATCCACCTGCGGCCCGAGGCCGAGATGGAGGGGGTCACCCCCGACTCCGTCATCAACTCGATCCTCGCCCACGTCCCCGTACCCCGCTGAGAACGGCGCCCCATGGCCCTCACCGGACGAACCGCGCTGATCGCGGCCCTCGGATCGCTCCCCGTCGGCATCCTCGCCCCCAGCTGGGCGGGGATGCTCGCGGTGAACGCGCCTCTCTCACTCGCAATTCTGTGCGACTATGCGATGGCGGCGCCAGTACGAACGCTCCAATTCACCCGAAGTGGTGATACATCCGTTCGACTCGGTGACGGAGCCGAGGTTCAGCTCACCGTCACCAACCCGTCCCGCCGCCGCCTCCGCGCCCAGCTCCGCGACGCCTGGCCACCCAGCAGCTGGCTCCCCGGCACCGAACAGGCCTCCTCACGCCGGCGACTGACCGTCCCCGCCGGCGAGCGCCGCCGCCTCACCACGAGCCTGCGCCCGACCCGCCGCGGCGACCGCCACGCCGAACGGGTCACGGTCCGTTCCTTCGGTCCCCTCGGCCTCGCGGCCCGCCAGGGCCACCACGAGGTCCCCTGGACCGTCCGTGTCCTGCCGCCCTTCACCAGCCGCAAGCACCTGCCGTCGCGCCTGGCCCGGCTCCGCGAGCTCGACGGCCGCACCAGCGTGCTCACCCGGGGCGAGGGCACGGAGTTCGACAGCCTCCGCGAGTACGTCCCCGGCGACGACACCCGCTCGATCGACTGGCGGGCCACGGCCCGCCAGACCGCCGTCGCGGTCCGCACCTGGCGCCCGGAGCGCGACCGGCACATCCTGATCGTCCTCGACACCGGCCGCACCTCGGCGGGCCGCGTGGGCGACGTGCCCCGTCTGGACGCCTCGATGGACGCGGCCCTCCTCCTCACCGCGCTCGCGTCCCGCGCAGGCGACCGTGTGGACCTGCTGGCCTACGACCGCCGCCTCCGCGCCCAGGTCCAGGGCCGTTCCGCCGGCGACGTCCTCCCGGCCGTGGTCAACGCCCTCGCCCCGCTGGAACCCGAACTGGTGGAGACGGACGCCCGCGGCCTGGCCGCGACGGCTCTGGCACGCGCGCCTCGCCGCTCGCTGATCGTCCTCCTGACCAGCCTGGACGCGGCCCCGATCGAGGAGGGCCTCCTCCCGGTCCTCCCGCAGCTCGCCCAGCGCCACACGGTCCTGGTGGCGTCGGTCGCCGATCCCCACGTCACGCGCATGGCCGAGGCCCGTGGCACGATCGAAGCCGTCTACGAGGCCGCGGCGGCCACTCAGACCCAGTCCCAGCGCGCCCGCACCGCGGACCAGCTCCAGCGTCATGGCGTCACGGTCGTCGACGCCACCCCCGACACCCTCGCCCCCGCCCTGGCGGACGCCTACCTGGCCCTGAAAGCAGCCGGCCGCCTCTGAGCCCGACGACAAACGCCCCCTCCGAAAGGGGACGTGCCGTAAACGCAGAAAAGCCCCGCACCAGAGGTGCGGGGCTTTCCCACAATGATTGTTCGGCGGCGTCCTACTCTCCCACAGGGTCCCCCCTGCAGTACCATCGGCGCTGAAAGGCTTAGCTTCCGGGTTCGGAATGTAACCGGGCGTTTCCCTAACGCTATGACCACCGAAACTCTATGAAGTTTACGAACCGCCGCACCCCGCAGGGGGCGTGTTCGTTGCTTCAGAACTAACACAGTGGACGCGAGCAACTGAGGACAAGCCCTCGGCCTATTAGTACCGGTCAGCTCCACCCATTACTGGGCTT